>NZ_DLNK01000007.1:184582-222874 GCF_002476985.1 Aeromicrobium sp. UBA7512
GCTCGGTCGTCGGCTCCGTCGTCGGCTCCGTCGTGGGCTCGGTCACCGCGATCGAACCCAGGGCCAGGTCAGCGGGACCGGTGCACGAGAGCGTCGACGGGATCGTGGAGTCGTCCGCCTTGTAGATGGTGGCGGTGATGTTGAAGGCCTGGGGCATGCCCACGACCACCGTGTCGGTGGCGTAGTCCGGGACCGTGATGGGCGGCACCATGCCGGTGGCCGGGATGAGCCACGGCTCGTTCGCCACCTGCGGGATCGGCGTGCGGGCCGAGCCCAGCTCGGGGATCGCGACCGTCATCGTCTGACCGCCCGAGGTGAGGGTGACGGCGGAGTCGGTGGACGCACCCGCTGCCTCACGTCCTCCGAGCAGCAGCGCGGTGGACTGGCGCAGGAGCTCCGGCATCGTGAGCGTGATGCTCACGGCGGTGGAGGGGATCGTCTCGCCGGGAGTCACCGAGTCCGGGACCACCGTCGTGGCCTTGACGCCGATGTCCTGGATACCGAGGTTCAGACCGCCGGCGATGACCTCGCACTTGAAGGGGAAGTCCTTCTCGAGCGTCTGGTCGGCGGCCGCCGGACTGAGGAAGCCGGCACCGACGACACCGGCGGCGGCCAGGCCCAGGGCGGCGACAGCGGCGGTGGCGCGTCGGGACGGTAGAAGTGTGAAGCGCACAGATGGTTCCCCTCGTTGTGGCGAGCACTCCATCTGGCGCACGCCGAACTGCGTGTGATCCACCTCACCCTAAATGCTGTAACTCGTAGTGACAACCGGTGTTCGCGAACGACTTACGCTGCCGACGACCGCCCATCGACCACAATGGGCCCATGCCCTCCGTGCGCACCCCCGACCCGAACCCCGGCTGGCTCTCCGAGTTTGAACTGGAGGAGACCCGCCGCCGCGTCCCGATCCTCTACGTGGAGGCGATCCCGGTTCGCCTGGACAGTCTCGGCCAGGTCGAGCAGGTCGGTCTGCTGCTCCGCGGCTCCGCCACCACGGGCACCATGGCGCGGTCGTTCGTGTCGGGACGCGTGCTGCACGGCGAGCCCATCCGCAGCGCGCTGATGCGCAACCTGGAGAAGGACCTCGGTCCGACCGCGTTCCCGCAGCTGCCCGCCGACATCGTGCCGTTCACGGTGGCCGAGTACTTCCCGCTGCCCGGCGTGACGCCGCTGCACGACGCGCGCCAGCACGCCGTCGCACTGGCCTACGTCGTGGCGGTCACCGGCGAGTGCGATCCCCGCCAGGACGCGCTCGAGCTCTCGTGGCTGACCCCGCGCGAGGCCCTCGCCCCAGCGGTCCTCGACGAGCTCGAGGGAGGCCGCGGCGTCCTGCTCCAGCAGGCGATGGCGCACGTCGGCGCCCTGGCGTGAGCCGCGGGGCGGCCCCGCCCGGGACCCGTCACCCGAGCCCGTGGCTCATGCTCGTCGCGGCGATGGTCGCCCAGGTCACCGCGACCGCCGTCGTGAGCACGCCACTGCTCCTCATCCCCCACCTGCACCTCGACGAGGGCCTCTCCCTGGTGGCCAGCGGTGCGCTCGCCGCCGCGCCCCTCGTGGGCACGCTGCTCACACTCGTGGCATGGGGAGCGATCGTCGACCGCGTCGGTGAGCGGATCGCCCTGTCCTCCGGGCTCGCCCTCCTGGTGGCGGGATGCGCCGTGGCGCTCGCGGGCGCCCGCGCCGACGACGCGATCGTCCTGGCTCTCGGCTTCGGCCTCTGCGGCGTGGCCGCCGGCAGCTCCAACTCGGCCAGCGGCCGCCTCGTCGTCGGCTGGTTCCCGGCGCATCGGCGTGGGCTCGCGATGGGCATCCGTCAGACCGGGCTCCCGCTCGGCGTCGGGCTCGCCGCCCTCGTCGTGCCGGCGGCGGTGCAGACCCGCGGCGTCGCGTGGATCGTCACGCTGTGTCTCGTCGTCGCGGCAGTCGCCACGGTCTTCGTCGCCGTGACCGTCGTCGACCCGCCCCGCCACGCGAGCGAGGACCCGAGCGGCGGTGCCAACCCCTACCGAGGCGATCGCCGGCTGGCCCGGATCCACGCCGCCTCCGCACTGCTGGTCATCCCGCAGTACGTGGTGTGGACCTTCATGCTGCTGTGGCTGATCGACCGGCACGGCTGGAGCCCGGCCGCCGCGGGCGGCCTCTACGCGGCCTCGCAGGTGCTCGGCGCCGCCGGCCGCATCGCGGCTGGCTGGTGGTCCGACCGCATCGGCGACCGGCTCGGCCCCATGCGGCAGGTCGCGGTGGCCGCCACGGCCGTGATGCTGCTCCTGGCCCTCCTGGACGGGTCGCCCGTGGCCGTGGCCGTCATGGTGGCGGCGACGATGATCACGGTGGCCGACAACGGGCTGGCCTTCACCGCGGTGGCCGAGATCGCCGGGTCGCGCTGGTCGGGCCGGGCCTTCGGGATCCAGAACACCGGTCAGTACCTCACGTCGGCGGCCGTGCCGCCCGTGATGGGCGCGATCGTGCAGTACGCGGGCTACGGCTGGGCGTTCGCGGCCGCGGCCGTCTTCCCGCTCGCGGCCATCGCCTGCGTGCCCGTTGCTACTCATAGGTAACATCAAGGCACGGCTTTGGCTGGCCTAACTGAGCAGCCCGCTTCGCCGCAGATTAGGGTCAGCACAAACTGCTTGAACCGCGAGAGGAATCGGCATGGAACCGATCAACATCATCGCCGGAGTGATCACGCTGGTCTCCACGGCGTTGGCGGTGTACTACCTGGCACCCGGGATCAAGCGGATGCTCGGAGTCATCCGCGCCGGCACGCCGGCCTACGGACGCACCGACAG
Organism: Aeromicrobium sp. UBA7512; assembly: GCF_002476985.1. Taxonomy (NCBI): domain Bacteria; kingdom Bacillati; phylum Actinomycetota; class Actinomycetes; order Propionibacteriales; family Nocardioidaceae; genus Aeromicrobium; species Aeromicrobium sp. UBA7512. Next base: position 187,372 of record NZ_DLNK01000007.1, read on the forward strand.
CCCCAAGAGCCGCACCAAGAACATGCTGGTCGAGACGCTCGGCCACACGCGCATGCTCCAGTGGCAGTGGGTCGGCATCCTGCACTGGGCCGTCTTCTTCAGCTTCATCATCCTCAGCACGGCGGTCGCGACGGCGTACCTGCAGGTCTGGAACCCGCACCTCGTGCTGCCGCTGATCGGCCACTTCTTCCTGTTCGAGTGGGTCAGCGAGCTCATCGCCTGGCTCGGCCTGATCGGCATCGCCGCGCTCGTCGTGATCCGCCAGCGCAACCACCCGCGCACCCTGGGCCGCAAGAGCCGCTTCTTCGGCTCGCGCTTCGGCCAGGCCTACTTCGTCGAGGCGATGGTCGCGCTCGAGTGCGCCGCCGGCATCCTGATCCGCGGCGCCGAGTACCAGCTGATGAGCCTCCAGGGCGACAGCAACGCGAGTGCCTTCCACTTCCCCACCACCGCCTGGATCGGCGAGACGCTGTGGTCGGGCCTGTCGGTCACCGGCCTCGAGGCCACCATCACCATCCTGGCCGTCGTCAAGGTCGTCTCGGCCACCGTCTGGCTGATGGTGATCGGCAAGAACCTCACGATGGGCGTCGCCTGGCACCGCTTCCTGGCCTGGTTCAACATCTACTTCAAGCGCGAGGCCGACGGCGGCACCGCCCTCGGTGCCCTCGTCCCGCTCTACGTCGCCGGCAAGCCGCTCGACCTCGAGACCATGGAGGACATGGAGGAGGAGGAGTTCGAGAAGCTCGGCGTCGGCAAGGTCGAGGACTTCAGCTGGAAGTCCATCCTGGACTTCTCCACCTGCACCGAGTGCGGTCGCTGCCAGAGCCAGTGCCCCGCGTGGAACACCGAGAAGCCGCTCTCGCCGAAGCTGCTCATGATGGGCCTGCGTGAGCACGCCTACGCGAAGGTGCCGCTGCTCGGCGCCGATCCCGAGACCCTCACCGAGGACCAGCAGCGCGAGCTGGAGCGTCCGCTCATCGGCTCCGAGGACCTCTTCGGCGTCATCGACCCCGACGTCCTGTGGTCGTGCACCAACTGTGGCGCCTGCGTCCAGCAGTGCCCGGTCGACATCGAGCACGTCGACCACATCGACAACATGCGCCGCTACCAGGTGCTCGTCGAGTCCAACTTCCCCGCCGAGCTCAACAACATCTTCAAGGGCCTCGAGCGCAAGGGGAACCCGTGGGGCATGAACCCGCGCGACCGCATGAAGTGGGCCGAGGACCTCGACTTCGAGGTCAAGCAGGTCGGCGTCGACGTCGAGTCCCTCGACGAGGTCGAGTGGCTGTTCTGGGTCGGTTGCGCCGGCGCCTTCGAGGATCGCGCCAAGAAGACCACGCAGGCCGTCGCCGAGCTGCTGGACATCGCCGGCGTCACCTTCGCCGTCCTCGGTGACGGCGAGACCTGCTCGGGCGACTCCGCCCGCCGTGCCGGCAACGAGATCGTCTTCAAGCAGCTCGCGATGGAGAACGTCGCGGTCTTCCAGGAGACCAAGGTCAAGAAGGTCGTCTCGACCTGCGCCCACTGCTTCAACACGCTCAAGAACGAGTACAAGGAGCTCGGCATCGAGCTCGAGGTCGTGCACCACACGCAGCTGCTCAACCGCCTCGTGCGCGAGAAGAAGCTCAAGCCGGTCGCGCCCGCGGCTCCCGCGGCCAAGGTCACGTACCACGACCCCTGCTTCCTGGGCCGTCACAACCAGGTCTACTCGCCGCCGCGCGAGCTGATCGGCGCGACGGGCGCGGACTACGTCGAGATGGACCGCAGCAAGGAGACCTCCTTCTGCTGCGGCGCCGGCGGCGCCCGCATGTGGATGGAGGAGAAGATCGGCTCCCGCATCAACATCAACCGCACCGAGGAGGCCATCGGCACCGGCGCGGAGAAGATCGCCGTGGGCTGCCCGTTCTGCCGCGTCATGCTGGCCGACGGCCTCACGGCGAAGCAGGCCGAGGACGAGTCCCTGGTCAACGTCGAGGTGCTCGACGTCGCGCAGCTGCTGCTGCAGGCGGTCAAGCGCTCCGAGGAGGACGTCGTGGCCGAGGCGGAGGCCCTGGTCATGGCGGCCGAGGAGTCGCACGCCTCCGGTGACGAGCCCGAGGACGCCGAGCCCGGCCCCGCGGCCGAGGCCGATCCCGGCACGCTGACCGACACCGAGTCGGTGGGCGCCGCCGCGGACGCGCACGACTCGGCCGAGGCTCCCACGGACGCCGGCGACGACCTCGACAACCCCGAGGGCGACAGCCGCGCCGAGGACGCCGAGATGGCCGCGAAGCACAACATCGCGGTCGACGACAAGGGCACCGCCGGCGGCATCTTCGAGAAGGGCGACGCCACGCCGGAGGGCGCGGCCGACCACGAGGGCACCAAGCCGGTCTCCGTGGCCACCGAGCCCGAGGACGAGCCGGCCCAGTCCGACCCCGAGCCCGAGGCCACGGGCGATGCGGTGTCGAACCCGGAGCTCGGCTCGGAGTCCGAGGACGGTCCGGCCCAGAACGAGCGCCAGGAGGGCCTCGGCCAGCCTGACGCCGACGCAGTGGCCGAGGTGTCCGAGGCTCCCGCCGAGGCGCCCGAGACCGAGGCCGAGCCCGCCGAGGCCGAGCCCGCCGCCGAGGAGCCGGAGGCCACCGAGCCCGAGGCCACCGAGGACGCCCCCGCCGCGAACGAGCAGCCGTCGCTGCTCGACGCGCTGGAGGACGACGAGCCGAAGCCGCACACGGCGGCCGAGGACGAGCCCAAGCCGGAGCCGCACCCCGAGAGCGGTGACACGACGAACCCGGACGCCGAGTCCGTCGTGTACGACGACTCCGAGCCCGAGCTGCCGGCCGAGAAGCACGCCGAGCCGTCCTCGGAGCAGGAGGAGCTCGCCGCGATCACGCCGGTCGAGGACGCCCCCGCCCCGGATCCGGTCTCGGACGACGCCGTGCCGCTCAGTGACGCCAACCCCTCGGGAGCCGAGCTGAGCGAGTCCGCCCAGCAGGCCGCTCAGGACGACGAGGCCGACGACACGAAGGCCTGACGGCCCTCACGCACGACGACGCGCCAGCCCCTCACGGGTGCTGGCGCGTTGTCGTTACCGCGGAGAGGACCTAGGGACGGGCACCGCGCTGCTGCACACAGCGGCTGGCCGCACCGATGCCACCGGTGAGCGCGGCACGAGCATCCTTCGTCTCGAGCCACGAGGCCAGGAACCCCGCGGTGAACGCGTCGCCGGCACCGGTGGTGTCGACCACCTGCACGCGCGGCGCGGCCACCTGCTCGCGCGCGCTCCCGGCCACGTAGGCGGCTCCCATCGAGCCGAGCGTCACCACGACGTGCGGGTACATGGACGTGAGGGTGTCGAAGTCGACGAACGGGCCGGTGGCACCGACCAGCAGGCGCGCCTCGTCGAGGTTGGGCACCAGCAGGTCGACCCCTCGGGTCCAGGCGGCGAACGCCTCGGGCGTGACCTCGCGCAGGAACGCAGTGGTGCTCGGGTCGACGCTCACGCCGGCTCCGCGCCGCTTGGCCTCGGCGATCAGCTCGATCGCGACGTCGCGCGTCTGCGGGTCGAAGAACGTGTAGCCGGTGAGGTGCAGCCAGTCGACCCCGTCCCACAGGTCCTCGGGCAGGTCGGCGGAGGCCAGGGTGCCGTTCGCGGCGCGGTCGACGTACATCGTGCGGTCGGCGTCGTCATCGAGGGTCAGCACGATCGTGGCCGTGGGCAGCAGCGGGTCGGCGACGAGCCGCGGCTCCACCTGGTGGTCGCGCAGGGCGGCGCCGTGTCGCTGCACCCCGTCGTTGCCGACCTTGCCGAAGAACCGAGTGTCGGCGCCGAGGAACCCCAGCCACGCCGCGGTGTTCGCAGCCGAGCCGCCGGGTGTCATGCGGATCTGGGCGCGGGTGTCACTGCGCGGCGCGACGGGCTCGAGCGGCAGCACGCCGATGTCGTCGACCACGTCACCCACGACGAGGATCACGGGTACTCCGCCGCGGCGATCGCGATGCGCGCGGCGACCGCGATGTTGTTGCGCGCGATGTCGAGGTTGACCGCGAGGCTGTCGCCGCCGGTCAACTCGACGATGCGCTGCAGGAGGAACGGCGTGACCTCCTTGCCCGAGAGGCCCTGGGCGTCGGCCTCGGCCAGCGCGCGCTCGAGCGCCTCGTCGTGGACCACGGGATCGAGCTGCTTCTCCTCCGGCAGCGGGTTGGCCACGACGATGCCCGACTTCAGGCCCAGCTCGTCGCGGCTGTGCATGACGGCGGCCACGGCGAACGCGTCCTCGGCCCGCCAGTCGAGTTCATGGCCCGACGACGTCAGCCAGAAGCTCGGGAAGTCCTTGGTGCGGAAGCCCAAGACGATCACGCCGAGCGTCTCGAGACGCTCGAGCGTGGCGGGGATGTCGAGGATCGACTTCACGCCCGCCGACACGACCGTGATCGGCACCTGGCCCAGCACCGTGAGGTCGGCGGACTCGTCGAACGACTCCGACGCACCGCGGTGCACGCCGCCCAGGCCGCCGGTCGCGAAGACACGAATCCCGGCGCGGTCGGCGATCCACGACGTGGCGGCCACCGTGGTGGCGCCGCTGCCGGCCATGCCGAGCACCACGGGCAGGTCGCGCACCGTGAGCTTCGGGACGTCCTCGTTCGCGATCCGGGCGAGCTCGTCGGCGGTGAGCCCGGCCTTGAGCTCACCGTCGAGCACCGCGATCGTCGCGGGCGTGACGCCCTGCGACCGCAGGATCTCCTCGAACTCCTGCGCCGCCTCGAGGTTGTCGGGACGGGGCAGGCCGTGGCTGATGATCGTGGACTCGAGGGCGACGACGGGCCGCCCCTCGTCCAGGGCAGCGGCGACTTCGGGGGACGGCTGGACTCTCACCCGGCGACTCTATCGAGGCGCGACGTCAGAACTCGTAGCCGCAGTTCGAGCCGATCTCCCGGAACGAGCCCTTCATCGGGAAGATCTGGACCTCGTCGACCTTCTTGTCACGGGGGCCCTTGCGGTTCTTGATCAGCTTCACGGTGACCTTCGCGCGCCAGTGGCTGTAGTAGAGGCCCGTGTTTCCCCATCCGGTCCTGTCGCCCGGGGTCGTGGTCCAGTCGTAGTTCTTGTTGGTGACCTTGACCCAGTTGGACTCGGAGTAGTAGCGATCCTCCTCCCTCCACATCCCGCTCTTGTAGACCTCCCACTCGATCCAGCGCTTCACCATGTACTTGCCGGAGCCGTACAGGTAGGCGGGATCCTTGAAGGTCACCCGCACGGCGATGGCCGACTTGAAGGTGTCGCAGCTCTTCCACCGCGTGGTGATCCGGAACGTGCCGGCCTGCGCCGCCGGCGCGAATCCCAGGATCAGCGCCGCGAGCAGGGTCACGACCAGCGTGATGCGTCTCGTCCTCATCTCAGTGCCTCTCTCATCGGTAGACCGTGATCGTGACGACGCCGGTCCGTGCGTCCATGGCGTTGGGTGACTGGGAGAAGACGACCTGGAGCCTGTGCCGGCCCCGCGCGAGGGGCGGGCTGACGAGCGTCAGGGTGTTCCGGTGCCGTGCGGCGAGGGTGGCCGTGGCCCGCACGCGACCGTCCACGAGGAGCTGGAGGCGTCCTGTCGCGTTGATCGCCGGCGTCGTCCTGAGGGTGGCGGTGACGCGGATGCGCTCCGTCGTGAGGAACGTGAGGTCGTTGACCCGGCCCCCGAGCCTCGTCGCGGCCTTGACCCGCACGGTGACCGGCGCCGAGGTCGAGGACGAGAACTGTGCGTCTCCGCTGTAGGTGGCGGTCAGCACGTGGTCACCCAGGGCGAGGTTGCGGGGCAGGGCGAAGGTCGCGGCGCCGTTCGCCAGCTCGGCCGTGCCGAGTACGCGCTGGCCGTCGCGGATCGTCACGGTCCCCGTGGGCGGTCCACCCGTGCCCGTGACCGCGATCGTGACGGTCGCCGCGGCACCGTAGGCGACGGTGGCCTGCGCGCGCAGCACCGTCGAGGTGGCCGTGACGGACCGGTTGGGGTCGAACGCCCACAGCTCGTTCCCGACGTTGCGGTCGTCATCAGGACTGTTGACGAAGTAGAGCAGCCCTTCCGCGCCGTAGAACACCATCGGCCCGTCGAGCACCGCTCCCGCCGTGTTCGGCAGGTCCATCACCCGCTCGGTCCCGGCGGGAGTGCCGTCGGTCCGGTAGAGGTCGCGGCCCGAGCCGCCGTTGGCCCCGAAGTAGGCGTGGGAGCCCCACGTGGTGATCGGGAACGGATGCGCCCCGGCCGCCCCGGCACGCAGGTCCCCGAGGCGGACCGAGGACGTCCCGCCGGAGAACCACGGCTCCCGGCCGGTGTCGTCCTGCTCGAGCCCGAAGACCACCCCGGAGCCCAGCGTCACCGGATCGGTGGCGTCTCCCGCCGGGCTCACGCGCTGACCAGCGCCCGTGCCATCGGTCGCCCACATCCCGTCCCAGTCACCGCTCCAGGCCCGGTAGAACAGCCGGCCGCCTGCGACGGCGGGTTCGAAGTCCCACTGGTCGTCGAGGTACGCGAGCGGCAGGTGCGCGACCTTGGTGGTCCCCTCAGAGACGCCGTTCGTCCTCCACAGCTCGGGCTCGGGAACGCCGGGATCGGTGCTGTCGACGAGGAAGTACAGGGACCCGCCCATCACCGCGGTCCCGGTGCGCTCGGAGAACCGCGTGCTCTGCTGCGGCGACGGGTCGCCCCAGGCATCGGTCTGCGAGATGTCCTTGACGAGCTGCGGAGGCCCGGTGGGGCCGACCCTCCACAGCTCTCTCCCCGTTCCGGACGTCGCGACGTAGTGATCGCCCCACTCGCTGACGTCCGCGGTCCTGATCGTCTGGTCGGCCGTGAACACGAACGCGTCGCCGACCATCCCCAGTGCGACCGGGCTGGAGTCCGTCCAGTTCGTCCGCCACTGGTCCTGCAGCTCCTCGTCGGAGGTCATGCGCGCCGTCGGGTTGACGTCCAGCAGCTGGGGCGCCGCCCCGGGTCCGGTCCACCGATACAGCTCGCGCCCGTGCGCGCCGTCGTCGGCCGCGAGGTAGACCGCTCCGGGCCCTGCCTCGAGCAGCCACGTCGAACCGGCGTCGTCGACCGTGAGGTCGGCGATCATCTCCGTGCCCTCGGTCGTCCCGTCGGAGTACCAGACCTCCGCGCCACCTGCCGGCCCCGTGGCGGTGAAGACGAAGCCGTCCCCGAACTTCAGGAGCGAGCCGACCAGGCCGCGTCCGCCCGGGTTCGGGTCGAAGAACTCGTGCGTTCCCTCGCTGGTGCCGTCGGAGGTCCACAGCTCACTGTCGTTCGAGCTGGTCCCGCTGTTGCCGTGACTGACCCAGAAGATCCGATCGCCGATGGCGACGTGGGCCGCGCTCGTCCCGCCCTCGAGGCCCGTCGCCACGCGGTACGGCTCGGGCGGGGCCGCCACGGCCGGAGCCGCCACGAGGCCCAACACGAGCGCGAGGATCGCGCCGAGCACCCACCGGACCGACCGAGTCATCGCCACACCTCCGCGAACGACCCCCCAAGATCCTCAGGGTCACATCCGCGGTCGGAGCGCGTGACGGAAAACGTTCACTTACCGGCGAATTCGTGATCTGCGACCGCTCATGGGTCAGGTGGTGCCGGAGCGGTTGACTCAGAGCCCGAGGACGGCGCGCACGGTGGTGATGACGCCGTTCTCGGAGTTCGGCGGGGCGGTGTAGTTCGCCAGGTCGAGGATGTCGGGATGGGCGTTGCCCATCGCGAACGACCAGTCGGCCGCCTCGAGCATCTCGTAGTCGTTGAGGTAGTCCCCGAACACCATCGTCTGGGTGGCGTCGATGCCCATCTCCGACTGGAGCTCGCGGACGGCCAGGCCCTTGTTGACCCCCTCGGCCATCACGTCGACCCAGTGGGCACCCGAGAGCGCGACCGGGTTCTTCTCCGCGTGCTCGATGAGGAACGGGGCGGTGACGGCCTCGAGGTCGCCGAAGTCGTGGACGGCGAGCTTGATGATCGTGTCGTCGACGGCGGTGAGGTCGTCGACCACCTTGAGCCGCCGGTAGTACGGCTCGACCTGGTCGAGGAAGGGCTGGTCGGTGCGGTCGATCCACGCCGACTCGACGCCGCAGACCACGATGCCGAGGTCCACGCCCCGGTCGAGCAGTCCCTGCGTCTTCGCGACGGCCGTGGACACCCAGGCCGGGTTCAGCGGGTGCACCGCCACCTCGACGCCTCGGTGGGTCACGTAGGCACCGTTCTCGGCGATGATGACGAGCTCGTCGGCGACCTCGTGGAACATCGACTCGATGGTCGCCCACTGGCGTCCGCTGGCGGGAGCGAAGGCGACGCCGGCCGCCTGCAGCTCGCGGATGAGGCCGAAGGTCTCGGCGGGCATCTGCTTGCGCTCGTCGAGGAGGGTGCCGTCGAGGTCGGCCACGACGAGCTTGATGTCGGGCGCGGTCATGCCCTCAGTCGATCACACTCCGGTGGAAGTTCGCGTGGGACCGCGATGCCGTCGGTCCGCGCTGGCCCTGATAACGGGACCCGTACTTCTCCGAGCCGTAGGGGTTCTCCGCGGCCGACGTCAGCCGGAAGAAGCACAGCTGGCCGATCTTCATGCCGGGGTAGAGCTTGATGGGCAGCGTCGCGACGTTGGCCAGCTCGAGCGTGATGTGGCCCTGGAAGCCGGGATCGATGAACCCGGCGGTCGAGTGCGTCATCAGGCCGAGGCGGCCCAGCGAGGACTTGCCCTCGAGCCGGGCGGCCACGTCGTCGGGCAGCGTCACGTACTCGTACGTGGAGCCGAGCACGAACTCCCCCGGGTGCAGGATGAACGCGTCCTCGCCGTTGACCTCGACCTCGCGCGTCAGGTCGGACTGGTCCTGCGCCGGGTCGATGTGCGGGTACTTGTGGTTGTCGAACACGCGGAAGAACTTGTCGAGGCGCACGTCGATGCTCGACGGCTGGATCATCGAGGGCTCGTAGGGGTCGAGCGCGACCCGTCCGGCGTCGATCTCGGCGAGGATGTCGCGGTCCGAAAGCAGCACGAGTAGAACCTAACGCACGCCTGCCGCCCTGGTCGCGGAGCCGTTCTGACCGGTGACGCCTGGCCCTTTCGTGTGCGAGGGTGCTGGCAAGCCAAACCTGAGGAGTCAGACGTGTACAAGACCATCCTCGTCGGCGTCGACGGCAGCGACACCGCGTCCCGCGCCGCGGAGGTCGCGGCCGGGCTCGCCTCCGCCACCGGCGCCGCGCTCCACATCGTCACGGCGGTCGACGAGAAGGCCGCCGCGGCCACCGACCTGCCGCCGGGCATGCACCCGCTCAGCCCCGGCGAACGGGCGGAGGCCATCGCGCGCCAGGTCGCCGAGGGCCTCTCCTACCAAGGGACCGTCGAGGCGAGCCCCGCCCCCGGGAAGCCCGCCGACGCCCTAGTGCACGTCGCGAAGGAGATCGGCGCCGACCTCATCGTGGTGGGCAACCGTCGCGTGCAGGGGATCGGTCGAGTGCTCGGCAGCGTGGCCACCGACGTGGCGCACCACGCGCCCTGCGACGTGTACATCGTGAAGACGGTCTGAGCGGGAGCGAACGCCGCTGGTGGAGCCGGTGACGGGAATCGAACCCGCGTATCTTGCTTGGGAAGCAAGCGCTCTGCCATTGAGCTACACCGGCGGTGTGCCCCGATCGTACTAGGCACGCTCGCCGGCCTCGCAACGTCATACGGAACGGTCGTCAGAGCGACCGCATCGTATGACGCAGCGGCGGCCTCAGAACTGGCGCAGGAACTCGCGAACCTGGCCCACGAGCTCGGCGGGGCGCTCCTCGGGGATCCAGTGGCCGGTGCCCGAGATCTCGGTGACCGTGACGTTCGGCGGGCCCTCCACGCGGCGCACGAGGCTGGGCGCCAGCACGAGATCGCCCGTGCCCGGCAGGAAGAGCAGCGGCACGTCGTCGACCCGACGGGCGTAGCCGCGGCCGATCTTCGGGATCTCCTTCAGCAGGAAGGAGCGGTACATCGCCTGTCCGGCGCGGGCGCGCGCCGGGTCGCGGAACCGCGCCAGGTACTCCTCGCGCACCGAGCGGGGCCAGTTGAAGCGCCGGGTCGCCCCGGCGCGGAAGACCGTCTTCAGCAGCACCTGACCCGCGCGGCGCTGCAGGAACGCACCACCGGGACCACCGGCGATCGGCTGGTACGCGAAGCGCCACATCTGGTGCAAGGGCACGTCCTGCCACGGCGCCACGATCGCGGCGGCGACGACGCCCCGCGTGGAGCCCGGGTGGCGGCTGGCGACGAGCAGCGAGGTCCAGGCGCCCCAGTCGTGACCGACGAGCACCGGCCGGTCGAGCCCGAGGACCTCGAGGGCGCGGGCGACCTCGTCGGCGATGACGCGCTTGTCGTAGGCGTCCGTTCCCTCCGGCACGTCGCTCCAGCCCGCACCGCGCAGGTCGAGCGCGACGACGTGGTGGGTCTCGGCCAGGGCCGGCATCACGTGACGCCAGCAGAACCAGTGCTGCGGCCAGCCGTGCAGCAGGACGAGGGTGGGACGGTCGGACGATCGGTGGGCCGTTCCGGCCTCCGCCACGTGCAGGCTCACGCCGTCGACATCGATCCACCGGTGCTCGACTCCGGGCACCACAGGCAGGGTCCGTTCGGTCATGGATTGATCGTAGGGTGATCCGCATGACACTCGTCGAGCTCACGCGCGAAGACTCCGTCCGCACGATCACGCTGAACGCCCCCGAGCGCCTCAACGCCCTCGACTGGCCGCTATTGGAGGAGCTGCGCGCGGCCGTCGAGTCCGTCGCCGCCGACGACGAGGCCCGCGCCCTCGTGGTCACGGGCGCCGGCAAGGCCTTCTGCTCGGGCGCCAATCTCGAGAGCCTCTTCGGCGACACCGGCCGCCCGGCCGACGTCCTGCGCGAGCACCTGATGAACGTCTACGCCTCGTTCCTGGGCATCCGGAACCTCTCGATCCCCACGGTCGCAGCAGTGCACGGCGCGGCGGTCGGCGCCGGGCTGAACATCGCCCTCGCGTGCGACGTCATCGTGGCGGGACCCGAGGGCGGCTTCGGGCCCACCTTCAGCAAGATCGGCCTGCACCCCGGCGGCGGCTGCACGTGGATGCTCACCCAGCGCATCGGCTCGGCCAACACGGCCGCCGCCCTCTTCAACGGCGACATCATCAAGGCCGAGGCCGCCCTGCGGCTGGGCATCGCCCAGGAGATCGCCGACGACCCGAAGGCCCGTGCCGCCGAACTGGCCACGACGTGGAGCAAGCGCAACCCCAAGCTGATGTCCGACATCAAGAAGTCGGTCGCGATCGCGGCGCGCGACGACCTCCACGAGTCGCTCAACTTCGAGTCCTGGGCGCAGGCCGAGTCGCTCAGCAGCCCGGGGTTCGCGGCGTTCGCCGCCAGGTTCGCCGGACGCTGACTCCTCACGCCGACACCGGACGCCGGTCGACCCGCGGCCGAGGGGCGTGAGAAGGTCAGTTCCCATGTGGACCCTGCATGGTGACGGCTCGAACGTCTCCCCCGGCGCGATCGTCCTGCCCGAAGAGCGCCTCTCCTGGCCGCGCACCGTGGGCTTCGGTGCCCAGCACGTCGTGGCGATGTTCGGTGCGACGTTCCTCGTGCCGATCCTCACCGAGATGCCGCCGACGACGACGCTGTTCTTCTCCGGCTTCGGCACCCTGCTCTTCCTGGCGATCACCCGCGGCCGGCTGCCCAGCTACCTCGGGTCGTCGTTCGCCTTCATCGCCCCGGTCCACGGACTCGTCCTCGACGACAACATGGGTGCCGCCCTGTTCGGCATCATGTGCACGGGCATCACGCTCGCCGCGTTCGGCTTCCTCGTCCAGGCCACCGGGCGGGCGTGGCTCGAGACGCTGATGCCCCCGGTCGTCACCGGCGCGATCGTCGCGCTCATCGGCTTCGCCCTGGCCGGCGCCGCCACCGACAACTTCGCCAAGGCGCCGTGGCTCGCCACGATCACCCTGGCGGTCATCTGCCTCTCGGCCGTTCTGCTCACCGGGTTCGCCGCGCGGCTGTCGATCCTCTTCGGCATCGTCGCGGGCTACCTCGTGGCACTCGCCTCGGGGGAGATCGACTTCAGCAAGGTCGAGAAGGCCGACTGGGTCGGCTTTCCCGAGTTCCACACCCCCACGGTCGAGTGGTCCGTGCTGCCGATGTTCCTGCCGATCGTGCTCGCACTGATCGCCGAGAACATCGGCCACGTCCGCAGCGTCGCCCACCTCACCGACCGGCCGGCCATCAACGAGGAGACGGGTCGCGCCCTCATCGCCGACGGCTTGGCCACCACGATCGCCGGCGGCTTCGGCGGCTCGGCGACCACCACGTACGGCGAGAACATCGGGGTCATGACCGCGACGCGCGTCTTCTCCAGCGCCGCCTACGTGGTGGCCGGCGTCGTGGCGATGCTGCTGAGCCTCTCCCCCAAGTTCGGTGAGCTGCTCGGGACGATCCCCGAGGGCGTCATCGGCGGCGTCACGGTCGCGCTCTACGGCCTCATCGGCCTGATCGGCGTGCGCATCTGGATGGACCACCACGTCGACTTCGCCAACCCGATCAACCTCTACACGGCTGCCGCGGCCCTCATCATCGGCATCGGCAACCTCACGATCACCCGAGGCGACGTGTCACTGTCGGGCATCACGCTGGGCTCGATCGCCGCGATCGTGATCTACCACGTCATGCGGATCGTCCAGCGCGATCCCGAGGCCGAGGTGGCCACCGAGAGCGTCGACCCGGGAGCCTGACCCTGTAGACATGTGCGGGTGGATCCCACCCTGGTGCTGCTGGTCGGAGCGTGCGCGTTCGCGACGTCAGCGCTCACCGCGGTGCTGGGCTTCGGCGGCGGCGTCGTGCTGCTGGCCGTGCTCGTCGCGTTCCTCGACCCGCTCGTCGCGCTGCCGCTGCACGCCGCCATCCAAGTGGTGTCGAACGGCACCCGGACGCTGGTCCGCCGCCGTGACGTCGACTGGCGGATCGTGTGGCGCACCTCCCTGCTCCTGCTGCCCGCGGGCGCGCTGACCTTGTCGCTGGCGCGCCAGGCACCCGACGCCGCGCTCCAGGCGGCCATCGCCATCGCGGTCCTCGTGGCGACATGGCTGCCCGAGTGGCTCTCGCGCCCGCTGCCCGCGCCGAGCCCGGGCGGGTGGATCGCGATGGGCGGCGTGCTCGGTGCCCTCAACCCGGTGGTCGGGGCGACCGGCACGCTGGCCGCCCCGTTCTTCCGGGCCGGCACCAAGGATCGAATGGGGTTCGTCGGCACCTTCGCCGCGTCGCAGGTGGCGGGTCACGCCGCCAAGCTCGTGATCTTCGGCGCGGTCGGGCTGCTGCCCGCCGCCCAGGCCCCGGCGGCCGCCGTCGGCATCGTCGGCGTCATCACCGGGACCTGGGTCGGCAGTCGCGTCCTCGACCGGATGCCCGAGCGCCGCTTCGACCGGATCTACCTCGTGGCGATCACGCTCGTCGCGGCGTGGCTGCTGGTCGACGCGCTGCGCTGACCGCGCTCAGCTGGCCTCCGGTCCGGGCGGGGTCGGGTAGGAGGTGTCGCCCTTGAGCGGCCTCGACGTGACCCGCTCGCAGGAGGCGTCGACCTGGGCGCTACCGACGAGCCAGCCGTAGGTCAGGAAGGTCACGGAGTCGTAGCCGTCGCCGCAGTAGACGGAGGCGCCGCTCGCCACCTGGCTGATGAGCACCTCGTCGTCGCCCGATCCGGCATCGACGCGGTCGGAGTCGGTGACACCGATCTGGTCGTTCCCCTCGCCGCCACTCAGGGTGTCCACGCCGATGCCGCCGCCGATCTCGTCGTTGCCGGAACCACCGGAGATCGAGTCGTTGCCTGGACCCCCGATGATCATGTCGTGGCCCGCGTCGCCGCGCAGCCAGTCGTCACCCTCGTCGCCCCAGATGTCGTCGTCGCCGTGCTCACCGCCGATGCTGTCGTTGCCGCTACCGCCGTGGAGCTCGTCTCCACCCCCGCTCCCCAGGAGTGCGTCGTTCCCGTCGCCGCCGAAGAGCCGGTCGATGCCACCCAGGACCGCGTCGCTGTCGGCGTCGCCCACGAGCGTGTCGTGGCCCGGCCCTCCGTCGACGAAGTCGTCGCCACCGAGCGCGGTCACGTGGTCGTCCCCTCCGAACAGGAAGATGCTGTCGTTCCCGGTCGTGCCGTCGAGCCAGTCCGGCCCCTCGGTGCCGGTGATCCTGGCCGCGTGGGCCGGAGCGACCGCTCCGATCGTGAGCACGGCGGCCGCGGCGAGGGCGAGGCGCAGCCGGTGGCGAGCGCGGCGGTGGGTGGGACGGTCGTGGACAGTCGTCATCTGTTCCCCCTGAACGAGACGCGGGGGTCGGCACTCTGCTGCCCCCGATGGCGTGAGTGGGCTCAGCGTAATCGCCACGGCGCCCGGCGCAAGGGGTCAGACGGCGGCGTGCCGGTCGGCGACCGTGCGGGCCTCCTCGCGCAGGGCCTGGACGCAGAAGCGCACGCTGGGTCGCTCGAACCGGTCGGGCCGCAGCACCGCCGTGATGTCGCGCCGCGCCCGGATGCCAACGAGCGGGCGGGTCACGAGCCCGTTGTCACGCGTCCGTGTCGTGAAGCGCGGCAGGATCGCGATGCCGTGGCCCGCGGCGACGACGGCCTCGACCACGCCGTTGTCGTCGAAGCGCTGCGCGATCCGCACCGACTCGCCGGTCACCGCCACGAGCTGCTGCAGCACCCGGTCGTAGGGATAGCCGTGCGGCGCCCCGATCCACGTCTCGCCGATGACGTCCTTCGGCGACAGGCTCTGCTTCGCCGCGAGGCGGTGGCTCTCCGGCAGTGCCACGTCGAGTGGCTCGCGCAGCAGTGACACGAGCTGGAGCCCGCGGTCGTGCCACTCCTCGGTCGCGGCGGGCGAGTCGGCGACCACGATGTCGAAGTTCGCCACCATGTCGAGCACGTCGAACCGCTGGGTGGGGTCGCGGTCGGTGCAGATGAGGTTCACGGCGGGCTCGGCGACCACGCGAGTAAGCAGTCCGGGCAGCAGCATCTCGCCGCCCGTGGGGAAGACCGTCAGGGTGACGTCTCCTGCCGGGCCGCCGAGGTACTCGCGCCATCGGGCCTCGGCGCGCTCGAGCGCGACGGCCACCTCGGTTGCCGTCTCGGCCAGGGCACGCCCGGCCGCGGTGAGGCGGACGCCGCGGCCCGCGGGCTCCAGCAGGGGCACACCCGCCTCCGCCTCCAGCAGTTTCAGCTGCTGGGAGACCGCGGAGGGTGTGACGTTCATCTCGTCGGCCACCGCGCCGACGGTGCCCCGCTCGGCCAATTCGCGCAGCATCGCAAGGCGTCGGGTGTCCATGTAGGCAAACTACACGTTGGGCATAGTTCCGTTGGATTGTCCTTGACAGTTGAACGTCACACAATGGAAGGGAACGAAAGGAGCACGCGCATGACCTTCCTCGCACTCTCCGGCATCGTCGCCGTCACCGCCGGCACGATCCACACGGCCTACCTGGTCGCCACCGACGGCCTGACGCGCATCCCCGCCCGTCGCGCCTGAACCCCTTCACGGAACCGACCCGCCTCCCCTGAGGAGCGGGTCGTTTTTCTTTTCCCCGAACGGCCTTTGTGCTCGACGGTGGCTGGAGTAGTATCTAGTTACTGGCCAGTAGAACCCGCCAGTAACACTGGCAGTCCCCTTTCCCGGAGGTCCCACGGCCCATGAGCCACTACAAGAGCAACCTGCGCGACGTCGAGTTCAACCTCTTCGAGCTGTTCGACCGGCAGTCCGTCCTGGGCACCGGCCCGTTCGACGAGGTCGACGTCGACACGGCGAAGAGCATCCTCTCCGAGGTCGAGCGCCTGTCGCGCGAGGACCTCGCCGCGTCCTTCGCCGACGCCGACCGCAACCCGCCGGTCTACGACCCCGCGACGCACTCGCTGCAGCAGAACCCCGCATTCGCCAAGAGCTACAAGGCCTGGATGGACGCCGAGTGGTGGCGCCTGCAGCTGCCGACCGAGCTCGGCGGCCAGCCCGCCCCCTCCTCCCTCGTGTGGTCCATGGGCGAGTTCGTCCTCGGCGCCAACCCCGCCATCTGGATGTACGGCGCCGGCCCGGCCTTCAGCCGCGTCGTGTGGGAGAACGGCACCGACCGCGACCAGAAGATCGCCGAGATCATGATCGAGCGCCAGTGGCTGACCACGATGGTGCTCACCGAGCCCGACGCGGGCTCCGACGTCGGCGCCGGCCGCACCAAGGCCTTCCCGAACGAGGACGGCACGTGGCGCATCGAGGGCGTCAAGCGCTTCATCACCTCCGCCGTGAGCGACCTCGGCGAGAACACCATGCACCTGGTGCTGGCCCGTCCGGTGGGCGTCGAGGGCGCCGGCGGCCCGGGCACGAAGGGCCTGTCGCTCTTCCTGGTCCCCGAGCACCACTTCGACCTCGAGACCGGCGAGCTGACCGGCGAGCGCAACGGCGTCTACGTGACGAACGTCGAGAAGAAGATGGGCATCAAGGTCTCGGCCACGTGCGAGCTCACCTTCGGCGACGCGCAGCTCGGCGGCCCGGCCACCGGCTGGCTGCTCGGCGAGGTGCACGACGGCATCAACCAGATGTTCCGCGTCATCGAGAACGCCCGCATGATGGTGGGCGCCAAGGCCATCGCGACGCTGTCGACCGGCTACCTCAACGCGCTGGAGTACGCCAAGGAGCGCGTGCAGGGCGCCGACCTGACCAACCCCGCGAAGGACGCGCCGCGCGTCACGATCACGCACCACCCCGATGTGCGTCGCTCGCTGCTCACGCAGAAGGCGTTCGCCGAGGGCCTGCGCTCGCTGATGATCTACGCGGCCACGTTCCAGGACGAGGTGCAGATCAAGAAGGTCTCGGGCGAGGACGCCACCCTCGCGGCCTCGGTCAACGATCTGCTGCTGCCGCTCGTCAAGGGCTACGGCTCCGAGCGCTCGTGGGTCCTGCTGGGCACCGAGGCGCTGCAGACGTTCGGCGGCTCGGGCTTCCTGCAGGAGTACCCGCTGGAGCAGTACGTCCGCGACGCGAAGATCGACACGCTCTACGAGGGCACCACGGCGATCCAGGGCCAGGACCTGTTCTTCCGCAAGATCGTGAAGGACCAGGGCCGCGCGCTGGGCTACCTGTCCGAGCAGATCAAGTCGTTCATCGACAACGAGGCCGGCAACGGTCGCCTGAAGGTCGAGCGCGACCTGCTCGCCCGCGGCCTCGACGACGCGACCGCCGTCATCACCGCGATGTTCAACGACCTCATGGCCTCCAACCCGGCCGACGAGAACGGCGACGCCCGCAACGTCTACAAGGTCGCACTGAACACGACGCGCCTCGTGTACGTCCTCGGCGACCTGGTCGTCTCGTGGCTGCTGCTGCGCGGCGCCGAGGTGGCGCAGGCCAAGCTCGACGCCGGCGCCTCCGGTGCGGACAAGTCGTTCTACGAGGGCAAGGTCGCCGCGGCGTCCTTCTTCGCCAAGAACGTCCTGCCCCGTCTGGCCGCCGAGCGCGCGATGGCCGAGGCCGTCGACCTCGACGTCATGGAGCTCGACGAGGCTGCCTTCTGAGTCACTGACTCACCTCGAGCGGCGCGGACCCGACTGGGTCCGCGCCGCTCGTGCGTTCAGCCCGGCCCCCGCCACCCCCAGCTCCACTTTTGGAAACGGATGCACGTCGATACGACGTCAGACGGTGCAACCGTTTCCAAAAGTGGCCGGCGGGGGCGGAGGCTCCGGCCGTCGGCGCACACGCGCGTCTAGGCTGTCGGGGTGGACCTGACCCGACGACGCTGGTACCTCGTCGCCGCGTTCGTGGCCGCACTCGCATGGGTCGCCGGCACCGCGTTCGCCGCCTCGGCGTGGGACCCGCTGCGCGAAGCTGAGGTGGTTCCCGTCGGCCAGCCGATCCAGATCAACGGCACCGACGACCTCGCCGTCCTCACCGACCTGCCGCAGCCCGAGCGCGCCGTCACGTGCGTCGCGCGCAACGGGAAGAAGCGCACTCCCGTGCCCGCCGCCACGGTCGACATCGTCGTCGACAGTGACGGCAGCCGCTGGCACCTCATCGGCGTCCTGCCCGACGCCCCCGACGAGACGCGCATCGTGTGCCGTCCGGCGGACAAGCAGACCGACACCGCTCGCTACGGGACCGCCCTGGTGGACCTGTCGAGCCGAGCCGGAACCGGCCGGGCGATCGCCTGGACCGGACTCGTCGCGGGACTGGGGCTGGCAGGTGCCACCCTGACCGCCCGAACGCGCAGGATCCTTGCCCATGACTGACCTGAAGCTCTACATCGACGCGTGGCGCGAGTCGGCCGACGCCGTCCTCGCCCTCGAGCCCGACGACTGGGAGGTGCCCACCGACCTGCCCGGCTGGACGGCTCGCGACGTCCTCGCGCACCTCGTGCACCTCGAGCGCGTCATGGTCGAGGGCGAGCCGGAGCCTGTCGGCGGCGGCGCCGTCCCGGCCGAGTACACGAATGCCGGCGTCGCGGCGCTGCGCGGCGTGCCGGTCGACCAGCTGCGCGCCGATCTCGCCGACCTGGTCGCCCGCCGCGCCGAGACCCTCGCCGACCTGCCCGACCCGCAGGCGCCCGCCGTGAACACGCCCGCCGGGGTCGAGTGGACCTGGGAGGTCGGACTGCGGAACCGGGTGATCGACCTCTGGTCGCACGAGCAGGACATCCGTCGCGCCACCGGGCTGCCCGGCGGGCTCGACGCGCTCGGCGCGCACGTCACCACCGCCACCTTCGCGGCGGCCCTGCCCTACGTGCTGGGGCGCAAGGTCAAAGCGCCGGCGGGCACCGTGGTGCGCTGGGTCGTCACCGGGCCGGTCCCGCTCGACAGCACGATCGGGGTCGGCGACGACGGCCGCGCCCGCCCCACCGATGCCGAGCCGCACGCCACCGTCCGCATGGACACCGCCGCGTTCACGATCCTCGGCGCCGGCCGACGCACCCCCGACGAGGTCGAGGTCGAGATCGAGGGAGACCGGGAGCTGGCCGAGCGCGTCCTGCGCGCCATGGCCGTCACCACCTGATGCGCCCCGGGCCGGCAGTCCCCGTCGTGCGGCTCGTCCGCCTGGCCCGACGCGGTCTCGCCCGCCTGCAGCGGCGCTCAGGCCCTCGCACGTTCACCGCCGCCGCGGCCGCCGCCGTGCCACCGGAGGTCGCCCGCCGACTCGAGGCCCGGACCGCCACGATGTCACCAGCCGAACGTCGCACGCTCGATCCGACGTCCCACCCTCGCGACTTCCGCCAGCCGGACGACACGTCGTGCGGTGCGGCCTCGTTGGTGGTCTCTCGGATGCTCCACGACGATCCCTACGCGCTGTGGCTGACCACCGGCTACGACGCCGCGGCCGACGCCTCGGACTCCATCACCTTCGCCGAGCGGTGGAAGGCCGAGGTCATCAGGATGCACCGACGCGTGACGGCACTGCGCGACCACGACGGCGACCTGCAGTGGCCGTGGTTGCGAGTCGTCGGCACCTCGCCGTGGGGCGCCGCCCGGCAGATGACGGGCGCCGGCGGATCGGGACTGCCGGGTCACGAGTACGAGGCGCGCACGCTCGACCCCGACGACCTCGCCGCCGAGTTCGACCTCCTGCTGGCGGCCGTGCAGGCGGGTCACACCGTGCCGCTCTACGTCGGCGACGAAGTGCGCCCGGCCCACGTCGTACTCGCCGTGCGGACCAGCGGGGAGCAGCTCGAGTTCTTCGAGCCGAGCGCCGGCCGGATGGTTCGCGTCGGGCGCGACGCGTTCGCCGCCGGTAGGTTCAGGCTCGGTGGTTGGTCGGTGCCGTGGTTCGCGGTGCTGCCCCGCTGAGATCGGAGGACACATGGGCTGGGAGACGTCGGCCATCGGCGACCTGACCGGAAAGCGCGCCCTCGTCACGGGCGCCACGAGCGGCATCGGCACCGAGACCGCACGCGTGCTGCTGCGGCACGGTGCGGAGGTGGTCATCACCGCGCGCGACGAGCGCAAGGCGGCGGACACCGTGGCCGACCTCGGCGACGTCGACGTGATCACCCTCGACCTGGCCGACCTGCCCGGCACGATCGCCGCGGCTCAGGGCGTCGTCGACGCGGGCGAGCGCTTCGACATCGTGATCAACAACGCCGGGGTGATGGTGCCGCCGTTCACCCGCACGATGGACGGCTTCGAGCTGCAGATCGCGACGAACCACCTCGGCCACTTCGCCTGGACGGCCACGCTCTGGCCGCTCCTGCGCGAGGGCGCCACGCGTGTCGTCACGGTCTCCTCCCTCGCCCACTCGATGACGAAGGGGATCGACCTGAGGTCCCTCGATCCGAACGGGGACCCGCGACGGTACAAGCGCTGGCGCTCGTACGCGGAGTCGAAGCTGGCCAACCTGCTGTTCATGAAGGAGCTCGACCGGCGCGCCAAGACGGCCGGACTCGGCCTGGTGTCGGTGGCGGCGCACCCCGGGCTCAGCGCGACGAACCTGACGCGCTCGAGCGGGGCCCTGCACTTCCTCGGCGGCGCGTTCAGCCAGCCCGCTCACGCAGGGGCGTGGCCCACGTTGCGGGCCGCCTCGGACCTCACCCTCACCGGCGGCGAGTACATCGGGCCGGCCGGCCTGCGCCAGACCCGCGGGCGGCCGACCAAGGTCGGCATGACCTCCGCGGCACGCGACCCGCGCCTCGCGTCCGAGGTCTGGGCCGCCAGCGAGACCGCCACCGGCGTGGTCTTCGACGTCTCCTGAGCCTCGCCGCTGCCGAGATCAGCCGAGGCCGGCGTGGCGCGCCCAGCGGTCGGGGTCGTCGCGCACGAGGCGGGCGCGGGTCTTCACGCGGTAGCGCCACACCTGGGCGAGGCCGAGGGCCCACAGCACGTACTGGAAGCTCATCGCCGCCTTGAAGTTCTGGCCAGTGGCGTCGAGGATCACCCCGATCGCGATCACGGTGATGAGGCTCGCGAGGAAGCCCGCCTGGTTGACGATGCCCGTCGCGGTGGAGAGCCGGTCGATCGGGTTGGACGTGCGCACGAGGTCGAACCCGATCATCGAGGCGGGTCCGCCCACGCCCACCACGATCACCAGGACCACCAGCAGCCAGCCCGGCGCGTCGCCTGGCCACGCCAGCACGGCCGTCCAGGCCACCACGATCGACGACACGATCGTCAGCACGATCGTGGAGCGGTGCCACGGATGGTTGCCGATGAGCCGGCCGAGCACGGGCCCGGCGAACATGACCGCGACGACCATCAGCGTCAGCAGCGTGCCCGCGAAGGCCTCGGAGGTGTGCTCGCCGCGCACGAAGAACGGATACCCCCACAGCAGGCCCAGGACGGTGGAGCTGAACTGGGTCACGAAGTGCATCCAGAAGCCGAGCCGCGTGCCGGGGTGCTCCCAGGACGCAGCTAGTGACGTCCGGATGCGGGTCCACGACAGGGCCGGCCCGCGGACCGACCGCGCGTGCGGCTCGTCGCGCACCAGCAGGAGCACCGCGACCGTCACGATCAGGCCGAGCCCCGCGGCGACCAGGTAGGCCTTGGTCCAGCCCAGGTTGCTGAAGGCCCACGTCATGGGCACCGCGGCGATGATCCCGCCGAGCTGGCCGATCGGCCCGGTGAGCAGCGTGATCTGCGGGATCCGGCCGGGCGAGAACCACGCGTTGACGAGACGCAGCAGGCACACGAACGTCATCGCGTCGCCCATGCCGACGAAGAAGCGCGCGGTCAGCGCCGTGGCGTAGGACTCCGCGAACGCGAACCCGGCCTGCGACAGCGTCAGCACCGCCGCGCCGGCGAGCATCACCGCGCGCGGGCCGAACCGGTCGACCGCCAGTCCCACGGGGATCTGCATGCCGGCGTAGACCAGCAGCTGCAGCATCACGAACGTGGAGAGCTGGGCGGCGCTGATGTCGAACCGCTCGCCGGCCACCAGGCCCGCGACCGCGAGGGACGAACGATGGAAGACCGCCAGCAGGTAGGCCGCCAGCCCGACGATCCAGACGGTCCAGGCGCCGCGGTACTGCTGGCCCTGGTCGTTCACTGATCCAGTGTGCCCCCGCAGCGCTGGCGGTGACGTTCGGGGGGCATGAAACGGCGTGTCGACCCCGCGAACGTCACTGCCAGCGTCTCAGAAGGCCAGCGCCATCGCCGGGTCCTCGAGGATCGCCGCGACGTCCGCGAGGAACCTCGACGCCTGCTCGCCGTCGGCCACGCGGTGGTCGAACGTGACCGCCAGCGTGGTGACCCAGCGCGGCACGACCTCGTCGCCCACGACCCACGGCCGCCGGGCCACCTGGCCGAGCGCGAGGATCCCCGACTGGCCGGGCGGCAGGATCGGCGTCCCGCCGTCGATCCCGAACACGCCGATGTTCGTCAGCGTGAACGTGCCCCCGGACATCTGGTCGGGCTGGATGCGACCGGCGCGCGCCGTGGCCACGAGCTCGTCGATCGCCCGTCCCAGGTCGGGCAGCGACAGCCCCTCCGCCTCGCGCACGACCGGGACGACCAGGCCGCGCTCGGTGGCGGCGGCGATGCCCAGGCCCACGGACGCCGGGTGCTCGATCGTCGACTCGTTCCAGCGGGCGTGCAGGTCGGGAGTGCGACGCAGCGCGAGGCAGATCGCCCGCGCCGTGAGCAGCGTCGTCGTGACCCGGACACCCTCGAAGCGCCGGTCGCGCTTGAGCCGCTCGACCAGGTCGACCGAGGCCGAGACGTCGACCGTGACCCACTCGGTGGCCTGCGGAACGGCGACCGAGGCGATCATCGCCTCGGCCGTCGCCCGCCGCACCCCCGAAACTGGCGCCGCGGTGACGGCGTCCGCGCCGTGACCGCGGGCGAAGGCCTCGACCTCGGCGCGCGTCACCACGTCGCCGCTGGCCGGGACCTTCGAGAGGTCGATGCCGAGGTCCTTGGCGAGCTTGCGCACCGGCGGCTTCGCCAGCACGCGGACCGCGGCGCGGGCGGCGCCGGCGTCCACCGGGGCCGCCCGGTTCCGTGTGCGGCGCCGGCCCGTGCTGGGCCCGTAGCCGACGAGCACCTCGAGCTTCTTCTCCGGGACCTCGGCGGTCGGCTCGCGGTCGGCGACCTTCGCCGGGGCCGAGGCCGATGCGTCACCGGACCCGATCCGGACGATCGGGGTGCCCACGGCGACGGTGTCGCCCTCGGAGACCATCAGCTCCTCGACGCGGCCCGCGAACGGGCTGGGCAGCTCGACGATCGACTTGGCCGTCTCGATGTCGACCAGCGGTGCGTTGACCTCGATCTCGTCACCGACACTGACGTGCCAGGAGACGATCTCGGCCTCGGTGAGGCCCTCGCCGACGTCGGGCAGGCGGAACTCGCCGCTCGTGACCGTGCCCATCAGAACTCCCCCGTGATGTCGACGGCGTCGAGGATCCGCTCGACGCTCGGCAGGTGGTCGTGCTCCACGCGGCACGGAGGGTAGGGCATGTCGTAGCCCGTGACGCGCTGCACCGGCGCCTCCAGCGAGTAGAAGCACTCCTGCGTGATCCGCGTGGCCAGCTCGGCACCGAGGCCGAGGGTCCGCGCCGCCTCGTGCACCACCACGACACGACCGGTGCGCTTGACCGACTCCATCACCGGACCGAGGTCCAGCGGCGACAGCGAGCGCAGGTCGATGACCTCCAGCGACGCATCGGCCTCGTCGGCCGCGGCGAGACACGTCTTGACGACCGGGCCGTAACCGACGACCGTCACGTCGTCCCCCTGCCGCGCGACGCGGCTCTCGTGCAGGCCCAGGTCCGCCTCGTCGCGCACCTCGCTGGTGTCCCAGTAGCGCTGCTTCGGCTCCAGGAAGATCACCGGGTCGTCCGACGCGATGGCCTGGCGCATCATCCAGAACGCGTCGTGCGCGTTCGACGGCGTCACCACCGTGAGCCCGGGCGTCATGACGAACTGCGCCTCGGGGCTCTCCGAGTGGTGCTCGACCGCGCCGATGCCGCCGCCGTAGGGGATGCGGATGACCATCGGAACCTTGACGAAGCCGCTGCTGCGGAAGCGCAGCCGCGCCACCTGGTTCACGATCTGGTCGTAGGCCGGGTAGACGAACCCGTCGAACTGGATCTCGACCACCGGCCGGAAGCCGCGGTAGGCCATGCCGACCGCCGCGCCGACGATGGCGGACTCGGCCAGCGGCGTGTCCATGACCCGCTGGTCGCCGAAGTCCTTCTGCAGTCCGTCGGTGACCCGGAAGACGCCGCCGAGGCGGCCGATGTCCTCTCCCATCAGGACGACCTTCGCGTCGTCGTCCATGGCTGCTCGCAGGCCCGCGTTGAGGGCCTTGCCGATGCTCAGCTCCATGACCGCACCTCCTCGCGCTGCGCCACCAGCTCCGGTGGCAGGTCGGCGTACACGTGCTCGAACAGGTCGGCGAGATCGGGATCGGGCAGGTTTCCGCAGACCTCGCGCAGGTGGGCGCCGAGCTCGTCGGCCTCGGCCTTGACCTCGGCGTCGAACTCCGCGAAGCCGGGATCGGTGCGCTCGAGCAGATTCCGCAGGCGCAGCAGCGGATCGCGCTCGGCCCACTCGTCGGCCTCGTGCGGGTCCCGGTAGCGGCTGGGGTCGTCGGACGTGGTGTGCGCGCCCATCCGGTAGGTGATCGCCTCGATGAGGGTGGGCCCGCCGCCCGAGCGCGCCTTCGCGAGCGCCTCGCTCGTGACCTGGTGCACGGCCAGCACGTCGTTGCCGTCCACGCGGACGCCGGGGAACCCGAAGCCGGCGGCGCGCTGGGCGATCGGCACCCGGGTCTGGCGCTCGAGCGGGATGCTGATCGCGTAGTGGTTGTTCTGGCAGAAGAAGACGACGGGCGCGTTGTAGGACGCGGCCCACGCGAACGCCTCGTTCGTGTCGCCCTGGCTGGTGGCGCCGTCGCCGAAGTACGTGACGACCGCGTCCTCCTTGCCCTCCAGGGTCAGGCCGATGCCGTAGCCGACCGCGTGCAGGGTCTGCGCGCCGATGATGATCGCGGGCAGCGCGTACCCGTACTTGGCGGGGTCCCAGCCGCCGAGGCTCGTGCCGCGGAACAGGCTGAGCAGCAGGGCGGGGTCGAGTCCGCGGCACCACGCGACGGCGTGCTCGCGGTAGGACGGGAAGACGAAGTCGTTCGGGGCCAGCGCGCGTCCGCTGCCGATCTGGGCGGCCTCCTGGCCGAGCATCGGGGCCCACAGGCCCAGCTCGCCGTGCCGCTGCAGCGCGAACGCCTCGGAGTCGATGCGCCGGGCGAGCACGAGGTCTCGGTGGAACCCGCGCAGCTCCTCGGGGGTGAAGTCGTGCGCCGCGACGAGCTCGCCGTCGGGCGCCAGGGTCTGGGAGATGGGTAGGCCCATGACTGCCTCCTTGCCGGGGGCGGGATCACCGCCCCAGTGACACGGCCGCGGCTCGGGGTGGTGAGCGTAGGGCCGTCGATGTGACAGGCATCACATCTGTTCAGAGGCTATCAGGCGGCCGGAGTGTCCGGCGCCGTACTCAGCGCCGGAACGCCGCCGCGCGGGCGAGGAAGGCGTCGTTGATCTCCGGGGAGCCGATGGTGACGCGGACGCCCTCGGGGAAGGGGCGCACCGAGATCGGGTGGGCGTGGTCGGCGAACTCGGCGGAGCGGTCGCCCAGCGGGAGCCAGACGAAGTTCGCGTGGGTCGCCGGGACGTCCCAGCCCTGCTCACGCAGCGCGTCGAACACGCGGGTGCGCTCGGCGACGATCGCCTCCACCCGCTCGGTCAGCGCGTCGATGGCGTCGAGGGAGGCCAGCGCGGCCGCCTGCGCGACGTCGGTGACGCCGAACGGCGGCAGGGCCTTCCGGATCGCCTCGGTGATCGCCGGGTGCGCCATCGAGTAGCCGATCCGCAGCCCCGCCAGTCCGTAGGCCTTCGAGAACGTGCGCAGCACCACGACGTTCGGGTGGCGCTCCAGCGCCGCGGCACCCGAGAGCGCCTCGGGGTCGCGGACGAACTCGAGGTAGGCCTCGTCGACCACCACGAGCACGCGCGACGGGACGCGCGCCATGAACGCCTCGAACTCCGCGTCGGTGACGATCGGGCCGGTGGGGTTGTTGGGCGTGCAGACGAGCACAACCTTCGTGCGGTCGGTGATCGCGTCGGCCATCGCCGGGAGGTCGTGCCGGTGGTCGGCCGTCAGCGGCACGCGCACCGAGGTCGCGCCGGGCAGGTCCACCGCGATCGGGTAGGCCTCGAACGAGCGCCACGGGTAGACGACCTCGTCGCCGGGACCGCACCACGCGTCGAGCAGCCCGAACAGCACCGAGACCGACCCGGTGCCGAACGCGAAGTGGTCGGTCGTGAGGCCCGTCCGCTTCGCCAGCGCCTCGCCCAGCTCGGTGACGCCGGGGTCGGGGTACCGGTTCATCCGCAGCAGCCCAGCGGCCGCGCGCTCCACGACCCCGGGCAGGGGCTCGAACGGGTTCTCGTTGCTGGAGAGCTTGTGGCTCTCGGCGTGCGCGGGCCGGCCCGGGCGGTAGGCGGGGATGGCGGCCAGCACGTGTCGAGGACGGGGGTCGGTCATGGCTCGAGCGTACGACCGCCGGGCCGTCCGGCCCCTGACGACCGGCGGTGCGATGATCGTGCGGTGCCCCAGCCCCACGTGCGCCGTGGCTACGCGCTCGTCGTCACCGCCGCGGTCTTCTTCGGGATCAACGCCGGGGTCACCCGGATCCCGATGGAGGCGGGCCTGCCGACCGCGACGTACACGACCATCCGCGTCACGTTCGCGTTCCTGACCTTCTTCCTGATCGCGGTCGCGTTCGACCGGTCGGCGCTGCGCCGGCCACGAGGACGGGACCTGCTGCTCGTCCTCGCGCTCGGCGTCGTGGGCGTCGCGTTCGTCCAGTGGACCTACAACATCGCGATCATGCGGCTGCCGATCGGCGTCGCGCTGCTGCTGGAGTACCTCGCGCCGGTGCTGGTCGTGCTCTGGGTGAGGTTCGTTCGCCGCGAGCCCGTGCACCCGCGCGTGTGGCCCGCGATCGCGCTGGCACTGCTGGGCCTCGCACTCGTGGGACAGGTCTGGGACGGGCTGAGCCTCGACGGGATCGGCGTGCTGATGGCCCTCGCTGCGGCCGTCTGCTTCGCCGCCTACTTCCTGCTCGGCGAGGAGCTGACATCCTCGGCGGCCGAGCCGCTGACCGCCCTGCGCACCGTGGTCTGGTCGTTCGGCGTGGGCGCCATCGTGATGAACGTCCTCGGCGGCTGGGAGGGCACGAGCGCCCTGGCGAACGACGCCTCGATGCTGGGGCGCCTCGCGGAGTTCACCGTGCCGGCCTGGCTCGCGATGGCGTCGGTCGTACTGCTCGGCACGGTGCTGCCCTTCTTCCTGTACCTCGCCTCGCTGCGCGACCTGTCCAGCTCGAAGGCCTCGGTGACGGCCATGCTCGAGCCCGTCGTCGCGGTGATCGTGGGGTGGCTGTGGTTCTCCGAGACCCTCGACGCGGTGCAGGTGATCGGCGTCCTGGCGGTGCTGGCCGGCATCGTCCTGGCGCAGACGGCCCGGCACGTCCCGGCCGACGAGCTGCCGCCGCCCCTCTAGGGTGAGACGCATGGAACGCTTCCTGTCCTCCTGGTTCGTCAGCAGCGTCGCGCTCGCGCTCGCGGCTCTCCTGCTGGGCAGCCACATGACCATCGGCGACGCCGACGAGACGACCCTGAACCGTGTCCTGGCCCTGGCGATCGTCGGCTTGGTCTTCACGATCGTCCACCTGTTCGTGGGTCAGGTCGTCAAGCTCATCGCGCTGCCGTTCATCGTCCTGACGCTCGGCATCCTGCTCGTCGTCATCAACGCCCTGCTTCTGCTGCTGACCGAGTGGATCACCTCGGCGTTCGGCGTCGAGTTCGGCGTCGACGGGTTCTGGTGGGCGATCCTGGGCGCCGTCGTCATCTCGGTGTGCCAGTCGATCCTCTCGGCGATCATCGACTGATGTCCCGCCGCGTCGCCCTGGTCTGCCTGGGCAACATCTGCCGCTCCCCCATGGCCGACGTCGTGCTGGAGCACCAGCTGGCGCAGGCCGGCATCGACGACGTCGAGGTGTCCTCGTCGGGCACCGGCGACTGGCACGTCGGCCAGCCGATGGACGAGCGCGCGGCCGCCACCCTGACCGCCGCGGGCTACGACGCCACGCGCCACCGGGCCCGCACGTTCACGCCCGACTGGTTCGACGAGCAGGACCTCATCCTCGTGATGGACGCGTCGAACCACAGCGACGTGCTGGCGCTGGCCACCTCCGACGAGCAGCGCGCCAAGGTTCGCATGTACCGCTCGTTCGACCCGGAGGCCGACGCCCCGGACGCCGAGGTGCCCGACCCCTGGTACGGCGGACCCGAGGGCTTCGACGAGGTCCTGGCCATGGTCGAGCGCACCACCCGCGAGATCGTCCGGCACCTCTCCGACGACTCGTGACCGCGCGCAGCCTCCGCCTCACCACTGCCGACGACGCCGAGGACCACCTGCTCTTCAACGCCTTCCGCGATCCGGCGACTCCGTGACGTGACCGCTGTCGTCCGCCCACTGACTCCAGCCGGTAAGTTCAGGGACATGGCACGAATGGCGGGGACCGCAGCGCTCGCGGAGAAGCTGCTGGATGTCGCCGTGGTGTCGACCACGTCGGTGGCCGGCGGCGACATCTGCACCACCACGCGGCTGCGGCTGACCGACGGCCGCTCCGCCATCATCAAGACCCGGCCCCAGGCCCCCGCGGGCTTCTTCACCACCGAGGCCGAGGGGCTGCGCCGCCTGCGCGCGGCCGGCGGGGTCAAGGTGCCCGAGGTCCTCGCGGCCGACGACGAGTGCATCATCCTGGCGTGGGTCGAGCCCACCAAGCCCTCGGTCGACCTGGCCGAGTCGTTCGGCCGCGGTCTCGCGGCCCTGCACGCCTCCGGCACCGGCGGGTTCGGCGCCGACCACGACGGCTGGATCGGCCTGGCGCCGCTGCCCAACCGTCCCTCCCCGACGTGGGAGGAGTTCTACGCGAGCCGCCGCGTGATGCCCTACGTCAAGGCCGCCGCCGACCGCGGCTCGCTCTCCCTCGAGCAGGCGCGCGTCATCGAGCAGGTCATGAAGCGGCTGCCCTCGCTCACGCCCGACCCCGAGCCCCCGTCCCTGCTGCACGGCGACCTCTGGTCAGGAAACCTCGTCTGGTCCAGCGAGGGCGTGCACCTGGTCGACCCGGCCGCGCACGGCGGTCACCGCGAGACCGACCTGGCGATGCTCGCCCTGTTCGGCGCACCCCACCTCCAGCGCATCCTCGACGCCTACCACGAGGCCGCGCCGCTGCAGGACGGCTGGCTCGACCGCGTGCCGCTGCACCAGCTGCACCCGCTGCTCGTCCACGCCGTGATGTTCGGCGGCGCCTACGGTGCCCGCGCGGCGGCCGCGGCCCAGAGCCTGCTCGACGGCGCGGCGTAGGGGCGGCCGGGCATGCGAATCCTCGTCGTCGACGACGACCGCGCGGTGCGTGACTCCCTGCGGCGTTCGCTGGAGTTCAACGGCTACACGGTGGAGGTCGCCG
Source organism: Aeromicrobium sp. UBA7512 (assembly GCF_002476985.1). Classification (NCBI taxonomy): domain Bacteria; kingdom Bacillati; phylum Actinomycetota; class Actinomycetes; order Propionibacteriales; family Nocardioidaceae; genus Aeromicrobium; species Aeromicrobium sp. UBA7512. The sequence goes on from NZ_DLNK01000007.1 coordinate 216,857, forward strand.
GCGACGGCGCCGAGGCCCTGGCGAAGGTGGCCCAGTCCGGCCCCGACGCGATCGTCATGGACGTGATGATGCCGCGGCTCGGCGGCCTCGACGCCACCCGGGCGCTGCGCGCGGCCGGCAACGACGTGCCGATCCTCGTGCTCACCGCACGCGACGCCGTGAGCGACCGAGTCGACGGGCTCGACGCCGGGGCCGACGACTACCTGACGAAGCCGTTCGCCCTCGAGGAGCTGCTGGCGCGCGTTCGCGCCCTGCTGCGACGGGGCGGCCGGGCGCGCGACGAGCTCGACGACGAGCCCGCGCTCACGTTCGCCGACCTCACGCTCGACCCGAACACCCGCGAGGTGCGGCGTGGCGAGCGGTCCATCTCGCTGACGCGCACCGAGTTCGCCCTGCTCGAGCTGTTCATGCAGCGTCCCAAGCGCGTGCTGGAGCGCTCGTTCATCCTCGAGGAGGTGTGGGGCTTCGACTTCCCCACCACCGCGAACTCGCTCGAGGTCTACGTCGGCTACGTGCGGCGCAAGCTCGAGGCCGAGGGCGAGTCCCGCCTGCTGCACACCGTGCGGGGCGTGGGCTACGTGCTGCGGGAGACGCCTCCGTGATGCTCGTCGATCGGGTCCACGCAGTCGCTCACACGCTGCTCGAGCCGATCACCAAGCGGCTGTCGCTGGCCGGCCGCGTCGCCCTGCTGACGACCGCGGCCGTGGCCACCGTCCTGACGATCATCAGCATCAGCATCTTCGTGCTGGTGCGCCAGGAGATCGTGGGCGCGCTCGACGACTCGATGCTGAAGCGGGCGAACCAGGCCGTCGACGCCGGGTACACGCCGCAGAACCTCACCCCCGACGAGGCCAACCTGCTGGCCTTTGCAGGCATCCAGCTGCTCTCGATCAAGAGCGGTGGCGGCGAGTTCCTGGTCCACTCCGACGACGCGTTCCCCTACGACAACCGCGAGCGCGAGGTGGCGCTGGGCATCGAGGAGAACTCGGCCCGCACCGCCCACGTCGACGGCGTGACCTACCGCGTCGTGGCCGTCCAGGCCGGGCCCGGGCAGGCGTTCATGCTCGCGCAGTCGATGGAGTCCACCCGGCGCGCCCTCGAGCGACTGACGGTCGTGCTGATCCTCTCCACCCTGTCGGGCATGATCCTGGCCGGCGTGGCGGGCTGGGCGGTGGCCAGCAACGGCCTGCGACCGGTGCGGCGGCTCACCAGCGCGATCGAGAGGGTCGCGGTCACCCGCGAGCTGACGCCGATCCACGTCAGCGGCAAGGAGGACGAGCTGGCCCGGCTGACCCGCTCCTTCAACGCGATGCTGCTGGCCCTCGCCGACGCCCAGCGCCGCGAGCGCCAGCTGATCGCCGACGCCGGCCACGAGCTCCGCACTCCCCTCACGAGCCTGCGCACCAACATCGACCTGCTGCGCCAGGCCAGCAGCCAGCCGGGGCGGCAGCTCGACGCCACCGCCCATCGCGAGCTGCTCGACGACGTCGGCGCCCAGCTCGACGAGCTCACGACGCTCGTGAGCGACCTGACCGAGCTGGCTCGCGACGAGCCGCTGCACCGCGACCCCGAGCCGCTCGACCTCGCCGACGTGGTGCGGCGCGCGGTGGAGCGGGTCGAGCTGCGCGCCTCGAACGCCACCTTCGACGTGCTGCTCGAGCCCACCTGGATCATCGGCGACAGCCAGCTGCTCGAGCGCGCGGTGACCAATCTGCTCGACAACGCCGTGAAGTGGAGCCCGCCCGGCGGCACGGTGCGGGTCCGCCTGCACCACGGCGCCGTCACCGTGGCCGACGAGGGACCCGGCATCGCCGCCGAGGACCTGCCCCACGTCTTCGACCGCTTCTACCGCTCCACCGAGGCCCGCACCCTTCCCGGCTCGGGTCTCGGCCTGGCCATCGTCCGGCGCGCGGCCGACCGCCACGGCGGCACCGTGGATGTGACCTCCGAGCCCGGGCGCGGTGCGACGTTCACGTTCAGCGTCCCGCTCGACGAGCCGTGATCGATCTCGCGGGACGTCACTGCGTGGTGGCGCCCGGCTCCGGCCTGATCGCGTAGATCTCCGCCGTACCCTCCAACACCCCGAGCGGGTACTCGTTGGGGACATTGATGGTCAACCGCGGACCAGATTCATCGATGATGATCGGATCACCCTCGCTGCGGGTCGTTCCTGTGAACTCCAGGATGTCGAGGTCGAAGTAGGAGATCGCATCACTCTTCGCCTCGGGACGCGCGTCGAGCGGCGTCGAAGCGAAAGTCGCGAGATAGTCCACCGCGCCCGGGAGCCGCACGTCGAAGGTTCGACCAGACCGGGGCGAGTTTCGTATAACGACGGTGGAACCGTCGTCGGACCACTCGGCAACGCCACCCAGGACGTCGAGCACGTCATCGACGCTGAAGCCAGCGGACACCAGCAGCTCCCCTCGGACCCTCACATGACGACCGTCACCGTAGCGTGTCACCTACGTGACGCATCTGCGCGCGAAACCCAGAAGGCTGTGGTCGAGGATCCGGTCGTTCGGCGGGCGCTTCTGGGCGCTCCTCCAGCCTGTTCACAAGCGATTCTCAGGTCCTCGCGGGAAGGTTGAACCATGACAGACCAGCGTGATCCGTACGCCGACCGCCCCTACGTGCCCCCGACGTCGCCGCACGAGCCGCACCAGCCCGCGCAGGCCGAGAGCGGCTGGCCGTTCTCCGAGCCGCGCGCCGAGGAGCGTCCGTCGTACACCGACGCCCCCAGCTCGGACACCGAGCCCACCGTGGCCGTGAACGAGCCCACCCGCACCTTCGCCGGCGGCCCCGGCGACCCGGGTGGACCCACGACGCCGTTCTACGGGACCACCCCGGCGCCCCAGCCGCGCAAGAAGCGCCGCGCCGGTCGCCTCGTGGCCGCCGCCACCGGCATCGTCCTGCTGGCGGGCGCCTCCGCCGCCGGCGGCGCCGCGATCTACGACGCGATGCAGGACGACACGAGCACCAGCACCACGGTCACCGGCACGTCCCTCGACCGTCCGGCGTCCTCGTCGGGCTCGCAGAGCGACGTCTCCGCCGTCGCCACCGCCGTCCTGCCCGCCACGGTGAAGATCAACGTCACCGGTGGCGGCGAGTCGGGCACCGGCACCGGCGTCGTCATCAGCGAGGACGGCACCATCCTGACGAACAACCACGTCATCGAGGCCGCCGCCGACGGCGGCTCGATCACCGTCGCGTTCAACAACGGCAAGATCGCGAAGGCCGAGATCGTGGGCCGCGACGTCGCCACCGATGTCGCCGTCATCAAGGCCGAGGGCGTCAGCGACCTCCCGGCCGCGACCCTCGGCAACTCCAAGGACGTCAAGGTCGGCCAGACCGTCGTCGCGATCGGCTCGCCGTTCGGCCTGGAGTCCACCGTGACCACCGGCATCGTGTCCGCGCTGAACCGCCCGGTCTCCCCCGGCGACGGCTCCGATGGCGGCGCCACCACGTTCCCGGCGATCCAGACCGACGCCGCGATCAACCCGGGCAACTCCGGCGGTCCGCTGGTGAACCTCGAGGGCCAGGTCATCGGCATCAACTCGGCCATCAACACCGGCGGCAACGGCAACGGCTCGGTCGGTCTCGGCTTCGCCATCCCGGTCAACCTGGTGAACAACGTCGCCAAGCAGATCCTCGACGGTCAGACGGTCGAGCACGCGCGCATCGGCGTCGACGTCCGCAACGCCACCAGCGATGATCAGGTGACCAGCATCGGTGCCGAGATCGGCGAGGTCCGCGCGGGCACGGCGGGCGAGAAGGCGGGGCTCAAGGCCGGCGACATCGTCACCCAGGTCGACGGCAACCCGATCTCCAGCAACGACGCGCTCGTCGCGACGGTGCGCGGCTACAAGCCGGGCGACACGATCAAGCTGACCGTGCTGCGCGGCGACAAGACCCAGGAGATCGAGGTCGAGCTCGGCAGCGACGAGGGCGCCCTCGCTCGCCAGCAGAACTGAGCGTCAGCCCAGCAGCGCCTCGGTGAGATCGCGCAGGATGGCGTAGCCGTTCTGGGTGAGCACCGACTCGGCGTGGAACTGGATCCCGCGGTAGTGAGGCCCGGCCACCAGGTGGATGTCACCGGTGGCCGGGTCCGTCTGCACCGTCACACCCTCGGGCAGACCCGACTCCGGGACCCGGCCGACGAAGGTGTTGTAGAAGCCCACGGTCTCGGTGCGGTCCAGCACGGGAAGCGCGCTCTGGGTGCCCTGGAAGACGATGTCCTTGTAGCCCAGGTCGAGGCCGAGCTCGTGGCACAGCGTCTGGTGGCCCAGGCAGATCGCCAGAAACGGCTGGCCGCGGTCGAGCAGCCGTCGCGTGGCGGCCCGCAGGGTGGCGATCTTCGCGTCGTCACCGTCGCGCGGATCACCCGGGCCGGGACCGATCACCACGAGGTCGTGGCCGTCGAGCGCCGACTCGGTCCACTCGTCGTGGCGGATCACGTCGGTGGTCATGCCCATCACGCCGAAGACGTGGGACAGCATGTTGACGAAGTCGTCCTCGCCGTCGAGCACCACGACGCGCTTGGCCTTCAGGGCGGGCGTCGGGCGCGTGCCGGACTGGTCGCTCAGCCAGAACTGGCTCAGTCGCTGGTTGCGTGAGCCGAGCGCGATGAGCACGTCGTCCTCGCGGGTGAAGGCGTCGAAGCCCTCCACCGGCTCGGGGGCGGCCGCGACCAGGCCGAACGCGCTGAGCACGCCCGACGCCTTGGCCCACGTCTCGTTCGTCTCGTACTCGGCGTCGGAGTCGCGCACGAGCGTGGCGCCCGCGGTGACCGTGAGGTTGCCCTCGAGGTCGACGTCGGCCGTGCGGATGAGGATGGGCGCGTCGAGGCGCGGCGTACCGTTCTCGTCGCGACCGACGAGGGCCGCCACGCTGGCGTAGTAGCCCCGGCCCTGCGGCTCGTACTGCTTGATCAGCCGGCAGGCGTTCTCCACCGGGCTGCCGGTCACCGTGGCGGCGAACATCGAGTCGCGCAGGATCTCGCGCGGGTCGCGATCCGTGCGGCCGGCCAGCAGGTACTCGGTGTGCACGAGGTGGCTCATCGGCTTGAGGTACGGGCCCAGGACAAGACCGCCCTCGTGGCACAGGTCGCACATCATCTTGAGCTCCTCGTCCACGACCATGAAGAGCTCGTAGATCTCCTTCTCGTCGGAGAGGAACTTCAGCAGCTCGCGCTTGCGGTCGGCGTGGGTCTCGAGGCCGCGCATGCGGAACGTGCCGCTGATCGGGTTCATCCGCAGCTGGCCGTCGTCGAGGCTGACGTGCCGCTCGGGGCTCGCGCCGATCAGGTAGCGGTCGCCGGTGAAGATGCAGAAGGTCCAGAAGGCACCGCGCTCGCGCTCGAGCAGGCGGCGGAAGACGGTGAGCGCCTTCGTGTGGTCCCAGTCGGCGACGGTGGCGCGGTAGCGGCGGCCGATGACCAGGTTCGCGCCCTCTCCCTGGCCGATCTCGTCGTCGATGATGCGGCGCACCATGGCTGCGTAGTCCTCGTCGGAGGTCTCGAAGCCACCGCGGTCGGCGAGGTCGATGGGGCCGTCGGGCAGCAGCTCGAGCAGGTCGGCGAGGGCGACGTCGTGGTTCGAGCGCGCCTCGATCACCGAGAGGGGCGTGCCGTCCTGGTGAGCCTCGAAGCCACGCTCGGCGACCTGCGCGAACGGCACGAGCACGAGGTGGTCCCACGCCGGTCCGGGGCCCTCGGCCAGCGGGATGTCCGCGAGCCTCTCGATGTCGGACCGGGGGCCGCCGATGAGCGCGACCCGGTCGGCCTCGCGTCCGCGGATCAGCGCGAACGCGGGCTGGGCCAGCACGTCGTCGAGGAGCTCTTGCGTCATCGTGGTCTTCTTCCCGCGGTCGGACGAGCAACGCCCAGACCGCCATGTGGGGGTCTGGGCGTGGGTACGTCGACAGTCCTCCTCAGCGGAGGGGCCACCAGGTGCTGGTCGTCGACATGCGCACAGCGTAGCGGGCGCGTTCGGGGTCGAGTGCGCCATGGTCTCGATACAC
>NZ_DLNK01000007.1:223150-223271 GCF_002476985.1 Aeromicrobium sp. UBA7512
TCTCGATACACCGTCTCGCTGCTCGAGATCACGCTCGTCTGGTCTCGATACACCGTCTCGCTGCGCTCGCCGGCACTCGACCACCGGGTCGGTGATCGGGTGCGCCATGGTCTCGATACAC
>NZ_DLNK01000007.1:223479-255859 GCF_002476985.1 Aeromicrobium sp. UBA7512
TCTCGATACACCGTCTCGCTTCGCTCGCCGGCACTCGACCAGCGGGTCGGTGATCGAGTAGCTGGCGAGCTTGCGAGACGCGTATCGAGATCAGGGTCAGCGGGCGGCGACCGGGACCGGCAGGGTCGTGTAGTCGCCGACGTCGATGACGCTGCCGGGCTTGAAGGTGACGATCTGCAGGCCGACCACGCGGCCGGCCTCGAAGGTCAGCACGGCCACCTGGGCGTCGCGGCGGAGCTTCGTGCCGAGCGCGAAGGCGTAGACCGCGCCGCCGGTGGAGCCGATCGAGACCTCGGTGGAGGTGCCGTTCGGGCCTTCGGTACTGGTGGGCCCCACCTGGCGGTGCAGGTGCCCGCTGATCGCGAGGTCGACGCAGCCCTGCGCGACGGCCTGCTTGGCCGACGCCGCGCTGTGGGTGGCCAGCAGGCTGACCTCGCCGTCCTCGCACGCCGCCTCGGCGAGGGCCTCGCTCTGGTCGGTGATCGCGGCGATGTTGTCGCCCTCGTTGCCGTTGTAGCCGGCCGTGAGGCCCGAGCTGCGCGGGTCGCTCTCGCCGAGCATGCGCACGCCCTCGATCTCGGTGGGCTCGCCGTCGAGCACGGTGAAGTCGTTGCGCTCCATCTCGCGCTGGATGTAGCGGCCGGTGTCGTGATTGCCCGCGACCGCGACGATCGGCAGGTCCTCGAAGGTCTCGCGCAGCGACTTGATGCTGAACGCCTCCCACGAGGCGCCGTTCGACGTGTCGTCGCCGAGGTCCAGCACGAACGACGCGTCGGCCGCGCGGGCCACCTCGCGGGCGACCGGGTCCATGCCCACGTTGTTGTGGCGGTCGGTGACGACCAGCGCGGTGGTCTGGCCGTCCTCCGGCGCGCGCACCGGGACGTCCTTGGTCTTCTCGGCGAGTGCGGTGTAGAACTCCAGCGACTCCTCGTAGGTGTCGAAGGCGCCCTGCACGATCGCCTTGCTGGTGGCCGTCGCGGCACCGCGCGAGATCTCCACCTTCGCGAGCCGCGGCTCGTCGGGCAGCTCGGGGAACTCCTGGCGCAGCGGCACCCACGCGACCTCGCGCTTCGTGCCCGGGTCGGGCGCGTAGGCCATCACGGCGCCCAGCACCACGACGGCGAGCACGCCGCCGACGAGCGCCGTGCGGGGCTCGGGCGGCCACTGCTCACGCAGCTCGCGCCGCCGACGCGGGCCGACCGCCCACCAGCCGACGCCCACCACGACCATCGCGATGACGCCGGCGGCGATACCGCGCTGCAGCGCCGCGAGACCCATCTCGGTGATCTCCGACGTCATCGCGGCGATCTCACCCTCGGGCTGGCTGGCGATCGCCGCGTCCTGGGCGAGCACCCGCTCGAGGTCGGTGTCGGGACTGTCACGCAGCACGACCTCGGCCCCGATGCCCAGCAGCGCGTCCGACGGCATCCGCAGCTCGGGCAGCAGCGGACCGGCCACGATCCTCACGTGGCCGTCGAAGGTGGGCCGCGCGGTCGCGTTGTGGGCGCCGATCGTGACGGTGCGCTCGGTGTCGACGAACGTGGTCGCGGCGACGGGCACGGCGACGGCCAGCCCGACCAGCACGAGGCCGATCGCGGCAGGGAGTCGTCTCACCCGTCGACCCTATCGAGCCACGAACGGCTCGTGCCGACGGTGACGAGGCCCTGCGTGGCGCGGGTGAGCACGACGTAGAGCGTGCGCCAGCCGGCCGCGGACTCGCCGACGACACCGTCGGCGTCCACGAGCACGACACCGTCGAACTCGAGTCCCTTGGTGTCGAGTGGGTCGAGCACACGCAGGCGGTCGTCGACCGGCATCGCCTCCGTCAGCGCGGCGAGCCGGCTCGCCGGGGCGACCACGGCGACCGTGCCCTCCAGCTGCTCCAGCATCTCGGTGGCCTCGGCGACGACCCGCTCGACCAGCCGGTCGCCCTCGACGACCTCGTGGCGCGGGTCGACGCCGGTGCGCCGCACGGCCTCGGCGAGGTCGGGATTCGCGATCGCCTGGCGGGCCACCTGCGCGGCGAACTCGTAGATCTCGGCGGAGTTGCGGTAGTTCGTGGACAGCCGGAACCGGTGGACGGGCATCGTGCCGAGCGCCTCGTCGCGCGCCGCTGCCGACTCGGCCGGGACGGGCCACGAGGACTGGGCCTCGTCGCCGACGATCGTCCAGCTGGCGGTGCGACCGCGACGGCCGAGCATCCGCCACTGCATGGGCGAGAGGTCCTGCGCCTCGTCGACGAGCACGTGGGCGAAGCCCTCGTCGTCGATGCTGCCGGTGGCCTGCACGCGGTCCTCGCGCTCACGCTCCTCGAAGCTCATCATCTGCTTCGGCGTGGCCCAGTCGTCCTCGGTGCGGACCGGCGCCTCGCCCAGGAGGTGCCGCAGCTCGTCGATCAGCGGGATGTCCTCGATCGTGGGCTGGTCGGCCCACTCGCGGCGCAGCACCTGCTGCTCGAACGAGGTGAACAGGTCGGAGGCCACCTCGCCGAGGCGGGACGGGACGGTGCGCCAGACCTCCACCGGGTCGAGCTCGGGCCACCACGCGTCGACGAAGGTCTCGAATGTCAGGTCGCCGTCGAGGTGGTCGGCGAACGCCTCCTCGCCGCGATCGAGCCCGCGGTCGCCGGTGACGCGCTCCCACAGCGCCTTGACGAGCTCCTCGCGCACGACGGCGAGCGTGGTGTTGGGCAGGCCGTTCGACAGCACCTTGCGGCGGATCCGCGCGAGGTCGGAGGCCTCGAGCACGAGCCGGTCGTCGCGGTAGAACAGGTCGAACCGGTTCGGCGTCCCCGGCTGCGGCGACTTGGCGATGCGGGCCAGCGCCTTGGCCATGTTGGCCGAGCCGAGCAACGCGGCGGCCTCGGGCACGGCGTGCTGCGTGGCCCGGATCCCGTTGACGACCTCGCCGATGGAGCGCAGCACCACGCTGGTCTCGCCGAGGCTCGGCAGCACGCGCTCGATGTAGTTCATGAAGACGCCGGACGGGCCGACGACGAGCACGCCACCGGACTCGAAGCGGCGCCGGTCGGTGTAGAGCAGGAAGGCCGCGCGGTGCAGCGCGACGACGGTCTTGCCGGTCCCGGGACCGCCGCCGATGATCGTGGCGCCGCGCGCGGGGGCGCGGATGGCCTCGTCCTGCTCCTTCTGGATCGTGGCCACGACCGAGTGCATCGAGCTGTCGCGGGCCCGGCTCAGGCTGGCCAGCAGCGCGCCCTCGCCGATCACGACCATGTCGTCCGGGGCCGCGTCGGCGTCGAGCAGCTCGTCCTCGATGCCGATCACGCGGTCGCCGCGGCAGCGCAGCACCCGACGGCGCACGACGCCGGCCGGGTCCTGCGCGGTGGCCTGGTAGAAGACGGCGGCGGCCGGGGCGCGCCAGTCGATGAGGATGATCTCGCGGTCCTCGTCGCGCACGCCGATGCGGCCGATGTAGCGGGCGTCGCCGGTGCCGAGGTCGAGACGGCCGAACACGAGCCCGTCGTGGGCGGCGTGCAGGGCGCTCAGCCGGCGCGAGGCCTGGTAGACCATCGCGTCGCGCTCGACGAGTCCGCCCTCGTGGCCGATGTGCCCGCGCGCCAGCCCCTCGGCGACGAGGGACTTGGCCACCTTGGTGGACTCCTCCAGTCGCTCGTAGACCGTGTCGACATACGCCTGCTCGTGCTGGAGCTCGCGTTCATCGGGCGAGGGCTGGCTCATCGACGTCCTTCGGTGGCGTGGGGGAACTCTCCATTCTAGGCACCGGACACCAGCCGGTACGCCCCATCGCCACGCTTCGGGCTCAGTTGATGCGCAGGACCTTCGTCACCGTCCTCCCCGCGACCTTCGCGTCCCCTTCGTAGCTGATCGTGAACGTGTGCTGTCCCTTGGGCAGGTTCGACGCCGTGAGGACGGTGACGCCGAGGAACAGCCGCCCCTTCGCGACGCTCCTGTCCCCCAGGCGGACGGTGACGTTTCCACTGGGCAACGTGCCCTTCGCGGACACCCCTACGGTGAACACCGCCGAGCGCCACAGGGCCAGCGCGCCCACCTTCACCGACGGTTGGAGCAGGACCGGGCCGGTCGTGGGCTGTGTGGTCGGCGCGGTCGTCGGCTGTGTGGTCGGCTCGACCGTCGGGCCGGTCGGGTCCGTCGGCGCGGGCGTGGTGGGCGGTGTCGGGGTCGTCGGGATCGTGGTCGGAGGGCTGGTCGGGTACGTCCAGCCCTCCAGCGCGATGCCACCCACCCTTCGATCACCAGAGGCGGCGCAGTCCATCGTCGCCGGGATCGTGCTGAGGTCCGACGTGCGGAACGTGCCGTCCAGCGTGAACTGGTCGGGCGCGTTCAGCCACAGGCCTCCCGCGGTGTCGCCGGGGACGGTGAGGGCCGGCAGCACGACCTGTGCCCCGAAGTTCCAGACGCGCCCGGCGTCCTGCGGGATCCCGCTGCGCGGCGCGACGATGTCGCCGGCCTGGACGGCCGTGGTGCGGTCCGCTGTCGTGAACGACCACGCGCTGCCCTGGGAGGAGGCCTCGAACTCCCGGGCGCCCAGCAGCAGGGTCGTGCTCTGGCGGAGCAGCTCCTGCGGCCTCAGCACCAGCTCGGCCTGACGGGCGGGAAGCACGTCACCGGGCGCTGCCACCTCGGGGTAGTCGACGGTCGCCCGGACGTCGACCCGCTGCACGCCCAGGTCGAGCCCCCCGGTGACGATGCCGCACCAGTAGGTCACGGTCCTCGTCAGGGTGCCCGGCCCCACAGGGGCCGGGGACGAGGGGTCGGGGAACGGGCCGAACGTCGGATCCGGGGTGGGATCGGTCGGGTCGGGAGTCGGATCCGGTGTGGGGTCCGTCGTGGGATCGGGGTCGGGCGTGGGGTCCGTCGTGGGATCGGGTGGGGGCGGGGTGGGATCCGTCGAGCCCTCGAGGGCGACTCCCCCGAGGACGCGGTCGGCCGGTGCCGTGCAGGTGAACTCGCCGTCGTGGGTCTCGCCGCTGGTCGTGTGCATCTGGCCCGCCAGGGTGAAGCGCTGGGGAAGACTCAGCCACAGCGCTCCCTCGGCCTCGTCGGGCACCGTCACCGCGGGCAGCTCGACCCGGCCCGGCAGCCGCCACGGCTCGTTCATCTCCTCGGGGATCGGCGCGCGGGGGAAGACGAGGTCCCCGGTGTCCCAGGCGGTGGCGCGGCCCGCCGTGGTGAGCGTCCAGTCGGCGTCGGCCGTCCCCTCGTAGGACGTGCCATTGAGGAGGAGGTGGACCGACTGGCGCAGCAGCTCGGACAGCTCGAGCTCGACCGAGGCAGAACGCGGCGCGAGGACATCGCCCGGCGCAGCCAGTTCGGGGTAGTCCGCTGTCGCCCGGACGCTGACGGAGTGCGTTCCGAGGTTCAGGCCCCAGAAGATGCCCTCGCACCGGTAGACGAAGGTCCGTTCGAGCTCGCCCGGCCCGACGGGCACGGAGGCAACCGGGGTCGACGTCGGCGCCGTGGTGGGGACCACGGTCGGATCGGTGGACTCGGCGAACGCCGGCGACGCCACGACGAGGGCGGCCACGAGGGCGCCGACCGATGTCGCGACCGCGACGGATGGAATGAAGCGTGGCATGACGGCCCCCTGGCTCCGCAGGCTCCCGAGCCCACCTGTCACTGTGAGTTACACACCGGAACCTACACGCGCAGGGCGCCTCCGAGAACCCCTCGCCGGCGGATGTATCAGGGCGTGGCCAGGCGGCTCGTGGGGGGCGTCGGCCGTTCGCGGCCGACGCAAGCGCCGCGCGGGCGCCGACCGCCAAACGGGGGTCGGCCGGCGCCCGCGGGTGCGTCCAGCGATTCAGCGGGCCCGGTACGTGACCTTGAGCTTCTTCAGGTACGTGACCTTGCCCTTGCCGTCGAAGCCGCGGACCACGATCGTCCGCTTCGCCGACCGCAGGCCCTTGTCGTACCGGACCTTGCGCACGACCCGGCCGTACGAGTCGGCCTTGCCGGTCACCATCTGGTGGCGCAGCGAGATCCGGTAGCGCTGGCCCGGGGCCAGGCCCTGGGCACGGATCGTGAAGGCCTGCGTGCCGCGAACGGTCAGGCGCGAGGCCGTGGCCTTCGCCGTCTCCTTGATCACGTTCGTCCGCAGGGTCGTCGACCACTCGGTGTGACCCGGCGCCGTGACGGTGATCCGTGCGCAGACCACGCGTCCGGCCATGCCCGCGGTGACACGGAACGAGCTCGCGACCTTCGACGGACGGCAGTCGGCCGCGGCGGGGGCGAAGCCCCACGTGGTGGTCGTCTTCACACCCTCGGGCAGCGGGCCCGAGAGCAGCGACGCCGTCAGGCTCGCGCCGATCTTCGGGCTCGTGCTGCTGAGCACGCCCCGCAGGACGGGCAGCGTGCCGCGCAGGACGGGGTGCTCGAGGAGGAACGTCCCGGAGAGGGACTCATAGCCCTCGGCCGTGACGCCCACCTCGACACACAGCACCTCGCCGACCTCAGCGGCCGTGGGCGTGAAGGAGTCCGACGTCGCACCCGAGATGGCGACACAGACCTCACCCTGCTGCACTCCCCACTGCCAGTGACCCTCGGCGCCCTCGGGCGCCTCGGACAGGTCGAGCGGCAGCGAGATCTCCTCGCCCACCGTCGGGCGAACCGTGCTGAACGCGGGCTCGTTCACCTGCAGCGAGCCCGAGCCGATCTCGACCTCGCCGGAGGTCGTCACGTCGGCGACGTACCCGCGGGCCGTGGACGTCACGGTGACCGAGAGGTCGTGACCGCGCTGCGCGCCCTTCGGCGTGTAGGTGGCGGCCGTGGCGCCCTCGATCGGCTCGCCGTCGAGCTTCCACTGGTAGGTGCGCTCGGCATCCGCCGGGTCGCCGCCGGTCACGGAGGCGGAGGCCTCCACGCCGACCGCGGTCCAGCCCGGGATCGTCACCGTCGGCGACTCGCCGAAGGCACCGGCACCGACCTGGCCGACCACGAGGGTCGCCTTCGCGTCCTGGTGGTGCGGCGCGCTGATCTTGACGGTCACGCACAGCGTGTCCTCGAAGTCCTCGACGCCGGCGGTGAAGGTGGCCTCGTCGGCGCCCGCGATCGCGGTGCACTCGCCCTCGGCCTGCGTGCCCCACTGCCAAGCCGTGACCTCGGCGCCGGCGGGGCCGTCGTCCAGGTCGACCGAGGCGGTCAGCGTCCCGTCCACGACCGGCGACTCGACGTCGACCGTCGGCTTCGGAGCCGTGAAGGTGCCCACCGTGCTGCCGTGAGCGGTCACGGTGAGCGTCATGTCCTCGTAGCCGGAGGCCTCGTAGGCCACGCGGGCGCAGAGCTGCGCGCCCGCGTCGCCGTCGACGACGGGGCGGGTCGTGCTGGCGGTGGCGTCCTCGGGAACCACGCAGACCGCCTCGTCGTCCAGGCGTCCCCAGCGGACGGTGCCCGAGGCGTCCTCAGGCAGCTTGGCCTCGTCCACCTCCAGCGTCAGGACGTCGCCCGTGGTGGGGGGCGTGGTCGGCGTGGAGTCGCCGATCGTGAAGGCACTGGCGTCCATGACCTTGCCGGTGATCGCCTTCGTGGCCGTGGCGGTGCGGTCGCGCAGCTCACCCTCGGTGCCCTTCGCGGTCACCGTGACGGTGGCGGTCTTGCCCTGGTCCGCGGCGGTCGGCGTGAACGTCGCGTCGGTCGAGCGCACCTCGTCGCTGCCGCCGACGCTCCATGCGTAGTCCCACGAGGCCGGCTCGGGCGACGTCGACGCCGACACGGTCAGCTCGTCGCCAACCCGGCCCGATCCCTCGATCTGCGGGGTGAAGGCAGCGAACACCGGCTCCAGCTGGTGCTTCTGCACGCCCTGCTGGTTCAGGTTGGTCGTGTAGACGCTGCCGTCGTCGCCGAAGGCGATGCCAGCGGTGCCGTGGGAGTAGGGGGTGCCATCCCAGGTCCACGACGAGACCAGGTCGCCGTCGGCCGTGAGCACGGACGCGCGCGAACTGTTGTACTCGCTGATGGCGATCCGGCCGTCCGCATCGACGTCGACCTTCAGAGGGCCGTTCATCGGCTCGTCCCCGACGTGCGTCAGCGAGGAGAGGTAGGTGCCGTCGGTGGTGAACTTCTGCACGCGACTGTTGCCGTAGTCCGGCACGTAGACGATGCCCTCGTCGTCGACGTCGATGCCGTACGCGTGCATGATCTGTCCCGGGCCGGAGCCGTAGGCGCCCCACGAGTTCAGGGGGGCGCCCTCGGCGTTCAGCACCACGATGCGACCCGCGTTGTAGTCCGTGACGAAGATCTTCCCGGACGCGTCGACCGCGATGCCGTAGCCGCTGTACGACGTGTGGGAATGCACCTCGAACACCTGCGAGCCGTCCGAGGCGTACTTGGCGACGTTTCCGTTGCCCATGGTCACGTAGACCGCACCGACGTCGTCGACATCGATCCCGTAGGGGTGGCTGCTCAGCGCGAACGTGCGGAGGAACTCCCCGTCGGGCGTGTACACCTGCACCCGCGCGTGGTCGGTGTCGGCGACGTAGACGCTCCCGTCGGGGCCGACGGCCACGTCCCAGGAGTGGCCGACGACCTCCGCCTGGTCACCCGAGACGCCGAAGGTCTTGACGAAAATCGCGTCGTCCGCTGCCTGGGCCGGACCGGCCACGAACACCAGGCCGGCGAGAGCGATGACGAGGGCGAGCAGCATCGACAGCGGTCGCGCGCGATGGGGCGTTGACGCGGGCGTCGTGTGACTGGAGTGGCGTGAGTTCACCAGTGAAACGTATGTGCCACTTTTCTCGTCGGTGACCGAACGGCCACAAGTGGTCAGAAGTGACTACCGTTTCGCGCAACATCAGCCACTCCTGCGCCATTACGCTGACGTGGCCGCCATTTCGACGACGTAAGGAAGAACCGCATGCGCGTGCGCGTCATCGCCATCGCCGTGGCGACCGGACTGGTCCTCGCCCTGGCGCCCCTCGCGGCCCAGGCGGCATCGACCTACTCCGTGTCCCTCTCCATCAACGCCAGCAGGCCGACGGTCGGCACGAAACTCAAGCTCTCCGGCACCGTGGCCGGCCCGCAGGCGGCCGGGAAGCAGCTGCTCGTGCAGCGCAAGGTCGGCAGCGGAGCGTGGAGGACGGTGGCGAAGGTGCGCACCACGGCACGGCGCACCTACGCGGCACGGGTGAAGGTGACCACCGCCGGCCGGCAGTACGTGCGCGTCGTCGCGCCGAGGTCGTCGTCGGCAGGCGCCGGCACGAGTCCCGCCCGCCGCTACACGGGCTTCCGATGGCTCGACCTGACGAAGCAGCGCCACGCCACGGGTGGTGAGCCCGTGAACGGCCCCGTCACCATCGCGGGGAAGCGGTACCGCAAGGCCTTCACGTTCCGCGACTCCGGCGTCTACTTCAACACCGGCGGGAAGTGCACGACGCTCCGCGGGTCGGTCGGCACCCCGGACAACGTCGCCGGCCGCCTCGTGGTCCTCACCGCCGCCAACGCCGACTTCGACGACGAGCGGGAGTACCACGCGCACGCCGCGGCCGGTGCCGCTCCGAAGGCGGTCAGCTACCCCGTCACGGGCCGGAAGGTGGTCGCGTTCGGCGACGACAACAGCAGGAAGCGCGTCTCGATGGTCGCGCCGAAGCTGCGCTGCTCGGTCAACGCCCTGCCGCGGATGGTCCTGCCCTCGCTCTGACGCCGGACGATCGCGGCTCGCTTGGGTCGATTCACGTACCACCAGCCACTCCAGCCACTACGCTGGCCGGGCCGAATCCCCGAACCGAAGGACCGTCCCATGCGCCTGCGCGCTCTCGCCCTCGCCACGGCCACCGGCCTGGTGCTCACCCTGGCACCGGCCACCGCGGCCGAAGCGGCCAGGAAGCCGGCCTACAAGGTCTCGATCTCCACCAGCACGGCCAACCCGACCGTCGGCGCGACCGTCAAGGTCACCGGCAAGGTCAAGGGACCCAAGGCCGCGAAGAAGCGCCTGCTCGTCCAGCGCAAGGTCGGCGCCGGCCGCTGGACGACCGTCGCCAAGGTCCGCACCACGAAGAGCCGCAAGTACGCCGTGCGCGTCAAGGTCAGGACCGCCGGGAAGCACTCGCTGCGCGTCGTGGCGCCGAAGTCCTCGAAGGCCCGTGCCGGCAGCAGCCGGGTCCGCGGCTTCACCGGATGGCGCTGGATCGACCTGACCACGCAGCGCCACGCCGACGAGGGCACGAACTCGGTCGGCTCCGTCAGCATCGCCGGCCGGACGTACCCGAAGGCCATCCGCTTCGCGGGCGGTCGCTACTTCAAGACGAACGGTGCCTGCAGCACCTTCCGCACGAGCGTCGGCGTTCCTGACACCGAGAGCTTCGACGGCGGCCTGAGCTTCCTCGAGTTCAAGAAGGCCGACCTCTCCGACGAGCCGACCCTCATCGAGCTGGACGTCCGGCAGGACGCGGCTCCGCTGCCGCTGCGCACGTCCGTCGCGGGATCCCAGGTGATCGCGTTCGGCGGAGGCTCCGTCGCCGCCGTGTCGCCGCAGGTGCTGTGCCGGACGAACTCGCTCCCGTCCTTCGCGCTTCCGCGCTGACCACCACGACGAACGCCCCTCCCCGCCGGGGAGGGGCGTTCGTCGTTCAGCGGGGGCGGGACAGGAACGCGAGCATCGCCTCGCGCGCCTCGTCGCTGCCGAACAGCTGAGCCGACTGCTGGGCCACCTGGTCGCCGAGTGCGTCGATGCGCGCCACGAGGTCGTGGTTGAGCAGGGCCTTCGTCTCACGGAACCCCTGCGGGTAGCCCTGCTCGAGGTCGGCGAGCACCGCTTCCAGTCCGGCGTCGAGCCCGTCGTCCTCCACGACCCGCGTGACCAGGCCGATGCGCTGGGCCTCGTCGGCGTCGAACTTCCGGCCGGTGAGGAAGAGATCGGACGCCGCTCGCGGCGCGAGTCGCGGCAGCAGCGACAGGCTGATGACGGCCGGCGCGAGCGCCAGCCGGACCTCGGTCAGCGCGAACGTGACCGACGCCGTGGCGAGCACGATGTCGGCTGCGCCCACGAGCCCCAGGCCGCCCGCGCGGACCGGGCCGCCCAGCACGACCACGACGGGCTTGGCGCTCGTCGCGATGCGGCGCTGCAGGTCGACCAGGGCGCTGGCGCCCTCCTGCATCGCCCCCTCCGCGGCCTCGGACAGGTCGGCGCCCGAGCAGAACACCCGGTGGGCCGAGCGCAGCACGATCACCTTGGCGTCGGCGTCGGCCTCCGCGTTGCCCAGGTGCGCCCCCAGCTCCGTCACGAGCTGGCGGCTGAGCGCGTTGCGGTTGTGCTCGCTGTCGAGCGTGATCGTCGCGACGCCGTCGGCGACGTCCAGATGGACGAGTTCGGTCATGGTGCTCCGTTCCGCTGCGGTGGTTTCGATACGCGGCTCGTGCCTCGCCCGCTACTCAACCACCGGGCTCGGTGATCGAGTGGCGGCGAGCGAAGCGAGACGGCGTATCGAGATCAGTAGGACTTCGGCAGGCCCAGCGAGAACTGGGCGACGAAGTTGAGGGCCATCTGCTTGCTGACGGGCGCGATGTTCGACAGTCGCGACGAGGCGAGCGCCTGCACCAGACCGTACTCGTTCGCCAGGCCGTTGCCGCCGTGCGTCTGGATGGCGGTGTCGACGGCCTTCGCGGCGGCGTCGCCGGCGGCGACCTTGGCCATGTTGGCCGCCTCGCCCGCACCCATCAGGTCGCCCGCGGCGTAGAGCGCGGCCGCCTTCTGAGTGAGCAGACGCGTCATCTCGATGTCGATGTGCAGCTGCGCGAGCGGGTGGGCGATGGCCTGGTGCGCGCCGATCGGCTTGCCCCAGACGTCGCGCTCCTTGGCGTAGGCGACGGCCTTGTTCAGCGCCCAGCGCGCGGTACCCGTGCCCATGGACGCGGCCATGATCCGCTCGGGGTTCAGGCCCGCGAACAGCTGCTCGAGGCCGGCGTCCTCGCTGCCGACCAACGCGTCGGCCGGCAGCCGGATGTCGTCGAAGAACAGCGTGAACTGCTTCTCCGGGCTGGTGAGGCCCATGTCGATCTCCTGGGCGCTGAAGCCCTCGGCGTCGGTGGGCACCATGAACAGCGCGGGCTTGAGCTTGCCGCTCTTCGAGTCGGCCATACGGCCCACGACCAGCACGTGGCTGGCCTCGTCCACGCCCGAGATGTAGGTCTTGCCGCCCTTGAGGATCCAGCCGTCCTCGGACTTCGTGGCCGTCGTGACCAGGTGGTGCGAGTTCGACCCGGCGTCCGGCTCGGTGATGCTGAACGCGTAGGTCGCGGTGCCGTCGGCCAGGCCGGGCAGCCAGCGCTGCTTCTGCTCCTGCGTCCCGTACTGGGCGATGACCGTGCCGACGATCGCGGGCGAGACCACCATCAGCAGCAGCGGGCAGCCGGCGATCGCCAGCTCCTCGCAGACCGCCGCGAGATCGCCGATGTCGCCGCCCCCGCCGCCGAACTCCTCGGGGATCGAGACGCCGAGGTAGCCGAGCTTGCCGGCCTCCGACCACAGCTCCGTGGTCTTGCGGCCCTCCTTCGCGGCGTCGTAGAAGTAGTGCTCGCCGTACTTGGCGCCGAGCGCCGCGACCGCCTTGCGCAGCTCGCGTCGCTCCTCGGACTCCGTGAAGTTGCTCATTCGGTCTCCTCCTCGATGACGGCGAGGACCGCTCCGGCCTCGACCTGTTGCCCGACGCTCACGGCCAGGCCGCTGACGACGCCGTCGGAGGGCGCCGCGATCGTGTGCTGCATCTTCATCGCCTCGAGGACGACCACGGGGTCGCCCTTCGCGACGCGATCGCCGTCGGCGACCTTCACCGCCGTGACCGCCGCCGGCATGGGCGCCAGCAGCGAGCCCTCGGCCACCACGTCCGCCGGGTCGACGAAGCGGGGCACGGGGACGAGGCTCGTCGAGCCGTCCGGGCCGTCCACGTCGACGTGGCCCGGCGCCACCGCGACGCGGTAGCGGCGGGTGACGCCCTCGACCTCGAGCATGATCTCGACGGCGGAGCCGTCGACCGCGACGGAGACGACGTCGACTCCGTCGACCACCAGGCGACCCTGGGCGCTGCGGTACGCGACGGGCTCGTGGCCCTCGTACTCGCGCGTGAGGGGCTGACTGGGCACGTTGCGGAAGCCGGCGGGGATGCGGGACAGCACCCTCGCCGAGGAGGCCGCGAGCGTGGCCTCGGCCAACGCGGCCGCGACCGGCACCAGCGGGTCCGGCTTCTCGGCACCGAACCAGTCGTCGGCGTGCTCCTCCAGCATCGAGGTCCACAGGTCGGCGTCCCGCACCTGCGGCGCCTCGAGGATCTGCCGCAGCGCCGACCGGTTCGTCGTGACGCCGTGCACGCGGGAACGACGCAGGGCATCGACCAGCGTGCGCAGGGCCGTGGCCCGGTCTGGACCGTGGGCGATGACCTTGGCGATCATCGCGTCGTAGTGGATGCCCACGACGCTGCCCACCTCGACGGCCGAGTCGACGCGCACCGAGTCGGGAAAGTCGAACGCGCGGATCGTGCCGGTCTGGGGCGACCAGTCCTCCGCGGGGTCCTCGGCGTAGAGGCGGACCTCGATCGCGTGGCCGCTCGGCTCGGGGACGCTGCCCACCAGGGCCCCGCCCTCGGCGATGCGGATCTGCTCCGCGACCAGGTCGAGGCCGTGCACCTCCTCCGTGACCGGGTGCTCCACCTGAAGGCGGGTGTTCATCTCCAGGAAGAACACGCGGTCGCCGTCGACGAGGAACTCCACCGTGCCGGCGCCGCGGTAGCCCACGGCCTTCGCGGCCTCGCGGGCGGCGATGTGCAGCGTCGTCCGGGCGCGGTCGGAGAGCCCGGGCGCGGGCGCCTCCTCCACGACCTTCTGGTGGCGGCGCTGGATCGAGCAGTCGCGATCGCCTACGGCCCACACCGTGCCGTGGGTGTCCGCGAGGATCTGCACCTCGACGTGACGGGCCCGGGGCAGGTAGGGCTCGACGAACACCGTGCCGTCGCCGAACGCGGACTCGGCCTCCGCCCGGGCCTTCGCGAGCTCGGCGTCGAGGTCGTCGAGCCGCTCCACGACGCGCATGCCGCGACCGCCGCCGCCGGCACTGGCCTTGACGAGCAGCGGCAGCTCGCCGGGCGTGACGCCGTCGAGGTCGACCGCGAGGATCGGCACGCCCGCGGCGGCCATGATCTCCTTCGCGCGGATCTTGCTGCCCATCTCGTCGATCGACTCCGGGCTCGGCCCGATCCAGACCAGCCCGGCGCTCTCCACGTCCCGGGCGAACCCGGCGTTCTCGGACAGGAAGCCGTAGCCGGGGTGGATCGCGTCCGCGCCACTGCGGCGGGCCGCCTCGATCACGAGGTCGCCGCGCAGGTACGTGTCCGACGGGGCGCTGCCGGGCAGCCGCACCGACACGTCGGCCTCGACCACGAAGGGCATCCCGGCGTCGGCGTCGGAGTACACCGCCACCGTCTCGATGCCGAGGTCGCGGCACGTGCGGAAGATCCGCCGCGCGATCTCGCCGCGGTTGGCGACCAGGACTCTCTTGATGGTCATGCGGTGGCTCCTTGATTGGCTGTGGTCTCGATACGCCGCTCGCTGCGCTCGCGAGCTACTCGACCACCGGTGCGCTCGTTGATCGAGTGCCGCCGAGCGGAGCGAGAGGGCGTATCAAGATCGCTCCTCTTCGCGCGCAGATCCGTCACAGGCGGAACACCCCGTAGCCGCGGGCGCCCTCGACGGGTGCGTTGGCGATCGCGGACAGGCAGATGCCCAGGATGGTGCGGGTGTCGCGCGGGTCGATGACCCCGTCGTCGTAGCCCAGGCCGCTGGTGAAGTAGGCCAGCGACTGCTCCTCGATCTGGGCCTCGACGAGGTCCTTGATGCCCTGGAACCCCTCGGCGTCGAACGGGATGCCCTTCGACTCCGACGACTGGCGCGCGACGATCTCCATCACGCCGGCCAGCTGCGCCGGGCCCATCACGGCCGATTTCGCGCCCGTCCAGCTGAACATGAAGCGCGGGTCGTAGGCCCGGCCGCTCATGCCGTAGTGGCCCGCGCCGTAGGACGCGCCCATCACGATCGAGATGTGCGGCACCTTGCTGTTCGAGACCGCGTTGATCATCTGGGCGCCGTGCTTGATGATGCCGCCCTGCTCGTACTCCGCGCCGACCATGTAGCCGGTGGTGTTGTGCAGGAACAGCAGTGGCGTGTCGGTCTGGTTCGCCAGCTGGATGAACTGCGCGGCCTTCTGCGCCTCCTGGCTGAACAGCACGCCCTGCGCGTTGGCCAGGATGCCGATCGGGTAGCCGTGCAGCTGCGCGAACCCGGTGACGAGGCTCTGGCCGTACAGCGGCTTGAACTCGTCGAACTCGCTGCCGTCGACGAGGCGCGCGATGACCTCGCGCGGGTCGAACGGCACCTTGAGTTCGGTCGGGACGATGCCCAGCAGCTCCTCGGCGTCGAGCACCGGCTCGGCGTAGACGGAGGCCGGCACGGGGCCCGCCTTGCGCCAGTTGATGCGCCGGATGATCTGGCGGCCGAGGCGGGTCGCGTCGCGCTCGTCCACGGCGAGGTAGTCGGCCAGGCCGGACTGCTTCGCGTGCATCTGCGCGCCGCCGAGCGACTCGTCGTCGGACTCCTCGCCCGTGGCCATCTTCACCAGCGGCGGACCACCGAGGAACACCTTGGCGCCGCCGTCGACCATGACGACGTAGTCGCTCATGCCCGGCACGTAGGCGCCGCCGGCCGTGGAGTTGCCGAAGACGAGGGCCACCGTCGGGCGGCGGTCCTCGCTGGCCTGCGTGATGTTGCGGAAACTGGCGCCGCCCGGGATGAAGATGTCCTTCTGCGTCGGGAGATCGGCGCCGCCGGACTCCACGAGGTTGATCGTGGGCAGCCGGTTCTCGGCCGCGACCTGCGCCGCGCGGAAGCCCTTCTTCACTGTGACGGGGTTCGACGAGCCGCCCTTCACCGTGGGGTCGTTCGCGATGATCATGCACTCGACGCCCTCGACGACGCCGATGCCCGTGATGATCGAGCCGCCGACGGTGAAGTCCGTGCCCCAGCCGGCCAGGGCGCCCAGCTCGAGGAACGGCGAGTCCTGGTCGACGAGCAGCTCGATGCGCTCCCGGGCGGTCAGCTTGCCGCGGCCGTGGTGACGGGCGACGTACTTCTCGCCGCCACCGGCCAGCGCCTTCGCGTGCTGCTCGGCGAGGTCGGCGACGCGCGCGAGCGCCGCCTCCCGGTTCTCGGCGTACGCGCCCGTCGTCGGGTCGACGGCGGTCCTGACACTGCTCATGCTCTGTCCTTCCACTGCAGGTCGACAGGGGTGTCGAGGTGGTCGATGTAGGCCGCGGCATCGGCGTGGATGCGGTCGCGGTCGGAGGGTGCGAGGGGTCGCACGAGGGTGATCTCGAAGAGCCCCGGGGCGCCCTTGCGCTTCGCCTTGAGGCTGCGCCAGGTGGCCGCGACGACGCCGTCGAGCAGGACGAGGTTGCCGCCCCAGACGTCGATCGTGCCGCGCTCCGCGATGGGCACCTCGTAGTGCGAGCGGTCCGCGTAGGCGATGACGAGCTCGTCGAAGAGACTCAGGACGAGTGCCGTGCCGTCGGACGACGCCGGCGCGACGGGCTCGACCTCCGCCACCTCGTAGGCGCGCTTCGCGTCGGTGACGGTGATCCCGGCCCACCACGCGAAGTCGTGCGCCGTGGCGGGGGCGTGGCCGGCGAGGTACATCGTGGCCAGCCGCACGAGCGCCTCCTCGCGGTCGAGCTCGACCGTGGGGATGCGGGACGCGTACGGGACGAAGGTGTCCCAGTGACCGCGGCGCGGCCCGGTGGTGACCACCTTGTCGAGCTCGGCGCTGACGGTGACGTGCCCGAGGGCCTGACCCTTGAGCTCGACCCCGCGCAGGGCGAGCGCCTCGCCGATCTCCTTGCGGGTCAGCGGCGCCTCCGCTGCCTCGACGATCTCGCCGACCATCGCGACGAAGCGGTCGCGGTCCTCGAGCAGTCCGGTCGTGCGCAGCTGCGGGCGCGACTGCGCCCGGATCCGGTCGGCAGTGAGGTCGAGCATCCAGTCGAGGTCCTGCGTGCGGACCACGTGCCAGGTCGGGCGCAGCACGTGGTGGCGCACGAGGTCGCCCTCCGCGATCTCGGCCGCGATGGTCTCCCGCGCGGGGCGGTCCTGCGTGCGGCGCGCGAGCGACCACAGCGAGTCCTCGAACTCCTGGAACTGCACCGCGCCCAGCGCGCTGACGCACGAGATCAGGTGGGGGAACGGCTCACCGATCAGCCGCTGACGTGCCATCCGCTCGCCGCGGACCTCTGCTGGACTCATGACCGCCACCCCACTCCACTTGTGGAGAGCGTTGCACCGTCCGCGGACGAAATGGCGTGCATCCCTTTCCAAAAGTGGCACAGGGGCGGCCGGGCGCGGGTCACGTCAGTACCCCAGCAGCTTCGCGGCGAGGTCCTTCATGACCTCCGTGGCGCCGCCGCCGATGCCGAGGATGCGGGCGTCGCGGTAGTGGCGGTCGATCTCGGACTCGCGCATGTAGCCCATGCCGCCGAAGATCTGCACGGCCTCGTGGACGACGAACTCCACGCACGCGACGGCCTCGTTCTTCGCGACGACCGCGTCGAGGATCAGCGTGGGATCGGACTTCGGGGTGTCGAGCGAGCGCTCGACGACCTGGCGGGTGAGGGCCCGTGCGGCGGCCGTGCGCGAGTGCATCTCCACGAGCTTGTGGCGGATCACCTGGCGCGCGATGAGCGGCTTCCCGAACGTCTCGCGCTCCTTCGCGTAGGCGACGGCGAGGTCGAGGGCGCGCTGCGCCGTGGCGTAGGCCTGGGTGGCGAGGTTGATGCGCTCGCCGACGAACTGCTGCGCGATGTAGTAGAAGCCGGCGTTCTCCTCGCCGACGAGGTTCTCCGCCGGCACGCGCACGTCCTCGAAGGAGAGCTCGGCGGTGTCGGAGCAGTGCCAGCCCATCTTCCGCAGGCTGCGACCCACCGTGAAGCCCGGCGTGCCCTTCTCGATGACGAGCAGGCTGATGCCGCCGTGGCCCTCGCCGCCCGTGCGGACGGCGGTCGTCACGAAGTCGGCGCGGACGCCACTGGTGATGAAGGTCTTCGCGCCGTTGACGACGTAATGGTCGCCATCGCGCACGGCGCGGCTGCGGATGTTCGCCACGTCCGACCCGCCGCCGGGCTCGGTGACGCCGAGCGAGCCGATCATCTCGCCGGCCAGCGTGGGCCGGACGTACCGGTCGATGAGGTCGGTGTCGCCCGAGTCGATGATGTGCGGCGTCGCGATCGAGTGGGTGAACAGGCTGGCCTGCAGGCCGGTCGAGCCGCCGGCGGCCATGATCGCCTCGGTGGCGATGACCGAATCGACCATGTCGCCGCCGTCGCCTCCGACCTCCTCCGGGAAGCCGATCGCGAGGAACCCCGCCTTCGCGGTGCGGCGGTGGAGCTCGCGCGGGAGCTCGCCGTCGTCCTCCCACTGCGGCAGGTGTGGTGCGATCTCGGCGCGGGTGAAGTCCTCGACCGCGGTGCGGAGCGCGTCGCGCTCGGGGGTGTTCCAGGCGTTCATGCGAGCAGCTCCTCGGGGATGGGCACGACGCGGGCGCGCAGCCACTCACCGAGCGCCTTGGCCTGCGGGTCGAAGCGGGTGGACGAGGCGACGCCCTCGCCGAGCAGTCCGTGCAGGATCACGTTCACGCCCGCCAGGTTCGGCAGCGGGTGGACGTCGATCTCCAGGTCGGCCGCCTCGGGGAACAGCTCGCGGATCCGCTCCTCGGTGAGGAGCTTCTCGAGCCACGCGTAGGCCGTGTCCCGTCGCGGGTGCGCCGCCGGGATCCACACGCCGACGTTCGCGTTGCCGCCCTTGTCGCCCGAGCGCGCGTGGACGAGGCGTCCGAGGGGGATCTCGCGGAACTCACCTCCTTCGGCCCAACTTTTGTGACGCGTTTCGCCCGTTGAGGGAGCCACGGGCCGAACGCCGTCACAAAAGGTGGCGGGCGGAGCGACCTCGGTCCGGGATCCGTCCGCGTGGACCACGACGTGGGGCACCTCGGCCTGCGGAACGTAGGCGGCGCGGTAGATGCCGTAGGGGGCGCCGCGGCCGGGAGGGGCGGTCATCGTGAAGCCGGGGTACGACGCGAGGGCGACCTCGACGGCGGCGCCGCTGAACGCGCGGCCCACCGCGTTCTGGTCGGCGTCCTTCACGTGGCAGCGCAGGATCGCCGCGGCCTCGGGCTGCGTGGCGGGGTCTGCCTTGTCGGTGCGGGCGAGGTCCCACACGATCTCGGCCGGCGGGCTCGACGCGAGTGCGGACTCGATCTGTGCCCGCACCCACGCGGCCTTGTCCTCGATGTCGAGGCCCGTCAGCACGAACTCGACGCTGTTGCGGAACCCGCCGAACGCGTTGAGGCAGACCTTCGTGGTGGCCGGCGGCGCGGTGCCGCGGACGCCCGCGATCCGCACCCGGTCGTCGCCGTCGGACGCGAGGTCGATGCTGGTCAGGTCGACGACGACGTCGGGGTTGAGGTACCGCTGGTCCTGGATCTCGTAGACCAGCTGGGCCGTGACGGTGTCCACGGTGACCGCGCCGCCGGTGCCCTCGTGCTTGGTGATCACGACCCCGCCGTCCTCGGCGATCTCGGCGATCGGGAAGCCGAGGGGTCGCGAGGTGTCGATGTCGCGGAAGCCGCTGAAGTTGCCGCCGGTGGCCTGCGCGCCGCACTCGATGACGTGGCCGGCGACCACCGCACCGGCGAGCCGGTCGAAGTCCTCGCGGTCCCATCCGAACTCGGCGATCGCCGGCCCGACCACGACGGAGGCGTCGGTGACGCGGCCGGTGACCACGATGTCCGCGCCGGCCCGCAGCGCCTCGGCGATGCCGAACGCTCCGAGGTAGGCGTTGGCGGTGAGCGCGTCGCCGAAGCCGAGCTCGGCCGCCCGGGCGACGAGATCGTCACCCTCGACGTGCGCGACGGACACCTCGACGCCCTGTTCGGCGGCCACCTCGCGGATCGCGGCGGCGAGCCCGGCGGGGTTGAGGCCGCCGGCGTTCGCCACGATCCTCACGCCGCGCTCCTTCGCCAGCGCGAGGTTCTCGGTGACCTGCATGAGGAAGGTCTTCGCGTAGCCCAGGTCGGCGCTCTTCATCCGGTCGCGGCCAAGGATCAGCATCGTCAGCTCGGCGAGGTAGTCGCCGGTCAGGTAGTCGAGCTCGCCGCCTTCGAGCATCTCGCGCATCGCGGAGAGGCGGTCGCCGTAGAAGCCCGAGCAGTTGCCGACACGAAGGGTACGCACGTGACCAGTGTCGTGCCTCACATAGAAACAGTCAAGCCTGATTGTAAGTTCATCGAGGAGTCGTCGCAGCCGCCGTCCCCCGGCCACCTCTAGGCTCGCGACATGGTGACCACCGCCGCGCTCGCGGCCTGCCTCTTGCTCGCAGCCCTGGCCGCCTTCCAAGTCGCGCTCGCCCTCGGGGTGCCGTGGGGCCGGTTCGCGTGGGGCGGCCAGCACACCGTGCTGCCGACCTCACTGCGCGTGGGCAGCGCGCTCTCGGTCGCGATCTACGTCGTGATCGGCGCGATCCTGCTGGCGCGGGCGGGGTTGATCTCGCTCGGCGTCTCCGACCGCACCGTCGAGATCGCGGCCTGGGTAGTGACGGGCTACTTCACCCTGGGCATCGCCATGAACCTCGCGTCGCGCAGCCGGCCGGAGCGCCTGGTGATGGCGCCGACCTGCGTCGTCCTGGCCGTGCTGTCGGGCACGGTCGCCCTCTCCTGAGTCAGCGGGCGATGCCCACGTACTGGTACTCGAGGTACTCGTCGATGCCCTCGCGGCCACCCTCGCGGCCGAGCCCGGAGTGCTTCACGCCACCGAACGGGGCGGCGGGGTCCGACACGACGCCCGCGTTGACGCCGAGCATCCCGAACTGCAGCCGCGGCGCGATCCGCACGACGCGGTCGAGATCCTTCGCGTAGACGTAGCCGACCAGTCCGTACTCGGTGGAGTTCGCCAGCGCGACGGCCTCGTCCTCGTCGGCGAACGACTGCACGGGCGCGACCGGGCCGAAGATCTCCTCGGTGACGACGCGGGACCGCGCATCCACACCCGACAGGACCGTCGCGGGGTAGAAGTGACCGGGGCCGTCGGGCAGCTCGCCGCCCACGACGACCCGCGCCCCGCGCTCGACCGCGTCGGAGACCAGTCCGTGCACGCGCTCGCGGCTGCGGTCGTCGATCAGCGGTCCGAGGTCGGTTCCGGGCTCGTCGCCGGCGCCCACACGCAGGTCGCCCATGCGCGCGGCGAAGCGCGTGACGAACTCGTCGTGCACCTCACGGTGCACGAGGAAGCGGTTGGCCGCGGTGCAGGCCTCGCCGATGTTGCGGGTCTTGGCGGCGATCGCGCCGTCCACGGCCGCGTCGAGATCGGCGTCCTCGAACACGATGAACGGGGCGCTGCCGCCGAGCTCCATCGAGCACCGCAGCACGCCCTCGGCGGCCTGGGCCAGCAGCGCCTTGCCCACGGGCGTGGATCCGGTGAACGAGAGCTTGCGCAGGCGCGGGTCGGACAGCAGTGGTCCGGTCGTGCCCGCGGGATCGGTGGTGGTGAGCACGTTGATCACACCGGCCGGCACGCCGACCTCCTCGAACACCTTCGCCACGGCGAGGGTGGTCAGGGGCGTCAGCTCGGCCGGCTTGACGATCGACGTGCAGCCGGCGGCCAGGGCCGGACCCAGCTTGCGGGTGGCCATCGCCAGCGGGAAGTTCCACGGCGTGATCAGCAGCGACGGCCCGACCGGACGCCGGTCGACCATCATCTGGAGCTTGCCGGACGGCAGCGTGCCGTAGCGGCCGTCGATGCGCACGGCCTCCTCGGAGAACCAGCGCAGGAACTCCGCGCCGTACGTGACCTCGCCGCGCGCCTCGGCCAGCGACTTGCCCATCTCGGCGGTGATCAGCCGGGCGAAGTCGTCGGCGTGCGCGGTGATGAGGTCGAACGCGCCGCGCAGCAGGTCGGCCCGCTCGCGCGGCGAGGTGGCGCCCCACGACTCCTGGGCCGCGTCGGCCGCGGCGAGCGCTGCCTGGCCGTCGGCGGCGGTGCCCTCGGCGACCTCGGTGATGACCTTGCCCGTCGCGGGGTCCTCAACGGCGAAGGTCGCCCCGCCCGAGGCCGGCGTCCAGCGCCCGTCGAGGTAGAGGTCGGCCGGGTGGCCGGAGAGCAGGGACTCGATGAAGTCGGCGACGCTCACGCTCACTCCTTCGTGAAGTCGATGATCTGGCGCAGCTCGGACCCGTCGGCCAGGTCGTCCATGGCGCGGTTGATGTCGTCCAGCGCGATCGTGGAGCTGACGAGGTGCTCCAGCTGCAGGCGGCCGGCACGCCACAGCTCGACGAACACGGGGATGTCGCGCTTCGGCACGGCCGAGCCGAGGTAGCTGCCGACCAGCGTCTTGCCCTCGGCCACCAGGGCCAGCGGCGACAGCTCGATCGTGTCGTCGGGCGCGGGCAGTCCCACGGTGATCGTCTTGCCGCCCGGCGCAGTGAGGGCGATCGCGGCGGCGAAGACGCGGCCACTGCCGACGGCCTCGATCACGGCGTCGGCCTTGAAGCCCGACTCGGCCGCCTCTGCTGGCGTGAGCGCCTCGTGCACGCCGGCCTGCAGCGCGGCCGCGCGCTTGTGCTCGAGCGGGTCGATGCCGACGACGCGCACACCCTCGTACGACAGCGCGGTCAGCGCCGCCGCCAGACCGACACCACCGAGGCCGACCACGGCCACGGTCTGGCCCGGCGTCGGCTTCGCGACGTTGATGATCGCGCCGCCGCCGGTGAGGACCGCGCAGCCGAGGACGGCGGCCATGTTCGGCGGCACGTCGTCGTCGACGGGGACGAGCGAGCGGTGGTCCACGACCGCGTGGGTGGCGAACGCCGAGACGCCGAGGTGGTGCGTGACGGGCGAGCCGTCGCGGGTGAGCCGGCTGCCACCGGCGAGCAGCTCGCCGCCACCGTTGGCCACCGAGCCCGGCACGCACGGCGCCATGCCATCGGTGGCGCAGCCCGCGCACTCGCCGCAGCGCGGGAGGAACGTCATGATGACCCGCTGTCCCACGGCGAGGTCGGTGACCTCGGCGCCGACCTGCTCGACCCGACCGGCGGCCTCGTGCCCGAGCAGCATCGGCACGGGGCGCGGGCGCTTGCCGTCGACGACCGAGAGGTCGGAGTGGCACACCCCCGCCGCCTCGACCCGCACGAGCACCTCGGTGGGCCCGGGCTCGGCCAGGTCGAGCTCGGCCACCCGCAGGGGCCGGGACTGCTCGAAGGGGCTCGATGCCCCGATGGTCTCCAGGACGGCGCCACGAATCTTCACTTCTGCTCCTCGTCGATCAGCCACGTCTGCTCGCTGGACGCTACCGCGCGAGGCGCGTGGCTGGCGACGGCAGTCTCGCGGATCTGGACGGCCGCGCCGCTCCTTTCCGCGGGATGCGCTCGGACCTCAGCGGTCGTCAGCCGGGTGGAGGTCCTCGAGGATGCGCCGCGCGACCGTGCGGCGGTCGGAGGTCCGCTCTCCGACCGGGCCCGCCAGCAGGGTCTCCACCGCGGTGCCGAGGCGCGTCCGCTCCGCCGACGACAGGTGCGTCAGCGCACGCTCGGTCGCGACCAGCGCGTGGTACTGCTCGAAGGTCGAGCGACTGTCCCCGATCGCGTCGGCCAGGACGTCGGCGCTCGCCAGCCGCGGGTCGGCCTCGATGAGCGCGAGCGCGGCGATCCGGTCGCCGTCGGATCCGCCATCGAAGATCCGAGCCACGTCGTCGGCCGAGAGCGCGTCGGTGTCGAGGGCGCGGGCATCGCGGAGGATGCCCTCCATGCGGGAGGTGCGGTCCCACCCGGACGGCTCGGTCTCCCGAAGGCGCTCGTAGCGCGACCCCACCAGGGAGGCCGCTGCGAGGAGTCCTTCCGCGCGGCGCTCGAGCTGTTGCGCCTGCTCGGCGTCGCCGGCCGCCCGGGCCCGGGCCGCCTGCTGGCGCACGCTGCGCGCACGGCGCTCCAGCTCGAAGCGGACGCCTGCTGCCTCGATCGCCTCGAGCCGGTTGCCGAACACCGACAGCGCGCAGATCGCGACGCCGGCCGCGACCAGCGCGGTGGAGCCGAGCTCGTTGTCGGTGAGGAACACGGCCACGCCACCGGCCACGAGGACGAGCACCCCGAAGACGACGCCCGCGACCCGCGCCGAGCGCGTCAGCACCGGCCCAGGAGCTTCCACCGGCGCGTGGGACATGCGTTCAGCGTAGGTCCGCGAGGGCTCGACGACGAGCCGTCGAGCGCCGGAGAACCGCGGAACACGGCCCTCTGTCCCTGGACCCCGGGGAGGCCCTAGCCTTGCGCCATGCTCATCCTCGCGATCATCGTGTTCGGAATCCTCGTCGGCGGCCTCGCCCAGATGGCGCTCGGCCGCCGCATGGAGTCGGTGAACTGGACCCTGGCGATCGCTGCCGGCCTCATCGGCTCGCTGCTCGGCGGACTCGTCGCCAGCCTCATCGCGGGCGACGGCCTGGAGCTCCGCGCGAGCGGACTGATCGGCTCCTTCCTCGGCGCCATCGTCGTCACCGCCGCCTGGGGCGCGCTCTCCACGCGCCGCGCCTGATCGCGGGAGCCACCATGGCCCTCCACGTGAACGCCGACAACTTCGTCGGCGCCGAGACCGCCCGCATGTTCCACGACTTCCAGGCGGAGGCCGGTGCGGTCAACGTGTTCTCGCACGTGCGGGAGCCCTCCCCCATCGAGAACCAGCTCGTGGTGCGGCTCAACCGCGACACGCTCTACAGCTTCGCGGTCGTCGATCTCGCGCAGGACGTGGTGCTCACCCTGCCCGACTGCGGCGAGCGCTACCTGTCGGCGATGCTCGTGAACGAGGGTCACTTCGTCCCGCTCGTGCTGCACGCCGCCGGCCCGCACCGGCTCACCCAGAACGAGGTCGGGAGCCGCTACGCGGCGCTCGCAATCCGGATCCTCGTCGACTCGCAGGACCCCGATGACGTCGCCGAGGTCAACCGCCTCCAGGACGCGCTCTCGATCGAGTCCGGGTCGGCGGTGCCCTTCGCGCTCGACGACTACGACAAGGCCAGCTTCGACGCCACCCGTGACGCGCTCCTGAAGCTCGCCGCCGGGCTCTCCAGCTTCGATCGGACGTTCGGCCGGCCCGACGAGGTCGACCCCGTCCGACACCTCATCGGCACGGCCGCCGGCTGGGGTGGCCTGCCGTCCTCCGAAGCGGCCTACGTGGGCGTGCAGCCCGACGGCGACGGCCCGTACGAGCTCACGATGGCCGACGTGCCCGTCGACGGCTTCTGGTCGATCTCGGTCTACGACGCGAAGGGCTTCTTCGCCCAGAACGACCGCGACTCCTACAGCATCAACAACATCGTCGGCGTCCCGAACGAGGACGGGTCCGTGACCGTGCGCTTCGGCGACTTCGGACCCGACGTGCCGAACGCGATCCCCACGCCGGAGGGTTGGAACTTCCTCGTGCGGCTCTACCGGCCGCGCCCCGAGATCCACGACGGCACGTGGAAGGTGCCCGCGCTCGTCCCGGCGTCCTGAGCCGCGCTCAGTGCAGCAGGGCCTTCGCGGCCACCAGGAACAACCCCAGCAGGCCGGCCATGAAGGCCTCGACCGACGCGCGGCGAACGCTCAGCCCCGCGCTCAGCGAGGCGAGCAGCACTCCCACGCCCAGCTGCAGGATCGTCCAGATCAGGCACAGGTAGATCGCGGTGCTGTCTGAGGCACCGAGGGCGACGGCCAGCAGGTAGGCGACGATCACCGGCACGCCGCCGAGCAGGACGCCGGCCTGGAGCCCGACGTGGCGGGCAAGGCGCCGGTGCAGCGGGTCGGCCTGGCGGCGGAGCTGGTCGCGCAGCGCGTGCAGGTAGACGTGGGTGAGCCAGTAGACGACGAGCACGACCGCCCACGCGAGGAAGACTCCGGAGGTGTGCTCGGCGTGCGCGCCGGCCACGGTCACGGTCGCCGCGCTGACGATGGTTCCCTCGATCGGCGCGCCGATGTCGTCCACCAGGAGCGTGCGCATCCTCGAGGAGGAGGCCATCGCGTCGCTCACTGGGTCCATGGCCAGCAGGCTACCGACCGCGGGACGCCGGGCTCAGACCCGGTCGAGGGCCCGGAGGTACCGGCGCGTCATCGCGGTCTGGACCAGCGTCGTCAGGGGCCCGCCCAGCCGCGCCAGCCGGGTGGCGGGCCGTGAGTAGGCAGCGATCGTGAAGGTCAGCGATCCGTCCGTGCGGCGCTCCACGACGAAGGACTCCTCCCCCGACTCCGGGTGTCCCGGCAGGGATCCATAGGCGAAGCCCGCCCGGTCGGGCTCCTCGATGACGTGAACCACGCGGCAGGGGATCTTCACGCCGACCGTGCCGAGGCCCAGGGTCATCTGCACGACCGTTCCGAGCTGCGCTCGGGCGTCGGACGCCCTCACGTGGAGCCCCGACCGCTCCTGCACGCGCCATGCGAGGAGGTCCTCGACGGCTCCGGCGAAGTCCCGCCGAGTCAGCGTGCGCTGCCTCGTGAAGTGGTGGAAGCCGGGCTGCGGCGCGGGCGTCGCGCCCACGGGTGAGTAGGTGAACGGAGCGGCCCGCAGCCAATCCGCTTCGCTCGCGGGGAGGACGTCGACCATGCTCAGCCGACCGGCACGACGTACGACTCAACCTCGGCGATGAGGTCGCCGCGGAACGTGAACAGGTCACAGAAGACGAAGGAGAACCGCCCGGCCTGCCGGTGACGGCCGGCTCCCGTCCCGGTGATCACGAGGACGTCGCCCGCCTCGGTCGTCCGGTTCACGGTCAGCTCCGGGCTGCCCTCGAAGTCCGGGTTCTCGATCTCGGTGTCGAACTCAGCCCTGCCGCGCGTGGTGCGCAGGCCGTGCACGTGCCACACCACGTCGTCCGTCAGGCAGCCGAGCACCATCGCGTGGTCGCTACGACGGAAGCCCTCCACATAGCGGTCGAGGACCTCGAGCCGGGTCTGGGTGGTCATGGACGGCACTCTGCCAACGCGCCGAGCATCTCGCCAGTCCTGCTCGGCGGCGAAAGTCGTCACGCGACCCAGGTACGGATTCGACCGTCCGCCGCTCTCCACTGGAGAACCAGCGGCTCGACAGATGGAGAGACCCATGCCCAGGGATCGAACGACCACGAACACCCACCACGTCTCCGGGAGGAACCGTCGCGCCCGCGGACTCCTGCTGTCCCTCGGGCTGGTGGTTGGCCTGCTCGCCGCGGCGCCGGGCGCCCAGGCGCGCGAGGCCACCACACCGGATCCCGCAGGCGGCGGCTCCAGCGCACTCGACCTCCACAAGGTCAAGGTCGTCAACAACGCCAAGGGCGTGCGGATCACCGTGAGGATGAAGGCCGTCGACTGGGAGGCGGAGTCGACACCCGTCGGCGAGTTCCGTCTGCTGCTCGACACGAACGCCTCGTCGCCCGGCGCGGAGTTCGCCGACGAGGTCGGCATCCCCGGCGACGGCGGCTTCCGCGCGCTCAAGGGGTCGAAGAAGCACCGCAAGAGCTGGGTGACGTACCCGTTCCCCGGAACGTGCGGCAAGACCGTGCGCGAGCGGTACGACCTCGAGCACGGCCTGGTCGTCGTCCACGTCAAGCCCAAGAAGGGCTGCCTCTTCCACCCGAAGCACGTGCGCGTCAACGTGAGGACCATCCAGTCCGGCTACATCGACGCCAGTGGCTACAAGCCGTTCACGCCAGCCCGTGTCGACCACCTGCCGTACAAGGGCAAGTTCACGCCGTGGGTGAAGTACTCGCGGAGCTGACCGAGAGAAGCACGAGGGCCCGGCCATCGGTCGGGCCTTCGTGCGGAACGTCGCAATCCGCGAACGAGCGGACGCTGGTTGCCTAGGCTCTCGTACGTGAAGTTCGTTGTCCTCGCCCTCGTCGTCTCGTCCGCGCTGGTCCTCGCGGGGTGCGGACCCTCGGGCCCGGGCGTCGACCCGGACGAGTACGGAGCCGTCGTCGAGGAAGCGCCCTCCGAGCTGCTGACGGAGGCCCAGATCCAGAAGGCGCTGCTCACCGTCAACGACCTTCCCGACGGCTGGAGCTTCAACTCCGACTTCGAGGGTGGCGGCGAGGACGATTCGCGCACGACCTCGGAGGACCCCGGGTGCGAGGAGTTCACGGCCGGCCTGACCAACACCGACGGCACCCTGACAGCCGGCGAGGCCGAGGTCACCTTCTCCAAGAGCGAGTACGGCCCCTTCCTCACCCAGACGATCCGCTCGAAGGGCGGTGACGACGCGGTGAAGTCGATGAAGTCGTTCAAGAGCGCGCTGAAGGGCTGTGACTTCTACACCATGATCGACGGCGCCGGAGGCGTGAGGACCGACTACGTGATCTCCGACCTGACCTTCCCTGACCTGGGCGACGACACGGTGGCGCTGACGATGCGCGCCACCACGGAGGGGCAGACCATCGACCTGCCGATGGCGATCGTCCGGGTCGACCAAACCTTGGTCATGCTGGCGACATTTCAGCTGGGCGGCGGCACGGGAACCCAGGAGTTCGAGGCCGTGGTGCGCACCGCCGTGAAGAAGGTCAAGAAGGCCTCCGCCTGACGAGGTCGCCAAACGAGCGGGGCTTCCCCTGACTATGGGGGGAAACTTCAGCGCTCGGCCAGCGGCCGGGGGTCGTTGCCCGGGAGGCCGGCGAAGGCCTGGACGATGTCGAGCCAGTGGTCAGCGGCGGGGCCGGTGGCGGTGACGTCGACGTCGGAGCGGTGGCGGCGCCGGGTGGCCAGGAGGGCGAAGTCCCAGCCGTCGCCGGTGACGCGCTCCTCGGAGTTCTCGGGGCCCCACGTCCACAGCTCGCCCGACGGCCCGGTCAGCTCGACGCGCGGCTCGACGGCCGGCGGCTCCTCGCCGCGCATCTGGTGCGTGAAGGCGAAGGTGCGCACGCCGATGTGGCAGACGTGCTTGGCGCGGTCGGTGCGCGGCACCGCGATGCCGAGGGCCTCGGCGACGTCGTGCCCGTGGGCCCACGTCTCCATCAGCCGCGCGGTGGCCATCGAGACGGGACTCATCGGCGGTCCGAACCACGGGATCTTGTTACCGTCGGGGACCGACTGCAGCGCCTCGACGAGGTCGCTGCGACCCTGGCGCCACGCCGGCAGCAGCGACTCCGGCGGCTCCTCCGCCAGCTCGTCGGTGGCCTGGTCGATGTAGCCCTCGGGATCCTCCAGCGCCGCCACGATCAGGGCGTCGAACGCAGCCTTGTCGTTGATCGCGTAGGTCGAGGTGACGTCGGTCCAGTGCAGGTGAGCCACCTGGTGGGCGACGGTCCAGCCCTCGGGGGTGGTGACGGTGCCCCACTGGTCGGGCGTCAGGCCGGCGACCCACCCGTCCAGCTGCAGCGATTCCGCGGCGAGGTCGTCCAGGACAGTGTCGAGTTTGTTCATCGTTCCAGTTCTCGGTCGAGGGTGTCGGCCCAGGCGTCGAGGATCGAGGCCCGGCGTGCGGAGTCGTCGGTGAGGGTGGCGGCCAGGCCGAGGCCGCGCAGGAGGTCGAGCGTGGCCTGGACCAGCTGGCGGTTGCGGCCGCGCGACTCGTCGACCTCCAGCAGCTCCACGGCGCGCGCGTGCGTCTCGCGGCCCAGCCGGCGCTCGAACGGCGCGACCTTCTCCAGCAGGTCGGGGTCGGTCCGCGCCGCGACCCACAGCTCCAGTGCAGCGAGGAACGCCGGCGAGGTGACGAGGTGGGACAGCAGGCCCAGGACCACCCGGGTGCGACCGCTCTCGGGCAGCTCGTCCGGGTCGATCGCCAGCTCCTCGCGGCGGCGCTCGGCGATGTACTCCACGGCCGCGACGACGAGGTCCTGCTTGCTGGGGAAGTGGTGCAGCTGCGCACCGCGACTGACCCCGGCGCGCTGACTCACGACCGTCGTGGACGTGCCGGCCCAGCCGACCTCCACCAGCGAGTCGACCGTGGCCTCGAGGAGCCGCTGGCGCATGAGCCGCGTGCGCTCGGGCTGCGGGGTCCTCGTGGGGCTTTCGGTCACTGGCCCAGCATCCTCGACCGCTCACTTACAGTCAAGCCTGTTGGTTTCTTCCTCCCCGGACTGGAGGGCGTAGTCACTTGTGACGGTTGATACGTAAACAACCTTCTGGGGCCAGCGGGAAAACCTAGAGTCGCACACGCGGGGTGAGCGCTCCGTACCCCCACTCGAGAGCGAATCTCCATGTATCGACGCGTCACCTCCGTCGCGACCAGTGCGGCCGTCGGCCTCGCTGCCGCTGTGGCCCTCATGCCCGCCAGCGCCCAAGCGGCCCCCGAGACGTTCACCGGACGCGTCCAGGTGATCGTCGGCGACACCATCATCGGCTGCGCGTCCACCCAGATCCAGGCCTACGGCGACCTCCCGGGGATCAGCCAGTCCACCGACGGAGCACTGCGCGTCTCCGTCTCGGCAGGGACCCAGCAGCAGATGGCGATCGAGGGTCGGGACGGAAGCGTGCTCGGCGTGGACGACTCCGCGGCCGCCTACCCGATGACCGGGACGGATCCGCAGTACACCTTCCTCAGCATGCAGGAGCCCCTCGCCGCGGGTTCACCGTCGGTCGCGCGGCGTCAGAGCGCGATCTGGTCGGTCGATCCGGCCACGATGGATCTCTCCGCGGCCTACGTGCGCGACGACCTCACCGTCCTGGACATGACGGCCCACACGTTCGGGCACGAGTACTTCATCTCCCTCACCCCCAACTTCGCTGCCGTGGCGAACGAGTTCTCGATGGCGCGCCAGGCCACCTTGCGCCTCGGTGAGGCCTGCTCCGGTCTCGTGCAGGTCGATGAAGCGCAAGCCATCACGTTCACCTCCGCCGCTCCGAGCCCCGCGTACCCGGGCCAGACGTACACGGTCGCGGCGACCGGCGGCGCGTCCGAGAACGCGGTCAGCTTCTCGTCGGCGACCTCCGCCGTCTGCTCGGTCGACGGCACCACGGTGACGTTCGACGCCGTCGGCACCTGCACGATCGACGCGAACCAGGCCGCGGCCACGGGCTACTCGGCCGCCCCGACGGTGAGCCAGGACATCGCCGTCAGCG
Organism: Aeromicrobium sp. UBA7512; assembly: GCF_002476985.1. NCBI lineage: Bacteria > Bacillati > Actinomycetota > Actinomycetes > Propionibacteriales > Nocardioidaceae > Aeromicrobium > Aeromicrobium sp. UBA7512. The sequence goes on from NZ_DLNK01000007.1 coordinate 254,539, forward strand.
CGATCGCCACCTCGGTCGCACTCGACCTCGCTGACGCCGCGGTCGTGACCGGCCAGACCACCACCGCACGGGCCACCGTCGACGTCGTCGCGGGCACGGTCGCCGCGGCGGGCGGCTCGGTCCAGTTCGCGGTCGACGGCACCGACGTCGGAGCGCCGGTCGCCATCGACTCCGACGGCCTCGCGTCCAGCCCCGAGCTCGGCGCGGGCGTCGGCTCGCACCAGGTCACCGCGACCTACGTCCCCGCGAGCGCCCACCACCTCGGCTCCACGAGCAGCGCCTCGCTGACCGTCACGGCCGCGAACACCACCACGAAGGTCTCGGTGAAGCCCACCGAGCTCTCGGCCACCGTCGCCCCGGTCGCGCCGGGCGCCGGCACCCCCACCGGTGACGTCACGTTCCGCGTCGACGGCACGAAGGTCGGCACCGCCGCCCTCGCGGACGGCATCGCGAAGCTCGACTTCACCGTGCCGACCGACACGGCGCACGGCGTCTCGGCCGAGTACACCGGCAGCACGGACTTCAACGCCTCCTCCGCGTCGACCTCGCGCTCGAACCCGACCATCACGAGCCGCGTGAGCTCGGCCCAGAAGTCGCGCGGCGGCTGGTACCGCACGCCGGTCACGGTCTCGTTCACCTGCGACGCCAAGGGCGCCGAGCTGGCCACCGCCTGCCCGAAGCCCGTCACGGTGTCCCGCCAGGGCGCCAGCCGGGTGTCCCGCACCATCCACACCGCCGACGGCGGCGTCGCCACCGTCACCGCCTCGGTCAAGCTCGATCGCAGCGCCCCGAGCGTCGGCGTCAAGGGCGTCAAGCCCGGTCACAGCTACTTCGACGCCCCCACGCCGAAGTGCTCGGCCAAGGACTCGCTCTCGGGCGTGAAGACGTGCAAGGTCACCACGCAGCGTCGCGGCAGCAAGGTCGTCGTGACCGCGAAGGCCACTGACGTCGCCGGCAACGTCCGCAGCAAGCGGGTCTCGTACCGCCTCGCCGCCTACACGATCCAGGGCGCCAAGCGGAAGAACGGCGTCTTCCAGGTCCGTCACGGCGAGACCTACACGATTCGCGTCCGCGGATCCAAGGCGAAGTACGTCTACGCCACCCCCGCGCCGGGCAAGCCGCACCGCGGCTCGGTCCCGTTCAAGAAGGCCGGCAAGAACACGTGGGCCCTCGGCGTGACGATGTCGATGACGACGAGCGCCACCCGCTCGTGGAACCTCGGCTACACGCAGCACGGCAAGCTGCACGTCATCAAGGTGAAGGTCATCGGCTGACCCGCACCCACTGACGGAGGTTTCCTGTCACTTCGCGAGGTTCGCGA
>NZ_DLNK01000007.1:256095-700986 GCF_002476985.1 Aeromicrobium sp. UBA7512
TTCGCGAACCTCGCGAAGTGACGGTTTCCCCGGTTAACCGGGGAAACCGTCAGGCCATCTCGCCCTCGAGGGTCTCGGGACGCGCGTCGGCGTCCTCGACCTCGACGGCGGGCGGCTCGCCGATGTGACGCAGAGCGAACTCCGCGGCGAGCTCGATCGCGAGGTCGGCGTCGGGCAGGTGCCCGGCCATGATCGGGAAGGCGTGCACCTGTCCGCGCCACAGGTGCACGTCGACTTCGACGCCCTTGTCGTCGAGCAGGAGCGCGAACGCCTCCACCTCTGGCCGCAGGAACTCGTCCTCGACGGCCACGAGGTGCGTGGGCGAGTGGATGTAGGCGCTGGCGTGGAGCGGGTCGGCGAAGCCCTCGATGATGTCGCCCTCGGGGAGCCAGAGCCGGCGCAGCGCCGCGACGCGCGCGATCGGCAGCACGGCCTCGCGCACCCTGTCGACGCGCATGACGTTCTTGTCCTGGCGGTCGGGCTCGAGGCTCAGCAGCGGCGAGAACGCGATCAGGGCGGCCGGGGCTGGCAGGCCGCGACGCGTGGCCAGCTCGGCCACCTTCATGGTCAGATAGCCGCCGGCGGAGTCGCCCGCGACGACGACCTTGCCCGCGTCGGGCGCCCGGCCCACCACGTCCTCGTAGGCCGCGATGGCGTCCTGGACCGAGTCGGCGATGCCGCCCACCGGCAGCTGGCGGTAGTCGATCGCGTAGACCGTCCCGCCGGTGGCGCGCACGATTTCCTCGAGCATCGAGCGGTACGAGTGCACGCTGCCGGTGAAGAATCCGCCGCCGTGGAGGTAGAGGAGGTGCAGCCCGGTGGTGGGCCCGTCGCCAGGCGTCATCACCTCACCGGGAACGCCGCCGATGTCGCCGATCTCGACCGTGATGTCCTCGGACGCGCCGCGGTTCACCACCGAGGAGAAGCGCTGGAGGCGGCGCATCGTGCGCTCGTCGACCGGCGCTAGGCGCAGCAGCGGCTTGACCGTCATCCGCGCTCCGCGCCCGATCATGCGGGCCAGCGGGGTGGGGGCGTCGTGCAGGACCGCGGCGGTGTGCACCGCCCGCATCGGGCGGCGGCGTCCGCGTCGAGGGTCCGGCGGTGTGTCCACGCCCCGAGTTTATCGACCGGCCGGTTCTCCGCGTCCTGTCAGCGGGGGCACGCGCTCCGATAGCCTGTCACCGTGGTGACGCTCGAGGAACTGCAGGTTCGCACCCTCGGCGAGTGCAGGTACGACTCGCCGCTGTCCGACTATGTCGCGGCTCGCGCCACCAACGCCTACTACGTCGCCGAGACCGACCGAGTCCTCATCGACGACACGATCTCCCTGCTCTCGGCGCGCGGCGACACCCCGTTGACCGAGGTCCCCTCGTTCGAGCCCGGCGGGCCGCGCCGCAAGATCTTCTTCGACCCCAAGAAGACCAAGGTCGGCATCGTCACGTGCGGCGGCCTGTGCCCCGGCCTCAACGACGTGATCCGCGCGATCGTCCTCGAGCTGTTCGAGCACTACGGCGTCACCGACATCACCGGGTTCAAGAACGGCTACGCCGGCCTCGTCCCGGGCAAGGCGCCCGACCCCATCACCCTGACGCCGGCCTTCGTCGAGACCATCACCGACCGTGGCGGCACCGTGCTCGGCTCGTCCCGCGGCAGCCAGAACATCCCGCAGATCGTCGACAACCTCGTGCACCGCGAGATCGACATCCTCTTCGTCATCGGCGGCGACGGCTCCATGCGCGGCGCCCACGCGATCGCCGAAGAGGCCCTGGCGCGCCAGCTGCCGATCGCGGTCGTCGGGGTCCCGAAGACGATCGACAACGACATCCCCCTGATCGGCACCAGCTTCGGCTTCCAGACGGCCTACGCGAAGGCCGCCGAGTCGATCAAGGGCGCCCGCGTCGAGGTCGAGGCGGCCATCGGCGGCGTCGGCGTCGTCAAGGTCATGGGCCGGGCCGCCGGGTTCATCGCCTGCTACGCCGCCCTGGCCAACCACGACGCCGACTTCGTGCTGATCCCCGAGGTGCCGTTCAACCTCCAGGGCGAGAACGGTCTGCTCGCCACATTGCGAAAGCGTGTGAAGGAGCGCGGCAGCGCCGTCATCGTGCTGGCCGAGGGGGCAGGGCAGCACCTCATCCCCGCCAGCCGTCGCACCGACGCCAGCGGCAACACCGTGCTGGGCGACTTCGCGGGCTTCCTGCGCGCCCAGATCGCCCGCGACTTCAAGGACCACGACGAGCCGCTCACGCTGCGGTACTTCGACCCCGGCTACATGATCCGCTCGGTGCCGGCCGACGCCGCCGACTCGGTCTACTGCACCCGGCTGGCCCAGGCCGCCGTCCACGCCGCGATGGCCGGCCGCACCGACATGGTGATCGGCCGCCCCCGGCACCGCTTCGCCCACGTGCCGATCTCGGTGGTCGTCAAGAACACGCAGAACGTCAATCCCGACGGCGACCTGTGGCTCTCGGTGCTCGAATCGACGGCGCAGCCCTTCAACATGTCCTGATCCCGGACGTGACTCTCGCATGGTGAGACGGCCGGAAGGACCCGCCGAACGGTGACAGGCTCGCACTGACACCCGATGCTGAAGGAGCACCCATGAGCGAGCACTGGTCGTTCGAGACCAAGCAGATCCACGCCGGCCAGACGCCCGACCCCGCCACGGGTGCGCGCGCGCTGCCGATCTACCAGACGACCTCGTACCAGTTCCGGGACACCCAGCACGCCGCAGACCTGTTCGCCCTCGCCGAGCCGGGCAACATCTACACGCGCATCATGAACCCGACGCAGGACGTCGTCGAGCAGCGCCTCGCCGCGCTCGAGGGCGGCGTGGGTGCGCTGCTCGTGGCCTCGGGCCAGGCCGCCACCACCGGCGCGCTCACCAACGTGGCCGAGGCCGGCGACCACATCGTCGCGTCGGCCAGCCTCTACGGCGGCACCGATTCGCTGCTGCGCCACACGTTCCCCAAGCTCGGCATCGAGGTCACGTTCGTCGAGGACAGCAACAACCCCGACGCATGGCGTGCCGCGGCTCGCGAGAACACGAAGGTGTTCTTCGGCGAGACCATCGGCAACCCGAAGGGCGACATCCTCGACCTCGAGGCCATCAGCGCGGTCGCGAAGGAGGTCGGCGTCCCGTTCATCGTCGACAACACCGTCGCCACGCCGTACCTGCTGAACCCGCTCAAGCACGGCGCCGACACCGTGGTCCACTCGGCCACGAAGTACATCGGCGGCCACGGCACCGCGATCGCGGGCGTCGTGATCGACGGCGGCACGTTCGACTACGCCGCCCACGGCGACAAGTTCCCGGGCTTCACCACCCCCGACGCGAGCTACCACGGCCTGGTCTTCAGCGAGGCCCTCGGCCCGGCGGCGTACATCGCCAAGCTGCGGGTGCAGTACCTGCGCAACGTCGGCCCGGCCGTCTCCCCCTTCAACGCGTTCCTCATCGCCCAGGGCCTCGAGACCCTGAGCCTGCGCCTCGAGCGCCACATCGAGAACACCCGCAAGGTGGCCGAGTGGCTCCAGGCGCGCGAGGACGTCGCGAAGGTCACCTGGGCGTCGCTCGACGGCAACCCCTACAAGGAGCTGGCCGACAAGTACACGCCCCGCGGCTCGGGCGCGGTGCTCACGTTCGAGCTGCCCGGAGGCGTCGACGCCGGCCGCCGCTTCATCGACGCGCTGGAGCTGTTCAGCCACGTCGCGAACATCGGCGACGTCCGCTCGCTGGCGATCCACCCGGCGAGCACCACCCACTCGCAGGGCACGCCCGAGGAGCACGCCGCCACCGGCGTCACCCCCGGACTCGTCCGTCTCGCGGTCGGCATCGAGGGCATCGACGACATCCTCGCCGACCTCGACGCCGGGTTCCGGGCGGCCAAGTAAGCCGTGACCACCGTTCAACCGCTGGGAGACCTCACCCTCGAAGGGGGTGAGGTCCTCCCGCGTCTGGAGGTCGCGTACGACACGTGGGGGGAGTTCACCGGCGACAACGCCGTGCTCGTGCTGCACGCCCTCACCGGAGACTCGATCGTCGCCGGCCCCGACGGCTGGTGGAACGAGGTCGTCGGCCCCGGCCTGGGCATCGACACCGACCGGTTCTTCGTCGTCGCCGCCAACATCCTGGGCGGCTGCAAGGGCACCACCGGCCCGGCCTCCGCCGGCCCCGACGGGCGCGCCTGGGGCAACCGCTTCCCCGCCATCACCGTGCGCGACCAGGTGGCCGCCGAGGCGATGCTGGCCGACCACCTCGGCATCGACCGCTGGCACGCCGTGATCGGCGGCTCGGCGGGCGGGATGCGCGCGGTCGAGTGGGCCGTCACGCACCCCGAGCGCGTGGAGCGCCTCTTCCTGCTCGCCTCGTCGGCCTACGCGTCGGCCGAGCAGATCGCCTGGACGTCCACGCAGGCCGACATCATCCGCGCCGCGGGCCCGGAGGCGGGCCTCGAGCTGGCGCGGCGGATCGCCCACACGACCTACCGCAGCGAGGCTGAGCTGGCGGAGCGGTTCGGTCGCACGGTGCAGTCCGACGGCCGCTTCGCGGTGCAGTCGTACCTGCAGCACCACGGCGACAAGCTGGTCAAGCGCTTCGACGCGTGGTCGTACATCGCCCTCGGCGACGCCATGAACAGCCACGACGTGGGGCGCGACCGCGGTGGCCTCGAGGCGGCCCTCGGCCGGGTCACGGCACGCACCGTCGTCGCCGCGATCGACTCCGACCGGCTGTACCCGCCATACCAGCAGCAGGAGCTGGCCGACCTCATCCCCACGGCCGAGCCGCTCGCCGTGGTGCGCTCGCCGCACGGGCACGACGGCTTCCTCATCGAGCACGACCAGGTGGGCGCGCTCGCCCGGGACCTGCTCGAGCACTGAGGCCGTCCGGTCGCGAGAGCGCGCGGTTCATGGTGTCGTGGGATCGAGAGGAGATCCCATGGCACCGAAGAAGAAGGCACCGGCGAGCCTGAAGAATCCCGACCTCTACGAGGAGCTCCGCGACGACGGCGCCTCGAAGTCGAAGGCGGCGCGCATCTCGAACGCCGCGGCCCGAGACGGCAAGAAGACCGTCGGCAAGCGCGGCGGGAAGTCGCCGGCCTACGAGGACTGGACCGTCGCCGACCTGCGCAAGCGCGCCAAGGAGATCGGCCTGACCGGCTACTCCAGCCAGAAGAAGTCCGAGCTGATCGACTCCCTCCGCAACTCCTGACGTGCCTCGGGGCCGGCCCGAAGGCCGGCCCCGAGGTTCTCGGTCAGTTGATGCGGTAGTCCGAGATGCCGTTCGTCAGCGACGGACTCGGCCCGGGGCTGATGAACTGCTCGTAGCGCGTGTCGTTGTCGACGTAGCGCTTGAGCCAGGCGATCGAGTACTTCGCGATCGTCGTGTTGCTGGTGTTCGGAGCGAAGTGGCTCGCGCCACGCAGCTCCAGGTACGAGCGCCGCTCGGCGTTCGTCAGCGAGTTGTAGAACGGGATGGCGTGCGATCCGGGGGGCGCCACCGTGTCGTTCTGCGCACCGATCTCGAGCGAGGCGGCCTCGACCTCGGGCCACGACTTGTCGAGGTTCCACGGCGTCAGGCCGATCGTCGCCTCGAGGGAGCGACGCGTCTTGGCGGCCTCGAGCGTTCCACCGCCACCCATCGAGTGACCGATCACGGCCTGCCGCGAGGCGTCGATGCGGCTGCGGACGGTCGTGTCGGCGATCGTCTGGTCGAGCGCCGCGAGCAGCTGCGTGCCGCGCGAGCCCGGCTGGTCGAACCGGCTGTTGGTGTCGATCGTGATGACGACGAAGCCCTGCGAGGCGATCCGCGGGCCCAGCCACGAGATCGTCGACTGCGCCGCCGTGTAGCCCGGCGACACCGCGATCACGCCGAACGTGCCGTCGGCCGTGGAGGTCGGGTAGTAGATCGTGCCACCACCGAAGCCGCGCGCCGAGAACGACGAGATCGTCTTGGAGCTCACCGCGTACGGGCCGCGGGTCGCCTCGATGCTGCTGTTCGTCGGGGCCGGCCCCCGCTCGTACGGGTTGTCGGCGGCGACGACCGGCTGGGTCGCGGCGCCGACGGTGAGGGCCGCGCCGGCGAATGCCATCGCGATCAGTCTGGACAGTTTCATGCTCGTCTCCTTCGACGGTCTGGATCGAACCGTTGGGACGAGCTCGTCCAAACGCAGCGGCTTGCCCCCCGATGACGGGCCGATCCAAGGTATCTGCACACCTTGTGCGGATAGTTGGTGCCCTCACGATGCGTGACACCGACACGTCCTGTCAAGAGGCAAATGTGAGCCACGCCACATTCCGTTAAGGTGAGTTCAATTTCAGGAAATGACGGGAGTCCCCCCATGCCCACGATCGATCTCAACGGCACGACCCTGCACTACGAGGACGAGGGCCCACGCGACGCGCCGGCCCTGCTCATGAGCGCCTCGATGTTCTTCGACGCGCGGATGTTCCAGGCGCAGGCGGACCGCTTCGCCGACCGCTACCGCGTGGTCCGCTACGACCACCGGGGACAGGGACGCAGTGCCCGCGCGCCGCGTGAGCAGCTCGACTACGACACCCACACCGCCGACGTCGTGGCCCTGATCGACGCGCTGGACCTGGCCCCCGTCGTCTTCGTCGGGAACTCGATGGGCGGCTTCATCGGCCTGCGCCTGGCCGCCCGCCACGGCGACCTGCTGAGGTCGGCCGTCGTGATGGGCACCTCGGCGGACGTGGAGGAGCAGGCCGACCAGATGGACCAGCTGATCGAGGTCCTGGCCGAGCACGGGATGGAGCCGGTGCTCGACGGCGTGCTGCAGTTCATGATGGGCACCACCACGCTGACCGACCCGTCCCGGGCCGACGTCCTGGCCGGTGTGCGCGAGCTCCTGCTGAGCAGGGGCCCGGAGTACGCCGACGCCGCCTGGAACATCGCCCACCGCCCCGGCGTGCTCGACGAGCTGGGCGACATCCACGTCCCCCTGGTCGTGGTGGCCGGAACGGAGGACGCGACCTACCCGCCCGAGAAGTCCGAGCAGATCGTCGCCGGCGTGCCGCACGCGCAGCTGATCCGCATGGAGCACACCGGCCACGTGCACGCGCTGGAGAACCCCGAGGCGGTCAACGAGGTCCTCGAGCGTCACCTCGCCGAGGTCGCACCGGTCTGACCAGGACATGACACGAGGGCCCCGGCGCGATGCCGGGGCCCTCGGGGATGTCGTGCGTCGGAGGTCAGTTGCTCCGCGAGCTGGTGGGCGCGCTCGTGGGCGCACCGTCACGGCGACGACCGGGGCTGCGCGAGCCCTGCGGGCGTCCGCCCGGCCCGCCGCGACCCTGGGCGCCACGGCCCTGGCCACCGCGACCCTGACCACCACGGCCCTGGCCACCGGCGCCCTGACCGCGTCCGCGACCGCCGCGACCCTGGCCGGAGCCGGAGCGCGAGCGTCCGTCGGCCGGCAGCTCGGGCGCCTCGGTGCCCGCGGTCGTCAGCGACGCCACGGTCATCGGCGACGGGGCCGAGGACGCGTAGTGGTGACGAGCGGTCACGCCCGCCTTGCGCTGGAGGGTCATGACCTCCTTGAGCGCGTCCGGGGTGGTCATCGTGACGACCGAGCCCGACTCGCCGGCGCGGGCGGTGCGGCCCGAGCGGTGGAGGTACGCCTTGTGCTCGGCGGGCGCGTCGTAGTGCACGACCAGGCCGATGCCGTCGACGTGGATGCCGCGGGCGGCGACGTCGGTGGCGACGATGACGGTGGCCTCGCCACGGGTGAACTGGGCCAGGTTCCGCTCACGGTTGCGCTGCGAGAGGTCGCCGTGCATGTCGACCGCGGAGACGCCCTTCTGCGTGAGCTGCTTCGCCAGGCGCGTGGCGCCGCGGCGGGTGCGCGTGAAGACGATGCTGCGCGGGTTCACGCTGAGCAGGTCGTACGCGGTGCGGGTCTTCTCGGTGGCCTCGGTGACGAGCACGTGGTGCTCCATCGTCTCGACGTTGTCGTCGGTCGAGTCCACCTCGAACAGCGCGTGCTGGGGCAGGTGACGGCGCACCAGCTTGTCGACGTCGCCGTCGAGCGTGGCCGAGAGCAGCAGGCGCTGGCTGTTCGCCGGGGTGCGGGCGAGCAGCGCGTCGATCGGCTTGAAGAAGCCGAGGTCGCACAGGTGGTCGGCCTCGTCGAGGACGGTGATCTCGATGCCGTCGAGCGTCAGGCAGCGACGGTCGAGCAGGTCGGTGAGGCGTCCCGGGGTGGCGATGACGATGTCGATGCCGCCCTTGAGCGCATTGATCTGCTTGTTGATCGGCACGCCGCCGTAGACGGTGGTGTGCTTCAGGCCCATCTTCTGCGCCAGCGGCAGCAGGGCGGTGTGCACCTGGATCGCGAGCTCACGGGTGGGCAGCAGGATCAGCGCGCGCGGCGCCTTGGGGCGGCTCGTGCGGCCGGCGAGGCGAGCCAGCACGGGCAGGCCGAACGCGAGCGTCTTGCCCGAGCCCGTACGGGCGCGGCCGAGGACGTTGCGGCCCTCGAGTGCGGCCGGGAGGACGGCCTGCTGGATGGGGCTGGGGTTGACGATCTCCTGCTGTGCGAGCTTGCGCACGAGGCCGTCGGGGAGGTTGAAGTCGTTGAACGTGGGCAGCGCAGGGCTGCGGTCAATCTGGGTCAAGGGGTCTCAATCACTGAAGGGTGCCCGCTTGCCAGGGACGCGATTTCCGCGCTACATCGTCGGGCCGGAACGGCGCGCGAAGGGCGCGTTCACCTTTCGAGCCTAGCAGCCGGGCGCCCCGGAGGCCCCATCGTGACGACGTGACCCTCGACTCCCCCGCACAGCAGGGCCCCGGCTCGTCGCCGGGGCCCTGCCGATCCGAGTGGGAGGATCACTCGAAGTAGCGGCGCGGGTTCTTCACCAGCATCGTGTCGACGTCGTCCTCGCTGAGGCCCTTCTCCAGCAGCATCGGCACGACGTCGTCGGGGATGTGCCGGAAGTTCCAGTTCGGCTGCATCGCGACCTTGTCCTCGGGCTTGAAGTAGTCGATGTAGCACGACGCGTCGTGGGCGAGCGTGATCTTCTCGACGTAGCCGCGGCGCACCAGCTCGACGATCGTGTCGACGCGCTTCTCGGTGGACAGGTAGACGTCCAGGCCGAAGCGGTCCATGCCCAGCAGCGAGCCGTTCTCGGCCAGCTCGGACAGGTAGTCGACGTCGTCGGAGTCACCGGAGTGGCCGAGCACGATCTTGCTGGGATCGACGCCCTCCTCCCCCAGGACCTTCTGGGCCACGAGGCCCGAGCGGGTGTGCGGGTTGGTGTGCACCGTGACGGGGGCGCCGGTCTGCGAGCTGGTCTGCCCGACGGCACGCATGACGCGCTCGACGCCCGGCGTCAGGCCCGGCTCCTCGATGACGCACTTGAGGAACGCCGCCTTCACGCCCGTGTAGGCGATGCCCTCGTTGATGTCCTTGAGGAACATCTCGACGAGGGGCTCCGGCTGGTCGAACAGCAGGCCGGGGCCGCGGTGCTCGAACTGGTGCGGGAGGTCGTTGTAGGTGTAGAGGCCGGTCGCCACGACGATGTTGAGGTCGGTCTGAGCGGCGACCTTCTGGATGCGCGGGATGTACCGGCCCAGGCCGAGCACGGTGGGATCGAAGATCGTGTCGATCCCCGCCGACTTGAGGTCGTTGAGGTCACGCACGGCATCGGCGACCTTCTGGTCCTCGTCCCAGTCCCCGGCGTAGTTGATGCGGAACTCCTCGCCCAGGACGAAGACGTGTTCGTGGACCAGGGTCCGGCCCAGCTCAGAGCTGTCGATCGGACCCTTGACGGTCTGGACAGTCGCCATGCGCACTCCTTGGATGATCAGTTGATGTGGCTTGTGTCACACCCCTAGGATCACAGCGTACTGAATTTGAGTCCGGTTTCAACTGTCTTTCGAGAGGAATTTCCGATGGCCGCCTCCTCCGCGCTGCGACGCTGCGCAACGCCTGCTATCTCCACTCCCATGGGCCCCGTCCGTGCGACCGAGTACGGTCGTGAAGCATGACCACCACCAAGCGCACCACCCTCGCCCAGCGTCCCTCGGGACTGCCCGACGACAGCACCTGGGCGACCGAGGAGGTCGACCTCCCCGCACCCGCGGACGGCGAGTTCCTGGTGAAGATCGACCACATCTCGCTCGACCCCGCGATGCGCGGCTGGCTGAACGACGTGCGCTCCTACGTGCCTCCCGTCCAGATCGGTGAGGTCATGCGCGCGGCCGGCACCGGCACGGTCGTCGAGTCGAACCACCCCGACTTCGCGGAGGGCGACGCCGTCACCGGCACCTTCGGCGTCACCGAGTACGCCATCAGCAACGGCGACGGCGTCCAGAAGATCGACACCTCGCAGGTGGGTCCCGCCACGTGGCTCGGTGCCCTGGGCATGCCCGGCCTCACCGCCTACCACGGCCTCCACGAGGTCGGCGAGATGAAGGAGGGCGACATCGTCGTCATCTCCGCCGCCGCGGGCGCGGTCGGCAGCGTGGCCGGCCAGCTGGCCAAGGCCAAGGGCTGCACCGTGATCGGCATTGCCGGTGGCGCCGAGAAGTGCGCGTGGCTCAAGGAGATCGGCTTCGACGAGGCGATCGACTACAAGAACGAGAACGTGCTCAAGCGCCTGCGCGAGATCGCCCCCAAGGGCATCGACATCTTCTTCGACAACGTCGGTGGCGACATCCTCGACGCCGCGCTGGCGAACCTGCGCCACGGTGCCCGCGTGATCATCTGCGGCGCCGTCTCGACCTACAACGACGAGAAGTTGGCGCCCGGCCCGAAGCGCTACATGTCGCTCCTGGTCTTCCGCGCGAAGATGCAGGGCTTCCTCGTGTTCGACTACCCGGAGAAGGACGCGGCGGCCATCGCCGACATGTCCGAGCTGATCTCCTCGGGCAAGCTCGTCGCCCGCGAGACGGTCGTGGAGGGTGGCGTCGAGAAGTTCGGCGAGACGCTGCTCGGCCTCTTCGAGGGTCGCAACACCGGCAAGCTGGTCCTCAAGGTCGCCTGACCGACCCCCGCGAACGGCGCCGGAGCGAGAGATCGCTCCGGCGCCGTCGTGCGTCAGGCGTGGGCGGCGAGGAAGTCCAGCACCTTCGGCTCCACCGTGTCGGGCGCCTCGAGCAGTGGGCTGTGCCCGCACCGCGGCACCATGACCAACTCGGAGTCGGGCAGGCCGTCGGCCAGCTCGGCGGCCCAGTCCGGCGGCCGCACGGGGCACTCCTCGCCCGATACCACGAGGGCCGGGACGCCGATCGAGGGCAGCAGCGGTGTGGCGTCCTTGCGCCGCATGACCCCCACCATCGCGGGCAGCAGCTCGGGCGGGAGCTCGCTCATCCGCCCCGACCACAGGTCCACGACGTCCTTCTTCTGCGGGTCCGCCAGCGTCGACCGGCCGAGCATGACCTGCTGGAGGAACTCCAGCCGGTCGTCGGCGAAGCCCTGCTGCGCGGCGTTCGTCGCGAACGCCACGTACTCCTCGACCTTCTCGGCGGGCTCGCCGCGGACGGACGAGCCGACGAAGACGAGCGCCCGCACCAGGTCGGGCCGGTAGGCGGCCAGCCGGGCCGCGACGTCGCCGCCCATGGACGACGCCACCACGAGGGAGTCCTGCAGGCCGAGCGCGTCCATCACGGCGGCCGTGTCGCCCGCGGCCTGTTCCATCGTGACCTCGTCGGACTCCGCCGGCGCGCTCGCGCCCTGGCCGCGGAACTCCGGACGGACGAACCGGAACCGGCCACGGCCGGCCTCCACCAGCCCGTCGAACATGCGGTGGTCGAGGAAGAGCGAGTGGAGGCAGACCACCACGGGAAGGTCGTCCTCCCCGGTGTCCTCGACATGGAAAGTCGTGCCTGCTGCGTTGATCGTCGTCATGTGGGGGGATCCTCTCGTGTGACCTGCGTCACTGTCTCGCGCCACACTAACCTGAAACCGAATATGATTTCACCTATGACTTCCGAAGCGGCCTCGGCCACCCGCGCGCCCTCGTCCCTCCTGGAGGGCAGCACCGGCGCCGGAACGGACGCCTCGCTGGGCGAGCTGCTGCGCAGCCGGCGCAGCATCCGCGGCTACCGTCCCGACCCCGTGCCCCGCGAGGTCATCCGCGAGATCCTCGCGGAGGCCGTCCTCTCGCCGTCGTCGATGAACACCCAGCCGTGGAAGTTCCACGTCCTGACCGGCGATGTCCTCGACCGCATCCGCGAGGAGAACACGCGGCTCATGCTGGCCGGCGCCCCGATCCAGCGCGACGTGACCGTAGCCGAGCGCTACGAGGGCGTGCACCGCGACCGCCAGGTCGACATCGCCAAGCGCCTCTTCGGCGCCATGGGGATCGCCCGCGAGGACCAGGAGGCCCGCCTCGACTGGACGATGCGGGGGTTCCGTCAGTTCGACGCGCCCGTGTCGATCGTCATCGCGCACGATCGCAGCCTCGAGGCCGTGAGCCCCATCGCGCACTTCGACCTCGGCGCCGTCGTCCACGCGCTCGTGCTGTCGGCGTGGTCGCGCGGACTGGGCACCGTCATCAACAGCCAGGGCATCATGCAGGGCGCCGCGGTGCGCCGCGAGGCCGGCATCCCCGACGACCACGTGATCTTCACGGCCGTCGCGCTGGGCTACCCCGACGAGGACTTCGCCGCCAACCACGTGCGCTCGGCGCGCGAGTCGGTGGACGACGTCGCCAGGTTCGTCGGATTCGACTGAGCGTGGGATCCGACTGAGCGTCGGATTCGACTGAGCCGCGTCAGGCTCGCTTGGAGCCGTCGAGCGGGACACCGAGCGCGTCGAGCCAGACCCGCGTCGCGGTCTGGACGATCGCGTCGTCGCTCATGCCCGGCTCCTCGAGGGCGTACACGTGGTACGCCAGGCGTCCGAGGATGGGCGAGAGCGCCCGCGCCGTCATGTAGGGATCGAGCTCGGGGTTGGCGTAGCCCGCGTCCTGGAGCCGCTTGATCCACCGCGCGTTGCGCTCGGCGAACGCCTTGGCACGCTCGAGGCGCAGCTGGCGGAAGTTCGGGTCGATCGTCGCGACCTGCTCGAGCAGCAGGTTCAGCTTGGCGTTGCGCTTGTACGCCTCGACGTACGCCCGGTTGCTGGCGTCGAGGATCGCCGCCACGTTGCTGAGGTCGTCGTCCACCCGCGGCAGCCCGGGGTGGAGCATGTCGTCGGCCGCCGCCTGCATGACAGCGGTGAAGATCTCCTCCTTGCTGTCGAAGTAGGTGTAGAACGTGCCGATCGAGCAGTTCGCCCCGGCGGTGATGTCGGCGAGGCGCGAGTTGATGAACCCGTCCCGCTCGAACACGCTCCGGGCGGTGGCGACCAGGGCGGCGCGCGTGCGCACGCCGCGGGCCGTGGTGGGCATCTCCCGGACGCGGGAGGTGTCGACCAGGTTCGGCAGCTCGCGGACGACGTCCTCTGCTTCCACTTCGCTCATGACGTCACCGATCCTACTGTGCGGTAGTGCTCGAGGTGACCGGGCTCACCGGATCACCACCGGGTTCACGGGGGCGCCGGTGCCGCCGACCACCTTGAGCGGCGCGGCCGTGTAGAGGAACGTCCACCGTCCGTCCGCCGCGCACGCGGCGGCGAGGTCGTCCAGCCAGGCGATCTCGGTGAAGGTGACGCCGAGGTTCCGCATCAGCGCGCTGTGCAGCGGCAGCACCACGCCGTGGTTCGGATCCATCGTGACCTCGTTCGCGATCGTGTCCGTGACGAGGTTGGGGATCTCCATCTGCTGGAACCACTCGACGAGCTCGGGCGAGTAGGTCAGGCCCGGTTCGCAGAAGTCGGCGTAGAAGTCCTCGGGCGTCGTCTCGTACCAGTGCCCGATGAAGCCGGTCCGGATCAGCAGGACGTCACGCGGCTCGATCTCCTGGCCCTGGGCCTTCGCCGCCTCGACGAGGTCCTCGTGCGTGAACGTCTCGCCCTTGTCCAGGTGCGCCTTCCCGCGGTGGCGGGCCATGTCGATGAGGATGCCGCGACCGACGATGCCCTTCTGCGCGATGGGCAGCACCGAGGCCTTGCGCATCTCGCCGACGGTCTCCGTGGCGTCGAAGCCGTTCCAGATCTTGCCGCCGATCCAGACGTGGCCGAGGGCGTCGTACTGCGTGGACGCCTGCAGGAAGATCGTCGCCTTGTCGTCGGCGTAGTGCGCGCCGCCGGGCGTCTCGTCCCCCTCGCCGCGCTGGAAGAAGCCCTCGTCCATGATGTTCTGGCGCTGGATCGGCTCACGTCCCGGCCACACGGGATCGCCACCGGGGTCGCCCATCGGGACCTGCAGCGTGAAGCTCTCGCCCGAGACGATGGCCGCCGCGCCGCGCACGGCCTCCTGCGGGCCGAGGTAGTTCAGCGAGCCCACCTCGTCGTCGGGGCCCCACTTGCCCCAGTTCTTGGGCGAGTCGGCCAGGACGGCCTCGGTGTCGGGGGCGGCGTTCTCGGTCATGGACGTCCTCTCGGGGTGGTGAGGCGGCCGGCGAGTCCGGTCGTCTCGGCGACGTGCCAGGCGTGGTCGATGACGCCCTGGATGCGTTCGGGGGTGGGCGCGCCGCCCTCGGCGGTGTTCGCCGGGTTGTCGAGGGTGCGCCGGTAGACGCCCTCGCTGATGATCGCGACCTTCCAGATGCCCAAGACGTGCCAGAAGGCGAGCGTCCCGCCGTCCCGCCCGGAGGCGTCGAGGTAGGCCTGTGCCAGCTCGTCGCGGGTGGGGAAGCCCGGCAGGGTCGAGGCCGCGAACAGCCCACTGGGGGCCTCGCCGGCCTCGGGCCAGTACGCCAGGGTGCTGCCGATGTCGGCCATCGGGTCGCCCAGGGTCGACAGCTCCCAGTCTAGGACGGTGCGCACCGTGCCGTCCTCGCCGTCGACGATCACGTTGCGGATGTGGAAGTCCCCGTGCACGAGGGACAGGTCGCCCGGCGGCGGGACGTGGTCGTGCAGCAGCGCGGTCAGCGCGTCGAGGTCGGGTCGCTCGACGGTCCTGCTCGCCTCGAACTGGCGCGACCAGCGCTTGAGCTGGCGCTCCGCGTAGGACGACCGCGACGCCAGGTCGCCGAGTCCGACCGCGTCGACGTCGACCGCGTGGATCGCCGCGAGCGTGCGAGCGATCTCGAGTCCCAGCCGGCGACGGGCGTCGAGGGTGAGCGACTCGGCGATCTCCATCTGGTCCAGCACGATGCCGTCGACGTGCTCCATCACGACGACGGGCACGTCGGCGACCCGCTCGTCCTCGCTCACCCCGACGAGCCCGGGGACGGGGACGGGAGTGTCCTGCAGCGCAGCGAGGATGCGGTGCTCGCGCACCACGTCGTGCGCCGACGCGAGCAGCTCGCCGAGCGGGGGCCGGCGCGCGATCCACGTCCGGCCCCCCTCGTCCTCGAGGCGGTACGTCAGGTTGGACTGGCCGCGGCCGACGCGGGTCGCGGAGATCGTCCCGCCCACGTCGACGCCGCGGCCACGCATCCAGCCGCCGAGGGCGGTCAGGTCGAGTGCGACCGTCACTTACCGCTCCCGAAGCGCTGTCCGCCGTCGATCACGAGGGTCTCGCCCGTGATCCAGCTCGCGGTCGAGCCCGCGAGGAACGCGACGGCCGAGCCGATGTCCTCCGGCTCGCCGATCCGGCGCAGCGGCGTGTTCGCCGCGACGGCCTCCTCGTGCTCCTTCCACAGCTCCTCGGCCAGGCGGGTCCGCACGACGCCGGGCGCGACCGCGTTGACCCTGATGCCCGGGCCCAGCTCCTGCGCCTGGTGGCGGGTCAGGTGGACCAGGGCGGCCTTCGAGGCGTGGTAGACCGCGAGGTTCGGGCCCACGGCGAACGCGCCGAGCGACGCGGTGTGCACCACCGAGCCGCCGTGCTCGCCCATCCAGAGCTCGTACGCCAGCTGGGTCCACAGCGTCGGGCCCCACAGGTTCACGTCGAGCGTCTTGGCGAACCGCGAGTGCTGCTGCTCGACGAGGGAGCCGAACGCCGGGTTGGTGCCGGCGTTGTTGACGAGGACGTCGATGCTGCCGAACTGCTCGAGCGTGCGCTCGAGGCAGGCCCGGGACGCGTCCTCGTCGGTGACGTGGGCCCCGATGCCGAGGGCGCGCTCGCCCACCTCACGGGCGGCCGACTCGGCGTCCTCCTGCTTGCGTGCGGTCAGGACGACGTTGGCGCCCTCCTCGTGCAGGGCGTGGGCGATCGCGAGGCCGATGCCTCGCGACGCGCCCGTCACCACGGCGGTACGACCGGCGAGTCCGAGATCCATCAGAGACCACGCTCCGAAGCGCGGCGGCGCAGCTCGACGCGGGCGAGGGTGCGCTTGTGGACCTCGTCGGGTCCGTCGGCGATCCGCAGGGTCCGCTGGTGGGCGTAGAACGACGCGAGCGGGAAGTCGTCGGTGACGCCACCGCCGCCGTGGACCTGGATCGCGCGGTCGATGATCTTCAGCGCGATCTCGGGCGCCTTGACCTTGATCGCGGCGATCTCGACACGAGCCTTCTGGTTGCCCACGGTGTCCATCAGCCACGCCGTCTTGAGCACCAGCAGACGGGTCGCCTCGATCTCGATGCGGGCCTCGGCGATCCAGTCCTGGATGTTCGCGCGGTCCGCGACCGGCTGACCGAACGTGGTGCGCGACTGGGCGCGGTCGATCATCAGGTCCAGCGCACGCTCGGCCATGCCGATCGAGCGCATGCAGTGATGGATGCGGCCCGGCCCCAGGCGCGCCTGGCTGATCATGAAGCCGTCTCCCTCACCGGCCAGCAGCGCGGTCTTGGGGACGCGGACGTCCTCGAACAGGATCTCGGCGTGGCCCTCACGGTCCAGGTAGCCGAACACCGGCAGACCGCGCACGACGGTGACGCCGGGGGTGTCGATCGGGACGACCATCATCGACTGCTGACGGTGGGTCTCGGCCTCGAGGTTGGTCTTGCCCATCACGATCAGGACCTTGCAGTTCGCGTGCAACGCGTTCGACGCGAACCACTTGCGACCGTTCAGCACGTACTCGTCGCCGTCGGGAACCATCCGCAGCTCCACGTTCGTCGCGTCCGAGGAGGCCACCGCCGGCTCGGTCATGCAGAACGCCGACGCCATCTCACCGGCGAGCAGCGGCTTGAGGTACTTCTCCTTGTGCTCCTCGGTGCCGAACAGCTGCAGCACCTCCATGTTCCCGGTGTCAGGAGCGTTGCAGTTGATCGCCTCAGGAGCCAGGTACGGGCTACGGCCCGTGATCTCGGCCAACGGCGCGTACTGCAGGTTCGTCAGCCCCGGCGATCCCCACTCCTCGTTCTTGTGCGGGTGGAACAGGTTCCACAGACCCAGCGAACGCGCCGTCTTCTTCAGCTCCTCCAGCACGGGCGGGTGGAAGTTCGGGTTCCCCGACTCCGCCATCTGCTGGTGATAGACGGCCTCGGCCGGATACACGTGCTCGTCCATGAAGGCATTGAGCTTGTCCTGGTACTCACGCGTCATCGCGTCGAGTTCGAACTTCATCAGTCTCTCCTCGAGTGGTGCGGCCGCCGCCTCTCGGCGCCCGCGGGATGGGGTGGGGGGACGGCGCTATGCGGCGGCTCGTCGTCGGGCGAGCGTTCCCACGCCGACGCCCAGGATCAGCAGCAGGCCCTGGAAGAAGTACTGCCAGTAGGTCTCGAGTCCCACCAGGGCGATGGAGTTGAAGCCGACCGAGACGGTGATGACGCCGACGAGGGTGCCGAGGATGTGGAACTGCCCGTCCCGCAGCACGGCGGAGCCGAAGAAGGACGCGGCGAACGCGCTCAGCAGGTACGTGTCGCCCGCCGAGACCGCGGCGCTGCCCGTGCGGGAGGCCAGCAGGAATCCGGTGACCGCCGCGCACATCGAGCACACGACGAACGCGATGACGCGCACGCGGTCGACCCGGATGCCCGACAGCTCGGCGGCGACCCGGTTGCCGCCGACGGCCTGCATGGACTGCCCGAGGACGGTCCGGTTGAGCAGCCACCACAGCAGCGCAGCGATGACGAGCATGATGTAGACGGGGTACGGGATGCCCAGGAACCGGCCGAACGTGATCTCCAGGAAGGCGTCGGGATCGCCCAGGGCGATGGGGGCGCCGTCGGAGATCATGTAGTTCACGCCGATCACGATCGTTCCGACGCCCAGTGTCGCCACCAGCGCCGAGACGTTCATGAAGGTGACGACGAACCCGTTGATCAGGCCGACGATCGCGCCGACCACCAGGATGGCGACCAGCGCGAGCGGGATCGAGAGGTTCTGGTTCACCATCAGCGCGCACGCGGTCACGCCGGCGAGACTCGCCGTGTTGCCGATGCTCAGGTCGAACTCGCCCGTCACCAGGACGAACGTCAGGCCCATCGCGATGATCGCCGACAGGGCGCTCTGGTTCAGGATGTTGATCGCGTTGTCGACGGTCGGGAAGGTGGTCGGCGCCAGGATCGACGTGCCGATGATGAGGATGGCGAGGACGAGCAGCGCGCCGTACCGGCCGAACCACTCGAAGAAGTGGGCGTGGGACTTCGGGGCTTCCGAGGTCGGTTCGTTCTCCATCAGGCTGGTCATGCGGGCTTCTCCGTTTCGGTGGTGCCGGAGCTCTCGGAGCTGCCGAAGCACAGGGCGGTGAGGTGGTCCTCGTCGAACTCGCTGGCCGGTACCTCGGCGACCAGCTGTCCTGCGCGCATCACGAGGACGCGGTCGCAGATCGCGAGCTCCTCGAAGTCGCTGGAGATGACCAGGACCGAAGTCCCCTCCGAGGCCAGTCCGGTGATGATGCGGTAGATCTCGGCGCGTGCGCCGACGTCCACCCCGACGGTGGGCTCGTCCAGGACGAGCAGTCCGGGGTTGGTCCGGACGTACTTGCCGACGACGACCTTCTGCTGGTTGCCGCCGCTGAGGTGGTGGGCCGTGTCCCGGATGGAGCGGGCCTTGACGGAGAAGCGCTCCATCAGCGCCTCCCCCGTGGACCGCGAGGACTTCGGCCGGAACCGCGCCCGCATGCTCGATGCCGAGCCGTGCTCGGCCATCGCCAGGTTGTTCTCGACCGTGTCGGTCAGGACCAGGCCCTGGCTGCGACGCTCCTCCGGGACCAGCGCGATGCCGGCCCGCAGGGCGTCGTGCGGCGACTTGGGTGCGTACGGCTCGCCGCCCAGCGTCATGGTGCCGCCGGTCGCCCGATCGGCTCCGATCAGCAGCCGCGCCAGCTCGGTGCGGCCCGCGCCGACGAGTCCGGCGATGCCGACGATCTCGCCCTCGTGGACGTCGAACGAGGCACCGAGGACCCGCGGTGCGCGGCTGAGACCGCGCACCCCCAGGCGCACCGGACGGGTCTCCGCGACGCTCTCGTCCGCCTCGGCCTCCAGGCGCGACACCAGCTTCTCGACCTCGCGGCCGACGATCTGGGTGGTCAGCTCCTGACGGTCGGTCTCCGCCGAGTCCAGCGTGGCGACCTTCTGACCGTTGCGGAACACCGTGATGGTGTCCGACACCTGGAGGACCTCGTCGAGCCGGTGCGACACGTAGAGGATGCCCACCCCGTCGGAGGTCAGCTCGTCGATCACCGACATGAGCTTGCTGGCCTCCTCGTCGGTGAACGAGGCGGTCGGCTCGTCCATCGCGATGAACCGAGCGTCGCGCATCAGCGACCGGCCCAGCGACACCATCCAGCGGTCGGAGACCGAGAGCTGCTCGACCTCGATGTCGAGCGGGATCTCGAAGCCGAGTCGCTCCTGCACCGCCTTGGCCTCACGGCGCAGGCGGCGCAGGTCCAGGATCCCGAACCGGCCGGGATGTCCCGATCCCATCGCCATGTTTCGCAGGACCGAGAACTTCGGCACCAGGTTCAGCTCCTGGTGGATGAAGCTCAGGCCCAGGTCCGCGGCGTCACGCGGGTTGGCCACCTCGACGCGCTCGCCGTCGAGGAGGATCTCGCCCTCGTCGGCGCGCTCCAGGCCGGCCAGGATCTTCACGAGGGTCGACTTCCCCGCGCCGTTGGCACCGCACAGCGCGTGCACCGAGCCGGGCCTCACCTCGATCGAGACGCCGTCCAGAGCCCGACTGCCGCCGAACGACTTGGAGATGCCCCGCATCTGGAGCAACCCGGACGTCACGGGGGCCGGGTCGGGCCCGCCACCTGCTGGGGAACCGGTCATGGTCTTCTCCTCGTCGCCCTGCGCGGGCACGTCGAGCTCTGGACGGATCGTCATGTCAGGACGCGTCCGCGCCGGGGTTGTCCGCCAGGTACTGGTCCAGCGTCTCCGGCGTGATGATCGGGAAGGGGATCTCCTCGGTCTTCGGCTCGGCCTCGGGGCCGCCCTCGATGACGTCGGGCGTCGCGTCGAAGAGCATCTGGGCAGCACCGGTGGTGTCCGGGGCGGCGGTCGCGGCGAGCTGGCCGTCCTTGAGCGCCTTCAGCGCGGGCGGCGTGCCGTCGTAGCCGTAGATCTGCACGTCGTCACGACCCGACTGCTTCGCGGCCACGATGGAGCCCATCGCCGGGTCGTCGAAGCACGCCCAGATCGCGAGCGGCTCGGAGCCCTTCGGGTTCTTGGCGAGCCACGTCGTGGCGAACTTCTGGCCCGACTCCAGCTGGCCCGGGATCAGGACCTCCTGGCGGTCGACCGTGATGTCGGTGCCCTCGACGGTCTCGTTGAAGGCCTCCTCACGCAGCTGGCACGGCAGGCCCGGCTTGTAGCCGAGGGCCAGGACGCGGCCCTTGCCGCCCATGTTCTCGACCATCGCCTCGGGAACCTCGACGCCCGGCGAGACGACGAGGTCGAAGGTGACCCCCTCGGCGCCGCCACCGGCGATGGAGGCCACGGGGATGCCGGCGGCCTCCGCCGACTTCAGCCCGGCCGTCAGCGACTTCGACTCGATGACCGAGACGATGATCATGTCGACGTCCTTCTGCACGAAGTCCTGCATCGCGCCGATGGCCTTGTCGACGGCTCCGTCGGGGTTGGCGGTCGTGACCTCCCAGCCCTCCTTCTCGGCCATGTCCGTGTACTTGTTGATCACCGCTTCGGTCGTCACCTCACTGGGTGCGAAGCGGACGATGCCGACGGAGAAGGCGTCGTCGCCACCGTCGGAGCCGGAGGACGAGCCCCCACAGGCGGCGGCTGTCGCGAGTGTGAACGCCAGGGTCGTGCCGAGTGCAACGCGTCGAAAATTCATCGAGCCTCCTCAAGCTCAAGCCCACTCGAGGTTGAGTGGTGCTTCTGGTCCCCCGAGAGTCGCCCGCGGGCGACTGTGGCGGCGGCGGCGTCCGCGTGGACTCCACCGCCCATCACGAGGCGTGGTGCCACGGCGATGTCTTGGGCGAGTTCGTCGATGACGAGCTCGGTCGGCCTGGTGCTCATGCCAGCGACTCCTGGTAGCGGCGCATGCCGCGCAACCAGCGGTCGTAGTCGGACGCCTTGCGCCGGTAGAACTCCAGGACGTCGGGGTGAGGCAGGATCAGGAACTCGTCGGTGGCCAGCGAGGCGACGACGATGTCCGCCACCTCGAGCGCCTCCAGGACGAGTCCGGCCTGCGTGACCGCCTTGGCGCCCTGGCGTGCCGCCTCGCTGTCGGAGTCCGCACCGCTGTTGAGCATCGCGGTGTTGACGCCCATCGGGCACAGGCAGCTGACGCCGATCCCGCGCGACCCGTAGGTCACCGACAGCCACTCCGCGAACGCGACCGCCGCGTGCTTCGTGACCGAGTAGGTGGCCGAGCCGATCTGCGTCAGCAGGCCGGCGGCCGAGGCGGTGGACAGGAAGTGGCCGCTGCCGCGCTCCAGCCAGCCCGGCACGAGCAGCTCGGCGGCTCGCACGTGCGCCATGACGTTGACGTCGATCGAGGTCTGCCAGTCCGACGGCGTCGCGTCGAGGTTCTCCCCGAGGCCGACACCGGCGTTGGCGGCGTAGAGGTCCACCGGGCCGAAGGACGACTCAGCGAGCGCGATCGTCGCGCGGATGTGCTCGACGTCCGAGCAGTCGCCGGCGAGCGCCTCGATCGTGCCGGGGTGGTCCGCGGCGATGGCCTCGACCTCGCTCTTCAGGCGTCTCTCGTCGAGGTCGGTGGCGACGACGCGGGCACCGTGCTCGACGAAGCGGCGGCATAGCGCCGCGCCGATCCCGCCCCCGGCGCCGGTGACGATCGCGACGCTGCCCTCGAGGTTCATGCGCGGCCGCCCTGCGCGGCGACGGAACGCAGCTCGTCCCGGTCGATCGCCCGCTTCAGGATCTTGCCGGTGGCACCCTTCGGCAGGGCGTCCACGAACGCGAACAGGCGCGGGACCTTGTAGGCCGACAGGCGCTCCTTGGCCCAGGCGCGGATGCTCTCGGGCGTCGCGTCCGAGCCCTCGGTCAGGACCGTGACGGCCGCGATCTCCTCGCCGTAGTGGTCGTCCGGGACGCCGACGACGGCGACCTCGACGATGTCGGGGTGCTCGTACAGCACCTCCTCGACCTCGCGCGGGTAGACGTTGTAGCCACCGCGGATGATGAGGTCCTTCACGCGGTCGACGATGCTGAGGTAGCCGTCCGCGTCGATCGTGCCGATGTCGCCGGTCTTGAGCCAGCCGTCGCGCAGGTCCGAGGCCGTGGCGTCGGGCCGGTTCCAGTAGCCCTTCATGATCGTCGGGCCGGTGACGTACACCTCGCCGGGCTGGTCGGGACCCAGGACGTTCCCCTCGGGATCGCGCACCTCGATGCGGGAGCCGGGCAGCGCGGGCCCGACCGTCCCGGTCCGCTGCTCGCGGGTGATGTCGTTGAACGTGGCCGCGCCCGTGGACTCGGTCAGGCCGTAGCCCTCGAGGATCGCGCAGTCGAAGCGGTCCTTGAACGCACGGATCACCTCGACCGGGAGGCTCGCGCCGCCCGACGTGGCCAGCCGCAGTGCCGCGAAGTCCTGGGGCGAGTGGTCGCCCTCGGCGTGCAGCATCGCGTTCCACATCGTCGGGACGCCGGCCATGGTGGTGAGCTCGTCGGCCACCATGACGTCGAGCATGACCTTCGGGTCGAACGGGTGGACCAGGGAGAACGAGGCGCCGGTCGCGAGCGCCGTGTTCATGCAGACGGCCTGGCCGTAGACGTGGAACAGGGGCAGCCCGGTGCCGAAGCGGTCGTCGGGGCTGATGTCGAGGACGGGCTGGAACGACGAGACCGTGTCGACGAGGTTCGCCGCGGTGAGCTCGGCGCCCTTCGGGCGGCCGGTGGTGCCCGAGGTGTAGAGGATCAGCGCGGTGTCCTGCGGCGCGTGGTCGTGCGGCTCGGTGAGGGGCTCGGCGTCGAACGAGAATCCGGGGTCCAGCTGCCAGAAGTCGAGACCACGGTCGGCGGCCGCCGCCCGGGCGTGGGCCGCGCACTCGTGCCAGGCGATGACGAGCGTGGCGCCCGAGTCGTCGAGCACGTAGCCGATCTCTGGCTCGGTCGACATCGTGTTCATCGTGATGACGGTGACGCCGGCGGCGTGCAGGCCGTAGTAGACCTCGGGGAACTCCGGGATGCTCGGCGCGATGAACAGCACGCGGTCCAGCGGAGCGACTCCGGCGGCGCGCACGGCGCCGGCGACCTGCTCGTTGGTGCGGCGCAGCTGCCCGAAGGTGATGGTGCGCGGTGAGCGGATCGCCACCCGGTCGGGCTCGGAGTCGGTGTGGGCCCAGACCTCTGTGGCGATGTTGACCATGCGGGGAGCCTTTCGACGATGCGTGTGACCTATGTCACCGAGCAACGTATGTGAAACCGATCACGGGTTCAATAGAAAACTGAACTCAATTTCAGAATCTCCGGGCCATCTTCGCGTGGTCCCGATGGGCCATGGCGTGCGCCCGAAGATGCGGAAGGCCCGGCACCGCAGGGCGGTGCCGGGCGTTCTGGACGGAGCAGGGCCTACTTCACCTCGTCCGGGTACTTCTCCGCGAACTCGTCGTAGGACTCCTTCGTGACCACGAAGGTCGGGATCGGGATGTCCTCCGGCTCGGCGTCGACGCCGCCCTCGATGACGTCGGGCGTGCGCTCGGCCAGCTCCGCGCCGGCCCCCGCGACGTCGATGAACGCCGTGGCGCGCATCGCGCCCGACTGCACCGCGGTCACCGCGGCGGGCGTGCCGTTGATGCCGTAGACCTTCACGTCGTTCCGGTCCGCCGAGCGCAAGGCGCTGACCGCACCGAGTGCCGGGTCGTCGAAGCACGCCCAGATGGCGAGGTTTCCGCTGCCCTCGGGGTTCTTGGCCAGCCACGCCTGCGTGAACTTCGTGCCGCTCTCCACCTGGCCGGGGATGGCCACCTCCTGGCGGGTGACGGTGATGTCGCTGCCTTCGAGGGCGTCGTTCAGCGCCTCCTCGCGGCCGATGCACGGCAGACCGCTCTTGTAGCCGAGCAGGAGCAGCTCCCCCTCGCCGCCCATGTCGTCCACGAGCTGCTTCGAGATGTCGGTCGAGACCAGTGCACCGGAGTCGGCGTTGAGCGGCACGCCCTCGCCGGAGCCGCCGCTGAACGAGATGATCGGGATGCCGGCCTCGGTGGCCGCGCGCACGCCGCCGGTGATCTGGTCGGTCGGGAAGACGGTGACGATGATCAGGTCGACACCCTTCTGGACGAAGTCGTTGACCGCGCTGATGGCCTTGTCCACCGAGCCCTGGGGATCGACCTTCGTGACGTTCCAGCCCTCCTCGTCGGCGACGTCAATGTAGGAGTTGATCGCCTTCTCGGCGGTCTCGTCCGTCGCCGAGAACTGCACGATGCCGATGTCGTAGGACTCGTCCCCTCCCCCGCCACCACTGTCACCGTCGCCGTCCGAGCTGCCACAGGCGGACGCGGTCGCGAGGACCGCGGCCATCGTCGCCCCGAATGCCATGCGTCGAATGTTCATCGAGCCTCCTCAAGCTCGAGTCCGCCGCGGACGGGCGGACCCACGACCTGCTCCGAGGACGTCGGAGCGACGTCGATGTGAGGTAGGTCACGATGAACCTAGGTGAAGCCAAACTCAACTTCAATAGTGCCGACGGGTGAGATCGCCGGCGCCTCGACTCAGACGAGCTTGCGCACCACCGAGAGCGGGGCGTGCTTCATGACCTGCCCGATGGGGGCCCAGGGCCAGGCGGGCACGGCGGCGTCGACGACTTCCTTCTCGATGTACTTCACCATCGCGGCGGTGCCCGTGGCGGTGTCGACCATGAGCCTCTGCTCCTGCTCGACCTGCGCGTTCATCTCGCTGGCGATGTAGCCCGGGTAGAGCGTCGTGACCTTGATGTCGTGGCCCTTGCGGCCGATCAGGTCCGAGCGGATTCCCTCCGCGAGGTGCGCGACGCCGGCCTTCGTGGCCGCGTACGTCGTCATCGACGAAGGCATGCCACGCATGGCGGACATCGACGAGATCAGCACGAGGTGCCCGGCCCCGCGCTCGTAGAAGTGCTCCATGGCCGCCTCGGCCTGCGCGAGCGCGGCGACGAAGTTCGTCATCGCGGTCTCGCGGTTGGCCTCGAACTTGCCGGTGCCGATGCGGCCGCCCTTGCCGAGGCCGGCGTTGACGATCACGCGATCGAGACCACCGTGGGCGGCGGCCGCCTCGCCGAACACCCGGAACACGGCGTCGTGGTCGTTGACGTCGAGCGCGTGCACGGAGACCTCGATGCCCGGGCGCGCGGCCACGAGCTCGGCCCGCAGCGCCTCGAGCCGCTCGACCCGTCGGGCCGTGATCGCCAGGTGGTGTCCGGACGCGGCCAGGTGGCGGGCCATCCCCTCGCCCAGCCCCGAGCTGGCGCCCGTGATCAGCGTGTTCCGTCGCATGTCGCTCCTCGTGGTGTCAGCGGAAGGTGACGTCCGCGGCACGCAGGTGGCTGTGGTCGTTGAACGTCAGCACCCGCGGCCCCGTGCCGCCCACCATGAGGGTAGTGACACTGCTGTTGACCACGACGTCGTTCAGCTTCTGGAACGCCGAGTCGTCGCCGGTGATCAGGTGCGACGCCACCATCGCGATCGGCCCTCCCGAGGTGAACACCAGCACCCGCCGGCCCTTGCCGGAGGCGAGCTCGACGGCCTCGTCGAAGCCCGCCATGACGCGCTCCCGGAACAGCGCGTACGGCTCGGTGAAGTCGCCCTCGCCACTGCGCCACACGTCGATCGCGGCGTTCAGCGCGGCCTGGAACTCCTTGGAGTTCTTGGTCAGGGCTCCCGGGTCGAACGCGGTGGCGACGGCGAGGTGGTCGTACTCGTTCCAACGGGGGTCGACCTCGTAGCCGGGCAGGCCGGGGTCGGCGTCCTCCTCACCCAGTCCGCTGGCGTCGATCGCGGCGATCGCGGTCTGGGCGTGACGCAGCATCCCGCCGGCGACGGCGTCGGTGAAGACGGCTCCGCCCGCCTCCCAGCCCGCGCCGAGCGCGGCGGACTGGCGGGTGCCCAGCTCGCTGAGGCGGTCGTAGTCGTCGGTCCCGAAGGACGCCTGGCCGTGACGAACCAGGTGCAGGGTTCCCACGTGCTCAGAACTCCAGCACGAGCTTGCCGGTGGCCTGCGCCCGGTCGAGCGTCAGCAGCGCCTCGGAGGCGTCCTCGAACGCGAACGACTGTCCGACGATCGGCTTCAGCGCGCCGGAGGCCAGGTGCTCGACCATCGCGTCCCACTGCTGCTTGATCAGGCCGGGGCGCTTCATCGCGTAGGCGCCCCAGCCGACGCCGACGGCCGAGAGGTTGTTGAGCAGCAGGCGGTTGGCGGCGATCTTGGGGATCTCGCCGGCGGTGAAGCCGATGATGAGGATCCGGCCGTCGTCGACGAGGCAGCGCAGGGAGTCGGTGAAACGGTCGCCGCCGGCCGGGTTGCCCACGGGGTCCACGACGATGTCGACGCCGCCGGACGCCTTGACGGCATCCTTGAAGCCCTCGGAGAGCACGTACTCGTCGGCGCCCGCGGCCACGGCGATCTCGCCCTTGACATCGGTGGACGTCACGGCGATCACGTGGCCGGCACCGAATGCCTTCGCCACCTGGATCGCGGCGGTGCCGATGCCGCCGGAGGCACCATGCACCAGCACGCGCTCGCCCTCGGCGAGGCCGCCGCGGTTGACCAGTGCGAAGTAGACCGTGGCGTAGTTGAACATGAAGGAGGCGCCCTCGGCGAAGGACACCGAGTCGGGGAGCTTGAACGTGAGGAGCTGGTCCGCGACGACCTGCTCGGCGAAGCCGCCGAGCATCGGCAGTGCGGCCACGCGGTCGCCCGGGGCGAAGCCGGAGTCCGCGGGCGCCTCGACCACGACCCCGGCCACCTCGGCGCCCGGAGTGAAGGGCAGCGGAGGCTGTAGCTGGTAGCGGCCGCGGCTCTGCAGCAGCTCGGGGAAGGCCACGCCGGCGGCCTTGACGTCGATGAGGACCTGGTCCTCGCCACGCTTCGGGGCCTCGACGTCGACGAGTTCGACGGCCTCGGGACCGTCGAGGGATGTGATCTGGATCGCTCGCATGCCCTGAGCGTAGCGGATATCTAAGCGCTTGCTTAGTGCCTGTCCACGAACTTGAGGATATCCTCAGGTTCATGTCCACCGGAGTCCGCTTCCCCACCGACAGTTCCACCGCCACCGCGCGCCAGGTCGTGGCCGACGCGCTGCGCAAGGTCGATCCGGTGGGTGCGCAGGCGGCCGAGCGCGAGACGAACTGGCGCCGCGGCTACCTCATCCACTTCTCCCGCCTCCTCGAGGCGGGGCTCGCCACGCCCGAGGACGCCGTGACGATCGCGACCGAGGGCCTGCGCAGCATCCACGAGCAGATGCGCTGCGGCGACGGCTCGCTGGCCGAAGCACTCGACTCCCGCGCCGCCGGTCACGAGTGGACGACCGTGGACATCGCCGGTGAGGCGGCGCCGGAGACCGAGCTGAGCGTGCCCTACCGCGGCGAGCGGCTCACCGGTGCCGCCCTGGACGAGCAGCTCGACGACTGGGTCCGGCGCGGCGTCGTCGAGCCGACCTTCTCCGAGGCGATCCGCGAGGTGGCCGACCACCCGGAGTGGCTGCGGCTCGAGGGCGACACCGTCGTGGTGCTGGGCGCCGGCGCCGAGATGGGTCCCTACCGGTCGCTGCTGCGGTGGGGCGCCGACGTCGTCGCGGTGGACCTGCCGCGCGCCGACATCCAGAAGCGCATCCGCGACCACGCCCGCGAGGGTGCGGGGCGGGTGCGGCTGCCCGTGGGCGGCAAGGAGACCGGGGCCGACCTGCTGCACACGCTGCCCGAGCTCGGCAGGTGGCTGGAGGACCTCGAGGGCCGACTCGTCCTCGGCACGTACTGCTACGCCGACGGGGCCACCCACGTGCGCGTCTCGGCCGCCGCCGACGCCATCGCGGCCCGGCTGGTGGCACAGCGCCCGGACACGGCCCTGGCCTACCTGGCCACGCCGACCGACGTCTTCGCCGTGCCGGCGGGCGCCGTCACCACCTCGAACGACGCCTACGAGAACGGCCGCCGCCTGCTGCGCGCGCCGTTCCGGACCCTCAGCGGAGGACGCCTCCTGCAGCGCAACTACCCGCCGGACGTGGAGATCGGCGTGTGCGACTCGCTCGTGCCGCAGCAGGGTCCGAACTACGCCCTCGCCAAGCGGCTGCAGCGGTGGCGCGCGGCCGCGGCGCGCCACGACGGTGCCACGGTGTCGCTGAACGTCGCGCCGGCGACGCGCACCGCCTCGGTCGTCAAGAACCGCGCGCTCGCCGCGGCCTACGCCGGGGCGCACCGCTTCGGCGTCGAGGTCTTCGAGCCCGCCACGAGCAACGTGCTGATGGCCGCCCTGCTCGTGCACGACCTGCGCAGCGACCGGGCCCCCGAGGAGGAGCCGTGGCGCGAGGAGGCCTACGCCGCCGCGCACGGTGGACTGTGGACCGCCGGCTACCACCCGCGGTCCGCGCTGGGGCTCGCCGCCGTCCTGGGCTTCGCCGGCTCCCGCGCCTGAGCGCTGCGACGGTGAGGCGCTCCCAAACGGGCCGGGGAGCCGGTAGAACGGGGCCATGAATCGCCTCGGTGCCGCGTCCGCCGTCCACCTCGCCGCCGGGACGTGGCTGCTGATCGACCTGTGGCGGGCGTGGACACCGACCCTCATCACGATCTTCGGTCAGGCCGCGACGACGCCGCCCGAGCTGATCGGCGCGTTCGCGTTCGGGTGCGTCCTCGTCCCGGTGCTGCTCGTGGCCGTCGCGCGGCGCCTCGGCCGCGAAGGCACCTTCGCCGCGGCAGCGCTCGTCGTCGCGCTGGTGGGACGGTTCGCGCTCCAGCTCACCGAGGGAGGCCACCTGCACCTGGTCGTCGCCTCCGTCGCGGGGATCGCGGCGATGACCTGGCTCTCCCTCGCGCTGCCCCGGCACCGTGACGCGGCTGTCACCGGCGTGGTCGCCGGCCTCGCCGTGTCGGTGACCACTCACGCCGCGCTCGGCACGTGGGGCGCCGTCTGGCGTGACGACGTCTGGGCGTCGCTGCTCCTGGCCGCCCAGCTCGCCGCGTGCCTTGCAACGCTGCACACCCCCTCGGAGGGCCGAGGAGTCGGCCGCCGGTTCGCCCTGACGGTGATGCCGGGCCTCTTCCTCGCCGGCGTGATCGTCGCGAACGCCGGGCGCGCCTCGGCGACGCTGGGCGACGCTGGTCTCGCCGCGGTCGCGTTCGGCGCCACGCTCGCCGTGGCGGCGACCCTCGTGCCCGTCACGCGAGTCACGGCCGCGGTGGCCGCGGTCGTACTGGTGGGCGCGGTCGCCGCCTCAGCCCTCGTCACGGACGCCGACGGACTGCTGCCCGCCTGGACCGTGGTGGCGTTCGTGGTGGGGATGCCGGCGCTCGCCCACCTGTGGCGCGCCGCCGACCGCGGGGACCGCGGCACCTCGATGACGCTGGCACTCGGCGGCCTTGTCTGGGTGGCGCTGCTCTTCGCGTACTACGCGGGCTACGACCTGGGCTACCGCGCCGACTGGCTGCTGGTGGGCGTCGCGCTGGTCATGGGCGTCGTCGCCGCTACCGCTCCCCCGGCGCCGGTGATGACCGCGACGCCCAGGACGCTGGCCGCCATCGGCGTGACGGCCCTCGCCGCGGGAGTCGTGGCCGCGGCGGCCCCTGCCCTCACCATCCGTCCGTTCGACACCTCCGAACTTCGGGACGACGAGGTTCGCGTGGCGGCCTACAACCTGCGCATGGGCTACGGGATGGACGGCGTGTTCCGCCCGAAGGCCGTCGCCGCGATCCTGGTCTCCGCCGACGTCGGGCTGGTCAGCGAGATCGACCGCGGCTGGTTCCTCAACGGGGGCCAGGACCAGCTCGCGATCCTCGAGCGCCTGACCGGCCGAACGGCCTGGTGGGGCGCCGCGGCGGACCCCGTGTGGGGCGACGCCGTCCTCGTCGATGCGAACCGAGCCCGCGTCGAGCGGCGGGCACTGCCGTCGCACGGTGCGGTCACCGGCGCCCAGGCGATCGCGGTGCAGCCGGACGGACCGTGGGAGTCGACGTGGTTCGTGTCGACCCACCTGCAGCCCGTCGGGAGCGACGAGGGCGTCACCGCACAGTCGGCCGACCTCGCCGCGTGGCTGCGCGAGCTCGGCGGCTCGATGATCCTCGGCGGCGACTTCAACCTGCAGGAGGGCAGCGCCGCCTACGACAACGTCATCGACGTGGGACTCGTCGACGCCGCTCCCGGCGGCGCCGACACGAGCCCGGCGGACGCCCCCGTGAAGCGGATCGACTACCTGTTCTCGACGCCCGACCTGGTCGCCTCGGACGTCGAGGTGCCGGGCCTGTGGGCCTCGGACCACCTGCCGGTGGTCGCCACGTTCACGCGCCGGTGAACTTGGCCTGACGCTTCTCGCTGAACGCGGCGACGCCCTCGGCGAAGTCGTTCGAGGCGCCCAGGACGCCCTGCTCGACCGTCTCGGCCGCGAGGGTCTCGTCGAGGTGCGCCAGCGCCGCGGCGTTGATCGTGGACTTGATCCGCGCGTAGGCCATGGTGGGGCCGGACTTCAGCTGGTCGACCAGGCCGTCCACCGCGGCCTGCCACGCGTCGGCGGTCACGCAGTGCGTGATCAGGCCGGCGGCGTGCGCCTCGGAGTTCGGCAGCTTCTCGCCCAGCATCAGCAGGCGCGTGGCACGGGCCCGGCCGATCGAGGCGGCGATCAGCTCGTGCGCGGCGCCGTCGCCCATCAGGCCCACGTTGACGAACGCCTGGAGGAAGTAGTCGTCCTCCTTGGCCACCTGGAAGTCCGAGGCCAGCGCGAGCGACGAGCCGATGCCGGCGGCCAGGCCGTTGAGCGCCGCGACCACCGGGAACGGGGCCTGCGTCAGCGCGTGGATCAGGCGGTCGGCAGCCTCGAGGATGCCGGTGTTCGTCGCGCCCGGGGCCATGACGGCGCCGGAGCAGAACGCGCGGCCCTCGCCGGTGATGACCGCGACGCGGACGCCCTCGGCGTCCTCGAGCGCGTCGCTCATCTGCTCGAACATCTCGGTGGTCACCGAGTTGAGTCGCTGCGGGGCGTTCAGGGTCAGCGTCAGCACGCCGTCCGTGCGGTCGACCAGTAGGTCGGTCATCGTCTCCTCCATTGTCCGAGCAGGGTCTGCAGCACCGCGATGAGCGCGGTGGGCTGGTCCAGCATGATGTGGTGCCCCGAGTCGGGGATCACGGTGACGGGCACGTTGCCGCCGAGCCGCGACCGGATCTCCTCGGTGATGTCGGTGGTGGCCATGCCGCGCTCGCCGCGCAGCAGCGCCACCTCGCACGCGCTGCGAGCCACGTCCGCCGGCTCCATCATCGAGCGCAGGAAGACACGGGGGTCGAACTTCCAGGTCCAGCCCGAGCCGTCGTCGCGCACGACGTGCTGGATCGAGCCGCGCGCGATGTGGTCGCGGATGTACGGCAGGCACGACGGGTCCTCGGGCAGCGTGCGGAAGCGGGCCACCATGGTGCGCGCGTCGGGGTAGAGCGGCATCGTCAGGTCGGCGCGGTCGGCGCGCCACGAGCGGGCCTCGGGCGACACCGCCTGGACGGGCGAGTCGATCGCGGCCGCTCCGAGCATCCCGGCGCCGTGCTCGCGGGCGGCGGTGAGGGCGACGAACCCACCCATGCTGTGCCCGAAGACCACCGGCTTGTCGGTGGACTCGGAGGTGGCCACGGACATCACCTCGCCGGCCCAGGCCTCGAGCGTGTAGGCCTCGCGTCTGCCGCTGTCGCCGTGCCCGCTGAGGTCGAGCGCGAGGATGCGGTGATCGACCGCGAGGTGCGGGGCGACGTGGTCCCACCAGCCCGCGTGGGCGGCGCCGCCGTGCACGAGCACCACGACGGGATCACCCGGCTGCCCCCACGCCCGGTAGGAGATGGGCACGCCGTCGACGTCGATCTCGAGGTGCTGGGGCTTCTGGTCGAGCGCCCACGTGAACCAGTCGGGAACGGTCACCGGTGGAACCTCGTCACGTCGTCGAGCGGGGCCCGGCCGGCCCGGAACGAGTTGGCCGGGTGGTCGGGGTCCGCGTGGCCGAAGGAGATGCCGCAGACGACCAGCCGGTCCTGCGGCATCTCGAGCCACTTCCGGAGGAAGTCCGACTTCTGCGCCAGCGCCGCCTGGGCGATGGTGGCGACGCCGCGCGCCTGGGCGGCCAGCAGGAACGACTGCACGAACAGGCCGCAGTCGATCGCCGCGTAGACGCCGAGCGACTCGGGCGCGGAGATGATCGCGACGTGCGGGGCGCCGAAGAACTCGAAGTTCCGCAGCATCTCGCGCGCGGACCCCTCACGGTCGCCCTTCGCGACGCCGACGGCCTCGTACAGCTGCCAGCCGACCTCGCGGCGACGCTCGGCGTGGACACCGTCGTAGCCCGGCGGGAACGGGTAGTCCGAGCCCAGCGAGGCGTCGGCCATGAGGTCGTCCCGCAGCCGCCTGAGGGCCTCGCCGGAGACGACGTCCACGTGCCACGGCTGGACGTTGCACCACGACGGCGTGCGCGCGGCGGACGACAGGATCGCGCGGATCTCGTCCTCCGGGACGGGCTCGTCGGTGTAGCCGCGACAGCTGAAGCGGGAAGCCAGCAGCTGGTCCAGGACCTGAGCCGGTGCCGGTGCCTCGTCGATCATGGGGCCACCGTACCGGCGGCTCAGACCTCGGACGACCGGACCTGCACCACGCGCACGGGCGAGGGCAGCTCGACCGTGCGGCTGACGGTGCACAGCTTGTGGTGCGACTTCTCCATCGCGTCGGGCACGCGCTCGGCCATCTTCTGGCCGTCCTCGTCGTTGTCGAACGCGATGTCGAGGGTGACCAGCAGCTTCTCCAGCAGGTGCGCCCCGGCGGAGTCCTTGACCTTGTGACCCTCGACCGCGATATCGAACCGGTTGGGCTCGGCACGCTTGGTGAGCGCCTCCACGGTCAGGCCGGTGCACCCGCCGAGGGCGACCAGCAGCAGCTCCACCGGGGTGAAGTCGGTGTTCTGGCCCTCACCGATCGAGATGACGCCACCGCGCCCGTTCTCGGCGCGGTACTCCATCGCGCCGGTGCGGACCAGGTGGACACTGCGCAGGGTTGAGGATTCGTCGCTCATGCCTCGACAGTAAGCGCCTGCGCACCGGCGCGCTCAGCGGGTCAGGCGTCGAGATCGGCCTCGACGAGGGCGGCGATCTTGACCAGCGCCGCCTCGTCCTCGCTCTCGACGGTGACCTCGGCGCCCTGGCCCGCGCCGAGCGTCATGATCATCAGGGCGGAGCCGGCGTCGACCGGCTCACCGCCGGCGGTGGCGAGGGTGACGGGCACGCCGGTCTCGGCGACGGCCGCGGCGATCGTGGCGGCCGGGCGGGCGTGGAGGCCGACGGCCGATCCGACGGTGACGGTCTTGCTGGGCATGGAGTGTCCTCTCAGACGGTGACGGGTTCGTCGGCGGTCTCGGCCGCCTGCTTGGAGTAGCTGACCTGCTTGAGGGCGGTCACGAGGAATCCTGCCACCAGCGTCCCGACGATGAGGGACACGAAGAACCACAGGACGTTGTCGACGGCGAAGAACACGAAGATCCCTCCGTGCGGAGCCACGCAGGTGACGCCCAGGGC
The DNA here is from genome assembly GCF_002476985.1 of Aeromicrobium sp. UBA7512. Classification (NCBI taxonomy): domain Bacteria; kingdom Bacillati; phylum Actinomycetota; class Actinomycetes; order Propionibacteriales; family Nocardioidaceae; genus Aeromicrobium; species Aeromicrobium sp. UBA7512. The sequence continues at coordinate 290,061 of NZ_DLNK01000007.1, forward strand.
CATCGACATCGCGCCGGTGACGACGCCGCCGGCCATCATCGCCGGGAGCACCCGGAACGGGTCGGCCGCCGCGAACGGGATGGCGCCCTCGGAGATGAACGAGGCACCGAGCAGCCAGGCCGCCTTGCCGTTCTCGCGCTCGGCCGGGGCGTAGAGCTTCGGGCGCAGCGCCGTGGACAGCGCCATCGCCAGCGGGGGCACCATGCCGGCCAGCATCACGGCCGCCATGATCTTGGACTGCGAGGAGCCCGGGTCGAGCGCACCCGTGGTGGACAGGCCCGTGACGGCGAAGACGTAGGCCGCCTTGTTCACCGGGCCGCCGAGGTCGACGCACATCATCAGGCCGAGCAGGCCGCCCAGCACGATCGCCGAGCCGCCGGTCATGCCGTTGAGCCCGTCGACGAGCGCCTCGTTGAGCCACGCGAGCGGCTTGGCGAGCACCAGGATCATCGCCATGCCCACGACGAGCGTGGAGACGAGCGGGATGATCACCACCGGCATCAGGCCGGCCAGCCAGCGAGGCACGGGTCGGCTCGCGAACCACGCGGCCACCAGGCCGGCGAGCAGGCCGCCGATGATGCCGCCGAGGAAGCCCGCGCCGCTCTGGTTGGTCTCGGTGACGCCGATCTGGGTCGCGGCGTAGCCCATGACGAAGCCGGGGGCGATGCCCGGACGGTCGGCGATCGCGTAGGCGATGTAGCCGGCCAGGGCGGGCACCAGGAAGCTGAAGGCCCACGAGCCGAGCAGGTAGACCAGCGCGCCGACGTAGTAGAGGAACGCGCTGTCGAACAGGGCGTGGTCACCGGCCGCCGGCAGGTTCGTCAGCGAGTTGTTCGCCAGGATCTCGTTGGCCGTGTCGGTGATGTCGTAGCCCGCCAGCAGGAAGCCGAGCGCGATCATCAGGCCGCCCGCCGCGACGAACGGGATCATGTAGCTCACGCCCGTCAGCAGCCAGCGTTGCAGCTTCTTCCCGACGTGGTCGTTGTCGCCGCCGCCGGCACCCGCGGTGGCGTCGGCGTCGCCCTCGACCCGGCGGGCGTTCGGGTCGCCCGCGGCCGCGAGGGCCTCGTCGATCATCTTCGCCGGCTCGTTGATGGCGCGCTTCACGCCGCTGCGGACCACGGGCTTGCCGGCGAACCGGGCCTGGTCCTTGACGCCCACGTCGGTGGCGAAGATGACCGCGTCGGCCGAGGCGATCTGCTCGGGCGTCAGCGGGGTCACGCCCGAGGAGCCCTGCGGCTCCACGGCGAAGTCCACCTGGGCGTCGCGCGCTGCCTGGGCCAGCGCGTCGGCGGCCATGTAGGTGTGCGCGATGCCGGTGGTGCACGCGGTCACGGCGATGACGCTGCGCCGCGGTGCGTCCGTCGCGGCCGTGTCGGCGGCCGGCGCCGCGGCGGCGGGAGCGGGCTGCTTGACCTCGACGCCCGAGGTGGCATCCTCGACGAGCGCGATCACGTCGTCGGTCGTCTGCGCGTCGCGCAGGGCCTGGGTGAAGTCGGGCCGCACGAGCGCCCGCGCGAGCGACGAGAGCAGCTTCAGGTGGGCGTTCCCCGCACCCTCGGGTGCGGCGATCATGAAGACGATGTCGGCGGGGCCGTCGGGCGCGCCGAAGTCGGCGCGGTTCGTCAGCCGCGCGAACGCCAGCGTGGGCTCGGTGACCGTGGCGGTGCGGCAGTGCGGGATCGCGATGCCGCCGGGCACGCCCGTGCCGGCCAGCTCCTCGCGGGCCTTGGCGGCGCCGGCGAGCTCGTCCACCGATCCGGCCCGGCCGGCGGCGACGACCTGTGCGGCGAGGGCCTCGATGACGTCCGACGCCCCCGCGCCGAGGTCGACGTCGAGTGACACCAGCTGAGGGGTGATGAGCTGTTCCATGTTGGCCTCCATCAGGCGGGATCCACGGTCTCGACGTGGGGTGCTGCGGGTAGGTCGGAGGGACCGGGCAGGCGCGACCCCGGCAGGGCGGCCGCGGCGGCGCCGTGGACGGCGGCGCTGGCCAGGCACTCGGCGGGCGAGCGGCCCGCGACGTGGGCCACGAGGTAGCCGGCGAGCGAGGAGTCGCCCGCGCCCACGGTGCTGCGGACGGTGACCGGTGCCGGCGGGCAGAACCACGAGCCCTCGGCGGTGGCGAGCACGGCGCCCGCTCCCCCGAGGGTCAGCAGCACCGTGCCGACACCGTGGTCCTCGCGCAGCTGGTGTGCACGGGCGGCGGCGTGGCGATGGTCGCGCTCGATCTCGTCGGGGTCGCAGTCGAGCAGCTCGGCCAGCTCGTCGGAGTTGGGCTTCATCAGGTCGGGCGAGGAGTGCTCCACGGTGAGGCCCAGAGCCGCGCCCGAGGTGTCCACCGCGACGCGCGCACCGGCCTCCTGCAGGCGGCGGGTGGTGGTGGCGTACCAGTCGAACGGGACGCCGGGCGGCAGGGAGCCACTCAGGACCGCCCAGTCGCCGGGACCGACGGCACCGGCGAGCGTGTCGGTGAGCGCGGCGAGCTCGGCATCGTCCAGGCGCGGGCCCGGGGAGTTGACCTTGGTGGTGACGCCCTCGGGCTCGGCGAGGGTGAGGTTCACCCGCAGGCGTCCGCTGACGGGGACGGCGCGATGGTCCAGGCCGAGCGTGGCCAGGGCGGCGAGCAGCGGCTCGTCGGCGGCGGCGGGGAGCACCGCGGTGACCGGGACACCCGCGGCGTGCAGCACGCGGGCGACGTTGATGCCCTTGCCACCGGGATCGTCGTGGGCGCTCTCGCTGCGCACCACGGCGCCGCGCTCGAGCGGCTCGAGGAGGCTCACGAGCCGGTCGATCGCCGGATTCGCGGTGACGGTGACGATCACGGCCCGCTCCTTCCGATCCTGGGTACCAGCGTCACACGTGGGGGGTGCACGTGCGATGTGGGTTTGTGTGGCTTCGAATGTTGTTGTGTATTGATTTACGTCACATCGTGGGACATTGTCAAGACCCCGGTGTCGCGTGGATCACGTGGGCGTTACCGTCGAGGCGTGACCAGCGTGTACTCCGGAACCGCCGTCGTCCCCGGGATCGGGGTCGGCCCGGTGGTCCGCCCGGCCCCCCGTCCCACCGCTCCGGAGCACGAGGAGGCCGGTGACCCGAGCGTCACCACCGTCGCCTTCGGCACGGCCGCCGCCGAGGTGGCGCGTCGCCTGCGCGCCCGGTCGCAGGCGGCCAGCGGCGCGGCCTCGGAGGTCCTCTCCGCCACCGCAGCGCTCGCCGAGGACCGTGGCCTGGCCACCTTCGTGACGAAGCACGCCACCCAGGGCGCCGGCCCTGCCACCGCCACGACCGCGGCCATCGAGGAGCTCGCGGCCATGTTCACCTCGGCCGGTGGCCTGATGGCCGAACGCGTCACCGACCTCTACGACGTCCGCGACCGCATCGTGGCCGAGCTGCTGGAGCTGCCCGAGCCGGGCATCCCGGTGCCCGACGAGCCCTCCGTGCTGCTGGCCGACGACCTCGCCCCCGCCGACACCGCCGGCCTCGATCCCGCGAGGATCGTCGCGATCGCCACCGAGCTGGGCGGGTCCACGAGCCACACCGCGATCATCGCGCGCCAGCTCGGCATCCCCTGCGTCGTCGCCGTGACCGACCTGCACGACGTCGCCGCGGGCGACCGCGTGGCGGTCGACGGCAGCCGCGGCACGGTCACGGTCGATCCCGACGAGGCCCAGGTGGCCTCGCTCGTCGAGGAGGACCGCCGCACCCGCGAGGCGGCCGCCGGCTGGACCGGACCGGGCCGCACGGCCGACGGTCACGAGATCCAGATCCTCGCGAACGTGCAGGACGGCGCGGGCGCCCGCGTCGCCGCCGAGCAGCCGATCGAGGGCGTCGGCCTGTTCCGCACCGAGCTGTCCTTCCTCGACCGCTCCACCGAGCCCACCGTCGACGAGCAGGCCGACATCTACGCCGCGGTCTTCGAGGCGATGGGCGACAAGAAGGTCATCGTGCGCACCCTCGACGCGGGCTCGGACAAGCCCCTCGCGTTCGCGAACCAGCCCGACGAGCCGAACCCGGCGCTCGGCGTGCGCGGTCTTCGGATCGGCCTCGCCGACCCGGCGATGCTCGACCGCCAGCTCGACGGCATCGCCGCCGCCCAGGCCCGGACCGGCGCCGACGTGCGCGTGATGGCGCCGATGGTCACCACGGAGGCGGAGGCGCAGTGGTTCGCCGAGCGCGTGCGCGCCCGCGGCCTGCTCGCCGGGATCATGATCGAGACGCCCTCCACGGTGCTGCTCGCCGACCGGATGTTCCGCCACCTCGACTTCGTCTCGATCGGTACGAACGACCTCTCGCAGTACACGTTCGCCGCCGACCGGATGGCGCCCACGCTGAGCGACCTCACCGACCCGTGGCAGCCCGCGCTGCTCGCGTCCATCAAGCTCGTCGCCGACGCCGGCCGCCGGGCCGGCAAGCCCGTGGGCGTGTGCGGCGAGGCCGCCGCGCACCCGCTGCTCGCGTGCGTGCTGACCGGACTCGGCGTGACCTCGCTGTCGTGCGCCGCCACCGCGGTGCGCCCCGTCGGCGCGAAGCTCGCGCAGGTCACGCTCGCCCAGTGCGAGGCCGCCGCCGAGGCCGCCCTCGCCGCCCCCGACCACTCCCGCGCGGCCCAGGCCGCCGCCGAGCACCTCGCCTGACCTCCTTTTCGGGTGCCGGGAGCGCCGTGTTCCGGCCGCCCCAAGCCAACTTTTGTGACGAGATTCGGCCGCACGATCGCTCCTGTGCCGAACTCCGTCACAAAAGTCGCGTTGGCAGCCCGGAAGAGCGCGTTCGTCCACAGGCGGCAGCGGCGGGTCGTGTCGTCCACAGCCACGGCGCGAGGGGTTCTCATCGGCACCCTCGAAGTCGCACGGTTCAGCGATGGCGTCGATCCCTTCAGACCTGCGCGGCCGCCCCTTCACCACCTCCGAAGCGATGGCCCGCGGCGTCACCAGACATCGGCTCTACGGCCACGCGTTCACTCTGCTGCACCGCGGCCACGGCGTCTGGTGCGTGACCGACGAGCCCCGCACGCTGGCACTCCTCCTCGCTGCTGACCGGTTGGTTCTGCCTGCAGACGCGGCCGTCAGCCACGTCACGGGGTTGTACCTGCACCTGCCCGCGGACTTCCCGGAGTCACCGGGACTTCACGCGCCGCGACACTGGTCGACGAACTCCACCACGCAGGTTCGATCGCCTGCCGTCACGCTGCATCGACGCCTGTCCCGCCTGCAGCCCGGCGCGGTCGGTCGCCTTCCCGTGCTCAGTCCGGAGCGCTGCCTGGTGGACGCGACGATCTCCCTCAGTCAGGCCGAGATCGTCCGCTTCCGCGACGCGCTGGTGAGAGCCGGCCACCTGACACCTGAAGGCTTCGCCGAGTTCGCGTGGACCCAGCACCTCCACGGCGTTCGACGATCACGCATGACGGCATGGCGCATGCGCGAACGGGTCGGCTCCTTCATGGAGACCGACGCGCGACTGATCATGGCGGCGTGTGGCCTTCCCGAGCCGGAAACCAACGGCGCGATCAGCGTCGGTGGCGGCCGCACCTGGCACGGCGATCTCGTCCTGAGGCCGTGGCGCATCGTGGTGGAGTACGACGGCTGGTACCACGAGCGCTCCTCCAGGCAACGGCGGATCGACATCATCCGGCGCGAGTCCCTCGAAGCCGACGGCTGGCTCGTCATCGTCCTGACCGCCGACGACCTCCGCTCGCCACCGACGCTCGTCGCCCGAGTCTGGCGCGCCCTGGTCTCGCGCGGCTACACCTCTTCCGCGCCGACCCATGCAACCGCGGAGCTCCGTGAACTGGTGCGCCTCCCGAAGCCGCGCTCCTGACGGATGTGCTGGCTCCCGAGGCCAACTTTTGTGACGAGAATCGGCCCGCACGCGGTCGGGACGCGGAAACGCGTCACAAAAGTCGCGGGGGTGCGCGGCGCACCGTTGACTGAGGGGCATGCGAACTCTCGTGACGGGGTCCACCGGATACGTCGGCGGCAGGCTCGTGCCGCAGCTGCTGGACGCCGGCCACGAGGTGCGCGTGCTGGTGCGCGATGAGCGAAAGGCGCGGGCGCACCCGTGGGCCGATCGTGTCGAGATCGTCGTGGGCGACGCGACGAAGGCCGAGGACGTGCGCCGCGCGTGCGAGGGCGTCGACGTCTTCTACTACCTGCTGCACTCGATCGGCTCCGGCGGCGACCTCGTGCGCACCGAGCACGAGATGGCCGCGACGATCGCCGAGGCCGCGAAGGACGCGGGCGTCGGGCGGATCGTCTACCTCTCGGGCATGGTGCCCAAGGACGAGGAGATGTCCGAGCACCTGCGCTCGCGCGACGAGGTGGCCCGCGTGCTGCTGGACTCCGGCGTGCCGACCGCGGTGCTGCAGGCCGGGATCATCATCGGCTCGGGCTCGGCGTCGTTCGAGATGCTGCGCTACCTGACCGAGCGGCTGCCCGCGATGGTCACGCCCCGCTGGGTGGACTCGCGCACCCAGCCGATCGCGATCCGCGACGTGCTGCACCTGCTCGTGGGCTGCGTCGACCTGCCGCCGGACGTGAACCGCCGCTTCGACATCGGCGGTCCCGACGTCCTGACCTACCTCGAGATGATGCAGGGGTACGCGAAGGTCGCGGAGCTCCCCCGGCGCCGGATCCTGCGGGTCCCGGTCCTGTCGCCGAGCCTCTCGAGCCACTGGGTCGGCCTCATCACCCCCGTGCCGGCGGACCTCGCGCGGCCCCTCGTCGAGAGCCTGCGCAACACCGTGGTCGCGCAGGAGGACGACATCTGGCGCTACATCCACCTGCCGCCCGGAGGACTCACGGGGTTCCAGCGGGCCGTGGAGCTGGCGCTCACGAAGATCCGCGACCTGGACGTGCCGACGCGGTGGACCTCCGCCGCGACCCGGGGAGCGCCCTCCGAGCCACTGCCCGAGGACCCCGACTGGGCCGGCGGCTCCCTCTACACCGACGAGCGCACCCGGGAGGTCGCCGCGTCACCGGAGGACCTGTGGGCGGTCATCGAGGGCATCGGCGGGGACCACGGCTGGTACTCGTGGCCGCTGGCGTGGCAGGTGCGCGGCCTGATCGACCGCGCCTTCGGTGGGCCGGGCCTGCGCCGCGGTCGCCGCGACCACAGCAGGCTCGTGGTCGGCGATGCCGTGGACTTCTGGCGGGTCGAGGAGGAGGTCGAGGGCGAGTTCCTGCGCCTGCGGGCCGAGATGAAGGTGCCGGGGCTGGCGTGGCTGGAGCTGCGCGTGGGCTCGGACGACTCGGGCACCACCTCGTTCCACCAGCGGGCGCTGTTCCACCCGCGCGGACTGCTGGGGCACCTGTACTGGTGGGCGGTCGCGCCCTTCCACGGGCTGATCTTCGGGGGCATGCAGCGCAACGTGGCCAAGGCCGCGGAGTCGCGCGGCTGATCGTCAGATCCGCTCCCCGCCCCAAAAGTGCAGCGCGGCGGGCGGGCGCGTATCAGCGCGGGGACACGCGGGTCATGGGAGGTCGTGCCCGATCGGGCTCCAAGTCACCCCCAAGTCGGACGCAAGGTCTCGGGCCGACTGTCGGTGGCAGGAACCATCCCCCCACTGAAGGAACCGAGACAGATGTCCTCCCTCTTGTACCGCTTCGGCCGCACGACGGCCCTGCACCCGTGGCGCACGATCGTCGGCTGGCTGATCCTGGCCTCGCTCGTGTTCGCCGCCAGCTCCGCGTTCGGTGGCTCGACCCAGGACGACTGGAACGTGCCCGGCGCCGAGTCCCAGCGCGGGATCGAGCTCCTGCGCGACCACCTGCCCGACGCCGGCAACGCCTCGGCGAACGTCGTGGTCCACGACGACCGGGCGATCCCGGCGGCCGTCCTGGCCTCGCTCGGCGAGCGTCTCCAGGACGTCGCCCACGTCTCCAGCGTGAGTCCGCCCCGCCTGAGCGCCGACGGCCACACGGCCGTCGTGCACCTCGCGTACGACACCGAGGTGACCCATCCCGACCTCATGGGCGACATCGAACCGCTCGAGAAAGCCGTCGAGGCCACCCAGGATGCCGGTTACCAGGTCGAGCTCGGCGGCGACCAGCCGGCGACCGCCAGCGCGCCCATCAAGGGGTACGGCGAGCTCATCGGCGTGGGTGCCGCCCTGCTGATCCTGCTGATCGCCTTCGGATCGGCCGTCGTCGCGGGGCTGCCCGTCCTGGTCGCGGTCGCCGGACTCGCGGTCGGCTCGGCCGGCGTCACGCTCCTGGCCGCCACGATGGACGTCTCGACCTCGGCCCCGATGGTCGCGTCGATGGTGGGCCTGGGGGTCGGCATCGACTACGCCCTGCTGCTCGTCAGCCGGCACGCCGAGTTCCTGGCGCAGGGTCACTCCGTCGAGGAGGCCGCCGGGCGCAGCCTCGCGACCGCCGGCAAGTCCGTCGTGTTCGCGTCGCTGACCGTCCTCATCTCGCTGCTGGGCCTGGGCCTGACCGGCCTGCCGACGTTCGCGACGTTCGGTTGGGCCACCGCGATCGCGGTCGTCTCGGTCATGCTCACGGCGCTGACGCTGGTGCCCGTGCTGTGCCGGTTCGCCGGACGCAAGGTGCTCTCCCGCGGCGTGCGCCGTGGCCGGGTGCCCACCGAGCGCCCGCTCACGGCTCGCTGGGCCGAGCGCGTCACTCGGCGTCCGTTGCTGTGGGCGCTGCTCGGCACGACCGTGATGATCGCCCTGGCCGCCCCCGTGCTCGACATGCGCACGTGGCCCCAGGACGACGGCAACCAGACGACCGAGGCGACCACGCGGCGCGCTTACGACCTGACGGCCGACGCGTTCGGACCGGGAGCCACCGGACCGATCTCGATCGTCGTGGACCACGCGAGACTCGACGCCTCCGAGGTGGCCTCCGTGCGCAGCACCCTCGAGGGCAACGACCAGCTCGTGGCCGTCTCCCCCGCGATGGCCTCGCCGGACGGAGCGATCACGGTGCTCACGGCGGAGCCGGCGTTCGGTCCCGCCGACGCCCGCACCTCAGGGCTGGTGGAGGACCTGCGGGCCGACCTGCCCCCGGGCGTGGAGGTGACCGGCCAGACGCCGTTGTTCGCCGACCTCGCGGAGATGCTGTCGCACCGGCTGTGGGTCGTCATCGGGTTCGTCGTGGCGGTCTCGGTGCTGCTGCTGATGCTGGTGTTCCGCTCGGTGGTGATCCCGCTTAAGGCGGCCGTCATGAACCTGCTGTCGATCGGCGCCGCCTACGGCGTCATGACCGCGGTGTTCCAGTGGGGCTGGGGGGCGAGCCTGCTCGGCATCGACCACGCCGCGCCCGTGTCCAGCTGGGTTCCGATCCTGATCTTCGCGATCCTGTTCGGCCTCTCGATGGACTACGAGGTGTTCCTGCTGAGCCGCATCCGTGAGAAGTGGCTCGACACCGGCGACTCCACGGCGAGCATCGTGCACGGCCTGGCCGCTTCGGGCAAGGTCATCACCGCCGCCGCCGCGATCATGGTCTTCGTGTTCCTCGGCTTCGCGACCGAGGGAGACCTCGTGGTCAAGATGCTGGGCCTGGGCATGGCGACGGCCGTGTTCCTCGACGCGACGGTCGTGCGGATGATCCTCGTGCCGGCCACGATGACCCTGCTCGGGAAGTGGAACTGGTGGCTGCCGGCGTGGCTCGACCGGGCCCTGCCGCAGGTCGACGTGGAGGGCGACGAGCGCGAGCTCGTCACCACCCGCTGACACCTCGATAGCCGCTCTGCTCAGTAACCGCTCTGCTCAATAACCGAACTGGTCCCGCTGGTCGCGCAGTCGCTGCGCGGCCAGCGGGATCTGCCACTGCTCGCACAGCTCCGCGGCCCGGTCGGCGTGGACCCGCGCGGTCGCGAGGTCGCCGAGCGCCGCGTGCGCGGCCGCGATGTAGTGGTCGACGGGGCCCGAGGCGTTGCCCGACCCCGCCGAGCAGCTGGAGCCCGGGAACGGCGCGATCCGCGCCAGCGCGTCGGCGGCCAGCGCCCGGTCCCCGACGTACAGGGCCGCCTCGGCCGCGTTGCACCACGCCAGCATCGAGAACCAGTCGTCGTGATCGAGGTCCACGGCGTACCGCCGCAGGTGGTCGCGCGCGTCGTCCACCCGGCCGGCGCGACACAGCAGCGCCGCGGTGACGGAGGTCAGGGGAAGGGGGTCGCTCTCCTCCATCGCCACCAGGAGGTCCACGACGTCCCCGGCGCGCCCGCTCCAGACGGTGAGCACGAGCTCGGCGCCGAGGATCGCCACGTCGGACTGCGGCAGCGTGACCGTCCGCTCGAGGCGCCGCATCCGCTCGAGCGCCGTGGCGCACTCCTCGAACCGGCCGGCCATCGCGAGCCACGGGATCTCGAGCCCGTCGAGGACGAGCTGCGCGTACGCCAGTCGCAGCCGGTCGGCCTCGACCCGCGTCTGCGCGATGACCTCTCGCATCTGCAGCGGACGGCCCGCCTCGCCGAGCGCGACGGCCTGCAGGGTCGCGGAGATCACCACGTCGCGGTCGCGGCCGAGCTCGCGGGCGAGCCGGGCCGACTCCCCCGCCCACGCGGCGCGCTCCTCGGCGGTGCTCGCCGTCCAGAGCGCGGCCACCCCGACCTGGGCGACGTCGACCATGAGGCCGGGGTCGCCCAGGTCGTCGGCCATGGCCCGAGCCCGGGCGACCAGGTCGGCGCGCTCGGCGAAGGGCGCGGTGTAGTACTGCTCGCTCGCCAGCGCGGCCAGCACACGACAGCGCAGGGCGGACGGCTCGGGGGGCAGGTCGGCGAGCGCCTTCCTCAGCGCCGCGACCACGACCTCGTTCACCTGACCGTGGTGGCTGGCCTGCCACAGCGCCCCCTGGGTGGTGGCGAGCGCGGCCCGGGCGAGCAGCTCGGGGTCGCCGAGCGCGCGGGCCTCGCCGATGGCCTCGGCGACGTCGGCGGCGAGCTCGGTCCAGCGCGCCGACCAGCGGTGGGCGTCGGCCAGCTCCATCAGCGCGTCGAAGCGGTCGCGCGGCGTGGCCTCGGGGTCGGACGACATCGCGCCCAGGGCTGCGGAGAGCAGGTCCGCCCGGTCCTCGTGGGCGTGCAGCACGCGGGCTGCCTCCGCCGCGCGCTCGGCCGCGCGCCACGCCGTGGCCGCGTGGGCCGGGCCCGCGGCCAGCCAGTGCCGGGCCTCCTCCGACGGTCGGCCCGCACCCGTGATCGCCGTCGCCACCACCGCGTGCCGGCGGGCACGCCGCGACGCCGAGAGTCCCGCGTAGAGGCTGTCGCGCACGAGCGCGTGGGCGAACGAGTACCGGTCGATCCCCTCCTCGACGACCAGACCGGCCTCGACGGCCGGCTCGAGCAGGTCCAGCACGCCCTCGTCGTCGGTGCCCAGCACGGCGCCGAGGGTCGGACCGTCGAACTGCCGGCCCATGACCGCCGCGGTGCCCAGCGCACCTCGGGTGTCCTCGGGCAGCCGGGCGAGCCGGCGGGTGAGCACGTCCTGGACCGCCCGGGGCGTGTCGTCCTCGGCGAGCAGGGCCGCCAGGTCGCCGCGCTCACCGGCCAGCCGGGCGTACTCGACGAGGAAGAAGGGGTTGCCGTCGGTGCGCTCGTGCAGCGCCTCCACCTGGTCCCGGGAGGGAGCCGAGTCCGCCACCCCGACGACGATCTCGGCGACCTCGTCCGGCCCGAGGCCCGACAGCTGCAGGCGCACCGCGTGCCGGCGGGCGAGCGCCTCGGCCGCGTCGGCGAACAGGCCCGAGGGCTCGGGGTGGTCGCGCCACGTCGCCACCACCAGCAGCCGGGCGTCGGTGACGGACTCGGCGAGCAGCATCAGGCAGCGCAAGCTCGCGGGGTCGGCCCAGTGCAGGTCCTCGAGGACCACCACGACCGCCTGCCGCCGCGCCTCCTCTCGCACGGCGGCGAGGATCGCCTCGCGCACCCGGAAGCCGTCGGCGACGTCGGTGACGTCGGGGAAGTCGAGCCCGAGGCCCTCGAGGACCGACCGCCACGGCCACAGCGGCGGCGCGCCCTCGTCGCTCGAGCACCGGCCGACGGCGACCACGGCGCCGGCCGCCGAGGCCCGGAGCCCGAGCTCGGCGGCGAGCCGGCTCTTGCCGATGCCGGGCTCGCCGGTGATCGCGGCGAAGGAGGTGGCTCCGGCGAGGGCGGCGTCGAGACTGCGCGCGAGGGCCGCGAGCTGGTGGTCACGGCCCACCATCGGCCACGGCGCGGAGACCGACGAGCCCTCGTCCGCGTCCGGTTCCGGGGGCGGGCTCCAGTCCAGCGCAGAGTCCTGGCGCAGCAGCGCGGTCTGCAGGCGCTGCAGCTCGGCGCCCGGCTCGATGCCGAGCTCGTCGTCGAGCACGGCGCGCACCCGGCGCAGCACCTCGAGCGCCTCCGCCTGGCGTCCGGACCGCGCGAGGGCGAGGGCGCGCAGGCCCCACAGCCGCTCGCGCAGCGGATGGGCCGTCGTCAGTGCCTCGAGCTCGGCAGCGGCCGTCGCGTGGCGGCCCAGGGCGAGCGCCGCGACCGCCCGGTCCTCCAGCGCGACCAGCCGCAGCTCCTCGAGTCGCGCGCGCTCGGCCACCGCGGCCGGCGCGTCGCCGAGCTCCGCGTACGGGGTGCCGCGCCACCGCCCCAGGGCCGTGGCGAGCGTCGCGTCCACCTCCTCGAGCTGGGCGCGTGGGGGCCGGTCCGACTCCAGCAGGCGGTGGGCCGCGGCGACCTCGAGCTCGAAGGCGTGGGCGTCGACGTCCTGCGCCGGCACGTGCAGCGCGTAGCCGGGCGCGACCGTGACGAGCACCTCCGCGGGGGCGCGACGGGCGCGGCCGGGCTCGAGGACCTTGCGCAGCCCCGAGACGTAGGCCTGTAGCGTCGTCGCGACGCCGGGCGGCGGGGCGTCGCCCCACACGAGGTCCACGATCGTGTCGACCCCGACGGGCCGACCGCCGGAGAGCGCGAGCGCGGCGACGAGCGTGCGCTGCCGGGGCGTGCCGAGATCGAGATCGGCACCGTCGGCCGAGACGGCCACGGGCCCCAGCACCCTGAGCTCCACAGTCGAAGCATAGGGACGCGCCCGGGCCAACGACAGGGATCGCAGGAATGAGAAATCGCCCGTCCTCGCGGGCTCCAAGCCAGCTCCCAGTCGGTATCAAGCCCTCCGGCCGATGCTCTCGGGGACAGGAAGCGAATCCCCCCACCAAGGAGCACCACCGTGTCCATCAACGAAACCATCGACCAGCTCGAGCGCCCGGCCGACCGCCTGCGCGGACTGGCCGGCGGCGCCGTCCACCTGCCCGGCGACCCCGGGTACGACGTCGCCCGAGCCGCCTGGAACCTCGCCGTCGACCAGCGACCCGCCGCCGTGGCCGTCCCGCGCGACGCCGACGACGTCAGCCGCATCGTGCGGGCCGCGCACGCCGCGGGCTTGCGGGTCGCGCCGCAGAGCACCGGTCACAACGCCGGGCCGCTCGTGGCCGGAGGCCTCGAGGACGTCGTGATCGTCCGGACGAGCGAGCTGAACGACGTCAGCGTCGACCCCGAGCGCCGCATCGTGCGCGTCGGCGGCGGCACCGTCTGGCTGCCTGCCGTGAAGGCGGCGGCCGCGCACGGCCTGACCGTCCTGCACGGCTCCTCGGTCGACGTCGGCATCGCCGGCTACAGCCTCGGCGGCGGCATGGGCTGGTACGCCCGCAAGCTCGGGCTCGCGGCGAACAGCCTCACGGCCGTGGAGATCGTCCTGGCGAACGGCGACCTCGTGCGCGCCGACGCCGAGCACCACGCCGAGCTGTTCTGGGCCGTCCGCGGAGGCGGGGGCAACTTCGGCATCGTCACGGCACTGGAGTTCCGCGCGTACGACTTCAGCACCGCCTACGCCGGCCTGATGATGTGGGACGTCTCGATGGCCCCGCGCGTGCTGGACATGTGGCGAGCCTGGGCGCCGGTCGCGCCCGACGAGGTGACCACGTCGCTCCGCGTCCTGAGGATCCCCCCGATCCCCGAGATGCCGGACTTCCTCCGTGGCCGCACCATCGTCGTCATCGACGGTGCGGTCCTGGCCGACGACGAGCGGGCCGCCGAGATCCTGGCCCCGCTGCGGGCGCTCGAGCCCGAGCTCGACACGTTCGGGCGGGTCCCGAGCGAGACCCTCGTGCACCTGCACATGGATCCGGAGGAGCCGGCGCCCGGCATCATCCGCTCGACGATGCTGCGCGAGCTCGACGACGAGGGCGCGGACGCGTTCCTGGGGCTGTTCGGCCCCGGGGTCGAGACGCCCCTCATGATCGCTGAGCTGCGCCAGCTGGGCGGCGCTCTCGGCCGCCCTCACGAGGGCGGCGGCGTGCTGACGCACCTCGAGGGCGAGTTCGCCTTCGTGTGCGGGGGCATGGCACCCACGCCGGAGCTCGGGTCGATGATCGCGTCGGCCGGGGAGCACGCCGTCGCGGCGCTCCGGCCGTGGTCGAACGGGCGGTCGTACCTCAACTTCGCCGAGGAGCCGACCGACGCCCGCACGGCCTACGCCGACGATGCGTGGCTGCGGCTGGCCGCGATCCGCTCCGCTGTGGACCCCGACGGCGTGTTCGTCGCGAACCACGCGATCCCGCGGCTGTACGAGAACGGCCGGCCCACCCGCTGACCGCGTCCGAGCCCGCCGGGACCTCACGGTCGCGGCGGGCTCTCGCCGTGGAGCCCGGTTGCAGGCGCCTGCGCGGAGGGCCAGAGTCGTGGCCATGAGCCTGTTCCGCACGAAGACCGTCGAACAGTCGATCGCGGAGACGGACGAGCCCGAGCACCGACTCAAGCGGGAGCTCACCGCCCGCGACCTGATGGTCTTCGGCGTCGGCGTCATCATCGGCACCGGCATCTTCGTGCTCACCGGCCAGGAGGCGCACAACCACGCCGGCCCGGCGATCGTCATCAGCTTCCTCATCGCCGGAGCCGTCTGCGCCCTCGCCGCGCTCTGCTACGCCGAGTTCGCGGCGACAGTGCCGGTGGCCGGCAGCGCCTACACGTTCAGCTACGCCACCCTCGGCGAGTTCATCGCCTGGATCATCGGCTGGGACCTGCTGCTCGAGCTGGCCCTCGGCGCGGCCGTGGTGGCCCGGGGCTGGTCGGGCTACCTCCAGGAGCTGCTCGAGCTGCCCACGCAGGTGGCCGGCGACGAGGCGGTCGTCGACGTCGCCGCCATCGGCATCGTCGTGCTGCTGTCGTTCCTGGTGATCGCCGGCACGAAGCTGTCCAGCTCGGTCACGAGCGTCTTCGTGCTGATCAAGGTCGCGGTCGTGCTCTTCGTCATCGTCGCCGGCCTGTTCCTGGTCAAGGCGGCGAACTACACCCCCTTCATCCCGCCCGCGCAGGAGCAGGAGCTGGCGAAGGGCGCCGACCAGCCCCTCATCCAGGCTGTCTTCGGCATGGCCCCGACCGCGTTCGGCGTCATGGGCATCGTCGCGGCGGCCTCGGTGGTGTTCTTCAGCTACATCGGCTTCGACGTGGTGGCCACCACCGCCGAGGAGACCAGGAACCCCCAGCGCGACGTGCCTCGCGGCATCCTCGGCTCCCTGCTGATCTGCACCGTGCTCTACATGGCCGTGTCGTTCGTCATCACCGGGATGCTGCCCTACACCGACGACCGGATGAACACCGGCGCCCCGCTGGCCGAGGCGTTCTCGGCGAACGGGATCGAGTGGGCGGCCAACCTGATCTCACTGGGCGCAGTGGCGGGCATGACCACGACGATCCTCGTGCTGCTGCTGGGCCAGTCGCGCATCCTGTTCGCCATGTGCCGCGACGGGCTGCTGCCGCGCGGCCTGGCGAAGGTGCACCCGAAGTACGGCACGCCGCACCGCATCACGATCATCACCACCGCCTTCGTGGCGATCCTCGCGGGCTTCGTGCCGCTGGCCGAGCTCAGTCACCTGGTGAGCATCGGCACGCTGTTCGCGTTCGTGCTGGTCTCGGCCGGCGTGCTGATCCTGCGTCGCACGCGGCCCGACCTGGAGCGGGCGTTCAAGGTGCCGTTCGCGCCGCTCGTGGCGGGCGGGTCGATCCTGACCTGCATCTGGCTCATGCTGAACCTGTCGCTGCTCACGTGGGAGCGCTTTGCGATCTGGATGGCGATCGGCATCGTCATCTACTTCGCCTACGGCCGCCGGAACTCGCGGCTGGCTCAGAGCAGCTCGACGCGGTAGGACAGCTCCTCGCGCCCGCCTGGAGGCACCACGGCGTTGCCCGGCTTGCCCGCGAACTGGCCCACGTAGTCGGTCGGGGCGGGCCGGCCGCGCCACGGCTCGATGCACACGAACCGCGCGCCGGGCACCGACCACAGGGTGATCCCGGTGAACCCCTCCCAGGTCAGCCGGACCTGGCGACCGGCTCCGGAGGAGTAGACCAGCCCGCGACTGGCGACCTCGGGCATGATCACGGCGCCGTCGGTGAACCACGCGTCGTTGAGGGTCACCACGTGGTCCCAGGCGGGATTGTCGAAGCGCTCGTCGGTGAGCAGGTTGTCCACCACCCGGCGCACGGGGGCCGTCTCGGGCTCGTCGAACCGCACCTGGTGCATCGAGCGGGGCTGGTCGTCCTCGAGCGGCCACACGAATGCCGGGTGGGACCCGAGGTCGAACGGCATCGGCTCGTCGCCGCGGTTCTCCACGGTGTACTGCACCGAGAGGCTGCGCCCCTCCACGGTGTACGTCACCGCCAGCGCGAAGTCGAAGGGGTAGTGCCGCCGCGTGTCCTCGTCGGCGACCAGCACGAAGGACGCGCGGTCGTGCGTGCTGTCGACCACGGTCCACTCGCGATCACGGGCGAAGCCGTGCTGCGGCATCGGGAAGGTCTGGTCGCCCACCCGGATGCGGTCGTCGGGCACGCGGCAGATCACGGGGAACAGCACGGGGGCGTGACGCCGCCACGGCTCGTCGCCCGACCAGAGGTACTCGTGATCGTCCTGGTCGCGGATCGAGACGGGCTCCGCCCCGTGGGGCGCGACGGCGACGGTGATCTCGCGGTCATGCAGGACGAGGGAGGTCATGTCACCGACGGTAGACACCGAACCCCTCCGGCCGCACGTCAAACGACCTCGACATCATCAACGTCACATCAGTCGGTGGCGACGGCGCGGTCACCACCCCCCACGACGAAGCCCCGGTCCAGGTGGACCGGGGCTTCGTCACGTGCAAAGTGCGATCAGGCGAACTTCTCGCCCTTCTCGGCCTTCTCGAGCAGCAGCGCGGGCGGGGTGAACCGCTCGCCGTACTTCTCGGCGAGCTCCTGCGCGCGCTCGGCGAACGCCTTGACGCCGATCTCGCCCGTGGCGGACTCGTAGCCGTTCACGTACTGCAGCGCGCCGCCGTGGACCGGCGGGAAGCCGATGCCGAAGATGGAGCCGATGTTGGCGTCGGCCACCTGGCGGATGACGCCCTCCTCGAAGCAGCGGACCGTCTCGATCGCCATGATGAACGTCAGGCGCTCCTTGATGTCCTCGAGCGGCACGTCGACGTCTTCCTTGACGAACAGGTTCCACAGCTCGGGCCACAGGAACTTCTTGCCGCCCTCCGGGTACTCGTAGAAGCCGGCACCGGCGGCCTTGCCCGGGCGACCGAGCTCGACCAGCTTGTTGACGACCTCGGACGCGGGCGTGACGGGCAGCTCCTTGCCCTCGGCGGCGGCGGCCTTGCGGGCCTCGCCCTCGATCTTCTGCTGCAGCGTCAGCGAGACCTCGTCGGACATCGCCAGCGGCTGGCCCGGGAAGCCGGCCAGCTGCGCGGCGCGCTCGATCGTGACGGGGTCGACGCCCTCGGCGAGCATCTCGACGCCCTCCATCACGAGCGTGCCGAACACGCGCGAGGTGAAGAAGCCGCGGCTGTCGTTGACGACGATCGGGATCTTGCGGATCTGTTTCGTGAAGTCGATCGCGCGGGCCAGGGCCTCGTCGGAGGTCTTCTCGCCCACGATGATCTCGACGAGCTGCATCTTGTCGACCGGGCTGAAGAAGTGGATGCCGATGAAGTCCTCGGGACGCTGGACGCCCTCGGCCAGCGTGGTGATCGGCAGCGTCGACGTGTTCGAGCCCAGCAGCGCGTCGCCGTTGACGATCGGCTCGAGCTCGGCGAAGACGCTGTGCTTGAGCTCGACCGACTCGAAGACAGCCTCGACCACGAAGTCGCAGCCGGCGAGGTCGGCGTAGTCGGCCGTGGGCTGGATGCGGGCCAGGATCTGGTCCTTCTTCTCAGCCGTGAGGCGACCCCGCTCGACCTGCTTGGACAGCAGGTTGTCGGAGTAGCTCTTGCCCTTCTCGGCGGCCTCGACGCTGACGTCCTTGAGGACGACCTCGATGCCCGCGCGAGCCGCCTCGTAGGCAATGCCCGCGCCCATCATGCCGGCGCCGAGGATGGCCAGCTTCTCGGCCTTGCGCTCGGCGATGCCCACCGGACGCGACCCACCGGCGTTGATCGCGCCGAGGTCGAAGAAGAACGCCTGCGTCATGTTCTTGAACTGCTGACCGATCAGCAGGTTGACCAGGTAGCGCGACTCGATCCGGCTGGCGGTGTCGAAGTCGACCTGGGCACCTTCCACGACGGCGCTCATGATGTGGCGCGGCGCGATGTACGGCGCACCCTTGAGCTGCTTCTTGAGGTTCGCCGGGAAGCTGGGCAGGAAGGCCGCCAGCTTGGGGTTGCTGGGCGTGCCGCCGGGAATCTTGTGACCCGCGCGGTCCCACGGCTGGGTGGCCGCTTCCTCGTTGCCGGCGTTGGCCTCGACCCAGGCACGCGCCGAGGACAGCAGCTCGTCGGCCGGGACGATCTCGTCGATCAGGCCGATCTTGAGCGCCTTCTCGGGCTTGTTGCGCTGGCCCTGCAGCAGGACGTTCATCAGCGCGTCCTGGATGCCGAACATGCGGGTGGTGCGGGTGACGCCGCCGCCACCGGGCAGCAGGCCGAGGGTGACCTCGGGCAGGCCGATCTCGTAGCGACCCTCAGCCGCGATGCGGTGGTGGCACGCCAGCGCGATCTCGAGGCCGCCACCCAGGGCGGCGCCGTTGATCGCCGCGACGACGGGCTTGCCGATCGTCTCGAGCTTGCGCAGCGTGGCCTTGATCGACTCGACGTTGTCGAACAGCGTCTGGGCGTCGGCCGGGGTGGCCTGGGTCATCAGCTTGAGGTCGCCGCCGGCGAAGAAGGTCTTCTTCGCGCTGGCGATGACGACGCCCTTGATGGCGTCGCCGTCGCGGGCGATCTCGTCGGCGAGACGGTTCACCGCCGCCTCCATGGAGGCGCGGTAGGTCTCGTTCATCGTGTTGGCGCTCTGGTTGGGGTCGTCGATCGTCAGGGTGACGATGCCGTTCTCGACCTCGTAGCGCACCGCGTCGGTTGCAGTCATACGTATTCCTTCGAAGTGTGGGGTCGGACGGATCAGATGCGCTCGACGATGGTGGCGATGCCCATGCCGCCGCCGATGCACAGCGTGGCCAGGCCGTAGCGCTTCTCACGACGCTCCAGCTCGTCGACGAGCGTGCCCAGGATCATCGCGCCGGTCGCACCCAGCGGGTGGCCCATCGCGATCGAGCCGCCGTTGACGTTGGTGCGGTCGTGCGGGAAGTCGTCGAGGTCGCGCATGAGCTTGAGCGCGACGGCGGCGAAGGCCTCGTTGATCTCGAGCAGGTCGATGTCCTCGATCGACAGGCCGGCCTTGTCCAGCGCCTTGCGGCACGCGGGGCCGGGGCCCGTCAGCATGATCGTGGGCTCGGAGCCGATGACGGCGGTCGAGACGATGCGGGCGCGCGGCGTGAGGCCGTGGCGGGCGCCGGCGTTCTCGTTGCCGATCAGCACCAGGGAGGCGCCGTCGACGATGCCCGAGCTGTTGCCGGCGTGGTGGACGTGGTTGATCCGGTCGACGTCGACGTAGCGCTGGAGCGCGACGGCGTCGAAGCCACCGAGGTCGCCGATGTCGGCGAACGAGGGCTTGAGGCCCGACAGGGACTCGACCGTGGTGCCCTCGCGCACGAACTCGTCGTGGTCGAGGATCGTCAGGCCGCTGAGGTCCTTGACCGGCACGATCGACTTGTCGAAGTAGCCGTTGGCGATCGCCTTGGCCGCGCGGGCCTGCGACTCGGCGGCGAACGTGTCGACGTCCTCCCGGCTGTAGCCCTCGATCGTCGCGATCAGGTCGGCGCCGATGCCCTGGGGCGCGAAGCCGGTGTCGAGCGAGGTCTTGGGGTCCATCGCCCAGGCGCCGCCGTCCGAGCCCATGGGCACGCGGCTCATGGACTCGACGCCGCCGGCGATGATCAGGTCCTCCCAGCCGGACTTCACGCGCGAGGCGGCCTGGTTGACCGACTCCAGGCCCGAGGCGCAGAAGCGGTTGAGCTGCACGCCGGCGACCTGCTGGCCGAAGCCGGCGGCGAGCACGGAGGTGCGGGCGATGTCGGCGCCCTGGTCGCCCACGGGCGACACGACGCCGAGGACGACGTCGTCGACCTGGTTCGGGTCGAGGTCGGGGTTGCGCACCTTGATCTCGTCGAGCAGGCCGGTGACCAGCGAGATCGGCTTGACCTCGTGGAGCGACCCGTTCTTCTTGCCGCGCCCGCGGGGGGTACGGATGGCGTCGTAGATGAATGCCTCGGTCATGGATGTCCTCACAACGGATGGAAGCGTTGGCGATGATTCTGACACCACTACTGTCAGAGTCGCCACGTACCCCCAGTATTCCACCGGATCGAAGCAGGATCCACGCGTGCGGACCGGCTCAGGAGCCGGGGATCACCAGGCCGGCCAGCAGCACGCCGAGCACGACGAGCACGACCGCGGCGAGCATCGCGAAGGCCGCACGGGCCACCGGCGAGCCGCTGGAGGCGGCCCGCACCGCCCCGAAGCCGAGCACCGCGCCCGCCACGTCGGCGACCACGTCGAGCAGCGATGCCGTGCGGTCGAGGGGACCGAGCCCCTGCGCCAGCTCGATCGCGACGGCGATCACGAGGCCGGCGGCGACGGCGACCAGCACCGAGGCCCTCGGCAGCGCCACCGCCACCACCGCACCGACGGGGACGAAGAACAGCGTGTTGGCCAGGACCTCGGCCCCTTCGACCACACGGGACGCCGGCACGGAGAGGACGTCGGCGATCGCCGTGGTGAGCGGCCAGGTCTCCACGCCGAGTCCGGAGTCCACGTGCCGGGGCCACAGGGCGATCGCGGCCGCCAGCACGACGTAGAGCACGGCCAGCGCGATCACGGCGCGGGGCACCCGGGGCCGTGGCTGCTGCATTGGCCGAGCGTAGGGCAGGGCGAGGGCGGATCGGGCTAGTCTCGACAGCGTGAACGACGCCCCCGAGTCGATCGGCATCGAGCAGCTGGCCGAGCGGGTCGGCATGTCCGTGCGCACCGTGCGGTTCTACGCCGGCCGCGGCCTGATCCCGCCGCCGCGCCGCGCGGGGCGCAACGGCTACTACGGTGCCGACCACATCGTCCGGCTCGAGCTCGTGCGGGAACTGCAGGCCCACGGCTTCACGCTGCAGGCGATCGAGGGATACCTCGAGAAGATCCCGGCCGACGCGGGTCCCGACCAGGTGGCCCTGCACCGCACCCTCCTCGCGCCCTGGATGCCCGAGCTGCCCGAGACGCTGGAGCGCCCCGCGCTGGAGAAGCGCGCCGGGCGCGAGCTCTCCGACGAGGACCTCGAGCTGCTGATCGCCCTGGGAGTCATCGAGCCGACCCCGGACGAGGACGTCTTCCGCCTCGCTCCCGCCCACCTCGCGGTGGGCATGGGCTTCCTCGACGCCGAGCTGCCGATCGACGCGGCCCACGCGGCCCGAAAGCTGATCCTCGCCCACGGCACCGCGCTCGCCGACGAGCTGACCGCCCTCTTCCGCACGCAGGTGTGGCCGTACCTCACGTCCTCGGGCCAGCCGCCGGAGATCATCACGTCGATGATCGAGCGCTTCAAGCCGCTGACGATCCAGGCCTTGGTGACGGCGTACGAGCAGGCGGTCGACGAGCAGAAGCGCGAGACGGTGCGACGCCGTAGCTGAGCCGGGCGCCTCGTCACCGTGCCGTCCCTCAGACGACGGCGGGGACGCGCAGACGGGCGAGCAGCAGCATGCTGATGTCCTCGGTGGCGAGGCTCATCGGCTCGCGGATCGGGCCGGAGCCGGGCGGCAGGTCGCCCAGCACGAGGTCGATGCCGTCGGAGAGCACCACGCTCCCGCGGCGGTCGGCGAGCGTGCAGGCCAGCCAGCGGCCCGTGGTGCCGGGGCTCCCGGTCGCGAACGAGCCGATCAGGGTGGCGGCCGCGCGGGCCGGCGGGACGAACGCGAACCGACGCCAACCGAGCGCGTCGACGGTCTCGACGAGCGTCTCGGACCCGGCCGTGGCGTACCAGTGCATCGACGCGCCGTGCATGAGCGTGATGTCGTCGGCCGACGTCTCGTAGAGGCTCAGCGGATGCACGTCGGCGACGGTGGCCAGCACGTCGGCCAGGCGGGCCCACAGGCGCCGTCCGCCCTCCCCCGGCTGCACCCGCTCGCGGTCGACGAACCGGGACGTGCGCACCGATCGGGGCCCGGGGTCGCCATCGGGCGCCACGAGCACCTCGGGGGTCGCGGTGTGCCACCAGGTCTGCATCCGGATCACCTCTCCGCCCGGCGCGAGGTGCGCCGTCCCCCATGAGACCGCGCAGGAGCGGGTCCATGACGCGACTCGCACCAGGAGTCTCAGGAGTGCCGTGCCGTCACACGGGCGAGGAAGTCGACCGAAGCGGCCAGGACCCGCCGTGCCTCGGGTCTCGTGAGGTCGAACTGGAACTCGTGGTTCAGGCCGGGATGGAAGTGCGTCTCGTGCTCCACCCCGAGCTCGGCGAGGCGTGCCGCGAAGACGCGACCCTGCGCCGTGAGCGGGTCCTCGTCGCCTCCGCTGAGCAGGGTGGGCGGGTACGCGGCGGTGGCGTGGTCGACGACGGACGACTCGCGAACCCGCGGGTCGGTGAAGTCCTTCGTGCCGAGATACGCCCAGCCCACCGTGCGCACGAACCAGCCGCCGAAGCCGGTCGAGTGCATCGCCGTCGGCGGGTCGTACGGACCGCAGTGCAGCATCGTGCCCACCAGATGGTCCGCCTCGAGGGGCGGCTCGATGCCGAGCAGGTCCGCGTAGTCCGGGCTGGTGACGAGAGCCGCGTACTGCGCCGCGATGTGCGCCCCGGCGGAGTCCCCGGCCAGCACGACGCGCTCGGGATCGACGCCCAACTCGTCCGCGTGCTCGCGGATCCAGGTCAGCGCCGCCCCCAGCTGGCGCACCGGCAGCGGGTACGGATGGTCCGGAGCGAGCGAGTAGTCGATGCCGATCCCTACGTAGCCGTGCTGGGCCAGCAGGCGCAGGTACGGCGCGGGCTGGGACCGGCCGCCGCCGATCCAGGCCCCTCCGTGCGCCCACACGACGACCGGCAACGGCCCGGCGGCTCCCTCCGGCGACCAGACGTCGAGGACCTCGTCGGGGCCATCGCCGTAGGCCAGACCGGTGCGTCCGACGACGCCGGTGGCCTCCATGCCCTTGACCTCGCCCGTGTCGGTCAGCGAGAAGAGCCAGTTGATCAGTGCGACCCCGGGCCGCGGGCTGACCCTCGCCCACACCAGGACCGCGCCGAGGAGGGCGGCCAGGCCGAATGCCGCACGACCCATCCACCGACCGAGGACTCGAAGGAAGCGCACGCGCCGAGCCTAGGGCGGATCAGTCCCCAGCGGGGCGCATCTCGCTGGTGCATCACGGGTGATGCACCTATGATGCTGTCCATGCGAACCACCGTCGACCTGCCTCCTGCGGTGCACCGCCGTGCGCTGGCACTCGCGGAAGCGCGCCACCAGTCGCTGTCCGCGGTCGTCGCCGAGCTCACGACCCGCGGCCTGGCCTGCCTCGGTGAGCCGGTCGAGATCAGCACCGACCACGTCAGCGGTCTCCCGGTGATCTCCATCGGGCGAACCATCACGTCGGCCGAGGTCGCCGACGCCCTGGACGACGAGTGACGGCACACCTGCTCGACGCGAACGTCCTCATCGCGCTCACCGTCGCGGAGCACGAGCACCACCGGGCCGCGGCCGCCTGGGCGGGGTCCGGCGTGGAGCTCGCGCTCTGTCCCGTCGTCGAGGGCGCGCTGGTGCGCTTCCTCGTCCGCCTCGGTGAGAGCCCGTCCACCGCGCAGGCCGTCCTCTCGGCGCTGTACGCCTCGGGCCGGTGCGCCTTCTGGCCCGACGCCACGTCCTACGCCGACACGCCGCTGGATCATGTCGTCGGGCATCGACAGGTCACCGATGCCTACCTCCTCGGGCTCGCCGCCAGCCGGGGCGCCCGTCTGGTCACGTTCGACCGAGCGCTCGCCGAGGCGTCCGAGCGTGTCGATCTGCTGACCTGACCGAGCGCTCGGCGGCTCCCGCAGGGATCAGTCCGCCGCGGCGCCCAGATGCACCACGAAGCCGCCGGGGTCGCGCACCTGCGCGACCCGCTCGCCCCACGGCATCACGTCGGGCTCGGCGATGCTCGTCGCGCCGGCCTCGAGCGCCCGCCGGTACGCCGCGTCGACGTCGTCCACGTAGAGCCACAGCGCGGCGCCGACGGGCTCGGCCGCCAGGTCCTCGTCGAGCCCGAGGCCGAGAGCGGAGTCACCGATGCTCAGGGCGACGTACACGTCGCGGCCCCCGGCCTCGAACGCGTAAGTGCGCTCGGCGCCGAAGGCGTCACGGTAGAACGCCTCGAGTCGCGGGAGGTCCCGCGTCGAGAGGATCGCGAAGCTGCTCCGTACCCCCATGCGGGCATCGTACGAACCTGCAGGGTCAGATGCCCAGCGTCAGATGCCCAGCGACCGGCCGACGATCTCCTTCATGATCTCCGTGGTGCCGCCATAGATCGTCTGGATGCGGGTGTCCCGGTAGGCCCGGCTGATCGGGTACTCGCTCATGTAGCCGTAGCCGCCGTGCAGCTGCAGGCACGCGTCGACGGTCTTCTTCTGCAGCTCGGTCGTCCACCACTTGCCCGCGGCCGCGTCGTCGATCGAGAGGGTGCCCGCGTTCAGGGCCTCGATGCTGCGGTCGACGAACACCTGGGCGATGCGCTGCTCGGTCTCGAGCTCGGCCAGCACGAAGCGCGTGTTCTGGAACGACCCGATCGGCTTGCCGAACGCGTGACGCGACTTCACGTACTCCAGCGTCATGTCGATCGCGGCGCGGCACGCGGCCGCCGCGACCACCGAGATCGTCAGGCGCTCCTGCGGCAGCTTCTCCATGAGGTAGACGAAGCCGCGGCCCTCCTCGCCGAGCAGGTTCTCCACCGGCACGCGGACGTCGTCGAAGAACAGCTCAGCGGTGTCCTGCGCCTTGAGCCCCAGCTTGTCGAGGTTGCGGCCGCGCTCGAACCCCTCCATGCCGCGCTCGAGCACGATCAGCGAGACGCCCATCGCGCCGGCATCGGGATCGGTCTTGCACGCGACGATCACGAAGTCGGCGTTGATGCCGTTCGTGATGAAGGTCTTCGCGCCGTTGACGACGTAGTGGTCGCCCTCGCGGACCGCCGTGGTCTTGATGCCCTGCAGGTCCGACCCCGTGCCCGGCTCGGTCATCGCGATCGCGGTGATCATCTCGCCGGAGACGAACTTGGGGAACCAGCGGCGCTTCTGCTCGTCGTTCGTGTAGCTGAGCAGGTAGCCCGACACCAGGTCGGTGTGCAGGGCGAAGCCGACACCGCTGGCGCCGATGCGGGTGAGCTCCTCCTGGAGCACCGCGTTGTAGCGGAAGTCCGAGACGCCGCCGCCGCCGAACTCCTCGGGCATCATGAAGCCGAGCAGGCCCAGCGCGCCGGCCCGCGTCCACACCTCGCGCGGGACGATGCCCTCGCGCTCCCACTCGTCGTGGTGGGGCACGACCTCCTTCTCGAGGAAGACGCGCACGGTGTTGCGGAACGACTGGTGCTCGGGCTCGAACAGGGTGCGTTCCATCAGTTCTCCTCGTCCTGGACGGCGACCTTGCTCTCGATGAGGTCGTCCACGTCCTCGATGCCCCACGCGGTCAACGCCTCGCGGGTGCTGGCGCCCGGGCGTTCCGGGGCGCGGTGGATCCCGGTCTCCGTCGCCGAGAAGCGCGGAGCGGGAGCGGGCTGGGTGACGCCGAACGCCGAGACGTAGGTGCCGCGGGCGACGTTGTGCGGGTGCTCGTACGCCTCCTCCGTCGGCATGACGGGTGCGACACACGCGTCGGTGCCGGCGAAGAGGGTGGTCCACTCCTCCTGGGTGCGGCTGAGGAACCACGTGCGCAGCGTGTCGCGCAGGTCGGCCCAGTTCTTCGGGTCGTTGCGGTCGGGCAGGTCGCCCAGGCCGACGGAGGCGAAGACCTCCTGCATGGCGTACCAGAACTGCGGCTCGAGCCCGCCGACGCTCATCCAGTAGCCGTCGGAGGTCTCGTAGACGTCGTAGAACGGTGCGCCGGTGTCGAGCAGGTTGGTGCCGCGGCGCGGCGACCACGTGCCCGACTGCTGCATGCTGATGGTCATCGACAGCAGGTGCGCCACGCCGTCGGTGATCGCCGCGTCGACGACCTGGCCCTGCCCGGTGCCGCGCGCGTGGGTGAGGGCGGCCAGCACGCCCGTGACGAGGTACATCGATCCGCCGGCGAAGTCGCCCAGCAGGTTCAGCGGGACCTGCGGGGGTCCGCCGGCACGGCCGATCGGGTCCAGCCCGCCGGCGACCGCGATGTAGTTGATGTCGTGCCCCGCGGCGTCGGCGAGCGGGCCGCTCTGGCCCCAGCCGGTCATCCGGCCGTAGACGAGGCGCGGGTTGCGCGCGAGGGCGACGTCGGGTCCGAGCCCGAGGCGCTCCATCACGCCGGGACGGAATCCCTCGATCAGGATGTCGGCACGCTCGACGAGGTCGAGGACCGTCGCGACGCCCTGCTCGTGCTTGAGGTCGATGGCCACGCTGGGCCGGTTGCGGCCCAGGACGTCGCGCTCGGGCGGCGCGACCTGCAAGGCGTTGCCGCCCGGTCGATCGATGCGGATGACGTCGGCACCGAGATCGGCGAGCAGCATGGCCGCGAACGGGCCCGGGCCGATCCCGACGATCTCGACGACGCGCATCCCGGCGAGGGGTCCTGTGCTCTGGGTCACGCCGTGATTCTGACACCATCGCTGTCACAGTGGCAACCGCGGTGCCACTGCCTCGCGCGGCGTGCCCGTCTGGTCCCGTTCACACCCGGGGAAATCTGTGCGATGCTGCATGCGACATCGTCAATGTCACATCGGGCGGGCGTCCGGTGGGTGAGCCTGAGGAGTTCCCATGTTGAGCGAGATGGCCTACACACGACGCGGCCAGGGCGAGCCGCTCGTCCTGCTGCACGGCATCGGGCACCGCCGCGCCGCGTACGAGCCGGTCCTCGACGAGCTGGCACGGCACTACGACGTCATCGCCGCCGACCTTCCCGGTCTCGGCGACTCGCCGCCCCTGCCCCACGGCACGGGCTACTCGGCCGAGAACGTGGCCGCCGCGATCGCGGAGAACTTCACGGCCTGGGGAGTCGACCGGCCGCACGTCGTCGGGAACTCGCTCGGCGGACTGCTCTCGATCGCGCTCGCCCAGCGCGGCGACGTGCGCTCGGCGACCTGCCTGTCACCCGCGGGCTACTTCCGGCCGTGGAGCCTCCTGCAGGCCACCGTCACCCTGCTGCCGCTCAAGCTGGGCTCGCACCTTCCGAAGCGGGTCCTGCGGGCGGTCTCGCGCCTGCCGATCGGCCGCCGCCTCATCGGCTTCTCGCTCTACAGCCACCCTGACCGCTACACCGCCGAGCGCGTCTACGGCGACGCCCTCGCAATGAGGCACGGCCAGGGCTTCTGGCGCTACTTCATCCGCTGCTTCCCGCTGGGCTTCACCAGTCCCGAGTCGTTCCGCGGCTCGGCCAGGGTGCCGATCACGATCGCGTGGGGCGACAAGGACCTCATCCTGCACAAGTCGCAGGCCAAGCTGGCCGCGAGGCGGATGCGCGGCGTGGAGTTCGTGACCCTCGCCGACTGCGGCCACGTGCCCATGGGCGACTCCCCCGAGCAGGTCGTCGCGGCGATCCGCGCCACCACCGCCCGCGCCACCGCGGCCCGGGACGACTCCTCCGTCGCCTGAGCGCTGGTCTCGATACGCCGCTCGTTCCTCGCGAGCTACTCGACCACCGGCCTGGCCGGTGATCCGTCAGCGGGCGCCGGAGTGGCGGGCCAGGAAGGCCGCGGTGCGCGGGTCGCGCGGCGCGGTGAACAGCTGCTCGGGCGGCCCGGACTCGACGATCCGGCCCTCGGCCAGGAACACGATCCGGTCGGCGCACTCGCGGGCGAAGTCCATCTCGTGCGTCGCCATGACGATCGTGCGGCCCTCGTCCTTGAGCTCGCGGACGACGTCGAGCACCTCGGCCACGAGCAGCGGGTCGAGCGCGGACGTGACCTCGTCGAGCAGCAGCAGCTCGGGATCCATCGCCATCGCGCGGGCCAGCGCGACCCGCTGCTGCTGACCGCCGGAGAGCGAGTCCGGGTACGCCGCCGCCTTCGCGTCGAGACCGACGCGCGCCAGCAGCTCGTGGGCCCGCTTCGTGGCCTGCGACCGGGAGACCCCCTTGACCCGGCGCGGTCCCAGCACGAGGTTCTGCAGGACGCTGAGGTGCGGAAACAGGTTGAACGCCTGGAACACGAACGCGATCCGCGCGCGGGCCGCGTTCTCGTCGATGGCCGGGTCGGTCAGCTCGAGGTCGCCCAGGAAGATGTCGCCGTCGTCGGTCAGCTCGAGCAGGTCGATGCAGCGCAGCAGGGTGGACTTGCCCGACCCGGACGCTCCGATGAGGCACACCACCTCGCCGCGGCCGACCGTCAGGTCGATCCCGTCGAGCACGACGTGGTCGCCGAACGACTTGCGGACTCCCTCGACGCGCAGCATCACTGGCCTCCCTGACGACGCATGGAACGGATGGTGAGCCAGTCGGTGAACCGCGCCAGCGGGATCGTCACGACGATGAAGAACAGCGCGGCCACGCACAGCGAGGTCACGTTGAACGTGGTGGCCTGGTAGACCGAGGCCGCGCGGAGCGCCTCGACCAGGCCGATCGTCAACACCAGCGCGGTGTCCTTCTGCAGCGACACGAAGTCGTTCATCAGCGGCGGCGTGACGTTGCGGACGGCCTGCGGCAGGATCACGCGCGTCAGCGTCTGGCCGTACCCCAGACCGAGGGCGCGACCGGCCGCCCATTGCGTGGGGTGCACCGACAGGATGCCCGCCCGGATCACCTCGGCCACGTAGGCGCCGTAGCTCAGCGTCAGGGCGATGACGCCGAGCCAGAACAGGCTGGTGGGGACCCCGGCAAGGCCGAGCGCCGGGAAGCCGAAGCCCACCAGCATCACGACGAGGATCGTGGGGATGCCACGGAACACGTCGGTGTAGGCGGCGGCGAGGAACTTGAAGGGCGCCATCGCCGGCGCCGGGATCACGCGGACCACCGCGACGAGCAGCGCCAACGGCAGCACGAGCAGCTCGACCGTGAGGAAGAGCCGCACGTTCAGCCAGAACGCGTCACGGATCGCGGGGAACGACTCGCGGGCGTGGTAGCCGCTGAAGAACGTCTCGCGGACGCGGGGCCAGCCCGGTGCGGACGTGACGACCCAGGCCAGCAGGCCCAGGACGACGAGGCTCGAGATCGTCCCCACCACCACGCGGCGCAGCGTGCGCCGGCGCCGGAAGGCGTTGCGCTGCTGCTGCCGAGCGGACGGAGGGGGAGGGCTCGCGAGCCCCGGGTCGTGGGTCACCGGGTCACTTCAGGACGGGGACGTCCTGCGACGCCGACAGCCACTTCTGCTCGAGGTCGGCCAGCGTGCCGTCCTCGGTCAGGGCGGTGACGGCTTGGTCGACGCACGGGGTCAGCTCGCTGTCCTTCTGCAGCAGGAGGCCGAACTGCTCGGGCTCACCGCCGTCGAACTCGAACTGGCCGGCGATCGTGGCGTCCTCGAGCTCCGCGGCGACGAGGTAGAAGGCACTGGGCAGGTCGGCCACGATGCCGTCGACCTGGCCGTTGGCCAGGGCGAGCGCCGCCTTGGTGGTGTCGTCGTAGACCAGCGGGGCGTCCTCGGTCTCGAGCGACTCGATCGCCTTGAGCGACGTGGTGCCGATCTGGGCGCCCAGGCTGGCGGTGCGGAAGTCGGCGAGGCTGGAGGCGTCGGCGAACTCGGAGTCGTTCCGGACGATGATCGCCTGTGCGGCCGAGTAGTACGGCTTGCTGAAGTCGACCGCCTTCTGGCGCTGCGCCGTGATCGAGATCTGGTTGATGTCGAAGTCGAACGCCTTCTTGCCCGCCTGGTAGGAGACGTTGAACGGAACCTTCGTCCACGCCACCTGGGCGCGGGTGAAGCCCATCTCCTCGGCCACGGCATAGGCCACGGCGGACTCGAAGCCTTCGCCGTTGCTCGGATCGTTGTCGGTGAACCACGGCTCGAACGCGGGGTCGTCGGTGGCGATCGTCAGCTTGCCGGACGTGGTCAGCGGCAGCTGGTCGACGGCGCACTCGCCGCCGGCGGACGCGGAGGCGGTGGACTCGGACGCCTTCGCGTCGTCGGAGTCGTCGGACGGCGCGCAGCCGGCCGCGACGGAGAGCATGAGCGCCAGGGGGACGGCGAGCAGGGATCGCTTCATGGTGCCCATCGTAATGGGCACGAGACACCGTCTCGTCCTGCGGATCCGTATGAACCTCGTTGCATATGGTCCGGCCGAGCCCTAGGCTCCCCGCATGGCCCTCGACCACGCGATCCTGGTGTCGCTGACCGAGCGCGCCGCCAGCGGCTACGACCTCGCCCGCCGCTTCGACGCCTCCATCGGCTACTTCTGGCCGGCCAGCCACCAGCAGATCTACAAGGTGCTGGCGCGGATGCAGGAGGCCGGCTGGGTCGAGAGCACCCTGCAGGAGCAGGACGGCCGACCCGACAAGAAGACCTACGCGATCACGCCCGACGGCGCCGCGGAGCTCGATCGGTGGGCCGCCCAGCCGACCGAGCGCGAGGCGCTGCGCAGCGACTTCGCCGTGAAGCTGCGCGCCTTCCGCGACGCCCGGACCGTGCTCGCCGACACGCGCGCCCGTCGCGCCGCCCATGCCGAGCGGCTGGCCGAGTACGAGGCCAGCGAGGCCCGCTTCTACCCCGACCCGTCCGCACTCGACGGGCCCGACCTCGGCTCCTGGCTGGCGCTGCGCGGCGGCATCCTCGGCGAGCGTCAGGGCATCGCCTGGTGCGACGAGATCCTCACTGCCCTCGAAGCGCGCGGATCCCGATGACGAGCACGATCACGCCCAGCGTCATCGCCGTGCCGATCAGCACGAGGTGCACCCAGAAGAACGACGTCGGCTCCTGCCACCGCGTCCCGCCCCACGCGCGGTCGTCGTCGACGATCGCCTTGAAGAAGCGGGGCCAGATGACGACGTTGAAGACGCCGGCCGCGATGAGCAGCCAGGACGCGAGCTTTCCGATCACCCCTCCATTGTCCCCACCGAAGGGAACCCGCCCATGAAGGCCTTCCGAGAACTCGTCGAGCGCGGCATCGCCACCGGCTCGTTGGCCGGCGTCGAGGACCTGCTGGCCGACGACGTCGTGTTCCGCAGCCCCGTCGCCCACAAGCCGTACCCCGGCAAGGCGATCACCACGGCGATCCTCAATGGTGTCGCGCGGGTCTTCGAGGACCTTCGCTACGTCGGCTCCATCGAGGAGGGCAATCGCAGCGCCCTCCTCTTCGAGACGAGGATCGGCGACGTCATCGTGAACGGCTGCGACTTCATCACGACGAACGACGAGGGCCTCATCACCGAGTTCACCGTGATGGTCCGGCCGATGTCGGGCGCCACGGCCCTCATGGAGGCCATGGCCGCGGAGTTCCCCCAGATCCAGGCCGACGCCGCCGCCTTCGCGGAGCAGCAGCGGTGAGCGAGTTCCCGCACCTGCTGAGTCCGCTCGACCTCGGCTTCACCACCTTGCGCAATCGCGTGGTGATGGGCTCGATGCACACCGGCCTGGAGGACCACGCGAAGGACCTGCCGAAGCTCGCGGCCTACTTCGCCGAGCGCGCCAAGGGCGGCGTCGCCCTGTCGATCACGGGCGGGTTCGCGCCGAGCTGGCGCGGCTGGCTGCTGCCGTTCGGCTCGGAGATGTCGCGGAAGCGGCACGCCGACAAGCACCGTCTCGTCACCGATGCGGTGCACGAGCACGACGGCAAGATCGCGCTGCAGATCCTGCACGCGGGCCGCTACGGCTACTCGCCGTTCAAGAAGGGCGTGTCGTCGGTGAAGTCGCCGATCACGCCGTTCCGGGTGTCCCCGATGTCGACGAAGGAGGTCGACCGCACGGTCACCGACTTCGCGCGGTCGGCCGCCCTCGCGAAGCGCGCCGGCTACGACGGCGTCGAGATCATGGGCTCCGAGGGCTACCTGATCAACCAGTTCCTCGCGGCGCGCACCAACACCCGCACCGACGCGTGGGGCGGGTCCGCCGAGAAGCGCATGCGGTTCCCGGTGGAGATCGTGCGCCGCACCCGCGAGCTCGTGGGCGACGACTTCATCGTCCAGTACCGGATCAGCCTGCTCGACCTCGTCGACGACGCGCAGTCGTGGGAGGAGACCGTCGCGCTCGCGAAGGCCCTCGAGGACGAGGGCGTCTCGATCCTCAACACCGGCATCGGCTGGCACGAGGCGCGGATCCCGACGATCGTCACGAGCGTGCCGCGCGGCGCATTCACGTGGGTCACGGCGAAGCTGCGCGCCGAGGTCTCGGTGCCGGTCGTCGCATCCAACCGCATCAACACCCCCGAGCAGGCCGAGGCGATCCTGGCCGCCGGCGAGGCCGACCTGATCTCGATGGCGCGGCCGCTGCTCGCCGACGCCGACTTCGTGAACAAGGCCGCCGACGGGCGCTCCGACGAGATCATCACGTGCATCGCCTGCAACCAGGCGTGCCTGGACCACACGTTCAAGAACCAGCGGGCCACCTGCATGCTGAACCCGCGGGCGGCGCACGAGACCGAGCTGGTCCTGCTGCCCACCCGGTCCACGAAGCGGATCGCCGTCGTCGGCGCGGGACCGGCGGGACTGGCGGCCGCCGTCGAGCTCGCGGGGCGCGGTCACGAGGTCGAGCTGTTCGAGGCACTGCCCGAGATCGGCGGCCAGTTCCGCCTCGCGATGCAGATCCCCGGCAAGGAGGACTTCGCCGAGACGATTCGCTACTACTCGGTGATGCTCGAGCGCCGCGGCGTGAAGGTGCACCTGAACCGCTGGGCCTCCGTCGAGGACCTCAGCGACTTCGACGAGGTGGTCATCGCAACGGGCGTCGAGCCGCGCGTGCCCGCGATCCCGGGTGTCGACCATCCCTCGGTCGTGACCTACCAGCAGCTGATCCGCGAGCAGGCCGTCGCCGGCGAGCGGGTGGCCGTCCTCGGTGCCGGCGGCATCGGCTACGACGTGTCGGAGTTCCTGCTGCACGAGTCCGGCGAGTCGCTCGAGCACTGGATGTCCCGCTGGGGCGTCACCGACCCCGAGGTCGAGCGCGGCGGGCTCGCCACGAAGACCAAGGCCCCGCCGAGGCGCGCCGTGACGCTGCTCCAGCGCAAGGCCACGACGTTCGGCAAGGACCTCGGCAAGACCACGGGCTGGGTGCACCGCACGACGCTGAAGGACTCGGGCGTCGAGTTCGTCGGGGGCGTCCGGTACGACCGCATCGACGACGACGGCCTGCACGTGACGGTCGGCGCCGACGGCGACTCCCCCGAGTCGCGCCTCATCGCCGCCGACACGATCGTGCTGTGCACAGGCCAGGAGTCGGTGCGCGACCTCGTCGAGCCGCTCGAGGCCGCAGGCGTCTCCGTCCACGTCATCGGCGGCGCCGACGTCGCCGCCGAGCTCGACGCCAAGCGCGCCATCCGGCAGGCCACCGAGCTGGCGGCTCGGCTCTGACGGTTTCCCCGGTTACGTGGGTTTGCTGTCACTTCCCGGGGATCGCATCCCCGGTAAGTGCGAGAGAACCCACGTAACCGGGGAATCTGTCCACCGGTCGCAGCACACTGGGGACATGGCCAGACGAGTGGTGCTGCTGCGAGCGGTGAACGTCGGCGGCTCGAAGCTGCCGATGGCGGAGCTGCGCGAGGTCGCGCAGGAGCTCGGCGCGCGGGACGTCTCGACGTTCATCGCGTCGGGGAACCTGCTGGTGGACGTCGACGAGCCGGAGGCGTTCGACCGGGCCCTCGAGCGAGCGATCGAGGAGCGGTTCGGGTTCTTCCGCGAGGCGATCAGCCGCTCCCCCGAGGAGTTGCGTGCGGCGCTGGAGGCGCACCCGTTCGCGATCGAGGGCGAGCGCAAGGCGCACCACGTCTACTTCCTGCTCGAGCCGCCGAGCGCCGAGCAGGTCGACGCCCTGATGGCCCGCGGTCTGCCCGACCGGCTCGCCGTGATCGGCCGTGACCTGCACATCCGCTACGCCGACGGGGTCGCGAACACGAAGCTGACGCCCGCGCTGATCCTGCGGACGCTCGGAAGTCACGGCACCGGACGCAACCTCAACACCGTCGAGAAGCTGGTCACCCTCGCGACGGTGTGAGCCTGTGGACGGGCGGGTGCGCGGCACCGTCGCGGGCTGACATCGTCACCGGCAGCCGTCACACTGGAGGAGTGCCCGTCATGGACCTGGAGTCGATCATCACCTTGGTGGGGTTCGCCGTGGACGCCCGCTTCGATGCGCTGGCGTCACGCTCTGAGGCACTGGAGCAGCGCACCTTCGACATCGGCGCGCGGCGCCGCCCGGGGGCCGGGTGAGCGACTGGTTCGAGCGCCGGTGGCTGGTGCTCACCGGCGCGGGCGTCAGCACCGACTCCGGCATCCCCGACTACCGCGGCCCCGAGTCGGTGCCGCGGCAGCCGATGACGTACCAGGACTTCATCGCCTCGCCGGCCAACCGCCAGCGCTACTGGGCCAGGGCGCACCTGGGCTGGAGCCGGATGGGCGGCGCCGAGCCGAACTTCACCCACCGCTTTCTCGCCGAGCGCCAGGACCGGCTCGTCGGGCTCATCACCCAGAACGTCGACGGCCTCCACGAGAAGGCCGGCTCGCTCGACGTCGTCGACCTCCACGGCCGGCTCGACCGGGTGATCTGCCTCGACTGCGGCGACGTCACGAGCCGGACCGAGGTGCAGGCGCGGCTCGACGCGCTGAACCCGGGCTGGACCGAGCAGGAGGTCACGATCGCGCCCGACGGCGACGTCGACCTCGAGGACACCGCGGGTTTCGTCGTGGCCGACTGCACCCAGTGCGGCGGCCGGCTCAAGCCTGACGTGGTGTTCTTCGGCGAGTCGGTGCCCAAGCCGAAGGTGAACCACTGCTTCGAACTCGTGGAGCGCGCGGGCCGCGAGGGGGCGGCGCTCGTCGTGCTGGGCTCGTCGCTGCAGGTGATGAGCGGCCTGCGCTTCGTGCGGCGGGCGGCCAAGGACGGCATGGAGATCGTGATCATCAACCGCGGCCCGACCCGCGGCGACGAGCTGGCCACGGTGCGGATCGACGACGGGGTCGCCGAGACCCTGCGGCGCCTCGGCGAGGGCTGAGACGCGACGGGGCCCGGTGCTAGGACTAGCACCGGGCCCCGTCGCCATGATCTCGATACGCCGCTCGCTGCGCTCGCGAGCTACTCGATCACCGGTGGTCGAGTAGCGCTGCGAGGAACGAGCAGGCGTATCGAGACCGGGTCAGCTCAGCTGGCGCAGGCGCACGGTCTCGGGCAGCGCGGCGAGCTCCTTGAGCACGTCGGCGCCGACCTCGGCCGAGACGTCGGTGACGACGTAGCCCAGCTCGCCGCGGGTGGCGAGCTGCTGGCCCTCGATGTTCACCCCGTGGTCGCCCAGGATCGTGTTGATCGTGGCGAGCACGCCCGGGGCGTTGTGGTGCACGTGCGCGAGGCGGTGACGCGCCGGGTCGCTCGGCAGGTTCAGCTCGGGGAACGTGACGGACAGGTTCGTCGTGCCGGCCTTGGCGTAGGCACGCAGCTTCGACGCGACGAAGCGGCCGATGTCCTGCTGGGCCTCCTCGGTGGAGCCACCGACGTGCGGCGTGAGGATCACGTTCGGCACGCCGCGCAGCTCGCTCTCGAACGGGTCGCCCTGGGCCTTCGGCTCCACGGGGAAGACGTCGAGGGCGGCGCCGGCGATGTGGCCCGACTCCAAGTGGCGGCGCAGCGCCGAGGTGTCCACGGCGATGCCCCGCGACAGGTTGAGGAACAGCGAGCGCGGCTTCATCGCGCGCATCTGCTCGTCGCCGAACAGGCCCGCGTTGCCGGGGCGGCCGTCGACGTGCAGCGAGACGACGTCGGAGATGGCGAGCAGCTCGTCGATCGTGGCGCACTTCTTGGCGTTGCCCAGCGCGAGCTTGTCGTCGATGTCGTAGAACACGACCGACAGGCCGAGCGCCTCGGCGATGACCGAGAGCTGGCTGCCGATGTTGCCGTAGCCGACGATGCCGAGCGTGCGGCCGCGCACCTCGTGGCTGCCGGCGGCCGACTTGTTCCACACGCCGCCGTGCATGGCGGTGGACTTCTCGTGCAGGCGGCGGGCGAGCGAGATGATCTCGGCGATCGCCAGCTCGACGACGCTGCGCGTGTTGGAGTAGGGCGCGTTGAAGACCGCGACGCCGTGGCGCTTGGTGGCGGCGAGGTCGATCTGGTTCGTGCCGATGCAGAACGCGCCGATCGCGAGCAGGTCGGGAGCGTTCTCCAGGACCTTCTCGGTGATGTAGGTCGTCGAGCGGATGCCGAGCAGGTGGACGCCCTTGACGGCCTCGATGAGCTCGTCCTCGGTGAGCGCGGCGCTGCGCGTCTCGACCTGGTAGCCCTTGTTGCGCAGGAAGTCCGCGCCGTCGGCGTGGATGTTCTCGAGGAGCAGGACCTTGACGTCCTGGTCGTCGATCGTGGTCATCGGTTCGTGAACGTCGAAGCTCATGCTCATCATCGTCATCGTGTGTGGCCTCCGGGTCAGCGGTCGATCGGGCTGACGCGGGGCCCAGGCGAACGGTCCCGTAAGTCGTGCTGTCCACGGCTCCCTGGTGGTAGCCACCTCAACGCCAGTCGCGCGCGGACCACCCCATCCTAGCGGCTCGGGCCTGATCCCTCGATCACGTCCGGGAGCGTGGACTCAGGCCGGGAGGTTGCCCTTCATCGCCTCGACCGCCTCCGGGGGGACCTCCTGGTCGAGGTTCGCCAGGCGCACCTGGCCCTGCGCGATGAGCTTCCCGTCCTGGTTGACCGAGTCCAGGTGCCACAGCTGCTGCGTGCGGCCGCGGTGGATCGGCGTCGCCGTGACGGTGATGGTGTCGCCGTTGCGCGCCTGGCGCAGGAAGTCGGTGGAGTTGTTGGTGCCGACGACGACACCCTTCGTGCCCAGCCAGATCTGGCCGGCCATGCTCGCGGTCGACTCGTGGACCGCGCAGTAGATGCCGCCGTGCGGGATGCCGAAGGGCTGCAGGTGGCGGTCGGTGATGGTGAAGCGCACCACCACCTTCTCGGGGGTCAGCTCGACGTGCTCGACACCGAGCACTCCGTCCAGTCCGGGAACTTCGCTCATGGAGGGGACTCTAGGCGAGCGCGCTCAGCCCTCGTCCGCCGACTGCCGCGGGCCGGGCTTGATACGGGTACCCCCTAGGGGTATGGTGAAGCCATGAGCCACGAACATCCCGGATACGCCGACGACAAGGCGGCCGTCCTCAAGCGGCTGGCCCGCATCGAGGGCCAGGTCCGCGGGATCAACCGCATGGTCGAGTCCGACACCTACTGCATCGACGTGCTGACCCAGATCAGCGCGACCACCAAGGCACTCGAGGCGGTGGCGCTGAAGCTGCTCGACGAGCACCTGGCCCACTGCGTCGCCGATGCCGCCGCCAAGGGCGGCCCCGAGGCCGACCTGAAGATCAAGGAAGCGTCCGACGCCATCGCGCGTCTCGTGAGGAGTTGAGGAAGATGAGCACCACCACCTACACCGTCACCGGCATGACCTGCGGCCACTGCGCCGCGTCCGTCACCGAGGAGATCTCGACCCTGCCCGGCGTCGAGGACGTCGCGGTCGACGTCGCCTCCGGTGCGGTCACCGTGACCAGCACGGCCCCGCTCGACGACGCCGCGGTCGCGGCCGCCGTGGACGAGGCCGGCTACGCGTTGGCGGGTCCGCGCGACCTGCCGATGGCCTGATGACCACGCACGAGACCGAGGTCGAGCCGACCACCACGTACCGGCTCGACATCGGCGGCATGAGCTGCACGTCGTGCGCCGCGCGCATCGAGAAGAAGCTGAACCGGCTCGACGGCGTCGAGGCCACGGTCAACTACGCGACCGAGAAGGCCACCGTCCACGCGCACCACGACGTGGACCCGAACGAGCTGGTCCAGACCGTGGAGAAGACCGGCTACACGGCGCAGGTCCACGACCCGCACGCCGGCCACGAGGGCCACGCCGCCCACGGCGGCCTGCACTCGGCCGAGTCGATGCGCAAGCGCTTGATCGTCGCCACGATCCTGACGCTGCCCGTCCTGGCGATCTCGATGGTCCCGGGCCTGCAGTTCACCGGGTGGCCGTGGGTCGCGCTCGCGCTGACGACGCCCGTCGTGCTGTGGTGCGCCTACCCGTTCCACTGGTCGGCGGTGCTCAACCTGCGCCACGGCGCGGCCACGATGGACACGCTCATCAGCATGGGCGTCACGGCGGCGTACGCCTGGTCGCTGGTCCAGCTGTGGATCGGCGTCACGGGCCACGGCGTGGAGCACGGGCACTACTACTTCGAGACGGCTGCCGCGGTGACCACGTTCATCCTCGCCGGCCACTACCTCGAGGCCACCGCGAAGGGCCGGTCGAGCGCCGCCCTGCGCGCCCTCATGGACCTCGGCGCCAAGCAGGTCACCCTCCTGCGCGACGGCCGCGAGGTCGAGGTGCCGATCGAGCAGCTCCACGCGGGTGACACGTTCGTCGTGCGTCCCGGCGAGAAGATCGCCACCGACGGTGACGTCGTCGACGGCGCCTCGGCGGTGGACGAGTCGATGCTGACCGGCGAGTCCGTCCCGGTCGACGTCGCCACCGGCGACACCGTCACGGGTGCCACGGTCAACCAGTCGGGCCGCCTCGTCGTGCGCGCCACCGCGGTCGGCCAGGACACCCAGCTGGCCCAGATGGCACGCCTCGTCGAGGAGGCCCAGGAGGGCAAGGCCGAGGTGCAGCGGCTCGCCGACCGCATCTCCGCCTGGTTCGTCCCCGGCGTCATCGCGATCTCGGCGGTCACGCTGCTCGTGTGGCTGCTCGTGGCGCCGGGCATCGGCGCCTTCGAGGCCGCCGTCGCGGTGCTGATCATCGCCTGCCCGTGTGCGCTCGGGCTGGCCACGCCCACCGCGCTGATGGTGGGCACGGGTCGCGGCGCCCAGCTGGGCATCCTCATCAAGGGCCCGCAGGTGCTGGAGTCCACCCGCGCGATCGACACGATCGTGCTCGACAAGACCGGCACGATCACCACCGGCACGATGACGGTCGCGCACGTCGACCCCGCCCCCGGCGTGGACGTCGACGAGCTGCACCGGCTGGCCGCGTCGGTCGAGGCCGCGTCCGAGCATCCCGTGGCGCGGGCGATCGCGGCACTCGCCGAGCCGCTCCCCGTCACGGCGTTCCGCAACCACGCGGGACAGGGCGTCGAGGGCACGGTCGACGGCCACGTCGTCCGCGCGGGCCGCCCGGGCTGGATCGGCGCCGACGACCGGCCCGATCGCACCGGCACCGTCATCGCGGTCTCCCGCGACGGCGAGGTCCTGGGCACGATCACCGTGGCCGACCGGGTGAAGGAGTCCTCGCGCGAGGCCGTCGCCGACCTGCGGCGCCTGGGCCTCGAGCCGATCCTGCTGACCGGCGACAACGAGCGCGTGGCCACGGCCGTGGCGGCCGAGGTCGGCATCGACCGGGTGCACGCCGAGGTGACCCCGCAGGACAAGCTCGACGTCGTGCGCGAGCTGCGGGAGCAGGGTCGCGTGGTGGCGATGGTCGGCGACGGGGTCAACGACGCCGCGGCGCTCGCCGGGGCCGACCTCGGGATCGCGATGGGCACCGGCACCGACGTGGCGATCGCCGCGAGCGACCTCACGCTCGTGCACGGCGACCTGGCCACGGCCGTCACCGCGGTCGAGCTCTCGCGGGCGACGCTGCGCACCATCAAGGGCAACCTGTTCTGGGCCTTCGCCTACAACGTCGCCGCGATCCCGCTGGCCGCCCTGGGCTTCCTGAGCCCGATGATCGCGGGCTTCGCGATGGCGGCGAGCTCGGTGTTCGTGGTGACCAACTCGCTGCGACTGCGCCGCTTCGGCCACTGATCGCGTCCGTCCGGCCCCCCCGATTCCGGGGGGCCGGACGTCGTCCCGGACGGCCCACGCAGACCGATGAGGCCTCCGCATGGCACGATTCCGGGAGAAACGCGGTGACCGTATCGGGACGGCGCCGCACCGACGAGGGGGAAACATGAACGTTCGCAAGCCTGCCGCCGCACTCGCCGCCGTGGTCCTGTCCCTGGGGCTCACCGCCTGTGGCGGTGGCGGCCAGTCCGTCGAGGACGCCTGCAAGGTGGCCGAGAAGGAGGTCAAGGACGC
This sequence comes from Aeromicrobium sp. UBA7512, assembly GCF_002476985.1. Taxonomy (NCBI): domain Bacteria; kingdom Bacillati; phylum Actinomycetota; class Actinomycetes; order Propionibacteriales; family Nocardioidaceae; genus Aeromicrobium; species Aeromicrobium sp. UBA7512. The sequence goes on from NZ_DLNK01000007.1 coordinate 330,655, forward strand.
GATGGGTGACCTGAGCGGCATCGACCCCACCGACAGCGACAAGGCCACCGAGACGATCGCCTCCATGGGCGACGCCCTGCAGAAGACGCAGAAGAAGCTGGACAACCAGGAGGTCAAGGACGCCATCGCCGCGCTCTCGGCCGAGTTCGACAAGCTCGAGGGCGCCTTCGCCGACCTCAAGGCCGCCGGCCAGGACACCACGAAGCTGCAGGAGGTGTCCAAGGAGATGAGCACGCTCTCCACCGACATCCAGAAGAAGGGCGAGAAGCTCGACGAGCTCTGCGGCTGATCCGCACACCCCGCCGACGCCGCGGAGTCCCCTCGGGGGCTCCGCGGCGTCGTCGTCGGTGGCGGCGGCGGGTGTCGGGGCACGGGCATAGGCTGGCCGCATGTCGATGCTGACCGTCTCCGGTTCCCTGTCCGTCCGCGAGAAGATCGCGTTCCCCCCGGGCGGGGTGGCCACGGTCAAGGTCGTCGACGCCGACGGCGAGGTGCTCGCCGCCACGGCCCTGCCGGCCGACGGCGTGCCCGTGGAGTTCAGCCTCGACATCGACGAGCAGCTCGTCACCAGCGAGCTGTTCGTGTGGGCGTTCCTGCGCAACGAGGTCGGCGGCTGGGGCACCCTCGAGCTCGTCCCGGCCGACCTCGGCACGGTCGACCTGACACGGATCGGGGACTGAAGCCGTGCCGCGACCGGGCCCGTCCGTCACGCACCTGAGCGATGCCGAGATCGCTGCGGACAACCGCCCGGTGCTGCGGCGCATCGCCACCCTGTTGCGTCCCTACCGCGCCAAGATGGCCTCGGTCGGGGTCATCGTCGTGCTCGCGGCGCTGCTCACCTCGATCGTCCCGTTCCTCACCCAGGCGGTCTTCGACGACGCGCTGTTCGGCGAGGGAGGCCCCGACTTGGGCCTGCTGGGCTGGCTCGTCGCCGGCATGTGCGCGCTGCCGATCCTGGCGTCGATGCTCAACATCGCCCAGAACTGGCTGACCTCCACGATCGGCAACTCGGCGATGGCCGACCTGCGCAGCGAGCTGTTCGCCCACCTGCAGAAGATGGAGCTGGCGTTCTTCACCACCACGAAGACCGGCGCGATCCAGTCGCGCCTGGCCAACGACGTGGCGGGGGTCCGCACCGTCCTCACGGACACCGCCACCTCGATCCTGCAGAACACCGTCACGGTCACGGCGGCGTTCATCTCGATGGTGATCCTGTCGTGGGAGCTCACGATCCTCACGCTCATCCTGATGCCGCTGTTCGTGTGGCTCCAGCTCAAGGTCGGCCGCCGCCGCCAGCAGCTGGCCCGGCGCACGCAGGAGAGCCTCTCGGAGATGACCGCGATCACCGAGGAGTCGCTCAGCGTCTCGGGGATCCTGCTCGCCAAGGTCTTCAACCGCAGCAAGTCCGAGGCCGAGCGCTACCGGACGGCGAACCTCGAGCAGACCCGCCTGCAGGTCGAGCAGGCGATGACCGGCCGGCTGTTCTTCGCCACGGTGCAGACCTTCTTCGCCATCACCCCGGCGATCATCTACCTGTTCGCCGGCTTCATCATCGCGGGGCGACTCCCCGGGGATCCCGCCTCGCTGACCGCGGGCACCCTCGTGGCGTTCACCACGGTGCAGGCCCGCCTGCAGATGCCGCTGCTCCAGCTCATGCGCGTCTCGCTCGACGTGCAGACGTCGCTGGCGCTGTTCCGCCGCATCTTCGAGTACCTCGACCTGGAGCCCGCGATCGTGGACCGGCCCGGTGCGCGCGACGTGAGCCCGGCCGACCTGCAGGGCACGATCGAGTTCCGCGACGTGTGGTTCCGCTACCCCGAGCCGCGCACGCTCACCGGCGAGACCGCCAAGGACCGCTTCGGCGACTCCGCCGGCGCCATCGACGCCGAGTCCACGGCGCAGGAGGACGCCTGGGCCCTGTCCGACCTGTCGTTCACGATCGAGGGCGGCCAGCTGGCGGCGATCGTGGGCCCCTCGGGCTCGGGCAAGACCACCGCCACCTACCTGGTCCCGCGCTTCTACGACGTCGATCGCGGCCAGGTGCTGATCGACGGCATCGACGTGCGCGACATCAGCCTGTCGTCGTTGGCCGACTGCGTGGGCATGGTGACGCAGGAGCCCTACCTCTTCCACGGCACGATCCGCGAGAACATCGCCTACGCCAAGCCGGGGGCCACGCCCGAGGAGATCGTCGCGGCCGCCACCGACGCCAACATCCACGACCGGATCATGAGCTTCCCCGACGGCTACGACACCGTCACGGGCGAGCGCGGATACCGGCTCTCCGGCGGCGAGAAGCAGCGCATCGCGATCGCCCGCGTCCTGCTGAAGAACCCGCGCATCCTCATCCTCGACGAGGCCACCAGCGCGCTCGACAACGAGACCGAGCGGCTCGTGCAGGAGGCGCTCGAGCGGGCCACCTCCGGCCGCACCACGCTCGCCATCGCGCACCGGCTCAGCACGATCCAGAACGCCGACGTGATCTTCGGTCTCGTCGACGGTCGCGTCGTGGAGCAGGGCACCCACGCCGAGCTCGTCGACGACCCCGACGGGCTGTACGGCCGGCTGTACCGCGAGCAGTTCTCCACGCGCCGTCCCGCGCAGGATGCGCCGCATCCCGTGGGAGCCGTGGGGTTCCTGCGCGCCGATGTCTGCCTCTGATTCCAGGGGGACGCGACAAAGGCGTGGTCACCGCCCGCGAGGACTGCCAGAATTCACGCCATGACCACCGCCTACCTGGTGACCTCGGCAGTGCTGCTGCTGTCGGTCCTGGCGGTGCGGCACCACCGGCCGGCCGTGTCGGTGCCCGTGGTCATCCTCGTGCTGTCGGTGGCCGCCTGGAACCTGCTGCGGGCGCTTCGCGGACCCGACGACCTCGCGCCGAGCCTCCTCGTGGCGGTCAACGTCGTGGTCGTGCAGGTCAGCGCCGTCAGCTTCTTCGTGGCCGCGCGACGACTCGTCCACGGGCGCTGGGTGGTCGCGCCCTGGCTGTGGATCGCCGCGGCGGCGATCGCCGCTCTCAGCTTCGCCGGCATGGTGCCGGCGCTCGGCATCACCGACGGTGACCGCTACTACGACAGCCCGGTCTACGCGGCGCACCTGATCTACGCGTTCGGACTCCTCGGCGCCGGCGTCCTCACGCTGAGCACGCGCCAGCACGACCCGTCCAGGCACGTGCGCCGGGTCGTCCTCGCGGCCGAGGTCGCGGGCCTGTTCGTCGTGTCCTTCCAGGTGCTCGTTCCCGCACTGACACCGCTGGCCATCGCCGCCATCTGCCTCGTCCTGGTGTGGACGACGAGCCACGTCGGGTCGTGGTCGCGGTCGGCCTCACGGGCGGACCGCCTGATGAACTCGATCGGCGTCTTCATCTTCGTGATCGACCGCGCCGGGCGGCTGCAGGACTGGAACGGCCCGGCCGCCAGCCTGCTGCGCCTGATGGGTCGCACGGCCTCGCACGGGATGGACCTCACCGCTGCCCTGTCGATGCCTCCGCGGTTCGTGGACGGGGCCACCGTCACGCTGTTCATCCAGGGCGGTGAACTGCGCACGGCCCTGTCGGTGCACTCGGTCGACCCGCTCGCCCGCGACGGCGACCTGGTCCTGATGTTCCGTCCCGTGCGCTCCTCGGTGGAGGGCTCGTCCTTCCCGACCGTCTCCGGCGCCCTCAAGGGCCACGACCCCGGCACCCAGACCCTCGGCCGCAAGGCCGCCCTCGAGGTGCTGAGGACCGTGGCGGCGCAGGGCGGCACCGTCATCCGGCTCGTCGTCACACCGCGCGACCCGCACCGGACCGACGAGGTGATGTTCCTCATCGCGCGGCGCATGGAGGCCCGCGCGGCCGAGGCCGGCTTCCCCGACGTGGAGTGGGCCCGCCTGGACACGTGGACGTTCGTCACCGAGCTGCTGGAGCACGACTTCGACGCCGTCCCGGGAAACGTGCCGCTGGACGACCTCGGGGTCGACATGGAGGTCACCTTCCACACGCCCCTGCCGGGCGAGTCGTCGGCCGCCTTCATTCGCCGCGTGAGCGACGACGCCTACGGACGCGACACCGCCCACGGCAGCTGAGCCGGGGACCGAGCGGTGCCGGACGTGACTCGTCCGGGGCCCCTGAGGACCCCGGGCGAATCGAGCGATCAGGCCCGGCGGCGGCGTGCCATCACGATGGCGAGAGCACCGAGCGCGATCGCACCCAGTCCACCGGCCAGCGCACCGAGCGTGGCACTCGAGCCCGTGTCCGCCAGCGGCGAACGGTCGGCCGCGCGGTCGTCGGCCTTCTCGTCGCCCCGGTCGCTGCCGTCGACACTGTCGTCGTCACCCGCGACGTCGGGGTCGTCGCCCGGCTCGGCCGGCGCGTCGGGAGCCGCTGTCACGTCCACCATGACGGTCGCCGTGTCGCAGACGGGCACCGGAGTGGAGTCGTCGCAGCGCTCGTACTCGAAGGAGTCCGTGCCGACGAAGCCCTTCTTCGGCGTGTAGCGCACGGTGCCGTCCTGCAGGACCTCCGCGACGCCGTGCTTCGGCTGCGTGGTGACCCGCGCGGCCGTGAGCGGACGACCGGTCCGGCTGGTGTCGTTGCCCTCGACCTCGATGACCACGGGTCGACCCTCCTGGGTCGTGGCCTTGTCGTCGCCGGTCACGACCGCGTTGGCCCGCACCTTCACGGGGATCGTCACGGTGTGGCACTGCACGGGCTTCGACGTGTCGCACACCCGCAGGTCGAACGCGTCGTCACCGGAGTAGCCGTCGTTCGGCGTGTAGGTCACGGCACCGGTCTGGGGGTCGACGGTCACGTCACCGTGGGCCGCGCGTCCGGCGACCACCGACTGCGGATCCAGCGCCGCACCCGCGGCGCTCACCAGGTCGGCGAGCGGGAGCGTCAGCGCCTCGTCCTGGTCGGTCTCGACACCGTCGGAGACCAGCGGCGCGTTCGTGAACGCGTTCACGACCGTCACCGTGACCGTGGCGGTGTCGCACACCGGCGTGGGCGTCGACGTGTCGCACACGCGGTACTCGAACGTGTCCTCACCGGAGAACCCGGCCTCGGGCGTGTAGGTGACCAGGCCGTCGGCGTCCACCACGGCGGTGCCATGGGCCGGGGCCGTCGTGACCGTCGGGTGTGCCAGCGTCTGGCCGGAGGCCGAGCCGTCGTTGTCCCTCACGTCGACGTCGACCTCGGTGCCGAGCGCCGTCGTCGCGGAGTCGTCGGCCGCGGCGACCGCGTTCGCGGACACCTCGACGCCGATCGTGACGGTGGTGCACTGGGCCGGGACCGACGTGTCGCACACGCGGACCTCGAACTCGTCGTCACCGGAGTAGCCCGGGTCCGGGGTGTAGGTCAGCTCGCCCGTGGTCGGGTCGACCGTGACCTCGCCGTGGTCGGGACCGTCGGGGACGGTGACCGCGGTGGGGTCGAGCGGCTTGCCGGAGGGCGAGACCACGTCACTGAGCGGGATGTCCTTCGGAGTGTTCTGCGGCGTCGCGACGCCGTCCTCGACGGCGGTCTCGTCGGCGAAGACGTTCTCGACCGTGACCGTCACCGTGGCCGTGTCGCACACGGCGGCCGGCGTGGAGGTGTCGCACACGCGGTACTCGAACGTGTCCTCACCGGAGAACCCAGCCTCGGGGGTGTATGTGATCCGGCCGTCGGACTCGACCACGGTGGTGCCGTGCTCCGGCGCCTTCGTGACCGTGGGCGCCGCAAAGGGCTGCTCCGAGGCGCTGTCGTCGTTGCCACGGACGTTGATCGTCCGGGGCGTCTCGACCGCCGTGGTGGCCGAGTCGTCGGCCGCGTCGACGGTGTTCGCGCCGACCGAGACCTCGATCGTGACCCTCATGCACTGGACCGGGGCGGACGTGTCGCACACGCGCACCTCGAACTGATCGTCACCGGTGTACCCGGGGACCGGCGTGTAGGTCAGCTGGCCCGTGACCGGGTCGACCGTGGCGGTCCCGTGCTCGGGAGCCAGGGGGATGGTGACCTTCGTCGGGTCGAGCGGCTTGCCGGTCGCGGAGACGACGTCGTCCAGCTCGATCTTCTTCGCCGTGTTGTGCGGCGTCGAGACGCCGTCCTCGACCGCGCTCTCGTCACTGAAGACGTTCTCGACCGTGACCGTCACCGCGGCCGTGTCGCACACCGCGGCCGGCGTGGAGGTGTCGCACACGCGGTACTCGAACGTGTCCTCACCGGAGAAGCCGTCCTCGGGGGTGTACGTGATCCGGCCGTCGGACTCGACCACGGCGGTGCCGTGCTCCGGAGCCGTCGTCACCGTCGGAGCCGCGAGCGCCTGGCCCGACGCGCTGTCGTCGTTGCCACGGACGTTGATCGTCCGGGCCGTCTCGACCGCCGTGGTGGCCGAGTCGTCGGCCGCCTCGACCGTGTTCGCGCCGACCGTGACGCCGATCGTCACCGTGCTGCACTGGACCGGGTCCGAGGTGTCGCAGACGCGCACCTCGAACTCGTCGCCACCGGTGTAGCCGGCATCGGGGGTGTAGGTCAGCTCGCCCGTGGCCGGGTCGACCGTGACCTCGCCGTGGCCGGGCTCCTCGGAGACCGTGACCTTGGTCGGGTCGACCGGCTTGCCGGTCGCGGAGACCACGTCGGCGAGCGGGATGTCCTTGGCGGTGTTCTGGGGCGTCTTCACGCCGTCCTGCGCCGCGGTCCCGTCGCTGAAGACGTTCTCGACCGTGACCGTCACCGTGGCGGTGTCGCACACGGCGGTCGGCGTCGAGGTGTCGCACACGCGGTACTCGAACGTGTCCTCACCGGAGAAGCCGTCCGCCGGGGTGTAGACGATGCGGCCGTCCACCGTGACGGAGGCGGTGCCGTGCTCCGGAGCCGTCGTCACGGACGGCAGCGCGAGCGCCTGGCCCGAGAGCGAGGTGTCGTTCTGGCGGACCAGGACCGCGGTCGCCGTCCCCACCTCGGTGGTCGCGGTGTCGTCGGACGCCGCGACGGTGTTCGCGCCGACCGTGACCTCGATCGTGACCGTAGTGCACTGCGCCGGGCTCGAGGTGTCGCACACGCGCACGTCGAACTCGTCGTCGCCCGAGTAGCCCGGGTCCGGGGTGTAGGTCAGCTCGCCCGTGGTCGGATCGACCGTGACCTCGCCGTGCGCGGGTGCCTCGGGGATGGTCACCGCGGCGGGGTCGAGCGGCTTGCCCGAGGGCGCGACCACGTCAGCGAGCGGGATGTCCTTCGGGGTGTTCTGCGGCGTCGTGACGCCGTCCTCGACCGCGCTCCCGTCACTGAAGACGTTCGTCACCGTGACCGTCACCGTGGCTGTGTCGCAGGCCGCCGTGGGCGTCGAGGTGTCGCAGACCCGGTACTCGAACGTGTCCTCACCCGAGAAGCCGGCGGTCGGCGTGTAGGTGATCCGGCCGTCGGACTCCACCACGGCGGTGCCGTGGGCGGGAGCCGTCGTCACCGTCGGCGCCGCGAGCGACTGGCCCGAGGCGCTGTCGTCGTTGCCTCGGACGTTGATCGTCCGCGGGGTCTCGACGGGCGTGGTGGCCGTGTCGGCGGTGGCCGTCACCGTGTTGGCGGTCACCGTGACGTTGATCGTGACGGTGCTGCACTGGACCGGGCTCGACGTGTCGCACACGCGGACGTCAAACCGGTCGGCGCCGACGTAGCCGGCGTCCGGCGTGTAGGTCAGCTCGCCCGTGGTGGGGTCGACCGTCACGTCGCCGTGGCTCGGCTCCTCGGACACCGTGACCTTGGTCGGGTCGAGCGGCTTGCCGGTGGCGGAGACCACGTCGGTCAGCGGGATGTCCTTCGGCGTGTTCTGGCGCGTAGTGACGCCGTCCTCGGCGGCCGTCTCCTCGGCGAAGACGTTCGTCACCGTGACCGTCACCGTGGCGGTGTCGCACTCCGCGGTGGGCGTGGAGGTGTCGCAGACGCGGTACTGGAAGGTGTCCACACCGGAGAAGCCGGCGGTCGGCGTGTAGGTGATGCGGCCGTCGGACTCGACCACGGTGCTGCCGTGGGCCGGGGCCGTCGTGACGCTCGGCGCCGCGAAGGGCTGGCCCGAGGCACTCTCGTCGTTGCCGCGGACGTTGATCGTCCGGGGCGTCGCCACCGGGGTCGAAGCCGTGTCGTCGTCGGCCGTCACCGTGTTGGGCGAGACCGTCACCGCGATGGTGACCGTCGTGCACTGGGCCGGGTCCGAGGTGTCGCACACGCGGACGTCGAACTCGTCGTCACCGACGTAGCCGGCGTCCGGGGTGTAGGTCAGCTCGCCCGTGACCGGGTCGACCGTCACGCGACCGTGGTCGGGAGCACCGGGGACCGTCACCTTCGTCGGGTCGAGCGGCCGGCCCGACGGGGAGACCACGTCGGCGAGCGGGATCTTCTTCGCGGTGTTCTGCGGCGTCGTCACACCGTCCTCGACGGCGGTCTCGTCGCTGAAGACGTTGGTCACGGTGACGGTGATCGTCTGGGTGACCTCCTGGCCGGAGGCGTCGCGCAGCGTGTACGTGAAGCGGCCGGTGCCGGAGAACCCGGGGGCCGGGGTGTAGGTCACGACGCCCTGGTCCAGTGCGACCGTTCCGTGCTCGGGCGAGCCGACACCGACGAGCTCGAGGCCCGTGCCCCGGCCGAGCGCCTGGAGGGCTGCCTCGGAGATCGTCACGGGGACTTCGGCCTGCGTCGTGCGGCTGCCCGGGTCCGCCTGCGGCGTGACCTGGACGAGGACGGTCACGAGCGTCCCGTCGGACATGCGGTACGTGAAGGAGTCCGAGCCGGAGAAGCCCGCCGGCGGCGTGTAGGTGTAGCGACCGGCGGCGTAGGCGACCGTGCCGCCCTTCACCGAGGTGCGGTCGTACGTGCCGTTCGAGGTGTCCGTGACCGTGGCCGGGACGTTGACCTCGGTGGCGAGGACGACCTGCGTCTCCGCCGTGGCCGGCGGGGCGGGGTTCGGGTCCTCGTTGCCGATGGCGTAGGCCTTGTTGATCAGCGGGCCCGGGGTGGAGGGCGCGGTGGCGCTGACGTTGACGACCGCCTCGGCGCCGACCGGGAGGTAGCCGCCGTTGCACGTGGCGATCTTCTGCGTGGTGCCGGTCACGACGCACGACGTGTCGGTGCTCGTCACGCTGACGTTGCCGAGGTTGTTCGGGAGCACGTCGTTGAGGACGAAGCCCGACGTGTTGCCCGGGCCCTCGTTCTTCACCACGACGCGCCACGTGATGGTCTTGCCGACGACGACGGTGGCGGGGCCGGTCTTCGTCACGCTGAGCTTCGACTCCAGGGCGGTGGCGCAGTTCGTCGCGTCGCTGCGCTGGTTCGACGGGGCGGTCACGCGGCTGATCAGCTCGAACGTGGGCGTCGCCTGGTCGGCGTTGCGGATCGCGATCTGGTACATGAAGCCGTTGGTCGCGATGAGGGCGAGGTTGCCGTTCGTCATCGTGAACGCCGAGCCGTAGGAGTTGGTCGGCATGATGTCGGTCGGCACCGTGAAGGCCGTGACGGCACCGGTGGAGGGGTTGATGCGGTAGAGCTCGGACGCCTGGCCGTAGTTGGCGGCCCACAGGTAGCCCTTGAGGAACGTCAGGTCGGCGAAGCGGATGCTCCGCGAGAGGGTGATCGTCGTGCGCGTCGGTCGCGGGGTGCTCGAGGTGCTCGTGACGTTCTTCAGCCCGGCGATCCTCTGGATCGTCGTCGTGCCGGCGTTGCCCGAGGCCACGTAGTAGTTGCCGTCGGCGTCGAACTCGCCGCTGTCCCACAGGGTGCTCGGGGGCGCACCCAGCGCCGTGCTCGCGTCGCCCAGCGGCGTCACGGCACCCGAGCGGTTGATGCGGGCGAGCGAGCCACGGATGTTCGTGCCCGAGGTCTGTCCGTAGAACGTGCCGTAGAGGTACTCGTCGGTCGGGTTGAACGCGAGCGCGTTGAACACGTTCGCGCCGGTGTAGTTCGTTCCGATCTGGGTCCACTGGGAACCACCCGAGGTCGTGTACGAGCCGGTGTTGAGCTTGACGGTGCCCACCGGGTCCTCGGCCTGGGCGAAGAAGCGCGGGACCGTGCAGTCGAACGCGGGCGCGGGTGCAGCCTCGGCGACCGGCGCGGGCGCGAGGACCGTCATGGTCCCGGCGAGGCTGAGCGCGATCAGGGTGAAGGCGGTGGCACAGGTGAGCAGACGGCGGTGCAGACGGAACGCCATGGAAATACGAGACCTCTCGACAGAGGGAGCTTCAGAGCACGCGAAGGCAGGACGAGATCGGGCCCGATCGGTGCGATCCGGCCCGTCGTTGCTGGGTCCTGAGGGAGCGTGTCCGGCTCCCTCCGGACCGCTCCGGCAGGACGCTACCCGCGGCGGTCCTCGCCTGTCGGCGTTTCGGCGCCCTGCGGGCGCGGAGCCGTCGAGAAGGGTCCCAAAGAACTACACAGGGGTGACCAAAGTGTCATGACGCACACCACATGAGTCACATGAGGTGAGTTCCGAAGCACCCGCCGCGCCTGGCGACGGGCGGGCGGATCACGGGGCCAGACCCACGTACTTGGTCTCGAGGTACTCCTCGATGCCCTCGTCGCCGCCCTCGCGACCGAAGCCCGACGCCTTCATCCCGCCGAACGGTGCGGCCGGGTTGGAGACGACACCCTGGTTGATGCCGACCATGCCGGTGTCGAGGCCCTCGTAGACCTTGATCGCGCGCGAGTAGCTCTGCGTGAACGCGTAGGCGACGAGACCGTACTCGGTGTCGTTGGCCATCTGCAGCGCCTCGTCGTCGTCGGAGAACGTGAAGATCGGCGCGACCGGCCCGAAGATCTCCTCACGCCAGACCCGGGCCTCCCGGGGGACGCCGGTCAGAACGGTGGGCGGGTAGTAGTAGCCGGCACCGTCAGGCACCGCGCCGCCGGTGAGCACCGTGGCACCGTGCTGCTTCGCGTCGTCGACGAGCTCGGCCACCTTGTCGCGCTGCTTGGCCTCGACGAGCGGGCCCACCTCGGCCTGCTCCATCCGCTTCGCGAAGCGCGTGGCGAACTCCTCCGCGAGCGACTCGTGGACGATGAAGCGGTTCGCGGCCGTGCAGGCCTCGCCGATGTTGCGCATCTTGGCCAGCATCGCGCCGTCGACCGCCTTCTCCAGGTCGGCGTCCTCGAAGACCAGGAACGGGGCGTTGCCGCCGAGCTCCATCGAGACGCGCAGGACGCCCTCGGCCGCCTGCTCGATGAGGGAGCGACCCACCTCGGTGGAGCCGGTGAACGTGAGCTTGCGCAGCCGGGGGTCGCGGATGATCGGCTCCATCACCTTCCCGGTGCTCTTCGTCGTGACGATGTTGAGGACGCCGTCGGGCAGGCCGGCCTCGGTGAGGATCTCGCCCAGGCTCAGCATCGTGAGCGGCGTCAGCGAGGCGGGCTTGACCACCATCGTGCAGCCGGCCGCGATCGCCGGGCCGATCTTGCGGGTGCCCATCGCGAGCGGGAAGTTCCACGGCGTGATCATCAGGCACGGGCCCACGGGCTGCTTCAGCGTCAGCAGCCGAGTGGCGCCGTTGGGGGCGACGGAGTGGCGGCCGGCGATCCGCACGGACTCCTCGGCGAACCAGCGGAAGAACTCGGCCCCGTAGGCGATCTCGGCCTTCGACTCGCTGACGGGCTTGCCCATCTCGGCGGTCATCTGCTCGGCCAGCTCGTCGGCGCGCTCGGTGATGATCTCGAACGCGCGCCGCAGGATCTCCCCGCGGTCGCGCGGCGCGGTGCGCGCCCAGTCGGCCTGCGCGGCGACCGCGGCGTCGAGCGCCGCCCTGCCGTCGGCCACGGAGGCGTCGGCCACCGTCGCGAGCGTCTCCCCCGTCGCGGGGTTCTCGACGTCGAAGGTCGCGCCGCCCTCGGCGTCGCGCCACTGTCCTGCGATGAAGAGCTGATGGGCCATGCTCCCGACGCTACCGCGCTCGGCGCCTGCCTTCGACCTGTCAGACTTCGGCCATGCACGACCGCCTGCGCGGGTGGATCCGGCTCACGCTGCCGGGACTCCTCGGCGCCTTCGCCTTCGCCCTGCTGTCCCTGACGCCGTCCCTGCTGCCCCGGCCCGCCCTGTTCCAAGGACTCGTCACGGGCGTCACGGCCGCGATCGGGTACGGCCTGGGCGTCGCCCTCGCCTGGGTCTGGCGCGCCTTCGCCGACCGCGAGGCGCGACGACCGAGCCGGCGGCAGTGGCGCTGGACGATCGGAGTCGGGCTCGTCGCGCTCGGGATCGTCGACGTGATGAGCGTGCGCCAGCAGGACCGGGTCCGCGAGCTCATGGGCATGGGCGACGCCAGCGCCTGGCGCCTCGTCACGGTGCCGGTCGTCGCCGTGCTCGTGTTCGCCCTGCTGGTCGCGGCCGGCCGGGGGCTGCGTCGCGCCACCCGGTGGGTCTCGGCCCTCCTGGCCCGTCGGATCGGCGCACAGGCCGCCCGCGCCACCGGCGTGGTCCTCGTGGCCGCGCTGACGTTCTTCACACTGAGCGGCGTCGTCTACGACAACGCCATCGCCGCGGTGGACTCCTCCTTCGCGCTGGGTGACCAGCAGGTCTCGTCGAGCCTCGAGGCGCCCACCAGCACCTTGAGGTCGGGCAGCCCGGACTCCGAGCTGGCGTGGGAGGACCTCGGCCGGCAGGGACGCCGCTTCGTGGCACGCGGCCCGAGCGGCGAGGAGATCGCGGAGTTCACCGGCAGGCCGGCCCTCGACCCGATCCGCGCCTACGCCGGCACCGCCAACGCCGAGGACGTCGAGGAGCGGGCGCGGCTCGCCGTCGACGACCTGGAGCGGGCGGGCGGCTTCGACCGCGCCAACCTGCTGGTGGCCGGGACGACGGGCTCGGGCTTCATCGAGCCGAGCGCGTCGAACTCGTTCGAGTACCTCACCGGCGGCGACTCGGCGATCGTGTCGATGCAGTACTCGCACCTGCCGTCCTGGGTGTCGTTCCTGGTCGACCAGCGCGCCGCACGCCACGCCGGCCGCGCCCTCTTCGACGCCGTCTACGAGCGGTGGAGCGCCCTGCCCGCCGACGACCGGCCGCGGCTGTACCTCTTCGGCGAGAGCCTGGGCTCGTTCGCGCTCGAGACGGCGTTCAGCGGCGAGGCCGACCTGCGCAACCGGACCTCGGGCGGGCTCTTCGTCGGGCCCCCGGGGTTCAACTCGCTGTTCACCGAGTTCCGCGAGCAGCGCGACCCGGGCAGCCGCGAGATCGAGCCGATCTTCCGCGACGGGCGCACGGTGCGCTTCACGAACGACCCGTGGGGACCGACGATCCCCCTGACCCGGCCGTGGGACGGGCCGCACCTGCTCTACCTCGTGCACCCGTCCGACCCGATCACGTGGTGGAGCCCGGACCTGATCTGGGACAAGCCCGACTGGCTCTCCGAGCCGCGCGGCTCCGACGTCGCGAACGCGATGCGCTGGTACCCGATCGTCACCTTCTGGCAGACCTCGGCCGACATGGCGGTGGGGATGGCCGTCCCGTCGGGACACGGCCACGACTTCGTCGGCGAGCACGTCGCCGCCTGGGCCTCGGTGCTGCAGCCCGAGGGCTGGACCAGCGCCGACCTGCGCCGCCTCCAGCAGCAGATCGTCGACGCCGACGCCGAGAACGCCGGCGTCCCCCCGTCGCTGCGCGACTGACCCGGGGAAACCGTCAGCGCTCGCGCGGGTCGCGCAGCTCGCGGACGCGGGTGATGACGAACCAGCCGCAGACCACGAGGACGGCCAGGATCACGAGGCGCTGGAACCAGTCGGCCCAGGGCTCGATGACGTGCCAGTTCTCGCCCAGCGTGTAGCCGGCGCCGACGAAGATCGAGTTCCAGATCAGGCTGCCGAGGGTCGTCAGCAGCAGGAAGATGCCGAAGGACATCCGCTCCACGCCGGCCGGGATCGAGATGAGACTGCGGAAGATCGGCACCATCCGGCCGAAGAAGATCGCCTTCGTGCCGTGCTTGGCGAACCAGGCCTCGGTGACCTCGAGATCGCGCAGCTTCAGCAAGGGGGTCCGCTCGAACACCCAGGCGGTGCGGTCGCGCCCGAAGAGGCGCCCGAGCCAGTACATGATGCAGGCGCCGATCACGGAGCCGGCGGTGGTGGCGAACAGTGCACCGGCGAGGGAGAACCGGCCCTGGCTCGCGGCCAGGCCCGCCATCGGCAGCACGATCTCGCTGGGGATCGGGGGAAAGAGGTTGTCCAGGCCCACCGCGAGGGCGGCACCGAACAGGCCCATCCGGTCCATCAGGTCGACCATGAAGCCCGCGAGTCCGTCGATCTCCTGGTCGGTCGCCTGAATCATCACCCGGCAGAGCATAACGAGCGGTGCTCAGCGCGTCGCCGTTCCGACGAGCCGGGTACCGTCGCCGGGTGCACCCGTTCCGCCGTCTCCTCGCCGCCACCGGCGCCGTCGTCCTGCTGACGACACTGCTGGCCGCGTGCGAGGGCGAGGACTCCGGGCCCGACGCCGAGACCGTCCGGGCCGCCGAGCCGTCCGGGCTCGCCGCGGCCCCGGCCGGCGACGTCGTCGCCGCCTCGCGCTTCCTGCTCGAATCCGCATCGGCCGTCGTGCTGGTTCCCGCCGAGGAGCCGCAGGCCGCCCTCGACCGTGCGCTCGACCTCGGCGTGCCGGCGCTGCCGGACACCGAGGCGGGTCGGGCCGAGGCGAAGCGGCTCGGCGCCCGCATCCTGGCCGCGGACGACGCCGCCGGAGCCGGAGCAGACCCGATCGAGCGCGCCGTCCGCCCCACCATCGCCGCCACCGGGAAGCCGTCCCGCGAGCTGCTCGCGATGGCCGACCTGGGCGACGCCGACCTCGTGCGCATCGCCACCGACCCGCGCCGGCACGCGCCCTCGGCGAAGCTGTTGCGTTGCGACCCCGACGGCGCCCTGCTCTCCCTCGGCGCCGACGACTACGCCGTGCGCGTGGTGCGGACGGACGCCCAGGCGGTCGGCGGTGGCTGGTTCGCCACCCGCGGCAAGCACCTCGTCGCCATGTACGGGCACCCGTCCGGCCCGGCGCTCGGCGTGCTCGGGGAACAGGGCACGAAGGCCTCCGTCGCCCGCGTCCGCAAGCTCGTGCGCAAGTACCGGAAGGCGGCGCCGGACGAGCACTTCGTCCCCGCGTTCGAGATCATCACCACCGTCGCGGCCGCCGACAAGGGACCGCACGGCGACTACTCCGCCCGCACCGAGGTGTCCGACCTCGAGCCGCTCGTCGACGCGGCCGAGAAGGCCGGCATCGTCGTGATCCTCGACCTCCAGCCGGGCCGCTCGTCGTTCCTCACGCAGGCCAAGGAGTACGAGTCGCTGCTGCGGCGCCCCCACGTCGGCCTGGCCCTCGACCCCGAGTGGCGGCTTGGGCCGAAGGGCAAGCCTCTGCAGCGGATCGGCCACGTCGGCGCGAAGGAGGTCAACCGCACCTCGGCGTGGCTCGCCGCCCTCACGCGCAAGCACGCACTGCCGCAGAAGGTGTTCGTGCTGCACCAGTTCCAGACGCAGATGATCCGGAACCGCGACCGGGTGCGCACCGATCACCCGGAGCTCTCCACGGTCATCCACGTGGACGGCCAGGGCAGTCCGGGCGCGAAGTTCGGCACGTGGGGCGTCATCCGCGAGGATGCCCCCGCGAACGTCGGCTGGGGCTGGAAGAACTTCGTCGACGAGGACGAGCCGATGCTCGACGTCGCCCAGACCTGGCGCCGCGTGCGCCCCCACCCGGAGCTCATCACCTACCAGTGAGCGTGTCCCCGATCCGGTCGAGCAGGCGGCTCAGCCGCTCGGCGCTGGTGCCGAAGTTGAGCCGCGCGAAGGTGGAGGAGTCCAGCGAGGTGTGCGCCGTGAAGTCGGGACCGGGCGCGAGCCGGACCCGGCCGCGCTCGAGGATCCGGCCGGCCGGGTCGTCCGCGATCGGCGTGGCGCCGAAGTCCAGCCACGCGAGGTAGGTCGCCTCGGCGGGGCGGACTCCCACGCCCACCTCGTGGGCCCAGGCAGTGACCGTGTCGCGATGGGCCTGGAGCACGGCGACGAGCTCGGTCAGCCACGCGTCACCTTCGGTCCAGGCGGCCACCGCGGCGGCGCGAGAGAGTGTGCTGACCCCGCCGAGGTAGGCGAACGGCAGCGCGGCCAGTGCCTCGCGCACCCGGGCGGGTCCGACGTGGGCCACGGCGCAGTGCAGCCCCGCCAGGTTGAAGGACTTCGAGGCCGAGGTCACCGTCACCGTGCGGTCCTCGACGTCGCGGCCCAGCGAGGCGAACGGCACGTGCCGCCGGCCGTCGAACGCGAGGTCGGCGTGGATCTCGTCGGCGAGGACCACGAGGTCCAGCGCTGCCGCCGCCTCGGCGATCGGTCGCAGCTGCTCCGTCGCCAGCATCCGGCCCGACGGGTTGTGCGGGTTGACGAGCACGACGAGCGCCACGCCCTCGCGCCGCCACAGGTCGACCAGCTCGTCAGCCGTCGCCTCGAGGGGCAGCGGGACGACCGTGCGGCCGGCGTCGGCGATCGAGGTCAGGAAGACCGGGTAGCTCGGCACGTGCAGCGCGATGCCGTCACCGGGAGCGGTGAGCGTCTCCACCAGCACCTGGAACGCCTGGATGACGTCGGTGAACAGCCGGCCGCGCCCGCCGGCCGGGTCCCAGCCGTGCCGATCGGACATGCGCCGCTCGAACGCCGCCACGAGGGGATCGGGGGCGTCGAAGTCGGGATACCCCACGTCGCCGCGCGCGAGCCGCTCGTGCACCGCCCGGACCACGACCTCGGGCACCTCGACGTCCATGTCGGCGACCCATGCCGGCAGCACGTCGGCGGGCGTCGTCGTCCACTTGAGGTTGTCGCGGTCGCGCAGGGTCTCGTCGCTTCGGTCGAACACGCGTCGAGTCTGCCCCACGGTCCCGGACGCGGGAAGGCCGCGGACCCGGGGGTCTGTCACCCCGGATCCGCGGCCGCCTGGGACCCGACGTCAGCGCACGCGCAGCTTCACCAGACGGGAGCTGCCCTCGACACCCGACTGCGGGACGTAGACGAAGCGCACCGCCGAGCGGCCCTTCTTCGCCACGCGCAGCCAGACCGTCGCGCTGCCGTCCTTGACCTCGACGTTCTTCTTGACGAGCCGGCCGCCCACGTAGACCCGGATCGTGCCCTGGGGACTGATCCCCGAGGCCTTCACCGACACCCGCGCCTTGAAAGCCGCCTTGGCCTTCACCGAGCCGGGCACCTTGGCGCCCGTGCGGCTCACGGCCTTCGTCGTCACCCTGATCGCCCTCGCGACCGCGGTGCCGTCGGCGTGATCGGCCTTGGTGGCCGTCACGCGGGCGGAGATCGAGGCCTTGTAGTCCGCCGCCGTCAGGCGGTACGTCGAGCGCGTGGCCCCGGCGATGGCCTTGCCGTTGCGCAGCCACTGCACCCGCGTGGAGACGCCCTTCACCGACCACGTGCCGGGCGAGACCGCGAGCACCTTGCCGACCTGGGCACTGCCCGAGATCTTCGGGGCGGTGACGGCGGTCGGTGCCGCGATCCGGTCGACGGCAACGGACGCGCCCTCGACCTCGACCGTGCGAGCCTCACCGTCGGTGCCGACGAGCTTCAGCGACGGCACGGCGAGGGCCGCGGTGCCTGCCTTGCGGGCCGTGAACGTCGCCGAGACGAGCGACACGTCGCCCTCCGCGGCCGGCGAGGTGCCCAGCTTGGTGTGCAGCACGACGAGGTCGCCCTGCACCGACGCGTAGGTCGAGCCGGTCACGTCGGTCGACGCGCTGTCGGCCTCGTAGGCCAGCACCGCCGGGTCGAAGTCCAGGGCGAGCTCGTAGGCGAACACGTCCTGCACGTTCTCGGCCGCCACCGTGACGGTGACCTCGTCGCCGACGGCCACGCTGGAGTCCGAGGTGGTCACCGCGAACGTCGGCTCGTCGGCCTGCGCGGGCGTCATCGCCAGCGCACCGCCCAGCAGGGCCACCGAGATCGCCCCGACCGCGCCGCGCCGCATCGTCTTCTTCGTCATCTGTCGTCCTCGGATCGTCTGGTCGCGGTTCACGGTGCCTCCTGCGCGAGCGGGCCGTAGAGCGCCGGCGTGGTGCGATGGCGCGTGCCCTGCTCGTAGTCGTAGGCCAACCCGAGCAGCGGGCCCTCGTCGAACTGGCGACCCAGGAACTCCAGGTTCATGCCCGCCGAGGGGTCCGCGGCGTCAGCGCCCATCGGCACCGTCACGGCCGGCATCCCGGTGTTCGGGCTGAGCCGCATGTTGGTGCTGAAGGTGCCGTACTGCGTTCCGGAGGGGTAGACGACCGCGTCGATGTCCTGCGCATCGAGCAGGGCCGTCACCTGCGTGTGACCGAGCGCGAGCTGCGTCGTGTGCGAGCCGTTCGGCCCGGCCCACGCCTGGTAGGTCTCCTCGGTGATGCCATTCCGCTGGACGTACGTGGAACGGTAGGCGGGCGCGAACTTGCCGCTGTCGATGATGCCCTGCAGCGTGTTCGCCTCGACCTCGGACGACAGGTGCGTCGCCATGTACTGCGCGAGGTCGTGCTTGAACTCGTTCGTGCTGCCGCTGCCCTCGTTGAGCACGCGGGTGAACGCGGTGCCCTCCTCGGCGGTCATCTGCACCGGGACGACGGTGGCGCCCTGCGCTTCGAGGTCGGCCTTCGCCTGCTCGAAGCGGCGGGCCGCGGCGGCCTGTCCGGCGTTCGTCGCGGTCAGCGACGGGACCATCTGCGGGAAGTAGCCGATCCGCTTGCCCTCGAGGGCGTTCGGGTCGAGGTACTTCGTGTACGAGTTCGGCACCTTGCCGATCTGTCGCTGCGTGACCGTGTCGTTCTCGTCGACGCCGACCACGGCGTCCATCGCGATCGCTGCATCGGAGACCGAGCGCGCCATCGGGCCGCCGGTGTCCTGCGACAGGGCCAGCGGCACGATGCCGTCGCGCGAGGCGAGGCCCACCGTGGGCCGGACGCCGACGAGCTGGTTGTAGCTCGACGGGACGCGGATCGAGCCTCCGGTGTCGGAACCGAAGCCGAGCGCGGCGAGGTTCGCCGAGATCGAGGCACCGGTGCCGCCCGAGGAGCCGCCCGCGGTCTTGCTCGTGGCGTAAGGGCTCGCGACCAGCGTGCTGCGCTGCGTCGTGGTGTCGCCGTTCACGGTGACGCCCTGGAAGGCGGAGAACTGCGAGCTGAAGCCGTAGGCGAACTCGTCGAGGCTGGCCTTCGCCAGCACGACGGCGCCCTGGGCGCGCAGGCCCTCGACCATCTCGGCGTCGTCCTGCGTCTGGTTCTCCTCCCAGCACGCACAGCCGGCCGTGGTCGGCATGTCCTTCGTGTCGTAGTTGTCCTTCAGCGCCACGGGGATGCCGAGCAGCACGCTCGTCATGCCGTTCTCGGCGCGCTCGGCGTCGGCCGCGGCGGCCAGGTCGAGTGCCTCGGGGTTCGTCGAGATGATCGACTTGAGCGGCCGGCCGTTCGCGGCGGGGTCGACCTTCGCGTTGTCGTAGGCCTCGATGCGGTCGAGGTACTGCCGGGTGAGGTCCACCGAGGTCAGCACGCCGGCGTTCATCGCGGCCTGCATGTCCAGGACCGACGCCTCGACGAGCTCGAACTTCCCGTCGTCGTAGATCATCGCCTGCGCGAGTCGGGCCACGTCGGTGACGGTGATGGTGTCGTCGCCGTCGTGGTCGGCGGCGGACACGGCGGCCCAGCCGTCGTCGGCCGACGTCGTGCCGACGCGGCCGGCGAGCAGGTCGACGTCCTCCTGCGTGACGGCGTCGTCGCCGGTGAGGTCGGCGGCGGTGAACCGCGGTGCGAGGTACGAGCCGGCGTCGGTCGTCCCCTCGGCGCTGGTGGCCGGGGTGCCGGCGGCGATCAGGACCGCCCCGGTCATGCAGGCCAGTGACAGGGCTACCCCTGTTCGGATGGGTGTGCGTCTCACCATGTTCCTCTCGACGTGGGATCTCCCCGACGTCGTCACGCTAGGAACGCGATGTTGCGCAGGTGTTTCGTGTGGGTGTTGGTGTCAAGAACTGCGGGTCGCCCGGGTTACGAGTGGTGTCGCGTCAGTCCGGGAGCGCTCGCGAGGACTGCCACGCCGTCTGCGCCGCGAGCAGCACGATGGCTGCGACCGCGATGACCAGCGCGGTCGTCGACTCCCCGGCGACGGCGGCGATGATGCCGACCAGCGCCCACATGACGGCTGCCGCGTAGCCCGGGCTCCGCGGCAGCTGCGAGTTCACCGCGAGGGCGAAGACGACGGCCGCGACGAGCAGGGCGATCTGCCAGCCGCGGTCGTCGGGCTCGGCGAGGTCGAGCTCGAGCACCCCCGTGCCGAGGTTGAGGAAGACCGCCGCGCTGACCCAGCCGGCGTAGATGCCCGAGGTCGCGCGGGCGAGCCAGGTGGTCCACGCGGGCTCGACCGGGCGGGTGTGCGCCGCGAGGCGGGCCGCGTCGATCGCCACGGCGGTCATGAAGGCCAGCACGAGGAACGTGGCCCAGCTGATGGCGGCCGCCGACACCGCGATCCAGACGGTCGCACCGACGTAGAGCAGGATCAGGTCGACCACGAAGCGCCGCTTTCCCACCCCGTCACCGCGCCACAGGGTGGCGATCGCGTGGGCCAGGGCGAGCCCGTAGATGAGGCTCCAGATCGAGAACGCCCAGCCGGCCGGGGTGATGAGCAGCGAGTCGCTGTCGTCGCCGGGCCGGGCGACGTCGGCGAGGGCCTGGACCACCGGGGCGACGATCTGCGCGATCGCCGCCGCGAGCAGGGCCCAGCCGAGCCGACGATCGGTGTGCACGTCGGTGGAGGTCATGCCTCCACGCTAGGCGCGGCTCCGGGGACTCGCAGGGTGACGGGTGAGCGCTCAGCGGGTCGGGAAGAGCACGTCGGCGACCTCGCGCGGGGCGAACCGCTGCTCGAAGTCGCGCTCGTTCGGCTCCCAGACCTCGGTCCACACCCGGTCGTGGTCGTTGCCGTCGTCGCGGTCGCGCGCGATGCCGCGCTGCGTCGCGGTCCACAGGTCGATCTCGCACCAGACCGCCAGGTCGAGCAGCGGCAGCGTCGTGGGGTGGAACAGGCCCACGAGGTCGATCACGAGGACGTCGGCACGCGGCACCGGCTCGGGCTCGGTGAGGCGGCCCCGGTCCCAGTCGTGGCGCTGGAACTCCCCGGGGACCTCGTCGCGGAACGGACGCAGCACGTCGTCCACGAGCCGGTCGCGCTCGACGCCGTCCCAGTCGGGCGAGCGCCGGTGCACCCGCACCGGGTCGAGGAAGTCGTCACCGCGCAGCCGCACGGCGTCGGGCAGGGCGGCAACCAGGCGACGGGCGAGGGTGGACTTGCCCGACCCACCGAACCCCGAGATGCCGACGATCGCCGGGCGGCCGAGCTCACGCTGGCGGGCGGTGACGACCTGGACCAGCTCGTCGAGATTGCTCATCGCGTCCCAGCCTCGCCCGGCCCACGGGCACCCGCAAGATCTCGGGTCCGCAACGCTGGTCATCGTGGGGGCTGCCGCCTACGGTCGGGGCATGACCGACCACGTGGTTCTGCGCTACACCCGCACCTACCCGCTCGAGGTGGCCGAGGCGTTCGAGCGGCTGCTCGAGCTCGACCTCACGGCGCTGTTCGACCGCCGGTACGCCGCGATCCCGCGCATCGCGCAGGTCCGCGACCAGGAGGGCCCGTGGCGCACGCCCGGGCAGACGCGCACCATCGTCCTGGCGGACGGCGGCACGATGCGCGAGGAGCTGACGGCGGTCGAGAGCCCGTCGCGGTTCACCTACCGGATCTCCGGCATCACGGGCCCGATGAAGCACCTGATCACGTCGCTCGACGGCGCTTGGACGTTCGAGCCGGCGGGAACCGGCGTCCGCATCGGCTGGACGTGGACGGTGCGCCCCGAAGGGCGTCTCGGCCGCCTGGCGATGCCGGTCTTCGGCCGGATGTGGCGCGGCAACGCGCGGCAGGCCTTCGACAACATCGAGAGGCTGCTGGTCCGCTGACCGGAGGACCTCAGACACGCATCGGCCGGGGCGCGCGCGGCGCGTCCCGGTCGATGCGTCCCCCCGAGTAGGTCCCTCCCGATGGGGCGAGGCCGGCACCATGCGGGCCGGCCCAGTCCCTGTTCCATCCTGCGGGCGCGCGCCCGGCGTCGGAACCCCCGGAATCGGGGGGTCACTCCTCGTCGAGGACGTCCCCCGGGGCAAGCCCCACCGCGCGCTCGATGTCGCCCGGACTGGTGTGCTGGAGGTAGTCGCGCAGCTTGCGGCAGGCCACCCGGTAGTGCTCCCGGGCCGTGTCCTCGGTGATGTAGAGGGTGGCGGCGATGTCGGCCCAGTGCCGGCCGCGGGCACGGCCCGAGATCACCTCGCGCTGGCGGGTGCTGAGGTCGAGCCGGGCGCCGCGGCGGTCGAGCAGCTCGGTCAGCCCGACGAGCGACTGGGTGACCACGACGCGGTCGCTGCGGACGTCCTCGATCGCCTGCATCGTGACGTGGGGCGGGTCGGCCTTGTGGACCACGCCGAGCGCGCCGGCACGCAGGCACAGCGCGAGCACGATGGGGCGGCGCTCATCGGTGTAGAGGCACACCCGCAGCCCGCGCTCGCGCAGGGCGCGGATGGCCGCGCGGCCCTGCTTCGTGGTGGTCGACGTGCCCTGGGGACCGCGCAGGAGCAGGTCGAGGACGACGACGTCGCAGTGCACCGGCGCGGCCTCGAAGTCCTCCACGCTGGCGTAGGTCGCCACGACGTCGAGCCCCGGGTGCACGGTGGCGAAACCGCCGCGGATCACGGTGCTGTCGTCGATCACCACCACACGCGTGCGTCGCACGGTCATGCGTCCACCTCCGCCACCGGCCCGGTGATGGTCACCGAGGTTCCGCGGCCCGGCGCCGAGCTGACGTCCACGGTCACGCCGACGTCGCGCAGCGCCTGGCCGACCTGCGTGTCGAGACCGAAGCCGAGCGGCTGGTTCCCCTGGTCGAAGCCCACCCCGTCGTCGGACACCACGACCTCCCACGTGGAGCCGTCGGTGTCGGCGTGCACCACGACCTGGTCGGCCTGCGCGTGCAGCCGCACGTTGTGCAGGACGGTGGTCACCGCCCGTCCGACGGCCGTCCACACCGCGTCGTCCAGCTCCACGTGGGCGCCGAGGGCCACGGCCGGCTCGAGCGGCAGGTCCTCGAAGCCCTCCAGCGCGTGCGCGAGCATGGCCCCGACGGTGCGGGCCGAGGAGTCGATCCGCGCCGGCTCGGCGCCGAGGTAGGTACGCAGTCGCTGGGCCTCACGGTCGGCCTGGAGCCGTAGCCCGGGCAGCACCTCGGCGGGCGTGTCCTCGTCGGACAGCAGCCGCAGGATGCTCGAGGCGTCGTGGACCGTGAGCTGGTACCGCTCCAGCTCGAGGGCGCGTGTCGCGGCGACGGCGTCCTCGCGGGACTGGTCGGCGTCCACCGCGAGGCCGCGCAGGTAGTGGGTCAGCAGCGCGACGACGAGGGCGTAGCCGGGAATCGTGAGCGCATTGCTGAGGCTGGTCTCCCACGACGTGGTGTTCGCCGTGAGGGTCCAGGCGAGGTACCAGCCGCCGAGCGCCACGCCGTGGACCATCGCCACCCCGGGCGGCAGCCACGCGGCCGCCAGCGCCCCGACGTTGACGGCGAAGCCCGAGGCCCACGCCTCCCACGTGCCCACGACGAACGGGTCGGGCAGCAGCAGGTTCATCGCGGGAACGGCGAGCCACGCGAGCAGCAGGTCGGGCACGTGCCAGGCGCCGCGGCGCACCGAGCCGGTGACCAGGCACTGCACGATCAGCAGCAGCGAGACCGCGACGACGGAGAGCGTCAGGGCCCAGTAGGCACCGCGGTGCTCCGCGACGCCGGCGCCGGAGGCGGCGGCGAGCAGGATCTGCACCAGCACCACGGCACGCATCGTGGGGGCGACGAGGGCGATGCCGCGCTCGGCGCGGCGTGCGGACGATCGTGAGGACGCCCGGCTGAGGGCCTCGGATCGACTGTCCACGCCTGACATCGTCGCAGACCTCGGCGGGACCGGCCCAGCACCGCTCTCGCACCCGTAGCCTGAACCGGTGCGCCTCACCTCCTTGCACCGCTACCCCCTGAAGTCCGCCCGGGTCGAGGACCTCGCGGCGGCCGAGGTCGAGCCGTGGGGACTCGTCGGCGACCGCCGCTGGATGGTGGTGGACGAGGCGGGCCACTTCATCTCCGCGCGCGAGTCGCACCGGCTGCTCACGGTGCACCCGCGGCTCACTGACGGCGGCCTGCACCTCAGCGCGCCCGGTGCCGCGCCGTTCGAGGTCGCGCCGCCCGATCCGGCGCGCCAGGTGCCGGTCAGGCTGTGGAAGACCGAGTTCACCGCCGCCGAGGCCACCGATGCGTCGGCCTGGCTGAGCGAGCTGCTGGGCGGGTCGGTCCGGCTGGTCCACCTCGACGACCCCACCCGCCGGCCGATCACCGGCTTCGCGCGCCCCGAGGACCGCGTCAGCCTCGCCGACGGGTACCCGCTGCTGGTCGCGACCGAGGCGTCGCTCGCCGCCCTCAACGCGTCGATCGAGGAGGGCGGCGGCGAGCCGGTCCCGATGTCGAGGATGCGACCGAACCTCGTCGTCGACGGCGACCTGCCGTGGGCCGAGGACGACTGGCGCCTGCTGCGGGTCGGCGACGCGACGTTCCGCGCGGTGAAGGGGTGTGCGCGCTGCGTCATCACCACGCTGGAGGCCGATCACGGGTCGGGCGCCGTGACCGGCGGCAAGGAGCCGCTGCGCACGCTCGCCCGCACCCGGCGGTTCGGGAAGAAGGCGTGGTTCGCGGTGAACCTCATTCCCGAGACCCCCGGCGCCACGGTCCGCGTCGGCGACGAGGTCGAGGTGCTCGAGGCCGCTCCTCCCGGCGGCGGCCCGCTCGGCGCCTGACTTCGCCGGTGGCTCAGGTCCCGAGCAGGTGGTCCACCCAGCGCGGGACGACCTCGGTGGCCGGGCCCTCGTAGGTGGTGTGGAAGTCGCCGTCCGGGGTCGGGACGAGGTTGAGCTCCACCGTGGTGGCGCCGGCCGCGTGGGCGTAGTCGACGAACCCCGCCGCGGGGTAGACCACGCCGGACGTGCCGATCGCGGCGAACACGTCCACCTCGGTCAGCGCCTCGTGAATCTCGTCCATCCCGTGGGGGTACTCGCCGAACCAGACGATGTCGGGCCGCAGCGCCCGGCGCCGGTTGCACGACGGGCAGCGCGGCTCGTCGGCCAGCGTGCCCTCCCAGTCGTGCCGTGCCTCGCAGCGCTGGCACCGCACCCGGCGCAGCTCCCCGTGCATGTGCAGCACGCGGCGCGAGCCGCCGCGCTCGTGGAGGTCGTCGACGTTCTGCGTCACCAGCAGGAGGTCGTCGCCGAGCGTCTCCTCGAGCCGGGCGAGCGCCACGTGCGCGGCGTTCGGGCGCACGCGGCCGAGCGACGCGCGGCGCTCGTCGTAGAAGCGCTGGACCAGGCGGCGGTCGCGCCGGAACGCCTGCGGCGTCGCCACGTCCTCGGGTCGGTGCCCCTCCCAGAGCCCGTCGGCGTCGCGGA
This sequence comes from Aeromicrobium sp. UBA7512, assembly GCF_002476985.1. Lineage (NCBI taxonomy): Bacteria > Bacillati > Actinomycetota > Actinomycetes > Propionibacteriales > Nocardioidaceae > Aeromicrobium > Aeromicrobium sp. UBA7512. Next base: position 356,153 of record NZ_DLNK01000007.1, read on the forward strand.
ACGTGGCCAGGCCGCTCTCGGCCGAGATCCCGGCGCCCGTCAGGACGACGACCTTCACGCCACGCTCCCCCGCAGGGCGTCACCGATCTCGCGCACCGCGGTGCGCGGCCCCGCGACCGACCAGACCAGCCCGTGGGCGTCGATGCGCTCCGCGGATCCACCAAGGCCGGCGACGAGCGCGGTGCCGGGCAGCCAGTCCCAGTCGGGGGTGCTGTGCTGGAACCAGCAGCCGAGCCGGCCGGTGGCCACCCCGACGAGGTCCATCGAGCCCGAGCCGAGCATCCGGATCGTGGCGGGCAGGGCGGCGGCGCGCACCCAGGCGTCGAAGCCGGCACCGCTGCCGATGAAGCCGGGATGGGCGTAGGTCGCGGCGCCGAGCCCGGCGAGCGGCGCGTCGGCGATCGGGGCCATCGGCTCGCCGTTGCGGGTGGTGTGCAGGCCCGGACCACCCACCAGCACGGTGCCGGAGGCGTGGTGCGCGACCGCGCCCAGCAACACGTCGTCGCCCTCGGCCAGCGCGATCGCCGAGCACCAGTAGTCGGACCCGGTGGCGAAGTTGTAGGTGCCGTCGACCGGGTCGATCACCCAGCGCCGGCCGGACGTGCCGCCGCGCGAGGTGCCCTCCTCGCCCAGCAGCCCGTCGTCGGGACGCTCGCGGTCGAGGCGCTCCACCACGAGGGCCTCGGCGGCGAGGTCGGCCTCGGTCACCACGTCGGACACGTTGGTCTTGGCGCGGGTGCCGAGATCGCCGGTGGCGCGGATGCCGGCGGCCAGCGCCGCAGCCTCCACGACGAGGTCTCGGGCCAGGTTCGCGTCAGCGGGGGTCACGGTCACGCCTCCACCGTAGGAGGTGCCGCGCAACCGCCGGCTCAGAGGTCGAGGACCGGCTGGCGCAGAATCGTCCGGAGCTTCTCGGGGGCGGCGCGGCGCGGGTCGCTGAGGTAGATCTCGTGGTGCCTGCCGATGAGCCGCAGGCCATGGGCGGGGATGAACTCGTCGTGCATCCGCTCCAACACCGGGCCCTCGGCGTCGTACGGACCTACGTGCAGCGTCTGGACGCACCGGCCCTCGTCGAGCGTCTCCACCCGGAGGACGTCCAGCCGGGGCGCGCCGCCCTTGCCGGCCACGGTGGCGCGCGCCTCGTCGACGTGGGCGTCCTCGATCCAGTCGGGGACGAGGCTCAGCACCGTCCAGTCCCACCGCGACTTGTCGCGCGCGGTGGTGAACGCGGCCATGTCGTCGGCCCACCACAGCGCCTCGAGCGGCGGCACGACGTAGTCGCGGTCGAGCTCCCGCTTGCTGAGGAACTTCAGGTTGTAGGCGACGGGATACAGGGTCGTGAGGGCGTCCTCGTACTGGCCGCGCTCGTTCGGATCGCCGTGCCCGTCGATCATCAGGTAGCGCATCGGTGGGACGGTGACGATCTCGAATGCACCACGTGGTGCGGTGTACGTGGAGATCTGCCTCTTGGGGTCGACCTTCACCCATCCTCCTGCGACACGAGTCCCGATGCCATCAACGCGGTCTGGAAGACGTAGCGGTTCCAGGGGTCACGGGGGTCGCGTCCGGTCACGGCGGCGATCCGGCCCAGCCGGTAGCGGACCGTCTGAGGGTGCACGTGCAGGTGCGCCGCGGCGGGGGCGGCGCCACCGGCCTGCAGCACGGCGTCGAGCGTGCGCAGCGCCTCGGCGTCCTCGCTGAGGCGCCCCAGGACCACCCGGGCGGCGCGCACGGGATCGGCGTCGGGGTGGCCGGACGCCAGCGCGACCACCTCGAGGTCGCCGGCGCCCAGCAGCGGGCCGGTCCAGGCGAAGCCGGGCGCGTGGCCGACCGCGTGCAGCGCCAGCCGGTGGGCCCGCGGAGCGGTGCGCGGCGTGACCCCGGCGTGGTGGGCGGCCCTCAGACCGAGGCCGGTCAGCTGCTCGGCCAGCGCGGCCGGATCGGCGTGCGCGAGCAGCACCACGCCGACCCCGTCCATCACGGTGTGGATCGAGGTGATGAGCGGTCCCTCGTCCGACTCGCGGACCCCCGCGACGGCCGCGGCCGCCTGGACGGGGTCGGGGCACGCGCCGATGACGACGAGGTCGAAGGAGGTGGGCAGCTCGGCCTCGAGCTCGCGCAGTCGCGCCGCGAGCGTTCCGGCATGGCTCTGGCGCCCGAGCAGCAGGTCGGTCAGCAGCTGGCGCAGCGAGCTCTCGCGGTCGGACCCGAGGACGCGCCCCGTGGACTCGTAGCCGTCGTAGATCGCGTCGGACAGCTCGTCCAGGGCGGCGAACCAGACCCGCACGAGCGAGGTGACGTCGTCCACCGAGACGTCCTCGCGAAAGCGGCCGGCGACCTCGTCGAGGAAGGTCGTCGCTGGCACCCGGTAGGCGCGCAGCACCGCCGAGAGCGGGCGGCCGTCGCGGGCACGGACGGCCCCGACGCCGCGGAAGAGCCGGATGTCCTCGTCGGTGAGGGCTCCGTCCTGCGCCCACAGGTCGAGCACCCGGTGCAGCGTCCACACGATGATCGAGCGAACCTCCTGGAGCTGGCGCTCGTCCAAGGTGGCGTAGGCGGGGATCTCGCGCGCGAGCGACGTCAGGAAGGTCTCGACGAGCGCCGACTCGCCCTCGGTGAGGCGGGCGCTGATCGCGCGGCGTCGGTCGACGGTCTCGGGCACGGCTCGTCCTCGTCCTCACTGACAACACTTCTTGTCACTGAGGCACAAACGTACTGGTGCCGGCACCCCGCGTGCGTCACCGTGGCGGCATGTCCTTCACCCCCGATGTCATCGTCGTCGGCGCCGGGCTCGCCGGCCTCGTCGCCACCCACGAGCTCTCCCAGGCCGGCAAGCGCGTGCTGGTGCTCGACCAGGAGAACCGCAAGAACCTCGGCGGCCAGGCGTTCTGGTCGCTCGGCGGCCTGTTCTTCGTCGACAGCCCCGAGCAGCGACGCACCGGCATCAAGGACTCCCCCGAGCTGGCCACGCAGGACTGGCTCGGCTCCGCAGGGTTCGACCGCCTGGACGACGAGGACGTCTGGGGCCGGCGCTGGGCCGAGGCCTACGTGGCGTGGGCGGCCGGCGGCAAGCGCGACTACCTGCGGGCGCTGGGCCACCGCGTCATGCCGATGGTCGGTTGGGCCGAACGCGGCGACGGCGCGGCCAACGGGCACGGCAACTCGGTGCCGCGCTTCCACATCACGTGGGGCACGGGCCCGCGCCTCGTCGAGACGTTCGCCGACCCGGTGCTGAAGGCCGAGACCGGAGGACTGGTGCAGTTCGCGTTCCGCCACCAGGTGGATGAGCTGCTGACCGAGGACGGCGCGGTCGTCGGCGTCCGCGGGTCGGTGCTGGAGCCCGACGAGTCCGACCGTGGCGTGAAGTCGTCGCGCGAGGTGGTGGGCGAGTTCGAGCACCGCGCCGCCGCCGTGGTCGTCACCTCCGGCGGCATCGGCCACAACCACGCACTCATGCGTGCGAACTGGCCCACCGAGCGGATCGGTCCGGCCCCCGAGCACCTCATCTCCGGCGTCCCGGCCCACGTCGACGGCCGCATGCTCGAGATCTCCGAGCGCGCGGGCGGCCGCATCGTGAACCGCGACCGGCTGTGGGCCTACACCGAGGGCATCACCAACTGGGACCCGATCTGGCCCGACCACGGCATACGCATCCTGCCCGGCCCGTCGTCGATGTGGTTCGACGCGAACGGCCGCCGGCTGACCGGCATGTCGGGTGTCCCGGGCGCCGACACCAACGGCGCGATGAAGCAGATCCTGGCCACCGGTCACGACTACTCGTGGTTCGTGCTCACGCAGTCGATCATCGAGAAGGAGTTCGCCCTCTCGGGCTCGGAGCAGAATCCCGACATCACCGGCCGCGACATCCGCGTCCTGCTCAAGGCCCGGCTCGCGAAGGGGGCGCCCGGGCCCGTGGAGCGGTTCAAGGAGCACGGCGTCGACTTCGTGGTGGCCTCGTCCCTCGACGACCTGGTGACGGGCATGAACGAGATCGCGCGCGGGCCCCAGCTGGACGCGACGATCCTGGAGCGCCAGATCGTCGCCCGCGACCGCGAGTTCGACAACGCGTTCACGAAGGACGTGCAGGTGATGGCGATCCACAACGCGCGCCGCTCGCGGATGGACAAGATCGTGCGGGTCGCGAAGCCGCACCGGATCCTCGATCCCACGCACGGCCCGCTCATCGCCGTGCGGCTCAACGTGCTGTCGCGCAAGACGCTCGGCGGCCTGCAGACGAACCTCGACTCGCAGGTGCTCGACGCCGACGGCGCACCGGTCCCCGGCCTGTACGCCGCGGGCGAGGTGGCTGGCTTCGGGGGTGGCGGCGTGCACGGCTACAACGCGCTCGAGGGCACCTTCCTCGGCGGCTGCATCTTCTCCGGCCGCGCGGCTGGTCTGGCGCTCGCGGGGCCTCAGACGCGGGCCTGAAACCTGCGCGCCTTCGTGGCACCCTGAGGAGAAGGAGGATGCACGGCTGTACCGGTACCGGGGGGTGCCCATGCCCGGAGGACGACGCGCACGCCGGCTCGCGCTGGCGACCGTGACGCTGCTCGCCCTGGTGGCCTCTGCCCTGACGACCGCGACAGCGCCGGCCGCCGCCGATTCCACGCTGTCGAGCATCCCGGTCGCCGAGCTCGACCTGGCTCCCGGGACCGAGGCCTGCTTCCCGGGCCACCATCCCGGCGAGACACAGGTGCTGACGTGCGAGTACGGGCACCAGGGCCCTCGCGTCCTGGCCATCGGGGACTCCCACCTGCGCGCCGTGTCCCCCGCGCTGCGACGGCTGGCCGAGGAGGGCAAGATGCGCGTCACGCTGATCATCCGCTCCCGCTGCGGGCGGTCGTCGCGGGTCATCGAGAACGACACGCGGTGGATCCGCGACGACTGCCAGACGTGGCGCCGCAACGTGGCGAAGTACATCCGTGAGCCCCGCGCCATCGTCACCCACCACCGCGCCTCGACGATGGCCGGCCGCACCTCCCAGCGAGGACCTGACACCGTGAAGGCGTGGCGCGTCGCCCTCGAACGGCGGATTCCCGTGATCGCCCTGTCCGGCGCCGCCAACTGGCCGTTCAAGGACCCCATGCCGACCCAGTGCCTGCGGGAGAACCGGGCGCCGTCGCAGTGGGGCAACTGCTCGGCGAGCGTCCGCAAGGTGATGAAGTTCGACTGGACCGTCCCCGCGGTGGTGCTGGCGCGGCGGGCGTACGGCCCGACCGCCGCGTTCCGGATCGACCTGCGCGATGTCCACTGCCCGAAGCGCCGGTGCCGCGTCGTGACTCCGTCGGGCCAGATCATGTACCGCGACCACCAGCACCTCACGGCGACCTACAGCCGCTCGCTCGCGCCGTTGGTGGAGAGACGCCTGCGCGACACGGGAGTCGTGTTCCCGAGCTCCGAGGCGTCCCGCTCGAAGCGCGTGGCGACCGCTGTCGCCCGGTGCGCGGCACTGCAGCCGCTGCCGGCGCCGATGGTGTGCACGTCGCGCCACGGCCCGCGCCCCGGCATGGCACCCTGAGACCGGGGAGGTGCCATGCGCGCTCGGATCGTCGTCGTCCTCGGCCTCGCGGCGCTGGTCCTGGGCGCCCTCCCTGCGGCCGCCCTGGACACCCCTCGGCTGTCGAGCATCGGGGCCGCCGAGCGCGACGTCGCTCCGGGAACCCGCGCGTGCTTCTCGGGCTCGGAGTCCGGCGTCACGAAGGCGCTCACCTGCCACTACGGCCGCAAGGGCCCGCGCCTGCTGGTGATCGGCGACTCGCACATGCGGGCGCTGTCCCCCGCGTTCCGGCGCCTGGCCGACACGGGGAAGATCCGCGTCACTCTCATCCTCCGTTCGCGCTGCGGGTGGTCGTCGCGGCCGATCAAGAACCTCACGGCGTGGGTCCGCGAGGACTGCCAGACGTGGCGGGCGAACGTCACCCGCTACATCCGCCGCCAGAAGGGCGTGCGCGCGATCGTGACGAGCCACCGCGCCTCGACGATGCCCGGCACGCGGGCCCAGCGCGGGCCCGACACCCTCCGGTCGTGGCGCGTCGCCCTCAACCGGCGGATCCCCGTGGTCGCGATCTCGGACTCCCCCAACTTCGTGCTGTCAGGCCCTTCTCCGACGCAGTGCCTGCGCCGCAACTCCGCCCCGCGGAACTGGCGGAAGTGCTCGGCCGACGTCGGCGACGTCATGTGGTTCGACTGGACCGTGCCGTCGGTGAAGCTCGCCCGGAAGAAGTACGGCGCGCGGTCGGCGTTCCGGATCTCCATGAAGGAGACGTACTGCCCGAAGCGCCGGTGCCGCGTCGTCACGCCGCGGGGCCAGATCATGTTCCGTGACCACCAGCACCTCACGGCCACCTACACGCGCTCGCTCGCACCGCTGATGGAGCGGCGCCTGCGGGGCATCGGGATCCTGCCGTAGGTCGCTCAGAGGAAGAGCTGGCCGCCGGCGGCGGCGGCGATGACCGCCACCCAGACGGGAACCCGGCTCCACCACTGCGAGACGAACACGGCCACGGCGATCGCCAGCGTCCCGGGCGAGATGATGCCCTGCGTGATCACGGGGTCGTAGAGGGCCGCGGCGAGGATGCCGACGACGGCCGCGTTGACACCCATCACCACGCGGCGGGCCGAGGGCGCCTGGCGCAGCCGGTCCCAGAACGGCAGCACACCCACCACCAGCAGGCCCGCCGGGAGGAACACCGCCACGAGGGCGATCGACGCACCCAGCACCCCACTCGGTCCGGACTCCATGCTGGCGCCGAGGTAGGCCGAGAACGTGAACAGCGGCCCGGGCACCGCCTGCGCCGCGCCGTACCCGGCGAGGAAGGTGTCGGCGTCCAGCAGACCGGCCTGCACGGTCTGCGACTCCAGCAGCGGCAGGACGACGTGGCCGCCGCCGAACACCAGCGCGCCCGTGCGGTAGAAGATGTCGGCCAGCCGCAGGCCGGGATCGTCCGTGACCGCGACCAGGATCGGCAGCGCCACGAGCAGGACCGTGAACACCGTCAGCGCGGCGATGCCGCTGCGGTGCGAGACCCGGGCGAGGTCGCGCACGGTCTCGGGGCGCTCCGCTCGCAACCAGAGCCAGCCGATCAGCCCGCCCAGCACGATGACGCCCACCTGCGCCACGGGGCTCGCCACAACCAGCAGGACTGCCGCGCCAAGGGCGGCGATGACGATCCGCTTGAGGTCGGGCGTCAGCGTGCGCGCCATCTGGATCACGGCCTGCGCAACGACCGCGACCGCCGCCGCCTTCACCCCGTGGAGCCAGCCCGCTCCGGAGACGTCACCGGACGCGGCGACCCCATACGCGAATGCCACCAGGAGGACCGCGGACGGCATCGTGAACGCGAACCAGGCCGCCAGCAGACCGCCCACCCCGGCGCGACGCAGGCCGATCACCATGCCGACCTGGCTCGAACCGGGTCCCGGCAGGAACTGGCACAGGGCGACGAGGTCCGCGTACGCCGCATCGGTCATCCAGCGGCGGCGCTCGACGAAGGCCTCACGGAAGTACGCCAGGTGTGCGACCGGTCCGCCGAACGAGGTCAGCCCCAGGCGCAGGAACACCCAGAACACCTCGGCGACCGTGCCCTCGCGCGCCGTCCCCGATCCGGTCATCGCGACCATCATGACCTGCCGCCGTGCGAACGCGCCCCTCGAGTGGCCCCGGCGGGATGATCGTGCCCGAGCTGCGGACGGGTCAGCCCCCGATTGCGGGGGTGTCGGCGGCGGCCGGCCGGCCCGAAGGTGAGTCCACCGGGTCCTCGACGGAGCGGGCCCACAGCGGAAGGACCCTTCATGACCCCACTCACGATCCTGCGCAACGGAGCCCTCACCGGCGCCGCGGCGATCCTCGGCGTCACGGTGCTCGCGGCTCCCCCGAGCCAGGCGGCCGCCTCCTCGAGCCTGTGCTCGAACGTCATCACCGTCGTGGTCCGCGGCAGCGACGAGGCCGCCGGAACGACGAACACCGCAACCACCAGCACCGCGCTCTACGCCTACAAGACGGGCATGGGCCGCCCGGGCCCCGTCGCCGGCGATCTGCAGACCGTCAGCAAGAAGACCGTCTACATCGCGGGCCTCAAGTACAACGCGGCCATCGGGATGGCGGGGCTGGCCTACAACAACAGTCGGCACGGCGGCGTGGTGAACCTGCAGAAGTCGCTCAACTACCTCGCCACCAAGTGCCCCAACTCGAAGACGGTGCTCATCGGGTTCTCCCAGGGCGCCCACGTGATCGGCGACGCCCTGTCGGCCAGCAGCGGCGTGCGGCCCAACGCCACCGCGCGCGGCAAGATCGCCGCCGTGGTGTTCTACGGCGACCCGATGTACAACCCCACCGAGCCGTTCGTCGCGACCAAGGGACTCAAGAAGTTCGGCATGCTCGGCACGCGGGCCACCGGTGACCTCAAGGCCTTCGAGGGCCGGCTGCGGTCGTACTGCTTCTCGGGCGACCCGGCCTGCCAGGGCTCGACCAAGCGCGGGGGCCAGAACCTCACCGCACTGAACAACGCGGCGGGCCTGGCGATCCACCGCTCCTACTTCACGGCGCGCTCGACGCCGCGTGTCGGAGCGGTGAACTTCATCGCCGGCAAGACCGGCTGACCCACACCGCGAGGAGACCTACGCGGTCGGATGTTGTGCCGCTTTGGCCCGTATATGGGCCAAAGCGGCACAACATTTCCATTTTTTGGGGGGAGCTCGCGCTCCCTTGGCTCAGCGGCCGAGCACCTCGGCGGCGTCGACCGCGCCGTGCCGACTCTGGATCGCCTCCGCGAGGGCTGTCACGTGATCGTCGGAAACGTCGATGCCCACCTCGGAGAAGCCTTTCTGCAGTTCCTCCTCGACCGTGCCCTCGGTGGCGCCGTCCTGCCAGGAGGTGACGCGGTCGACGACGGTCTGGACGGCTTCGAGATCGATGTTCGTGTCAGTCATGCCCGGGACGTACCCGGTCCGGGCGGTCGCAAGCGTTCGCGCGGCAGCGGGTCGGTGGTTCTCCGCGCTGTCGAGGTGCAGTAAAGATCGCACACAAGCACGCCGCGAACTCTGCACAGATCACGCGGATACCCGACCTTGTGCGACTTTCGCGGAGAAGTGACGTACCGCCACACCTGGAGCGGGCCTCGGGCACGAAGGATCGAATCCGTCGGTTCGCCGCCGGGTGCCCCACGACGTTGTCCCGCTCTTCGGGACGGACGGCGACCGCACATCCGGCTGGCGCACGTGGAAGCCTCCTGAGACATGATTGCCGCATGATCGACCTCGTGGCTCGCTCGATCGAGCGCCTCCGCGCCGCTGGAGTTCGGATTGATCAGGGCCTCTCCGATCAGGAGGTTTCGCGAGTCCAAGATCGGTTCAACTTCGTCTTTGGTCCCGAGCACCGTGAGTTCATCCAGTCCGCGGTGCCGGTCGGAGGGTCGTGGCCCGACTGGCGGAACGGCTCAGATGAGGACCTGCGGGCGTTGCTGGACTGGCCAGTTGAGGGCGCACTGTTCGACGTGCACAACAGCGGCTTCTGGCCAGTCTCCTGGGGTGATGCACCCGATGGTCGGGACGAACGGGAGCGCCGGGCTCGCTCACACCTCGTCCGTGTTCCAAGACTCGTCCCGCTCTTTTCGCACCGATACCTGGCTTCGGACCCGCAGTTCTGTCCCGGTCCGGTCTTCTCGGTGTATCAGACTGACGTCGTCTTCTATGGCGACAACATCCTCGACTACGTCGCCCACGAGTTCAGCGTTCCGCCGCTTCAGCCGTCACACCGGACGCATGTGCCTTTCTGGTCTGATCTCGCACTCGGAGCAGGCAACCACGATCTGTGACCCCGTACATCCGCAAGACCGCGCGTCCCGATCGCGGCGTCATGACGCGAGCGGTCTGGACGTCGCTAACATGGCTGCGAGCCTGCCCAACGCGTCCGGGCCGGTAGGACGCGTCACTGAGTACACGGTTGGTTGCCCGTTCGAGTCGGCCCAGGTCCGAAGAGCCACGATCTCTGATCGTGGCTCTTGAAAATTCCCGTGGGGTCCTGCGAGCCGGTTACCTGCCAATGGCTTGCGCTGACGCACGTCGCAGGCTGGACGATTCGACCGAGCACCTCCCCTAGGGTTCGGACATGCAGGCTCTGACCACCGTCACGGTGACCCGTCCCTGGCATTGGGGCATCGCAATCCTTTCCGATCCGAGTCTGGGTGGAGAGATTCCTGAGGTCGTGCCCAAGTCTCGCGCCTCGTCGAACGGCAAGGGTGTCGTCGTACTGGTCAGGCACGCACAGGACGTCGAGGCGTCCGACGGTGACTTCGTCTGGGCGGAGGCGTCGGTGATAGTTCGCCACTGGCCGGGAGCGCCACCGATCGACCCAGATCGCACGGTCGTGTTCGAGGGCTCACTACCGACGCCGACAGGTCGGCTCGAGTTGGGTGACGCTGACGAGGGGATCGTGATGACGGGCTTGACGGCGTCATCGACGCTGCGTGTCCTGTCGCCATCGGACGATCCCGATTCGCCTGACCGCGTGTGGGTGGATGTATGGGACGCCTGACGACTCGCCGGAGCGGGAGGTGACGACGGCATCGGAGTCCTCTCAAACGAGAGGATGCTTGGATGTGCTGCGCCGCGCGTTGTCAGGTGTTGACTCCGGATGTATCGCAGCGCTCCGTCCGCGCCGGTGTGACGGGTCGGGTAAGAGCAGTCGTATCGAGATAGCAGACGAGGGACGCCAGATCCGACGGTCGGGCCCTGAACCCGCTTCATTCGATTAAGATCTCAGCGATCCCGCCCAAGGCGCATCTACCCGGTAAGGGTGCGTCCTGCCCGCCGCATGGTGAGGGTGGCAGCCCGTTCGAGCCGGGCCGGGTCCGGGGAACTCACGCCTCGGCGGGAGGCGTCGGAGTTCCCACTCACAGGCGCCGGCATGTGGCCGATGTCTGAGCCGCCCACGGGTGCTGCAGGACGAGCTCTTCCGTACCACTCAGTGCTTATTCGCGGGTGATCTTCGCGGCGGATGCCCCCTGAGGACCCCCTGTCAGGCCGTCAGTCCGCCGACTGGTGAAACGCCTCGACCGTCGGCTCCGCTGTGGCACATTGAGCCTTCATGATCACGATCGAAGATCTGCTGCTGCCCGACCCCCGATGGCGCGACTACGCCTCCACGCCGGAGATGGATCCGCTCACCGAGGACGATGCTCTCCAAGAGGCCCAACTCCTCGATATCCGCTTCGACGCGCTCAGGTCAACTGCCGGCCTGCTGTTCGAGCTGAGAACCGCGTTGCAGTTGCAAGAAGCCAACACCGGCGTGCTGATCCTTCGGGGCGTGCAGACCCTGGCATGGAACGCGAGTCTGCGCGAGACCGAGAGAACGGCGTGGACGGTCGGCAGCTCGGTCGTCACCACCGCGGATCAACTCTTCGGGCTGGAGTTGGGGCTCTGGCCAGCCCAAGGAGCTCAGTTGACGCTGAGAGCCCAAGGAGCCGCGTTTCTCGCGGGCGACGTGCCGGGACTCGATCGAATCCCCGACTACCTCGAAGACGACGAGGTCACCATCCGTGCCCAGCTGGCTTCATGGCAGTCGGAGTTCGAGCCCCTGAGCGCTGTCTTCCTCGACCCGGAACCGACGGCCTGAAACCGGCCAGCCGGACCTGTTGGGGCTCCACCTGTGTCCCGTATGGCTCTCCTTGCGCACCGGCCGCTGCAATGATCGACACATGAGGCACGCACACGAGGGATCGTCGCGACGTGGATGCGGTCCGCTTCCGTGACCACCACACCGGAACTGATCACGACTCACGCCGATCCGCTGCGGAGGGACCTAGCGGACTTCATCATCAGCGCACTCCTGCCTGAGGAAGGCCGCTTCGAGCAGCTCTGGGCGCGGCGGGTGGATGAGGATCGATTCGAACTGTGCTGCGTTCCGTTCTTCCTCTACGACATCGCGATGGGTGACATCGTCGCCACGTCTCCGGCAGAGGGAAGGCGGTATGTGCTGGACCGCGTGGTCCGACCGTCCGGGAGGTTCGTCTTCCGTGCGTTCTTCGAGGAGCCACAGGATTCGGTCAGGAGCGTCGTGGTCGCCGAGCTCGGTGCGCTGGGAGCCGGCCTTGAGTGGTCATCTCGGAGTCTGCTCGCCATCGATACCGACCAACCGTCGGCTCGCGCGATCGCGGACTACCTCCAAGGATGTGAGGACCAGGAGTGGCTGGTGTACGAGACAGGGGCGACGTAGACCGCCCATCGCGCGCACCGGATGCGGAGGCGCTGGCTTCGAGCCACCGCCGTCCTAAATGCGGCCGTCGAGGACGGCTGCGAGGAAGGAGCGGTCGCTCGCGCGACGCGCGGCGCCCTTGTGGTTGAGCTTGTGCACGGGGGACCCTTCGAGAATCTGAGCGGCTCTCTCGGAGTCGTAGTCCTCGCCCATCACGCGGTAGAGCTCCCGTGGCGCGATGCCCCACGACCGCCCGACCGAGGCGGCTCGTTGCCACTCCTTGTCGAAGGCAGGGTCGAGGAGGCAGAGAACCTCGAAGATGTGATGGATGAAGTAGTAGTCCAGCGCCTCGTCGTATGACGACCAGTAGGCGTGGAGTGCCTCCGCGAAGAGAGAGGCCAGGTACCCGCCCGGCTCCGAGGCGAGTGCCCAGACCGAGAGACGAGCGGTCCCATCGGCGCGCTTGCCTTCCTTCGGGAATGCGAAGAAGCCAGATGGCACGGTGAACGGCTCAGTGACCAAGCACGTGGAGTCGAGCCAAAGCCCCCCATAGGTGCGCAAGAGATCCATGCGAAGAACGTCCGAACGCTCGCGCGGGACCATATTCGGCCGGTACGCCTCGAACTTCGGTCGGGGCACCCATTCCTCTGAGTTCTCGTCGGTCAGGATGACCAGTCGCTCGCCGAACACTTTCTGCATCCGATCGAAGTTCTCACGGACGACCGGCGGGGCCTGATCAAGTCCCTGCGCCCAGTAGGTGAACACCCGGTCCGAGGGTTCACGAGACACAGACTCGAGCGCAGCGTGACGCAGCTCCTCGACTCGAGGCTCGAAGAATTGCCACAGGTGAGCCCGGTCGCGGAAGTTCCCGGCCCGCGTTCTCAGCATGGCGACGACGGTCTCCCACGGCAGCTGCCCGTCCAGTTGCGCCGCCCGCTTGCTGGCCGCAATCATCCGTCGCCGCCAAAGGCGCTTGTCGGAAGCGGCGGCTCGGGCATGCGCCCTCTGAGCCAGGCGGGCCGCTTCATAGGCGACCAAGGCAGTCGTCCTTGGATCCTCGAGCACCGAGTGAAGGAGATCAGCGGCAAGCACGGGGTCGCCCGATTCGATGCGGCGTGCGCGCTCCACTCGCGCGCCCCATGACTCGCTCGGTTCCCTGCGGGACGCCCGGCGAAACCGCCTCGGCGACTCGGGCGGGAGAGGCACCGCCCGCAAGTTCGACCACTTCACCGAACCACGGCCGCCGACATGAAGTTCCAGCTGCACGTCGCCACGAAGGTCGGACGGCTCGACCACCAGTTCAAGGTGCTGACGACCCGAGCTGTTGACGGCCGGCCACGACCGTGACACCACGGCGCGGCCGGCTCCTTGACCGGCCCGAGACAGCACCATTCGAAGCGAGTGCGTCGCGAGTACAGGCTCCACTGGCCTGTCGATCTCCGCCGTGACGTGGAACCGATACGGGCGCCGCGACAACGGAGCCAGATCGCTCGCATGACATCGAACGAAGCTCTCTCCCGCGACGGACGCCGTCACCAGCAGCCCGGGCCCGTCCGTGATGGTCCGGACATGGTCGGACGACGGTTCCCAGCCGCTTTGGAGCACGTTGAAGCCGCTTGACCGGTTGGCCTCAGGCAGCGGTTGCACGCGGCCGACGCTACTAGGGAACGCGGACGAGGTGAGGGAGACATGCACCTTCTCCTTGGGCGGCGTGCGCTGAACCACGATGCCAGCACTGTGTGAGGTGCTCGGCCTGTTCGGATGGCTACGACGGGTGCTTGAATGGAGCACTCGCAGGAGCTCTTCGTCGTCCAAGCGGAGCAGCGAGCGGCTTGGAATCTCGAGACCGCGTCGGAGTCGGCGCATCCCTCGCTGGTCGAGGGCGACTATCTGCACCGCTTGCAGGCCGCCCGCGATCGCATCAGGGACCGGGATGAATGAGGTTTCCTTGGTGTGAGCGCTGGGTGTTGGGGATCACGGCGACTCCCAGTGAGGTCCGGTTGGATCTCGTTTGACGCCGGACCATCCTGACTAGGGCTGCCTCATTACCGGCCATGGGTGATCTTGGCGGCGGATCCCAGGACTCAGCCTGGAGTCGGACTCTCCGGGCGCGCCCGGGCCGCTTCGTCTCGGACCCACTTGTCGAATCTCTCAGCCGTTGGCCGTCCCAGCGGTGTGACGTTGCTCAACGCGCAGTCGAGTTGGGTTGCGAGGGCGTCGGAGGGACCGGCGTCCATGAGGAGGAGCGCCTCAGCGCGCGCGAAGAGGACGTCACCAGGGGTGCGCGTCAACCAGCCGAGGTCCCCGTCGCGTACGCGCGCCAGTAGCACCTCACGACTGAACATGCGGTCCAGCTCGGACCAGCCGGCCCGGTCCAACTGCACCAGCATGTCGTTGACGGCCCGGCTCGCCGACTGCGGATCGGTGACGTCCCACCACCCCTCGGTGCCCTCTGGGGTTCCTTCGGGGTGAAGGCGCTGTCGGTACATCCCGAGTGACTCGGTGACGGACCGCCCCATCGCCTGCCCCAAGAGCTCTGCCTCCCACCGCAACCAGGGCTCCGGGGCGAACGCGAGATTCACGATGCACCTCAAATGCTCGGCGTTGCTGAAGGAGGACGACTGGACATTCACGACGGCCCAGTCGCCGACGGCCGAGGACTTACGCCAGGTGGGCGCCGTTCCCTTGTAGCCGTGAGCGCGGGCTGCCGGGCCGAGCTTGGTACGCAGTTCGGCCTTGAGGGCGGCTTGGGCGGTCACAGTCGAAGGATGCCACTGCCGAGAAAACAATCAACCCTGCTGTTTTCATTACATCTTTGCGTTCGTACAAAGTTCTGCGTCGTCTCGACATGTCGAAGTGCATCATGTCGATGCGCTGCGCGACACCCGTGTGGTGACGAACGGAGTCTGGAGATCGCGTTTCGCCCGGCGCTGACGTTGGCTCGGCGACACCGGGCAGTCGCGAGATCAGTTCCAACTTGTGCCGCGGGAGAGTCGTTTGCCGCGTCGTGACGCTCGGTAGCAAATCGGACACCCGCTCCCGAGTCGTGTCCGGTTCTTGACGTTGTTGATCCATTCATGACCACAGGAACCTCGCCATCGACATCGGTCATGTGATGCAGGGCGCAGGGTGCTTGGTCCTCGGCCAGGGTGGGTCAGGTTTTCAATCAGCTCGCTGGACAGCTCGGGAAATAAGTCCTGCAAAGACTCCCCGACCCGAGGCGCCATGCGGGCCGCCACCGTGCGTTGACGCGCACACGCCGGGCACCCGTGGCCGCCCAACGCGCGAGACGCGACGGCGGTCTCCCATTCGTGCTCACAAACGATGCAGCGCCATATCGCTACGAAGTTCGAACCGGGTGCGATATCGGCGGCGGTCCGGTCGGAGCGAGCCGGGACAGCGATGAACTCCTCGGCCAGCTCGGGATGCAGCGACTGCAGACTGAGCTCGTGGGAGACCCTGCTTTTGAGTTCGCCTGCACGTGTTCGTGCGCATGCTGGGCATCCTCTGCCTCGGACGCGGGACGCAGGCTGTGCCGTGAACTCCAAGCTGCAGTCAGAGCATCGCCACCTGCATATGAGGTTGCTCGAAGGACGAAGTGTCGCGGGGGTTCGATCGGGCTGGACAATGCACTGCACGAACTCTGACGCGATCTCCGGGTGGGTGGCGAGGAGAGATTCCGCTGGTGACGCAATTGATCTCTGTCGCGACGCCGAGGCGGTCCGGCCGCGAGCACACGTCGGGCAACCTGCGCCACGGCCAGCGCGCGCTGCGATGCTCGATGTCCATTCGTGTCCACATGCCGCCCGCCAGCTGCACCGGTCTCGGGCATTCGGCGGCAGCCAGTCGGGGCTGATGCCAGGGCGCGTGAGGTTGGCCAGGAACTCCATCTTGAGATGCGGGGCCGCATCGATGGCTGACCACGACGGACGGCCTTGGGTGGTTTCGCGCCATCGCATGAGAGCGGCCGCTAAGGCCAGCCCGCATTCTTGGACGGTGGGTTCTCGCCAGTTGCCTCCCATCTCCTGCAGCACGGGCGCTAGAGCATTCGCCCATGTCACCGCGTCAAAGTCGTCGTCAGGCACCCTGCATACCCGCCCGCCCACTGATGGGAGCGAAATGGGCCTGATCCGTACGTAGGAGCGGGAAGCGAGGGCATCGACCTTGCGGCGGTCACGGTCGGTGTTGGAATGCCAGTGCTTCGGGTCTAGGTCAACGAGAAGGTCCAATTCCGGAAGGCTCAAATCGACTCGCCAAGTTCGCCCGTCGGCTCGCACCGGCAGATCGAGCACCACTCTCAGACCGGTGGAGATTCTCAAGATCTCTGCGACCTCGAACTCAAGCCGGGACTGCCCCCGCGCCCCACATCGCGAGCACCCGGCTCCGGCGACCCGGGACGCTACAGTCGTCACCCACTCATGCCCGCGGGAGCAGCGCCACTGACACAAATCGTTGGACCCAGGCCAGATCTGGTCTGCGGTCCGGTCGGGGCGCGCGATGTTCTTCACGAGTTCCCGGGCGAGATCGGGGTGGAGCCCACCCAGTGACGCGTGTGCAGGGGCCAAACTGCGCGTTTCAGCGCTCCGTTGCTGGGCGCACTCCGGGCATCCGCTCTTCTTGCTGATCCGATTGACGACCGTCGCTTCCCACTCGAATTCGCAGGAGCTGCATTTCCACATGCAACGGTCGACCGAGTTGGGCCGAAGATCGACAAGCGTCAATCCCGGGCTGGTGAGGTTCTGGACGAGTTCTGTCACGGGAAATGTTGCGTGACCGGCGGCGGTGCCGGTTGCGGTCGTGGGACGTCGACGGAGCTCAGCGCGACGCTCGTTCGCACACTGCGGACATCCCCTTCCGGTCGTCCGGTTGGCGACGGTCGCCTCCCAACGATGTCCGTTGACACACCGCCATAGGCATCGTTGCTTCGAATGCGCACGAAGGTCGCGCGGACTCATGTCCTGCCGGTCGAGATTTGCCTCGAACTCGGACGCGATCTGGGGAAAGAGGTCGGCCAAACTCATACCCGGCGGAGCCTGAGCTCGAGATCTCCGGCGGATGGCTCGCGCGCACGCTGGACAACCGGTTCCCCTGGATCGGGCCGACGGCTTCGCGTCCCACTCATGGGAACACACCGGGCAGCGCCAACGCACTGGCAGGTTGCTACCGGTACCAAGCGTGGACACGTCCACATCAGGTCGTCCCACAACGTGGAGCGCCTCCGCGAAGATCGCGGGCGACGCATCGCGAAGGAGAGCTACCGGAACGGGACCAGGCACGCAATCATTCTGCATCCACCGCGGGCTGCAGTTGGAGAGAAGCCAGGGTGTGCGCCAGCCCGTTTGCGAACCCATATCGGTCTTGCGGCTCGCCAAGCGGACAGCCGAGTAGCGCGATTCCTTAGCCGGTACCCGGCGACTGGGAGCCCACGCGACAACTCCCGCAAGACCAAGACGTTGAGGCGCCCCCAGCACGATGAGCGTTACGGTGTCCCTCATCTGCTCGCGACGGGGGTCATATGCGCAACAACTGGCTGTGCCTCGCCATGGTGATCTCAGCCCTGCTCACCGGTTCATGCACGGTTGAACCCTCCCGCGGGGAGCAGACGCTCGAAGAGGCGATCGGCTATTCACCTGACGCGATGGAGCGCTTGGTCTCAAAGCGCGATGCCACCCTCCGCGACTGCATGGCGCGAGCTGGGTTCGACTGGCGCGTCGACCCGGCGGACCCTGCACTTCTTCTCGCTCCCCGAGGAATCTTCGGTGCTCCCACCCCAGAGGCGGAACGGGCTTATCGGCTCGCGCGAGGATACGGCGTCACGCAGATCTTCCGCTCCCTGAAGTCGAGCAACGAGATCTTCGCCGCGGAGGACTCACAGAGCGATCGCGTCCGGCGGCTCCCTGACTCCGCTCAGGTCGCTTACCAAGAGGCACTGCTCGGAGATGGCAATGCGCCCGGATGCCAGATGGAGGCGTTGCAGTCCGTGGGGGGCCTCGATCTCGAGGAAGGCGGCGAGCTCGGCGACGCCTACGGCGTTGCCCTCGAGTCCATGCAGACGAGCAGCGCCTACGAGCGGATCGAGGAGGACATCGCTGCCTGCATGCGTTCGAGAGGCTTCAAGCACGGGACATCCGACTGGCACCTCATCAAGCGCCTCGTGAAGATGACTGGCGGCACGATCTCGGGCAGGGAGTACACGATCGGCCAGGGCGGCGGCTCGTCGGAGGTCCGCGTCAGATCCGACGAGCTGGCGGCACTCCATCGTGACGAGATGGCACAGGCGCGCGCGGAGGTAGCCTGTGCCGACCCCCACGAGAAGGACGTGCAAGCACTCCTGCGGGACTACACGCGGCCCGTCCTCGAAGACCATCCGGACGAAGTTCGCGGACTTCGCGGACAGTTGCATGCCGTTTCGCAGTGACGACCGGCGCACTCGTGTGCCACGATGCAGCGTCAGCCATCCAACGTCGGGGGACATGAAAATGGGACATCGGTTTTCGCGAGGGATCTGCGTAGGGGCACTCGCCGCAATTCTTGCCATGGGAATGCTGGGCGCGGGCATGAGCACCGCAGAGGCCAAACCAGAATGGGTTGGAGCAGGCTCGGCCTGCAAGTCCGGCGGCGTCAAGAACAACTCCAAGATGACGATGTGCTGGGCACGCAAGAAGCTCAAGAACGACCGCTCGAAGAAGGCCGACTACTTCGCGTACCGCCAGACCTTGACCGCTTACGCGCTCAAGCGGCGCAAGATGCAAAAGATGTGGGTCGAGCCACTGCCAACTGGCGTCGCGCAGTCGTGGACTGGTTCGGATCCGTTCATGCCAGATCGCACGCAAGAGACTCAGGACAGTTGCGTCACGTACTCCGCATCAGTGGGTGGTGGTGCGATTCCGGCGACCTTCAGCATCTCCACCAACGTGTGCAAGAAGGAACGATTCGGTCCGAAGCTCTACAAGACTCCCGGTCATCACGCCGGAATCTGGTATCGGAAGTCCTGCATCGCCGCGGGCAAGGCGCGGAAGGTGTACGCCGGCGTCACCGTCCGGGTCAAGAACGGCAAGACCGCCACCTGGACACCGCGTCGGTACGGAGCGAACGTCGGAAATCGGATCTGCCAGTGAAGGTGAGACGTGAGCGGTAAAGACGTCGCGCCCCTCCCGGATTCGGAGGGACGCCCCAGCTCACGTCCCCCCGGCTTGACGGCAACCGTTCTGGCGGCAGTCGTCGGTGCTTTCCTGGTCGGCATCTTCGCCGAGGTGTCGGGGAACCTCACCTGGGGTGCCTTCGTGTCCGAGGCCGGCGGTCCGTGGTTCGTGCTGGCCTACGCCATCGGTGCGTGGTCCTCCGCCGGAAGACTCCCGGTCGTCCTGACCGGTGCCGGGGCGCTCGTCCTCGCGCTGGCCGTCAACGTGGTCTTCAGGGAGGCCGTCAACGGTCCGGAAGCGACGGACCAGTTCCTGCGCTACCTCGCGCCCTTGTGGTTTCCTTTCGCGGCCGCCGTGGGAGCTGTCTTCGCCGGCGCGGGAGTGGCAGTGCGGTCACGCTCCCGCATCTGGGCCGCCTGCGGCGGCGGGCTGCTCATCGCGGCTCTGATCCTCGACTCCGTCGTGTCATGGGAACGGTCCGGCCAGGACGGGCTCGCCGTGGCGGCACTCGACCTCGTGCTGTTGGCGCTCGCCTGCGGGCACCTCGCCCGGCGCGTGGATCTTCGCTGGCTCCTCGTCGCCGTAGCGGGATGGCTCGTCGTCGGCGCGACGGTCGGGATTCTGACCTACGACTGGGTACTCGGCGGAGTGGACCAGGGTCCCGACGACGTCACCATCCACGACGATTGATCACGTCCACCTCCCGGCGCGACCGCTCCAGCATGAGACCTTCGGTGCACGTCGGGCGGTCATATAGCCGCTTCGCACTTGCCCGGGCTTGCTCCATGATGCACGACCGCTTTTTCATCCTTTCTATTCCTTTTTACTTCTCGATCCGGCGCGGCCCCCGCTCCAGGTCGTTCCGGCCGCGATGCCGGTGTACCGGTCGAGTTCCGCCCACTGCTTGCACAGCTCGAGGACCGGGCACTGGTCGCACATGGCGGTCAGTGTGCGCGCGAGCTCCTCGGCTACGGGTGGACTCTTCAGCCGCAGCCATCGCGCTTCGCTCTCGATCCAGATGCGGCCGCGGTCCCGGCAGTTGCCGTCAAGCAGTTGGACGGCGAGCGAGGCGGCCTTGACCTCACGGGGGCTCACGGCGCAGCTTCCAGTAGGAGGATCACCGGTGAGGGGTTGGGGCATTCGCAACGTGTCTCCGGGGTGGCTCCGCACACGTCGATGTCCGCGTCGGGCTCATCGGCCAGGACACGGCTGCGGAATCCGCACCAGTCGCACTCGACAGCCACCCACCGTGGCGTGGGCGGACTCACGGCTTGGCCTGTTCTGCCAGCACGAGCAGTGCTTCCTTGGCTCCCGCGTCTAGACCGATATCAAAGTTCCTTAGGTGTTCGCGAAGCCGCGGCCGGTGCTCGATCGGGGCGCATGCGAGGTGAGCTGAGGCGTAGTGGCTCCAAAGCCAAGCGATCGCGAGGCGGCGTGCTGGTGGCCGTGTCCTGGGACGTCGTCGGCGCCACCGCGAGAACCATGTGTCGTCGATGGCCAGCGTGCGGATGCGGGATTCGCGCTCGCGGCAATTGACCGAAGGGAGATCTTGGGCGAGGCGGGCGAGGCACTCGGCCAGTTCGGCGGGCGACGAGGTCAGGTGACGGATGGCGGTCCGAGCCGTCGCGCGTGCCAGGTCGTCAGGTAGTCCGAGCAGCCGCCCGGCGTCCGTCCAGGTCCGTTCTGGGTGTCCGGCCTTCACGAGGCACAGGGAGGCGAAAGTCGAGACGACGTGATCGCGTGAGTCGAACATGCCGTGCAGGTGCCGGTAGGCCAGATCGGGCGAGATGGCTTGGGGAACGCGGTGCGAGGGGGTGAGCCGGCTCATGCGAGCGAGGTGGGCAGGGACGCGAAATCGGCGGCCGTCGCCGTTCATCACGATGCGGGTCAGGGCCGCTGTCATGCGGGTGTGGTCAGCGATCCAGCCGAGGACGCTCTCGCTCGTGTCGGGGACGACGTCGAGCCACGGCTGGAACTGTTCGGCTGCGGTGTCGAGGTCGGTTGCTGTCAGGAGTTGGTGTGCCTCGGTAAGCACGTGACTGCGCGTCACGAGGCTCACGGGCGGCTTGATCGCCCATCTGCGTCGCGGGCCGACGACGTCGAGTCCGGCCGCCCAGCGGGGAGGTAGGGCTCGGTGGGGAGCCAGGTGCAGCAGAAGTGCGGCAGCTGCGGTGACGGACTGCAGGTACTCGGCAGCCGTCACCGTTTCGGCGCAGAGGCGGATCTTGCCGACGTGCAGAGCCTGGTCGTGTTGTCGCTGACGCTCCACGCATTCGGTGTTGGCTGCAACGGCATCGAGTTCGCCTAGATCTTGGCGGCAGTGTTCTCGCGGACCTCGCCCGAGGGGGTTCCCGCAGATGGTGCGGGCGCCGATGGATCGGAGCGGGGAGTGTCGTTGGTCTCGGAAGACTCGCGCGCAGGTTGGGCACTCGCTGAGCAGGATCACCTGGTGGCGGACGCAGATGGTGGTCGTTGGGAGCCGCCAGCTGAGGCGCCACGTCCCGTCTGAGGCGAGGCACTCAGGACAGCAGGCGGTGCCGTGTCCGGGGAACCAGCCTCGCGCGGAGATCGTCCGGAAGGTCGCCGGTTGGGTGGGGTCGAAGCCCGTGACATCGATGCCCGGGTTCGCGGCGAGGGTCGCCACGCGGAGTCGTTCCCCTTCGATTCCCGACAGCTCGGTGAGCCGAGCCGTGAGTTCTGGCTGTGGGTTGATCATCAGGAAGCGACGCCCGGCCGATCCGGTGCTGGGCGTGAGGAGCTTCAGGAGAGCTGCGGTGGTCATGCCGTTGGCGTCAGCGAGGTGCTCGAGGTAGCAGTCGAGCCCTTGACCCTCGGTTGGGTGAATCGTGACCGGGAGGCGGTTCATGAACTCTGTCCCGCCATGAGTGCGTTCACCGGCACCACGGCCGATTCGTCCAATGCGATGTGGGCCAGGGCGAGGATGTGCCGCATGATCTCGTCAGGCAGCGTCAGGTCGGCCTCGTGGATCCGCGTGCTGGTCAGCGCGGAGCGGTGGTCCGGTACCGGGCCGTGAGTGAGGTGGATCCAGGCCCAGTCATTGGCCACGTCGACGGTGGTGTGGTGTGCCCGCGTGAGGGTCCGAAGGCGTGGGTCGGTGAGTCGGGTCTGGTCGAGGATGCGTCGGCGACGCCGGTAGTCGATTAGGCCGTCGGCGAGGAGGGTCTCGCCGAGGTCGGCGACCTTGGCGAGTTGTCCCGAGGTGGCGCCCCAGCCGGCGAAGAGGTTGCGTGTCTGTGCGCCCCAGTTCGAGCGTTCGGTGTGGAGGTCGTGGCGTTGAGCGGCTTCGTCAGGGCGGTGGCCGGTCTGGAGCTCGGTGAGCAGGGCGTGGAGGACGTGAACGGCCGCAGTCACAGTGTTCGGTCGTTGCGTACGGGGGTGGGCCGCGGGGATGTGGCGCGGTTCCATTCCGGAGGCTGCGAATTGCTCGGACAGTTCGTGTATCTCACGCTGCAGGGCGCGGCTGTTCCTCGGTGGGCTCGCCACGGAAGCTTCGAAGGCTGTGCGCTTGGGATGCCCGGTGCCGGACCATCCTCGGACCAGCTTCCGCAGGCTTCGGGACATGTACCTGGCGAGTGCAGGTCGCTGGGCGGGTTCTGTGGCCTGCAGCGCGGCCTCAACCAGTTCAGCGCGCCGTCCGAGGGAGGTGTCCGCTGCCCACGCGCGCACGATCCAGCGCGCGGCCTGGGCGGGGTCGTCGGTCAGGTGGCGGCCCGGCGAGCTCTGCGGTGAGTCGAGGGTGCCGGCCAGGACGACGAGACTCCGGAGGCGGTTCATTTTCGTTCTCGCGCCATCGCTCGTGATGGCCCGATCCGCGAGGCTGCCCAGACACGCGGCCGTCTGCACCATCTCCTCGCTCGCGGGGTGGATCGTCTCGGTTTTCGGATCTCCGTTCAGCAGGGTCTTGCAGTTCAAGCAGACGGGCGTGAAGACCAGGTCCCAGTCGCGCAACCGTCGACCGTCGATCGAGGTACAGGACCGGCAGTTCCACGTCCTTGCGTGAACTCGCCAGCCCCGTGACCGGAGGGTGCCGCCGGCCACGCAGGGCGGATACCGTTCCAAGGTCATTTCCCGCAGCGTCTCAAGCTGGAGCCCGGTGCATGCCGCGATCCGACCCATGTCCACCTCACGAACGAACGCTGACCGCCGTAGTCCGTTGGCGTCGGCGAGGCGGCCAAGGTAGGAGGCGAGCCCTTCGCTCGGGTGCGGATCTACTCGGACAGGCAACATGTCAGGACCCATAGCCGCCTCGTCCCTGCCCGCTTGCGGACGTGAGGTCAGCCTCATTCTCGTGGGCGCGCAGCGAGAGCAGCACGCTGGCGAGATGATCACGAGTGACCGGTTGCTCTTCGCTCAGGGCGCCAAGCACTGCTCCCGTGAGCAGGGTGGCGGTGTCGCCGAGGTAGCCCTGGGAGCGGCGCCAGATGTAGGCGGCGTGCTCGCGCGCGAACACTCCCGGTTCGTTGCTTGGGGCGTACGGGAGCAGGAGCTGTTCAGCGGCTTTGAGCAGTTTTTGCCATTCACGGCGTCCGTCGGGCGTGGCGATCTCGTGGGGTCGGAGTTCGATGGCCTGGAGTCGGCCGCGGATCTGGGGGTCTCCGTAGATCGGTCCGCTGCTCAGCAGCGCCCCGACGAGGACGAGGGTGCCGCCGAGTTCGCCGAGCTCGGAGTTCAGGTACTTCAAGTAGTCCAGGACGTCGCGCCCCTGAGTGTGGTTGACCCGGAGCATGTGGACGTCGTCGATGATGACGAGGCGCACTCCGTGCCGGAACAGTGCTTCTTGGACCCGGGTGGTGGTGGCGCGGGTGACGCCTTCGCTGGGGTAGCGCAGGAACGACAGGATCTGCGCGTTGACTTCCTTGATCGCGGACGCGGCTCGAAGGGTCACGTAGATGACTGGGACGAGGTCGGCGGTCATGTGCGGTTCGGGTTGCCACGTCGGCCGGTCGTGGGTCACCGATCCGCCGAGCCAGTCGCGGTGTAGCTCGGAGGCCCAGTCCTTGACGAAGGTGGACTTGCCGGTGGTAAACGGCGCGTTCACCGCGATGATCCGCTGTGCGCCGCGAGGCCGGCGACCAGCCCTGTTGACCAGGGAAGACATCGCGCGGGTTGCCGCGGTCATCTGGGTCGATCTCAGCACGAGTGCGTCGCAGGCGGCATGGAGGGTGTCGAGGTAGTCGGTGCGCGCGTCGTCGTCGAGCGCTGCGAGGTCCTCGACGGGAGCTGGCAGGCCGCCGTTGTGGGCCGTGGCCTGCAGGTGCCATTGGTGTGCGTCCATCAGGCCAGCTCGTCCAGGTCGGGCCACGGTTCCTCGGCAACCTCGGCACCAGGTCCGGGGCGCTCTCGTTCAGGCAGGAGCATCGCCCCGGCATACAGGTCCGCTTCGGCTTGGGCGATGCGGCGCGCCTCGGTGACTTCGGCGTGATCAATGAGCGCCTGCTCGTGTCGCAGGCGCGCGGCGGACATCTGCGTGCGCCATTCCTCCGTGGACCGGGAGCGGGTCAGCTCGGTGAGTTGAGCAATGATCTCGGTCTCGGCGGTGTGCGAATCGATGACCCGGTTCCCGCCACGTTCCTTGATCAGAGCGAGCGCCTTGTCTCGGACCACGTCGACCATCGGCGCGTGTACGAGGTGCCGGGCGCGCCAGCCGATCTCGTGGATGCGGCCGGTGTCGGGGTGCCGGAACCAGATCCGGGTCACGTCCCGTGGGTCGTGATGGAACGGGGCCTTCTCATCTGCGGCTCGAAAGGCACCGTTGCGCAGCTCGCGGAAGTCGTCGAGGATCCGGTCGTCGTAGGTCAGGCCTTTGATGGTGACGCCGTCGTGGCGGACCTTGCGCCACACGATCGGGAGGAACTGGAAGATCAGGTCAGGGTGTTGCGGGACATGGATCCGCCCGGTCGCCTCGATCATCGCGTCCCACATCTCCAACGGCGTCAGACGTGCCTGCGTCGCACCTGGCAGGAACAGGCCGCGGTGTGGGGTGCGGTGATAGTCCAGAGCGACGAATCGCTTCAGGTGCTGCTCCAGTTCCCGCGCAGTCAGCAGTGGTTCGCCCGCTGTCATCCCGACGAACCGGCCGCGCTCGTGCACCGCCCGGCCTTTGAAACCCGGGATCTGTTGGTAGGCGCGCTGCAGCGTCTCGTGCCACCGCTCCACGTGCGGGTTGTCGGTCGGTTTGCTTCCGCGCGACAGCATCAGATCGATCCCGAAGGACCGCAACAGGTCACGGAACTCTGCCGAGACGAAGATCGACCCATGGTCGGCGCGCAGCGACGACGGACGCACCCCCGGCAGGTAGTGGACGCCTTTCAGGTCACGGTCCGGGCGAGAAGCTCGCGGGGTCGGCAACCACGAATCCTGATCGCTGAAGTCGAGGGATTCGGGGACGCCGCACCAGCGGAAGTCGTCGATGTGGTCGTCGGAGACAACCATCGAGAACGGACGCATCGTGTCGTACAGCGCCAGCCCGGCCTCGATTGTCCGCGACGACCGCGGGGTCACCCTCAGTGCGACGATCACTCGCGTCGCCACCGACATGACCGTCAAGATCTCGACACTGTAAGGACGCTCCTGCAACTCGTCCCACACCAGATTGTCCGCGCGGGTCGCGTCGATCACGACGTGAGAGGGGTGGACTGCTGGGTAGGACGCCGTCGACGACACCTTTCGCTGCGACCTCGACCGGTGAGCCCTGGTGGTCGAACCCAACGCCCTCCACCGGTGCGACAGGTATTCACGCTTCAAGCGCTCCGGGAGATCCGCGTCCTCAATGCCTGCTTGCTTCATCGCCACGGCGATGCGCCGATCAAACTCCGCCAGGTTGACCTTGCTCACCGAGCCGTCGAACTGCGCGAACACGTCATCGGCGATCTTCAGAAACCGTGAATCTAGCGCGTCGAAACCTTTCCGTCCCCGGGTGCTGCGGCCGTCCACAAGACCCCGAAGGCCGTCCCTCTCGTACGCCCGAAGCCAGCCGTAAACCGTACTGCGCTTGGCACCACGTGCTCCGGCACCTGTCCGCGCAACCTGCCGATCGGCGCGATCTTCTTGCTCGAGTTGAGCGACCATGGCATTCACCCGTGTCCGCAAAGAGGTCGATTCCGGAGTATCGAACGGTGAAAATGGCTCTCCGAGTTGTCGCAGTTCAGCAATGCCACTGCGGAATCCCGTGAGAATCTCCTGGATGACCTCAAGACGGAACAAGGCTGTCTGTCGTGTCGACTCCGGGAGCGCGGGCCACCACGGCATGATCGTCGCGTCGATGACGTCATCGTTTTCGAAGACGAGATTCGTGAACTCGACGAGCTCACGCGCTCCGTGGGAATCACGCACCAAGGCGCCGTAGCGTTCGATCCCTTCGACGAGAACTAGCCCATTTGTGGTGAGTACTGACGACCCCACCTGGACGCTCGTGACCGACATCGACTCAAACCTTGAACTGGAAAGCGGTCTCAGTCGTCAACGGTCGCTCCAGGTCGACCTGTACGTCGCCGCACCAGACCAAGTGCCACAGTGTCGCGACAATCAGTTGCCTATCTGCCACGTCTGGCAACTGACGGAGTTGAAAGAACTGCGCCCCAGCGGCCCGCGCCATTTCCATGCGGATGACGAGGTGCCACGGTTCGGGGTTTCGGAACCCGTGCAGCCACATCAGGTTCGCCCGCTTCACTGCAGAGTGGCCGGCGAACACCCTGTGGCGCCATCCGCGCTCTTCGCACGCGGTCCGAGTGCGCTGCACTGATTCCAGAAAACGTTCGTCCTGACGTTCAGGCGGACGGGCGTCCCACACCGTCACTGATCCATCACTTGTGACGGTAAGGAGATCGGGTACGTGGCGCCGAACCGCGTGCCCACGGTGCATGCCGGCTCCGCGCTCGAACAGAAGTCGGAGCGGCTGGGCGACGATCCAGTTAACGCACTCGAGTCGGTCGAGCTCACGCAACAAGTCATGCTCAAGACCTGATTCCAGCAACACCTCAGCGCCGGTGGTGACGGAGTGAGCTCTCACGGGAACGTGCCGCGACGCGGCTGTGGATCGCGGACCCCGTACAGGCATCAGTTCCCGCACGGGAGGAGACCCGCTCGTCCAATCCCATGCGTGCGGGCCACCGCCCACATCGAACTGCCACACGCACCCGGAAGGATCGCAGTCACGTGTGTTGGAAGGGGTCAGCGAACTACAGTTGCCCACGGCGGGTCCTTTGCTTGCATTCGGTTGCCTCAGGTCCCGCCCAGGGGCGTATCCGTGCCAGCGGATGCGCCCCGACCTACGTCTTCGACGTGACGGGATCTGATCCCGAACCTAACCCCGATCGAGCCTTCCGTCGAGGAAATTCGCACGGCAGAATTTGCAGGGGTTCCGGGCAGAATGCAATTTCTGTTGCGAGTTTCCCGCCGTCAGATAGCGCTCTCACGCTGTGTGCGAGTTTCCATGACGTGCGAGTTTCCATTCAAAGGAGATCGAAGGCATGGACGATTGGTACGTCCCGACCAGCCGTGAGCTAGAGACGATGTCGGCGGAGCTCCTCAACCGGCTCCCCTGTCGAAATCCCACTTGTCGCGAGTTAGTCATCGCAAGCGGCCGCCGCGGCCCGCTCTCACGGTTCTGTTCAAGCAACTGCCGTGCGGAAGTGAGTCGCGAACGACAGAAGCTGTTGGACGCCTGGGCGGCCCTCGACCGCGCATACAGCGCCGCCGTCCCGCCACTGCCCCTCGCGCGCCTCGACCAAATCCGAGCGCGGCTCATCTGGTTGCTTGAGCGATATCTGGGACCCGGCGACGTCAAGGCGAATCCCGATGTCCGAGCGCGTGAACTCCACGAACCCCGACCGCCGCTCGCCATGTTCTGGGATGAGGAACTCGAAGGTCCACGTCGAGGAGACGCCGAGGTGCGGCGCGCGTGGAAGTCGACCATCGCCGAGTTCAACCGCCGATTCAAAGATGGCGACAAGATCGACCATCGGCCCCGGCGATTCGCCCGGCGGCAACACTGAGGGAGATACCGCTCCACTCACCGATCGAGCAGTACTCCAGCCAGCCGGATCAGTTGGACCTGACTAGGCGACCGGTGCAACCGACTTGCTGTCGAGATCCGAAGCACCTGCATCCGCCGACAGTCTCGTTGCATCCAAGTCGAGTGCGACGCACATTTCGCTGAAGTGATCACGGTCAACGGCGGCGATGAAGTCGAAGGCAGACCGAAGAATGTTGACCGCTTCCCCGATGCCTACAGGGCGACTGATGTCTGCGTCCTCGTTGTGGGACTGCTGGTGGAGAAACCGGGTGACCCGTTGGCGGAGTGGATCTGCCACGAGCCCTTCTTCGAAGGTTCGTCGCATCGATCCTTCGAAATCACCGATCTTGCTCGGGCACTTGAAGGCAAGAAAGGCTTCAAGCATGCGCCGGGCGGCGTTCGGGATGATCGCCGTTGCTTCAAGTTCGCTCGCGAGATCACCCGCAACGCTGTCGTCGATGACGAGGCTGCCCACGCGCCAGAATAGGTAGTGATACTGGGAACGGAGTTTCTTCCGAAGCGCTACGTCTGACCACGACACCATCGCTGGACGACGAACGGGCTCGCCGCTAGCTGAAGGCCCGAAGCGCGTGCGCAACTCGTAAATTGCGTACGGGCACGCCTTCTTAACTGGGCCGGGAAGCCGATCCAACTGGTTGCTCCACAGGCGGAACAGCTCAAAACTGTGGGTGAACAGGAGGACCTGGTGGGTGGAGGCGTTGCCAACGAGCGCGCTCCACAGGTGGCTAGAGACGCCGACGAGGATCTCGTGATCGAGGCTGGAAACGGGGTCGTCGATAAGCACCGTCGCGGAGATCCCCCGCGTCCTCTCGTCGCGGAGGCTGCACAGAAAGTAGAGCAGTGAGATAGCGGTCCGCTCTCCCTCGCTCAGGTCAGTAGCCGGTTGTCCATTGCGCTGTATGGAGTAACGCTTTCCTTCCTTTCCGAAGGAGAGTTCCTCACGTCCGAAAAGAGTCGCAAGGTCCCGAGTAAGTTCCTCTGCCAACGGAGAGGCGTCGAGGTCCTGAACGTTGATCCGTTCACGTTCCTGACCCAGTTCCCGTCGTTCCAAAGTCAGTTGTTCGATTTGTGTATTGCTGTCCTGAACAAGACCTTGAGCTGCTGAGTGCTCCCCTGCGATCGCGGTCAGACGGGCGCGCTCGATGCGATCGGCGGCAGCGGAGACGACGCGCTGGAAGTCGGCTGACCGGTCGTTGTGCTCATCGATCACGGCGTTGAGAGCGTCGAAGTCGACAATTCCGTTACCCACGAACGGGTCGCCTGGCACAACGACCGTGAACGGACTTGCTCGCTTACGAGCGACGAGCTCCCGGAGCGCAGCTATTCGTTTCATGTACTCGGCAACTTGCCGAGTCGACTCTTCGCGTTGAGCCCCGTAGCGCTCACGGAGATCGGGGTAAAGCAGAGCTCGGTCAGGAATCATCCTCAGGACCTGGCCGATTCGTTCATCCTCATCCATCAATGCACGATCGAGCGCATCGAGCTGGTCTTGAAGTTTGGTGAAGCTCTCGTCAAAATGTCGGTCGAGTTCGGCACGCCTGTCCTCATTGAGAACGTTGTTGCACATGAGGCACCGTTCTCGATGCTCGTGAAGATCGATCCCCTTCCGGACCCATTGCTCGGCATCGGTGTTGCCGGCGAGCTCCGTCAGAGCATCACTCACGATGCTCTCCTCCAGAGCGGCAGTGACATCGACTTCGAGCTGCGCGAGGCTGAACTGGGTCGCAGGCAGGAGCTCCAATTCCTCGAGCCGTTGGCTCTGCACGATTTGGAGATCCGCCGCGATCTCGTCATCGGATGCCTCCGAGGTGACCTTCGTTGGATCATTCAGACCGTCACGAACCCTGACCGCGTTGTAACTGCGCGCCGTGAACCGCCCGCCCGCCGTCTGCAACTCCTGAGTGATCGTGCGTGCGACGTCAGTTTCGAGTTTCCGTGCGGATTCTTGGCCGCGCTTATACCCATCCTGAGCCCGGGAAAGTTCAAGCTCGACTTCCGCCAAGCGCTCGGCGATCTGCGTCAACCGCCTATCGCGATCGACGTTGGGCGCGCCGAGGACAAGGAGTGGAAGCGCCTCACTTCGACCGCCGACATCGAAAAGTAGGTTCTTCTTGACGAAGTCCTTGTCGAAAACGCGGACCCGAGACCAGAACGCATCTGATCGATCCGTCACCCGCCGCGCCGCCCCATCGGGACTCATGGCTTCCACGATGACGCCCGGGCCAGAGTGGTCGTCGTCGGCCATGCTCGAGAACGCCCGCGCGAGGCTGCTCTTGCCGCTTCCGTTTCCTCCATAGATCACGTTCACGCGCGAGAAGTCCTCGACGTCGGACGACGGCGACCAACGATCAAAGATCCCGGCACCACTGACCTCAACTATGCG
This sequence comes from Aeromicrobium sp. UBA7512, assembly GCF_002476985.1. NCBI lineage: Bacteria > Bacillati > Actinomycetota > Actinomycetes > Propionibacteriales > Nocardioidaceae > Aeromicrobium > Aeromicrobium sp. UBA7512. The sequence continues at coordinate 386,923 of NZ_DLNK01000007.1, forward strand.
GCGCATCACTAGAGAGACTCCTGTCGACGGCGATGATCTTCGAATTCGCGCGCTTGGGAGGTCCGTCCAACTGTTGAACCGCTCGCAGCCGCCAAGACCCCTAGCGCCTCAGCAGAAACAGTCAGAGTTGTTTCCAGGACACAAGGGCGTTTGTCCAAAGTTCGCTGCATCTCGACACGCGCCGACTCAGGCGAAGTCGGCCCCCGAGGCGCCGCCGGCGGCGCTCTCGGGCTCGCGCGCCATGGGGGTGAAGCGCGAGTAGTGGCCCTGGAAGGACACGGCGACCTTGTTGACCGGGCCGGAGCGGTTCTTCGCGACGATGATGTCGGCCTCGCCGGGACGCTCGGACTCGCCGGCGCCGTGGGCGTCGGGGCGGTTCAGCAGCATGACGATGTCGGCGTCCTGCTCGATCGAGCCGGACTCACGCAGGTCGGAGATCTGCGGCGTCTTGTCGGTGCGCTGCTCGGAGCCACGGTTCAGCTGGCTGATCGCGACGACGGGAACGCCGAGCTCCTTCGCCAGCAGCTTGATCTGACGGGAGAACTCCGAGACCTCGACCTGGCGGTTCTCGACCTTCTTGCCCGAGGTCATCAGCTGGAGGTAGTCGAGGACGACGAAGTCCAGGCCGTGCTGCTTCTTGATGCGCCGGGCCTTGGAGCGGATCTCGGGCATCGTCATGTTGGGGCTGTCGTCGATGATGATCGGCGCGGCCTGCACCGTGGCCATCGCGCGGCCGATGGCGTCCCAGTCGCGGCCCGACATGGAGCCGGCACGCATGTGGTGGATGGCCACCTTGGCCTCGGCCGAGAGCAGGCGCATCGCGATCTCGGAGCCCGTCATCTCCAGGCTGAAGATCGCCGAGGTCAGCCCCTGGCGGATCGAGGCGTTGCGGACGAAGTCGAGCCCGAGCGTGGACTTGCCGACACCGGGTCGGGCGGCGACGACGATCATCTGGCCGGGCTTGAAGCCGGTGGTGAGGCGGTCGAGGTCGGGGAAGCCCGACATGACGCCGTGCACCTCGCCGGAGCGGGTCTCCAGCTCCTCCAGCTCGTCGATCGTGGAGGACATCAGGTCGGAAAGGACGTTGTAGTCCTCACCCGACTTGGTGCCGTCCACGTCGAGGACGGCCTTCTGGGCGCGGTCGACGATGTCCTGGATCTCGCCGGTGCCCGACTGGCCGAGCTGGGCGACCTGCTGGCCCACCTCGACGAGGCGCCGCAGCACGGCCTTCTCGTGGACGATCTCGGCGTAGTAGTCGACGTTCGCCGCGATCGGCACGCCTTGGACGAGGTCGTGCAGGTAGGCGGCGCCGCCGATGCGGCCGATCTCGCCGCGGCGCGTGAGCTCGGCGGCCACCGTGATGGCGTCGGCCGGCTCGCCGCGGCCCGACAGGTCGGTGATGACGTCGAAGATCAGCTCGTGCGCGGGACGGTAGAAGTCGCGGCTCTCGAGGAGGTCGGTGGCGGGGTCGATCGCGTTCTTCGACAGGAGCATCGCGCCCAGGACGCTCTGCTCGGCTGCCATGTCCTGAGGCGGAACGTAGCCCGAGCCCGCGGAGTCCGAAGATCGTTCGGACTCGTACAGATCGGTAACGCTCACGGCACTCCTCGACGTGATCGGCAGCTGGGGGAAAACCTACGGGCGAGGTCCGACAAAAGACCGGCTTGAAGACCGGCTCCCCCCGGTCCAGAACCTCACCTCGGGTGACCTTACGGGCCCGCGGGACGGGGGTCGAGACAGCCGCGCACAGGCCATGTGAACAAGTCCCCCGATCCTGTGGAAAACGCCGGTCGGGAGTGTGCACAGTCGGTGGACCACCCTGTGGAAAGCCTTGTGTGGCACAGGTCACACATGCCTCTGACCTGCGGAAACGTGAGTCACAAGGTGTGGAACGAAGAAGGTGGGGTGTGATTTTCGCCGTCCGAGTTTTCCACGGCGACTACCACGCCGAGCACCGACATGTCGATAAATCCACCACATTCGTCACAGGAGTATCGTCGCCCCATGCGGAACGCCTCTCTCGATCGTCGAATCCTGGCCATCACCGTTCCGGCGTTCGCCGCGCTGATCTGCGAACCGCTCATGCTGATGGCCGACACGGCCATCGTCGGCCACCTGGGGCGCGCTGAGCTGGCCGCTCTCGGGGCCGCCTCGACCATCCTGTCGACGGTCGTCGGCCTGTGCGTCTTCCTCGCCTACGGGAGCACCGCCACGGTCGCGCGGCACCAGGGCGCGGGCGACGAGCGACGTGCCCTCGAGGCCGCGCTCGGCGGCGTCTGGCTGGCCCTGCTCATCGGGCTGGTGCTCGGCACGCTGGCCGCCCTCACGGCCCGCCCGCTGGGTGCCGCCCTGGCCAGCTCCGACCGCGTCGCGGACCTCACCACCGACTACCTGCTGGTCGCGGCCGCCAGCATCCCCGCGGTCCTGCTCGTCCTCGCCGCCACCGGGGCGCTGCGCGGCGTGCTCGACCTGCGCACCCCGCTGGTCGTCATGATCATCGCCAACGTCCTCAACGTCGTGCTGACCGTCGCCCTGGTCTACGGAGCGGACCTCGGCATGCGCGGGGCTGCGCTCGGGCTCGTGCTGGCGCAGTGGGCCGCCGCGCTGGCCCTCGTCGGTCAGGTGATCCGCCGCAGCCGGCACACGCACGCCTCCGCCCGTCTGCGGTGGCCCGACGTCGCGCGGGCCGGGCGCGACGGCGTCCCTCTGCTGCTGCGCACGCTGAGCCTGCGGGCCGTCCTGCTGCTGGCCACGCTCGTCGCGGCCGGCTTCGGCGACGCCTCGCTGGCCGCCCACCAGATCGCCACCACGATCGTGATGCTCTTGGCCTTCGCGCTCGACGCCTTCGCGATCGCCGCCCAGACGCTCACCGGCCACTCCCTCGGCGCGGGCGACGCCGAGGGCACCCGCGAGGTCACCCGGCGCGTCATCGCGTGGGGCTTCGGGTTCGGCCTGGCCGCGGGCGTCCTGCTCGCCGTGTCCGCTCCCTGGGTCGCCCGCGCCTTCAGTCCCGACGCCGACGTCCGGGCTGCCGCCGTCCCGGCCCTGCTGATCGTCGCGGCGATCCAACCGCTCTCGGGTGTGGTCTTCGTGCTCGACGGCGTGCTGATCGGCGCCGGCGACGGCGTCTACCTGGCGTGGGCCGGGCTCGTCGCGCTGCTGATCTATGCACCCGTCGCACTGTGGATCCGCGAGACCGACGCCGGCTTCACGTGGCTCTGGGGCGCCTACGCCCTCTTCCAGGCGACACGGTGGGTGACGCTGTGGGTCCGGCAGCGCGGCGACCGCTGGCTGGTCCTGGGCGCGGCCCGCTGAACCCACGCCGAACGTTCACCTGCGTTTCAGGTGGTTGACAGGTTCGGGGGCTTCCGTGGAGGCATGAGCATTCCCGTCCTGCGGACCATCCCGCGACTCGCCCGTTCCGGCTCCGACCGCGTCGGGCGCGTGTACGTCCTCACCACCGACGAGCTCGCCGGCGTCCTGCGTGAGACCGGGCCCCTCGAGGTCGTCTCCCTCGAGGGCCTGCGCAGCCACATCGTGCGCGGCACCACGCGGCCGGCGGGGCGGCGGCTCCCCGGCCGTCGCCGCCAGGTGCCGTGCGGCGACGTCGAGCGCACCGAGCTCGACCTCCCGAACGGCACCGCGTGGCTCGACCGCGAGCTGGGCACCGACCGGATCATGGTGCGCACGTGGGCACCGCGCGACGGCTCCGAGCTCGACCAGACCCTGTGGTGGCAGGGCCACCCGGTCGCGGCCCGGCTGCCCGAGGCCGCCTGAGCCGACCGAACGAGGTTTCCTGTCACTTCACGAGGTTCGCGAACCACGTTCAGTGACAGTTTCCCCGGTTAACCGGGGAAACTTCTACCGGCGCCAGTACCCCGTGGCGTCGAGGCAGTCGCGGGGGACGCCGCGGTCGTCGGCGAGGTGACGGCGGACCTGGCGGACGGCGCCGGCCTCGCCGGCCACCCAGCAGAAGGTGGGGACGTCGGGCCACGGCAGGGCGCGGACGGCGTCGATCCAGGCCTCGGCGCCGTGCACCCACCGCACCGTGACGCCCGGCAGCGCGGGCAGGTCCTGGATCCCCCCGGGGGAGGCCACCTCGATCACGATGTCGGCGGTCATCGAGCCCGGCCAGGCGTCGAGCAGGCGCGCGACCGCCGGGAGGGCGGTCTCGTCGGCGGCCAGCACCATCCGCTCGATCCCGGTGGGCAGCAGCAGCGAGCGGGTGGGGCCGACGATCCACGCCGGGTCGCCCGGGGTGGCGCGCCGCGCCCAGCCGGCCGCGAACCCGCCCTCGTGGAGCACGAAGTCGAGGTCGAGCTCGCCGCCGGCGAACCGTCGGGGCGTGTAGTCCTTGGCCACCGGGCGGCCGCCCGCGCCACCCCACTCGAGCCGGTCGGGACCCTGCACCGGCAGCGGCGGCCGGTCGGTGCCCTCGAGCGGCACCAGCAGCTTCACGTGGTCGTCGAAGCCCTCGGAACGGAACGCCGCCGCGGTGCCGCCGGCGACGGCGAACTCCTCGAGCTGCTCACCCGCGAGGGTCACGCGGCGCGTGGTGGGCGTGACGTCGGCGACGCGCACGACGCGCAGCTCGCGCATGATCGTGGGCCAGGCCACCGCCTCGCGCCGGGTGCGCGCCATCAGTCGCCCTTCTTCGCCGCGAATCCGACGGTGGTCCAGTCGAGCTGCCCCAGCGCGGAGGGGCCGAGGTTGCGCACCGTGGGATCGACGGCCTGGACGTCGGGCATCACGGCCAGCGGCAGGATCGACGCCTGGGCCCGCGCCACCTTGTCGACCTCGGCGATCGCGCCGGCCCGCTTGGCATCGTCCAGCTCCTCGATCGCCGCGTCGAACGCCTTCCCCGTGGCCTTGGACGACTTGCCGGTGAAGTTCATCGGGCTGTCGATCGGGGTAAACAGCCGCTTCGTGTCACCGAGGTCGAACGGCCCGACCTGCCAGGCGAACGTCGTGAGGTCGAACTTGAGCGGGATCACGAACTTCTCGAAGAAGGTGGCGCCGGGAACCGTGGTGACCTTGACCCGGACGCCGACCTCGGCCAGGTCCTCGGCGATCGCCTCAGCTCGCTGGACCGCGCCCGAGCGGGTGTCGGGGACCGGCAGGCTGAGGACGAGCGGGCGACCCTTGCGCACCACCGGACCCGTGCCGTCCTTGCGCCGCCAGCCCGCCCGCGCGAGGAGCTTCTGGGCCTTCGCGACGTCGCGGGCGATCGGGGCGGTGTCCCGGTAGCCGACCTGACCGGGCAGCAGGGCCACCGAGGTCATCGGATCGGTGGGCACGCCGTACCGCTTCGACGTGTCGGCGACGATCCCGGCCGAGTCGACCGCGAGCGTCACGGCGCGGCGGACGTCGGCGTCCTCGAGCGGGCCGGCGCCGCCGTTGATGGTGAGGTGGGACCACTCCGAGCCACGGGAGGCGCGCAGGTCGGCCTTCGCGAGGTCGGCTCGGGTGGCCGGCGTGACCGGGGCGGACTCGAGCTCGCCGGCCAGGAACGCCTGGGCGAGCACGTCCTCCTCGCCGATCCGCCAGACGATGGAGTCCAGCCGCGGCGCGCGGCCCCACCACCGCGGGTTGCGCTCGAGGGTGATCGTGCCCGTGCGGCGCTCGATCTTCGAGACGAGGTAGGGACCGTTGGCCGAAGGCGCCTTGGCGGCCATGCCGCGGTTGAACCGGTCAGCCGACTTCGTGTGGGCCTTCGGGAGCGTGGGGTAGACGGCGGCGGGCCAGTCGGCGGTGGGCTCCTCGAAGACGACGTCGTACGCGAATTTCCCGTCGGGCTCGACGGCCTCGACGAGGTCGTAGACGGGGGGCGCCGCGGCGGCGTAGTCGTCGTCCTGCAGCGCAGCCACCCAGGCGACCATGTCGGCCGAGGTGATCGCGGTCCCGCCCTGCCAGACCGCCTTGCGGTTGAGCTCGACGCGGACGGTCAGCGGATCACGGTCGGTGACCTCGATGCTGGTGGCGTAGTCGGGGTCGGCCGACCACGAGCCGTCCTCGGCCACCCGCACGGCACCGCCGAGGGTGGGATCGAGGATCTGCGGCGCCGTGCTGGCGACGCCGTCGGTGTGCACGGGGTTGAAGTTCGCCGGGAACGACGAGACGCCCAGGCGCAGGGTGCCACCGTCGCGGACCTCGTCGGCCTCGGCCGGACGCAGGTCGGACATCGGCAGCGACGTGTCCTCGGCGGGCTTCTTCTCGGGAGCGGCGTCGTCGTCACCGCCGCCGAGGCAGCCGGCGAGCAGCAGGCCCGCCAGCGCCCCGACAGCAAGGCGCCGGGCCCCGCGTGAAGCGGGACCCGGCGTCTTGGGGATCACTTGGAGGCGACGACGTTCAGCTTGACCGTCGCAGCGACCTCGGGGTGCACGCGGACGGAGACCGTGTGCGCGCCGAGGCTCTTGATCGGGTTGCCGACCTCGATCCGACGCTTGTCGACCTTGACGCCGGCCTCGGCCAGCGCGTTGGCGATGTCGGTGACGGTGACGGCGCCGAAGAGGCGACCGCCCTCACCGGCGTGGGCGGGGACGTTGATCGCGGACGACTCGAGGTTGCCCTTGATCGACTGCGCGGTCTCGAGGTCGTGCACGGCGCGCGCGTCGCGAGCAGCCTTGATCGACTCGACCTGCTTGGCGCCGCCCTTCGTCCAACGGATGGCGAAGTTGCGCGGCAGCAGGAAGTTGCGGCCGTAGCCGTCCTTGACCTCGACGATGTCGCCGGGCTGGCCGAGGTTCGTGACCTCGTGCGTGAGGATGAGCTTCATCTGTTCTGTGCTCCTGACTCAGCGACCGCTGGACGTGTAGGGCAGCAGCGCCATCTCGCGCGCGTTCTTGATCGCCTTGGCGATCTGGCGCTGCTCCTGGACGGAGACGCCGGTGACGCGACGGGCGCGGATCTTGCCGCGGTCCGAGATGAACTTGCGCAGCAGCGCAGTGTCCTTGTAATCGATGGTGGTGACGCCGGCGGCCGCGAGCGGGTTGCTCTTCTTCTTCGGCTTCCGGACAACGGGCTTGGCCATGATGCTCCTGGAAATGTTCTTGCTACGTGTGATGGATCAGAAGGGGGGCTCGTCGTTGGAGCCGCCGGCGTTGCCGCCGCCGCCCCAGGGGTCGTTGCCCCCGGAAGGCTGCTGCGGCGCGGAGGGCTGGGCCCACGCGCTGGCATCGGACTGCTGACCGCCCTGCTGGCCGCCACCGAAACCTCCGGAGTTGCCGCCGGCGTTGCCGCCGAAGCCTCCGGAGTTGTTACCGCCGAAGCCGCCCTGGCCGCCGCCGCCACCCGACGTGCGGGTGACCTGTGCGGTGGCGTTGCGCAACGACGGGCCGACCTCGTCGACCGTCATCTCGACGCTCGTGCCACGACCGCCGTCCTGACGCTCGTACTCACGGACCTTCAGCGCACCGGTCACGATGACGCGGGTGCCCTTGGTCAGCGAGCCGGCGACGTTCTCGGCCAGCTGGCGCCAGGCCGAGCAGCGGATGAACAGCGTGTCGCCGTCCTTCCACTCGTTCGTCTGACGGTCGAACGTGCGCGCGGTGGACGCGACGGTGAAGTCGGCGACTGCCGCGCCCGACGGCGTGAAACGCAGTTCGGGGTCGCGGGTCAGGTTGCCGACGAGGGTGATGGTGGTTTCGCCTGCCATGGATCAGCCTTCTCTCGAGGTGCTCTCGCGACGAGTGTGTCGGATTCGGGGGACGGAATCACTCCGTCCACAGAATCACTTCACGTCGGGACGCGTGACCTTCGTACGGACGACGGACTCGTTCAGGGAGAGCTGACGGTCCAGCTCCTTGACCGAGGCGGGCTCGGCGGACAGACCGACGACGGCGTAGATGCCCTCGGACTTCTTGTTGATCTCGTAGGCGAGACGGCGCTTGCCCCAGACGTCGATCGCATCGACCGAGCCGCCGTCGGCGACGACCGTGTTGTTGAGGTAGGTCGAGAGGCTCTTCTCGACGGAACGCTCATCGATGTCGGCGTCGAGGATGACCATGACTTCGTACTTGCGCAGTGACACTGCGGATCTCCTTTGGACTGAGCGGTGACGGGCTTTCCGTCACAGGAGGGTGTTGCCTCGAACGGCAACCTCACGAGTCTAGCAGCGGCCCGTCGTTCCGGACCAATCCGACGGTCGACCGTTACTCGCCCGTGATGGCGCGCAGGACGTCGAGCTTCGCCGCACGCCGCGCGGGCAGCACCGCCGCGAGGACGCCCACGAGCGCCGACACCACCACGAACACCGCCAGGGAGCCTGACGGGATCGCCAGGTCGCTGATGCCGTCGTCGGCGAACGACCGCTGCAGCGCGATGCCGAAGAGCAGGCCCGCGCCGATGCCGAGGACGGCACCGAGGATCGCGATCGCCACCGACTCCAGGCGCACCATCCGGCGCAGCTGGGGACGCGTGAGCCCCACGGCACGCAGCAGGCCGATCTCGCGCGTGCGCTCGATGACGCTCAGCGCCAGCGTGTTGATGATGCCGAGCACCGCGATCACGATCGCCAGGCCGAGCAGGGCGTAGATCAGGTAGAGCAGGGTGTTGACCTGCGAGCGCTGCGCCTCGGCATAGCTCTCCTTGTCCTGGACGACGATCGTGGGGTTCTCGCCCACCGCGCGCTCGAGGTTGGCGCGCACCGTGCGCGTGCCCGTGCCCGGCTCGGCGTTGAGCGCCAGCGTCGTGTCGCCGCGCTTGATGCCCGCCGTGGTGACGGTGGACAGCGGCACGACCGCCTGGCCGACGATGTTGCTGTCGGAGTAGACGCCGGTGACCGTGCCCTCGACCTTGCCCGTGCTGAACGACAGCTCGACGACGTCGCCCACGGTGCGGCCGAGCGACTCGGCGAGCGACTCGCTCAGGGCGATCGTGCCGTCCGCCGCCGGGGCCTCTCCCGCGGTGTAGTCGAGGTCGAAGACCGAGCCCAGCTGCACCGGGTCGGTGGCCGACGCGAAGACCTGCGAGCCGTCGGCGCGGAACACGATCGCCTGCACGGGAGCGACGCCCGCGACACCGGGCACCTCGGAGACCTTCTTGGAGATCTCCGGCGAGAACGGCTGCCCGCTCACGTTCTGGATCACGAAGTCGGCGGAGAACTCGCGATCGACGCCGGCGTCGATCGACTTGTTGATGGAGGCGCCCAGGATCGACATCGTGGTGACGAGCGCCAGGCCGATCATCAGCGCCGAGGCCGTGGCCGCCGTGCGCCGCGGGTTGCGGCGGGCGTTCTGCGCGGCCAGCTTGCCGACCGACTTGTACAGCAGCCGGTACAGCGCACCGAAGACCGCGAGCACGGGGGTCGCGATGATCGGGCTGCCGAGCGCCACGGCCATGAGCACGCAGAAGATGCCGGCACCGACCCAGGCGATCGGCTGGGGGACGTCGAGCCACGAGCCGGCCGCCATCGCCCCGGCGCCGACGAGGCCGAAGAGCAGCGCCAGCACGAGTCGCCACCGCAGCGACGACTCGGGCATCGCGATCTCGTCGCGCATCGCGGCCACCGGCGGCACCCGCGCCGCCCGGCGCGCCGGGATCCACGCGGCGAGCATCGTCACGAGCACGCCCACGACGTAGGCGAGCACGATCGTGCGTGTCCGGAACACCAGGGCGGTGCCCGACAGGTCGAGCCCGAAGTTGCTGAACAGCACCTTGAGCAGCATCGCCAGGGCGAAGCCCAGCGCCAGTCCCAGCGTGGAGCCGATGATGCCGATGACGAAGGCCTCGGTCAGCACCGACCGGCTCACCTGTCGGCGGGACGCGCCGAGGGCCCGCAGCAGGGCCAGCTCGCGGCTGCGCTGCGCGACCAGGATCGAGAACGTGTTGACGATGAGGAACGTGCCCACCACGAGGGCGATGCCGGCGAACACGAGCAGGAAGGTGTTGAGGAAGCCGAGCAGCTGGTCGAAGAGGTCCTTGGACTCCTGCGCGACGAAGTCGCCGGTGACCGCCTCGGTCCCCTCCGGGATGACCTCCGCGACCTGGTCGGCGACCTGCTGCTGCGTGGCTCCGGGCTTGGCCTCGACCTGGATGACGCTGTACGCGTCCTGGCCATCGAGGAAGTACTTCTGGGCGCTCACGTCGTCGAACATCACGAGCGTCGCGCCGGCCAGGCCGCCGGAGGTGAAGTCGAAGATGCCGACCAGCTCGGCCTTGAGGATCGGCGGGTCGCTGGGCAGCGCGATCTTGGCGGTGTCGCCGATGCGGTAGCCGGCGACCTCGGCCGAGCGCGCGTCGAGCGCGATCTCCCCCTCCTTCGCGGGAGGGCGGCCGCCGTTCCAGCTCAGCATCTGCTCGCCCGCGGCGTTGGGGATCGGGTCGGCCGGGCCCGCGTTGAGCGCGATGGTCGGGGCGCCCGTGCCGCCGAGGAGCCGGTTGTTCTTCTTGACCACGAAGAGGCCACCGCCGTTGACGGCACCTTCGGCGCGCGCCACGTCGGGCAGCGCCGCGACCTGGCCGACGACCGAGGCCGGGATGGTGCGTGCCTCCCGGTTGACGCTCATCGCGACCGCGTCGCCCTCGCCGGTCTGCGGGCGCACGGCGACGTCGGTGACGGTGCCCAGCGCGATCTGGTCGAAGCTCTTGCCGATCGTGTCGGTGAACACGAGCGATCCGGAGAGGAACGCGATGCCCAGCACGATCGCGAAGGCGCTCAGGAAGAGGCGGACCTTGCGGGCTACGAGGTTGCGCCAGGTGACTCGGCGCACGTCACGCGCCGATCCGGCGCTGCACCACGCTCATGCGCTCCAGCACCTTCTCCGCCGTGGGGTGACGCAGCTCGGAGACCACGCGGCCGTCGGCGAGGTAGACCACGCGGTCGGTGTAGCTGGCCGCGACGGGGTCGTGGGTCACCATGACGATCGTCTGGCCGAACTCGTCGACGCTGCGACGCAGGAACGAGAGCACCTCGGCGCCCGACGTGGAGTCGAGGTTTCCGGTGGGCTCGTCGGCGAACACGATCGAGGGTCGGCTGACGAGCGCGCGAGCGCAGGCCACGCGCTGCTGCTGGCCGCCCGACATCTCGTTGGGGCGGTGCTTGAGTCGGTCGGCGAGGCCGACGGCGTCGATGACGTTGCGGTACCACTTCTCGTCGGGCTTGCGGCCGGCGATCGACAGCGGCAGCAGGATGTTCTCCTCGGCCGTCAGCGTGGGCACCAGGTTGAAGGCCTGGAAGACGAAGCCGATCTTCTCGCGCCGCATCACGGTGAGCGCCTTGTCGTCGAGCTTGGCCAGCGTGGTGGGTCCGATCGTCACGCGGCCGCCGTCGGGAGTGTCCAGCGCGGCCATGCAGTGCATGAGCGTGGACTTGCCCGAGCCCGACGGACCCATGACGGCGGTGAACTCACCCTCGTAGATCTCCAGTGAGACTCCGTCGAGCGCACGGACCTGCGCATCGCCCTTGCCGTAGGTCTTCGTCAGCTCGTGCGCGTGCGCCGCGACGGTCTTCTCCATGGGCAGAGCCTAGGCGAGAAAACCTGAGTTCCGGCACGGGGTCACTCAGAGTTACACGATGTGAGCCGAACCACCCCACAGATCGACCCGGGCGTCGGCGTCGTGTCCGACCAGCTCGTCGATCCGCTCGAGCTCCTCGGCGGTGAAGTCGGTGTTCGCCGCGGCGGCCACGTTCTCGTCGAGCTGCTTCGTGCTGGAGGCGCCGATGAGGGCCGAGGTGGCCGCTCCCGGACGCAGCACCCACGCGATCGCGAGCTGGGCCAGGGACTGCCCGCGCTCGCGGGCCACGTCGGCCAGGCCCCGGAGGCGGTCGCGGTTCGCCTCGACCACGGAGTCGTCGAAGGACGACCGTCCGCCGGAGCGCTCGACCGGCTCGTCGCCGAGGTAGCGGTCGGTCAGCAGGCCCTGCGCCAGCGGCGTGAAGGCGATCGATCCCATGCCGGTGTCCTCGAGGGTGTCGAGGAGCTCGTCCTCGACCCAGCGGTTCACCATCGAGTAGGCGGGCTGGTGGATCACGAGCGGTGTGCCGAGGTCGGCCGCGACCTCCGCGGCCCGGCGGGTGCGCTCGGCCGAGTAGGACGAGATGCCCACGTAGAGCGCCTTGCCCTGGCGCACGGCGGTGTCGAGCGCGCCGACCGTCTCCTCCACCGGGGTGTCGGGATCGGCCCGGTGCGAGTAGAAGATGTCGACGTGGTCCAGGCCCATCCGCTGGAGTGACGCGTCGAGGCTGGACAGCAGGTACTTGCGCGAGCCCAGGAACCCGTAGGGGCCGGGCCACATGTCCCAGCCGGCCTTGGTGGAGATGACCAGCTCGTCGCGGTAGGGGGCGAAGTCGCCGCGCATCATCCGGCCGAAGTTCTCCTCGGCCGAGCCGTACGGAGGGCCGTAGTTGTTGGCCAGGTCGAAGTGCGTGATGCCGAGGTCGAACGCGTGACGGAGCACCTCACGCTGCGTGTCGAAGGTGCGGTTGTCACCGAAGTTCCACCACAGCCCGAGGCTGATCGGCGGCAGCAGCAGCCCCGACCGGCCCACGCGGCGGTACTCCAGCCCTTGGTAGCGATCGGCGTCAGCCTGCCAGGGGCGGTTCGTCTCGGGAACGCGGTTGCGGGTCCAGTCGGTGCTCATGGGTCCACGGTAGGGCGCACCCACGACACCGGCGACCGGGTCAGGCCAGGCGGGTGATCTCGACCTCGACGGTGGTGCTGACCTCGCCGTCGGTGGAGTAGATGCCGCGCAGGTTGGGGTTGTCGTCGAAGTCGCGTCCGCGCGAGACCACGATGTGGCGCTCGCCGGGGGCCTCGCCGTTCGTGACGTCCCAGCCCACCCAGCGACCGTCCCACCACTCGAGCCACGCGTGCGGCTCGGCCGCGACCGGGGCGTCGACCTGCGGGTCGGCCTCGGGGTGGACGTAGCCGGCCACGAAGCGCGCCGGGATGTTCACGTGGCGCAGGGCGCCGATCGCGATGTGCGTGATGTCGTGCGTGACGCCCCGGCCGGTCTCCCACGCCTCTTCGGAGGTGGCGCTGACGTGGGTGGCGGCGACGAGCCGCGTGACGCGGGTGCGCAGCAGCTCCACCACCCGCTCGACGTAGGCGCCCGGGGTGGGGGCGTCGGCGCGGATCGCGTCGAGCTCGGTCACGAGCGACGGCGCGGGACGCACCTTGTCCTGCTGGTGCACGAACTCGCAGTAGCGGTCGAGGGTGTTCGGGTCGAGGGCGTCCCAGCCGATCGACTCGCCGGGCTCGGCGGGGTCGGCCGTGTCGACCACCGAGGTGGCCACGACCGTGAGCTCGTCGTGAGGCTCGGTGACCTCGAACGCCGTCACGGTGGCGCCCCAGTAGTCGCGGTACTCCTGCGACCACGCGGTGGGCGCGATCTCCAGGCGCGTGCGCCGCACGTACTGGTGGGCGGTGGTCTGCGGCGTCAGCCGGGCCTCGCTGTAGGAGGCCACGGTGGGCTCGGAGTACGTGTACGTGGTCGCATGGCGGACCCTCATCCTCAAGCTCACAGCGACACCCGTCCTCTCCAGCTGTGCCAGTCCTCCTGGGCGAAGTAGCGCGCGGTGATCGCGTCGCTCGCGGCCGAGCAGGCGCGCTGCAGGCGCTCCATCTCGACCGGCATGGTCTCGAGGATCTCGTTCAGCGGACGGTACTCGATCTCGGTGCGGGCCCGTCCGAGCAGGCGCAGCGCCTCGTCGGAGAAGCCCGCGCGGCGTCCGGTGACGTCGAGCCGGGTCAGCGCGCGCTCGGCCTCGCTCAGGCTGGAGATCAGCGACCGCGGGAACCAGCGGTCGAGCAGCAGGTACTCGGCCGAGGCGCTGTCGCGCTCGATGCCGCGGTACGTCCGCAGGAAGCTCTCGTAGCCGCCGCACGCACGCAGCGTGTTCTGCCAGGCGATGCCCGACGCCCCGGCGCTGGCCGCGGTGGACAGCAGGCGCGCGGTCATGTCGGTGCGCTCGATGTTGCGGCCCAGCACGTAGAAGTACCAGCCCTGGTCGCGGGGCATGGAGTCGTCGGCCGTGCCGGCGATCATCGCGGTGCGCCGGCGGACCCAGTTGAACATCTCCGCCGGACGCATCGAGGTGGCTGCCGGGACGCCCTGCCAGGTCGTGTTGATCGCGGACCAGACGTCGGTGGACAGCGTCTCGCGGGCACTGCGGGCGGCCTCACGCATCGACCCGATGACCGAAGCGATCGAGCTCGATGACTTCTGGTCGTAGGCGAGCAGGTCGAGCATCGACCAGCGGTTCGGCACGCCCTCGAAGCCCTCGATGCCCATCACCGCGAAGAGCTGCTGGCAGCTGGTGACCTCGTCGATGGCGGGGTCCTCGACCAGCATCTGCATCTGCACGTCGAGCAGGCGCGCCGTGTCGTCGGCGCGCTCGAGGTAGCGGCCGATCCAGAAGAGGGACTCGCCGATCCGGCTGAGCATCAGCCCTCACCCCTCAGCGGCGCGTTGATGGGCGCCATCGTCTGGGTCTGGGTGACCGGGTCGAGGTCGTCGTCGGGCTCCTCGATCGGCTCGGTGGGCCGGGCCAGCACCCACGTGTCCTTCGATCCGCCACCGCGGCTGGAGTTCACGATGAGCTCGCCCTCGGGCAGCGCGACGCGGGTGAGGCCGCCGGGCAGCACCCACACGTCGTCGCCGTCGTTGACCGCGAACGGGCGCAGGTCGACGTGGCGGGGACGGATCCCGTCCTCGACGAGCGTGGGGACGGTGGACAGCGAGATCACCGGCTGGGCGATCCAGTCGCGGGGCGCGGCGATCACCTTGGCGCGCAGCTCGTCGAGCTCCTCGCTGGTGGCCGCCGGGCCGATGACGATGCCCTTGCCGCCGGAGCCGTCGACGGGCTTGAGCACGAGCTCATGGAGCCGGTCGAGGACCTCCTCGCGCTGCTCGTCGTCGCCGCAGCGCCACGTGTCGACGTTGCGCAGGATCGGCTCCTCGTGGAGGTAGTACCGGATCAGGTCGGGCACGTAGGTGTAGAGCAGCTTGTCGTCGGCCACACCGTTGCCGACCGCGTTCGCGATCGTGACGTTGCCGGCCCGCGCGGCGTTGATGAGGCCGGGGACGCCGAGCGAGGAGTCGGCGCGGAACGCCAGCGGGTCGAGGAAGTCGTCGTCGATGCGGCGGTAGATGACGTGCACCGGGGCCAGCCCGTCGGTGGTGCGCATCATGACGCGGCCGCCGTGGCAGACCAGGTCGCGGCCCTCCACCAGCTCGACGCCCATCGTGCGCGCCAGGAGGGTGTGCTCGAAGTAGGCCGAGTTGTAGACGCCCGGCGTCAGCACCACGACGGTGGGCTCGCTGACGCCCGCGGGCGCCGCGGCGCGCAGCGCCGACAGCAGCTGGCGCGAGTAGCGCGCCACGGGGCGGATGCGGTGGTCGGCGAAGACCTCGGGCAGGCCGCTCGACATCGCGCGGCGGTTCGTCATGACGTAGGAGACGCCCGACGGCACGCGCGCGTTGTCCTCCAGGACGCGGAAGTCGCCGGCGCCGTCGCGGATCAGGTCGATGCCCGAGACGTGGATGCGCACGCCGTTCGCGGGGTCGATCCCGGCGACGACGCGGTGGTAGTGGCTGGAGGTGACGACGGTCTCGCGCGGGACCACGCCGTCGCGGAACAGCTCACCCGCGCCGTACGCGTCGGCCAGGAACGCCTCGAGCGCCTTGACGCGCTGCTTCACGCCGGACTCCACCTCGTCCCACGCATCCGCCTCGATGATGCGGGGCACGATGTCGAGCGGGAAGGGACGCTCCTCGCCGGCCACGCCGAAGGTGATGCCCTGCTCGAGGTACGACGACGCGAGCCCGTCGGCGCGCTGGCGGACCTCCTCGGGAGGCATCTTCCCGAAGGCCGCGTGGACGGAGGAGTAGAGGTCGCGCAGACCCTCGTCGCCGTACATCTCGTCAAAGCCCGCGACGGGTCCGTATCCCTCGAACAGTTGCGCCTGGGTCACGGACTCCACCTTAGGGGCGGATTGTCACTTGCACGTTTCGGCCGCCGACGCTCCCGAAATGGCCTCTCGCGCGGTTACGCTTCGTAGCGGAAAGGGGCGCGCCCATGACCGCAGGTGACGTCTTGGTGCTCAACGCGAGCTACGAACCACTGCAGCGCGTGTCCCTGCGCCACGCCATCAAGATGCTGGTGCGCGAGGTGGCGGTCATCGAGGAGGCGGCCGACGACTCGTTCGGCCCGTTCCCGCGGCCCCGGGTCCTGCGCCTGGTGCGCTACGTCGTGGCGCGCTGGATGCACCGGCGCAGCCACCTGTGCACCAAGAGCGCGATCAAGGCCCGCGACCGCCGGTGCGCCTACTGCGGCGGCTCGGCCGAGACCGTCGACCACATCGTCCCGCGCTCGCGCGGCGGCGGGCTCACGTGGGAGAACGCCGTGGCCGCCTGCCTGCGCTGCAACCACAAGAAGGGCAACCGCACCCCCGCCGAGGCCGGCATGCCACTGCTCATCACCCCGGCGCGGCCCACGTCCTGGGTCGCCTGACCGGGGAATCGGTCAGAGGCCGACGGACTCGTAGATGTCGTCGAGCTCGTCGAGGTAGGCGCCCTCGTCCTCGCCGGCGCGCTGGTAGGCCTCCATCGCCTTGGCCTGGACCTGCTCGGCGACCTTCTCGTAGCGGGCGTTCCACTTCTCGGCGTCGATCTGCCAGTAGCCGCACGTGTAGAAGGAGGCCTGCGGCCAGCCGAGGTCGCGGCGCAGCAGCTTGCGGGCGGCACGGCCGGCGCGAGCCTCGCCCGCGAGCCAGACGTAGCGACCCGTCGGATCGGCGGGCAGGTCACGCGCGCGGAGGGCGGCCTCGAGGGCGTCGGGGATGTCGTGGTCGTTCTCGACGACCTGCCACTGCACCGTCACGTCCGCGGTCGAGGGCAGCGGGACCTCGTCGGACGCGTCCTTGACCACCACGTGCACGTCGGCCCGGACGCCGGGCGCGAGGCCGCGCAGGATCCGCGCGAGCGCCGGGACGCCGGTCAGGTCGCACACGAACACCTGCTCGGTGGCGTCGGCCGGCGGGCGGTAGAGGCCGTGCGGCTCGAGCAGGCCGACGCGGTCGCCGGGCTCGCACGTGCG
Source organism: Aeromicrobium sp. UBA7512 (assembly GCF_002476985.1). Taxonomy (NCBI): domain Bacteria; kingdom Bacillati; phylum Actinomycetota; class Actinomycetes; order Propionibacteriales; family Nocardioidaceae; genus Aeromicrobium; species Aeromicrobium sp. UBA7512. The sequence continues at coordinate 403,961 of NZ_DLNK01000007.1, forward strand.
CGCCCAGTCGGAGCCGACCCCGTGGTCGTGCAGCGCGACGTCGACGTCCACGCGGACCCGGCCGTCGACGATGCGGTGGTCGGAGATCGTGTAGACCCGCGGCACCAGCTCCTCGGCGCCCTCGGGGTACGTGACCGACCAGTCCTCGCCGATCTCGGGCAGGACGACCGGGGCGTCGGGACGCGGCGGCAGCAGCAGGCGCACGTACTCGTCGGGGATGCCGGTGGACTGCCACTCGTCGATGTCCCCGAGGGTGATCGAGACGAGGTGCGGGGTCAGGACGCGTCGACCGAGGACGGTCGCGACAAAGGTCTTCACTGGGATCCTCCGATGCTCGGCCGCCGGGCGGCCCGGCCCGGATCGGCCTCCAGGCACGTCCGGGGTACTGCGTTAGGCCAGCCTAACAAACATCGTTGGATAGCCTCGAGCCGTGACCCTGCACGTACGGACCATCGGAGCCGAACAGCACCTGGCGTTCGTCGCCTCGCGCGGTTCGGCGAGTTTCCTGCAGACCCCCGCGTGGGCGGCGGTGAAGTCCGAGTGGCGGGGCGAGTCGATCGGCTGGTTCCGCGGCGACGAGCTCGTCGGCGCCGGTCTCGTGCTGTACCGGCAGGTGCCGAAGCTGAAGCGCTACCTGGCCTACCTGCCCGAGGGCCCCGTGCTCGACTGGAGCCACGACGTGCCTGAGGCGCTCGGCGCGATGAGCGCCCACCTCAAGGCCAACGGGGCATTCGGCATCCGCATGGGACCGGCCCTGGTGACCCGTCGCTGGGAGGCAGCCACCCTCAAGGCTGCCCTCGCCGACGACGTCCTGACCCGGCTCGGCGACGTCCCGGCCGACCACACCGACGACGCGGCGCTCGCCGTGGCCCAGCAGCTCCGCTCCCTCGGCTGGCGCGAGCAGGCGGCCGAGGGCGGCTTCTCCGCCGGCCAGCCCAAGTACAACTTCCAGGTGCCGCTCGCCGGCCGCACCGAGGATGACGTCCTGGCCGGCATGAACCAGCTGTGGCGCCGCAACATCCGCAAGGCCGCCAAGCAGGGCGTCGAGGTCACCCTGGGCACCCGCGACGACCTCGCCGAGTTCCACCGCGTGTACGTCGAGACCGCCGAGCGCGACCACTTCACGCCGCGGCCGCTCTCGTACTTCCAGACGATGTGGGACGCGATGACCGCCGAGGACCCGCAGCGCCTGCGCCTCTACCTGGCCCGTCACGAGGGCGACCTCGTCGCCGCCACCACGCTCGTGCAGGTCGGCACCCACGCCTGGTACTCCTACGGCGCCTCCACCACCGCGAAGCGCGAGGTCCGCGGCTCGAACGCGGTGCAGTGGCAGATGATGCGCGACGCGCTCGCCGGCGGTGCCGAGGTCTACGACCTGCGCGGCATCACCGACACCCTCGACACCGACGACTCCCACGTGGGCCTGCTGCAGTTCAAGGTCGGCACCGGTGGCGAGGCCGTGGAGTACCTCGGCGAGTGGGACCTGCCGCTGAACCGCCCGCTGTACGCCGCGTTCACGGCCTACATGAAGCGCCGCGGCTGACCCGGACCGCGCCGGCCGAGGGCGGCCGCTCGGGTCAGGTCGGGAATGATGGGGCCATGGCGTTCGACCTCGAGATCCGTGCCGCCGACTGGCGCGCCCACCTGGCCACGACCCACGCCGCGCTGCCGGGCTTGGTCCCGGTGATCAAGGGGAACGGCTACGGGCTCGGCCGCCAGCGGCTCGCCCGCGAGGCAGGCGGGCTGGGACTGGAGACCATCGCCGCGGGCACCTACGAGGAGGCCGACGAGCTGCTCGGCGCCTTCACCGGTGACGTGCAGGTGCTGACGCCGTGGCGCCCGTTCTCCCGCCGCGTCGCCGACTCGCGCGTCGTGCACACGCTCGGACGTCTCGAGGACATCCCGGCGCTCGCCGCCCGGCTGCCCGGCGCCCGCGTCCTGGTCGAGATCGAGACCTCCATGGCGCGTCACGGCTTCGACCGGCACCGCCTCACCGAGGCCGCCCGCGCCATCGCCGAGGCGGGGCTCGTGGTGGAGGGCTTCGCGATGCACCTGCCGATGACCGGCGGGAACCTCGACGAGGCGCGGATGTGGTGCGCGGTCCTGGAGACCTCAGCGCTGGAGACGACCACGGTGTTCTGCTCGCACCTGACCGGTCCCCAGCTCGAACAGCTGGGCGCCGAGCGGCCTCAGCTGACCATCCGTCCGCGCGTGGGCACGAGCCTGTGGCTCGGACGGCTCGACACGTTCAGCGTCCGCGCCACCGTCATGGACGTGCACACCATCCAGCGTGGCGAGCGGATCGGCTACCGCCAGGGCCGCGTCCCCCGCGCCGGCCACGTGCTGGTGATCGCCGGCGGCACGAGCCACGGCATCGGGCTCGAGGCTCCGCGGGCGGTGACCGGCGTCGCCGGTCGCAGCAAGGCCGCGGCCAAGGGCGGTCTGGCCGCCGCGGGCCTGGCCCTGTCGCCGTTCACGATCGACGGGAAGCTGCGCTGGTTCGTCGAGCCGCCCCACATGCAGGCCAGCATGGTGCTGCTGCCCGAGGGCGCGACCGTCCCGGCCGTGGGCGACACCGTGCCGGCCCAGGTGCGCTACACGATCGCCAGCTTCGACACGATCCGCGAGGCCTGAGCCGAGCGGGACTCAGTCCCGTCCGCCTCCACCGCCGCCGGCGCCCCCGCCGCCTCCGGGCGTGGGGACGGTCGGCGGCGGTTCGGACGAGGGGGGCGGGGTCGTGGGAGCCGGCGTCGTCGGAGCCGGCGTGGTCGGCGCGGGCGTCGTCGGCTTCGGGGACGGCTGCGTCGGCCGCTTCGTGGGCTCGGTCTTCTTCTTCTCCGGCTCCTTCTTCGGCACCGGGTTGGAGATGGCCGTGCCCTTGTCGGCCTTGATGTTCGCGCGCGGAGGGAACGAGCCGCACTCGGAGCCCTCGAGCGCGCTGTTCATGAACGCGCCGAAGGTCTGCGCCGGGTAGGTGCCACCGAAGAACGGGTTGAGGTAGCCCTCGAGCTCCTCGTTGCCCTTGCCGCGGTTGTACATGACCGCCGTGGCCAGCTTCGGGGTGGCGCCCACGAACCACGAGGACGAGACGCGCTCGTTGTCGCCGTCGCCGTCGGTGGCGGTCGCCGTGCCCGTCTTGCCCGCGGTGGGGCAGAAGGTGGCGGCCTGCCGGCCCGATCCGCTGCGCACGACGGTCTGCATCGCGGCCAGCGTGTCAGCCGCGACGTCCTCGTCGATGGCCTGCGTCGTGGCGACGTTGTGCTTGAACACGCGGGCGCCGTTGCGGTCGTTCACGCGCTCGATGACGTACCAGTCGGCGCGCTTGCCCTCGGCCGCGATCGTGGCGTAGGCGTTGGCCATGTCGATCGGCGCCACGGGGGCGTAGCCGAGCGAGACGCCGATGACCGGATCGATCCGCTCGAGCGTGGACTCGGGCAGGCCGGCCTCGCCGGCCGCCTCGATGATCTTCTCCTCGCCGTCCTTCATCTGGTCGGTGAGGTCGACGAACGCGGTGTTGACCGAGAACTCGGTCGCGCGCTCGAGGTTGATCCGTCCGTAGGACCGACCTCCGGAGTCGCCCTGGTTCTGGATCTCGGCGTCACCGATCCTCAGGGGCGCGTTGCCGTTGAGGCTCGTCTGGAGGCTGTAGCCGTTCTCGAGCGCCGCGATGACCGCGAAGACCTTGAACGTCGAGCCCGGCTGCGTGCCGAGCGTGGCCCAGTTCAGCTGGTTCTTGAGGTAGTCGGGACCGCCGTACATCGAGCGGACCGCGCCCGTGCCGGGCTCCACCGAGACGAGCGCCGTGTTCAGCTCGTCCAGGCCCTCCGGCCGCACCTCCTTGACGGCGTCGACCGCGTCGGCCTGCTTGTCCTTGTCGATCGTGGTGACGACGCGCAGGCCGCCACCCTCGATCTCGGAGTCGAGGAAGCCCTCGGCCGCCATCTGCTTGCGGACCAGGTCCAGCACGTGACCCTTCGGGCCCTCGAAGCGCTGGTTGGCGCGCTGCTTCTTGAACTTGGGGAACTTGCCCTTGTGGGCGGCGGCCTGCTCGGCCGTGATGGAGCCCTGCTTGACCATGCCGTCGAGCACGTAGTTGTACCGCGGCAGGACGCGGTCCTTGGCGCCCTCGGCGTAGGGGTCGAAGTACGAGGGGTTGTTGATCACGGTGGCCAGGAAGGCGGCCTGGCCGACGTTGAGCTTGGCGGCGGGCTTGCCGAAGTACGTGCGCGAGGCGACCTCGACGCCGTAGGAGCCGTTGCCGTAATAGATCGTGTTGAGGTAGCCCTCGAGGATCTCGGACTTCGTCAGCTGGTTGTGGATCTTGACCGAGAGGATCGCCTCCTTCGCCTTGCGCGTGTAGGAGCGGTCCTGGTTCAGGTAGAGGATCTTGACGTACTGCTGCGTGATGGTGGAGCCGCCGCCGGTGATCTGGCCACTCGTCGCGTTGTTGCGGGCGGCGCGGATGATGCCGCGGACGTCGATGCCGCGGTTCTCCCAGAACGTGCGGTCCTCGGCGGCCACGACCGCGTCGCGCATGACCTCGGGAATCTCCTCGTACTCGAGGCTCTCGCGGTTCTGCGTGGCGAAGCTGCCGAGCTTGGTCTTGCCGTCGGAGTAGTAGACGTTCGTGGTCTCGGTCTGGAAGTCCGCGTTGGGATCGGGGATCTTCACGGTCGCGTAGAGGATCGCGAACAACAGCGCCCCGGCGATGAAGCCCAGGACGGCGAGGAAGAGCAGCCACCGCAGGACGCGGATGGGCCACGAGCCGTTCCCACCGATGCCACGGGCGAACCTCGAGAGGCGGCCCTGCTTGTTCTTCGTGCGAGTTTTCGCCACGAATCGTTCCTTCCGGACGACGAGTACCAACGCAACAGTCTGACGGAACTTCCTGAGAAACCCATGACCGGCCGGGTCGGGGTCTCGATTTTCCGCTGACTCGATGTATCGTACCGATATAGCCGTTCGTGGCATCGAACGGAAGTCACGGTGGGGGGAGGCGACGATGGCACGACGCGGAGCAGCACTGGAGCTGGCCGTACTCGGACTGCTCGCCGACTCCCCGATGCACGGGTACGAGCTGCGCAAGCACGTCAACGGCCTGCTCGGCTGGACGCGGCTGCTGTCCTACGGCACGCTCTACCCCTGCCTCAAGCAGCTGACCCGTGGCGGGTTCATCGCCGCCGACACCGAGACGTCGCCGCGCGGCAAGCGCCCGCGCATCGTCTACCGGCTCACCGCCGAGGGCAAGGAGTACTTCACCTCCCTGCTCGAGGACGGTGGCCCCTCGGCCTGGGACGACGAGAACTTCGGGGTGCGGTTCGCACTGTTCGCCCGCACCAGTTCCCCCACCCGGGTGCGCATCCTCGAGGGACGCCGGTCCCGTCTCGAGGAGCGCCTCGACAACGTCCGCACGGCTGCGGCCCACCGCCGCGAACGCATGGACGCCTACACCCGCGAGCTCCAGCGCCACGGCCTCGAGTCAGTGGAGCGCGAGATCAACTGGTTGACCGAGTTGATCGACCGTGAACGCGCCGACGCGTTCACGGAGCAGGAAGAAACCAGTACGACAGACAAGGAAAAGTGAGGTCTCCATGAGTTCGGAGAACAAGGTCCGCGTGGCCATCGTCGGCGTTGGAAACTGCGCCACGTCCCTGATCCAGGGCGTCGAGTACTACAAGGACGCCGACCCCGAGGGCAACGTCCCCGGGCTCATGCACGTCAAGTTCGGCCCGTACCACGTCAACGACGTGGAGTTCGTCGCCGCGTTCGACGTGGACGCCAAGAAGGTCGGCTTCGACCTCGCCGAGGCCACGCAGGCCAGCGAGAACAACACCATCAAGATCACCGACGTCCCGCCGCTCGGCGTGACGGTCCAGCGTGGTCCGACGCTCGACGGCCTGGGCAAGTACTACCTCGAGACCATCGAGCAGTCCGATGCCGAGCCGGTCGACGTCGTGCAGGTCCTCAAGGACACGCAGGCCGACGTGCTCGTCTCCTACCTGCCCGTGGGCTCGGAGGAGGCCGACAAGTTCTACGCGCAGTGCGCCATCGACGCGAAGGTCGCGTTCGTCAACGCCCTGCCCGTGTTCATCGCGTCGGATCCCGAGTGGGCCAAGAAGTTCGAGGACGCCGGCGTCCCGATCATCGGCGACGACATCAAGAGCCAGGTCGGCGCCACGATCACGCACCGCGTCATGGCGAAGCTGTTCGAGGACCGGGGCGTCGCCCTGGACCGCACGTACCAGCTGAACGTCGGCGGCAACATGGACTTCAAGAACATGCTCGAGCGTGATCGCCTGGAGTCCAAGAAGGTCTCCAAGACCCAGGCCGTGACCTCGAACCTGCACGGCTCGCTGGCCGGCAAGGTCGACGACAAGAACGTCCACATCGGCCCGTCGGACTACGTGGCGTGGCTCGACGACCGCAAGTGGGCCTACGTGCGCCTCGAGGGTCGCGCGTTCGGCGATGCGCCCATCAACCTGGAGTACAAGCTCGAGGTCTGGGACTCGCCGAACTCGGCCGGCATCATCATCGACGCCATCCGCGCGGCGAAGATCGCCAAGGACCGTGGCGTCTCGGGCGCCCTGCTCTCGGCTTCGTCCTACCTGATGAAGTCGCCGCCGGAGCAGCGTCCCGACGACGAGGGCCGCGAGCGCCTCGAGGCCTTCATCGCGGGCACCGAGGAGCGCTGAGCTCCAGCACCACCTGTGAGACGCACCGGATCCTTCGGGACCCGGTGCGTCTCGCCGTTTCGGGGCCCTACGATCCGAGGGTGACGACCTACCTGTCCTTCCTGCTGTTCGCGACGCTGCTGGCGGTCGCCCCGGGGCCGGACACGTTCCTGACCCTGCGCGCCTCGGTGCTCGGCGGCCGGCGGCGCGGGCTGTTCACCGCGGCCGGCATCACGCTGGCGTGCGCGGCGCAGGGCATCCTCGCCGCGTCGGGCCTGGGCGCCGTGATCGCACACGCCGAGCCCGCCTTCCAGGCGATCCGCTGGGCGGGAGTCGCCTACCTGACCTGGCTCGGCATCACCGCGCTGCGCTCGGCGCTGCACCGCGACGGCGGGGCCTGGGCCGTGGGCCCGGGCATGGCGACGGTCAGCCGGCGTGCCGCCTTCCGCCAGGGCTTCGTCTGCAACATCACCAACCCGAAGGTGCTGGCGTTCAACCTCGCCGTGCTGCCGCAGTTCGTCTCGCCCGGCCAGGGCCTGCCGGCACTCCTCGCCTACGCGCTGACGCTGGTGGCCGTGGGTGCTGTCGTGCTGCTCGTCGTCATCGAGGTGGCGCACGCCGCCGCGACGAGGCTGGTGCGACCCGCCTTCCGTCGCACGGTCGACGGCACCACCGGAGCCGTGATGCTCGGCTTCGCCACCGCGCTCGCCGTCGAGTCCTGACCCGGCCGGCGCGAGGTCAGTGCTTGGCGCGGCCGCCGATGAGCCGCTTGACCCCGTTGACCAGGAGCACCACGACGGCGCCGATCAGCAGGCCCAGCAGGGCGGACGCGGCCGTGTTGGCCACCCACTCGAAGGCGCCGTCGGCGAAGGGCATGATGTCGGCGATCCAGTGCTCGAGGTCGTGCACCCAGCCGTAGATCGTGTGCCAGCCGAGGTCGTCGGTGCCCACGAGGATGATGTGCCCGCCGACCCAGAGCATCGCCGCGATGCCGATGATCGCCAGCGCCGACAGCACCTTCGGCATCGCCACCACGAGCAGGCGACCCACCCGCCGGGCCAGCTTCGACGGGCGGCCCGCGAGGCCCAGGCCCACGTCGTCCATGCGCACGATCAGCGCCACCACGCCGTAGACGAGGGCGGTGATGCCCAGGGCCACGATCGCCAGGATCACCGCACGCGAGATCAGTGACTCGTCGGCCACCTCGTTGAGGGAGATGACCATGATCTCGGTGGAGAGGATGAAGTCGGTGCGGATCGCGCCCGAGACGACCTGCTTCTCGGCCTCGGGGCCCTGCGCGGTGCTGGGCTCCTCCTTCTTCTCCTCGTGCGGGTTCAGGACGTGCCAGATCTTCTCGGCACCCTCGAAGCACAGGTAGGTGCCGCCGAGCATCAGCAGCGGGGTGAGCACCCAGGGCAGGAACTCGCTCAGCACCAGGAGTCCGGGCAGGATGAACAGCATCTTGTTGCGCAGCGAGCCCTTGGCGATCCGCCCGATGATGCTCAGCTCGCGCTTGGGGTCGACGCCGTGCACGTAGCGCGGCGTGACGGCGGCATCGTCGACGACCACGCCGGCCGCCTTCGCGCTCGCCTTGCCGGCCGCAGCCGCGACGTCGTCGACGGACGCCGCCGCGAGTCGGGCGAGTGCTGCCACGTCGTCGAGCAGGGCGACAAGTCCTCCAGCCATGCGCTCAGGGTACGGCCGATCACCGAGTGCCACGAACGGACGGTCGTGTCCGGTGTGCGCGGCCGGCACGGCCCGTCGAGGGCTAGGGTTCTGGTCATGGCTCTGGGCTTCGGCATCGACATCGGCGGCACGGGAACGAAGGGGGCACCGGTCGACCTCGACTCGGGCAGCCTCGTGGGCGAGCGGTTCCGCATCCCCACACCCCAGCCCGCCACTCCCCGAGCCGTGGCCGAGGTCGCGAAGCAGATCGTCGACAACTTCCCCGACGCGGCCGACGTGCCGCAGATCGGCGTGGCCATCCCCGCGGTCGTGCAGCACGGCGTGGCCCGGTCGGCGGCGAACATCGACCCCACCTGGATCGACACCGACGTGGACGCCCTCTTCACCGAGGTCCTCGGCCGCCGCGTCCACGTGGTGAACGACGCCGATGCCGCCGGTGTGGCGGAGAACGACCACGGCGCCGCCCGCGAGGAGGACGGCCTCGTCTGCGTCATCACTCTGGGCACCGGGATCGGCTCGGCCCTCATCAACGCCGGCACGCTGGTGCCCAACACCGAGTTCGGCCACCTCGAGGTGGCGGGTCACCCCAACGCGGAGAAGTGGTGCGCCACGAGCGCCCGCGAGCGCGAGGACCTCACGTGGGAGGACTGGGCCGACCGCCTGCAGGTGTACTTCAGCCACCTCGAGCGGATCCTGTCGCCCGACCTCTTCGTCGTCGGCGGCGGCGTGAGCAAGAACAGCGAGAAGTTCCTGCCGCTGCTGGACCTGCGCACCCCGATCGTGCCGGCCGAGCACCGCAACAACGCCGGGATCATCGGCGCGGCCGCCCTCGGCGCCCGCGGCTGAACCGCTCGGTCGAGCGGTCTCACACCGCGGCGAGCAGGGCGCGCACGGCGCGCTCCATCACCTCACGGCAGTGGGGGGCGGGGTAGCCGTGGTCGTCGAACATCAGTGACCAGGCGTTCCAGCTCGTGGCGACCGTGATCGCGTCCACGAGCTGCGTGGGGTCGTCGGCCTTCGCGAGCTCGGTCGCGAACGCGTTCTCGATGTCGGAGCGCACCCGCCCGATGTGACCGCGCCGGCTGGCCTGCAGGGCCGGGGAGACCGGCTCGCCCAGCACGGCCGCGCGCGCGGCGGGGGCGATGTTGACCAGGCGCCGCTCGCGCTCGGCGCAGAACCGGCTGATCCGATCCTCCAGCGGGGCGCCAGGGTCGATCACCGTTCTTAGCTGGTCGTCGAGGCGGAACCAGTAGTCCACGGTGGCGCCCAGCAGGCTCTCCATGTCGTGGAAGTTCGACCACAGCGTGCGGCGCGAGACGCCCGCACGCTCGGAGATCAGCGCTGCCGTCGGCTTGAGGACACCTTCGCGCAGGAGATCGGCGTGCGCCTGGAGGATGAGGGCCCGCGTGCGCTCGCTGCGCTGCATCCGACCGTCGGTCTGCCGGTATTCCATTGATCCCACCGCTCCATCGTGGCGGAGAGGAGTACCCCGCAGACTTTCGACACACCGAGTGTAGATATATAGTGACTTGACTCACAACGTATGTGAGGATTGCGTCACCTTCAGTTGAGGGGGCTGCCAACAATTCAGAGGGAGTGAAGGTTTGCTGACGGTCAAGAACCTCGAAGTCGTCTACAACGACGTCATCCTGGTCCTGCGCGGCGTGAGCCTGTCGGTTCCGGAAGGCCAGATCGTGGCCCTCCTGGGAGCCAACGGCGCCGGCAAGACGACTCTGCTGCGCGCCCTCTCGGGCCTGCTCGACATCCACGACGGCGAGATCACCAAGGGTGAGGTCCGGCTTCGCGACACCCCGATCCACACGGCCGACGCGCCGAAGATCGTGGCCGCGGGCCTGGGTCAGGTCCTCGAGGGCCGACGCGTGTTCAGCGAGTTCACGGTCGAGGAGAACCTGCGCGTCGGCGGCCACACGCGCCGCGGCAACCTCTCGGAGGGCATCGAGGAGGTCTACGAGCTCTTCCCCGTACTGAAGGAGCGCCGCAAGAAGACCGCGGGCTACCTCTCCGGCGGCGAGCAGCAGATGCTCGCGATGGGCCGCGCGCTGGTCGCCCAGCCCGAGATCCTGCTCCTCGACGAGCCGAGCCTGGGCCTCGCCCCGCGCATCGTCGCGCAGATCAAGGACATCGTCGTCCAGATCAACGAGCGCGGCACCACGGTGCTGCTGGTCGAGCAGAACGCCACGATGGCGCTCTCGATCGCGCAGCACGGCTACGTCATGGAGCACGGGAAGATCGTGATGGACAAGCCGGCCGCCGAGCTCCTCGACGACGAGGACATCCGCGACTTCTACCTCGGCCGCGGCGACATGGCCACCAGCTACCGCGACGTGAAGCACTACAAGCGCAGGAAGCGCTGGCTCTCGTGAGCTCCGCGTCCCCCCATCTCCATTCTCTTTCCACACCGTCCCGTCCCGGAGGGTCCCTTGTCTGAACCTGTCGTGAGTGTCCGAGGCGTCGAGTTGTCGTTCAGCGGGGTCAAGGCCCTGCAGGGCGTCGACTTCGATGTCTTCGACAACGAGCTCTTCGCGGTGATCGGCCCGAACGGAGCCGGCAAGACCTCGATCTTCAACGTCCTGTCCGGCGTCTACCGCCCGCAGCAGGGCACGGTCGACTTCGCCGGCACCGACATCCGCGGCATGCGCCCGCACAAGATCGCGAACCTCGGCATGGCTCGCACGTTCCAGAACATCGAGCTGTTCGAGAACCTCGACGTCGTCGACAACCTCATGCTCGGTCGCCACGCGCACGTCGGCTACGGCTGGCCCTCCGCGGTGGCCTGGCTCGGCAAGGCCAAGCACGCCGAGGTCCGCAACCGGCGCCGCGTCGAGGAGATCATCGACTTCCTCGAGATCGAGGGCTACCGCCAGCTTCCCGTCGGGATGCTGCCCTACGGCATCCAGAAGCGCATCGAGCTCGGCCGCGCCCTCGCGATGGAGCCGAAGCTGCTGCTGCTCGACGAGCCGGTCGCCGGCATGAACGGCGAGGAGACCGAGGACATGGCCCGGTTCATCCTCGACATCCGCAACGAGCTGCACATCCCGATGATCCTCGTCGAGCACGACATGGGACTCGTGATGGACCTGGCCGACCGGGTCATGGCGATGGACTTCGGCAAGCCGGTCGCCACCGGCACGCCGCACGAGGTGCAGTCGCACCCCGACGTCATCCGCGCCTACCTCGGCCCGGTCGACGACGCCACGCTGGCCGAGGTGCAGGGGGAGCTCGCATGAACACCACCGCAACGAACACCCTGGCGCGCCGCATCCGCACCCGCGCCGAGGAGACGCCCGACCGCATCGCGATGCGTGAGAAGAACTACGGCCTCTGGGAGGAGGTCACCTGGGCCGACTACTGGGACCGCTCCGAGCTCGTGGGCCACGCCCTGCTCGCGCTCGGCGTCGAGATCGGCGACCGCGTCGCCGTCCACAGCGAGAACCGGTGCGAGTGGCTGTGGTCCGACGTCGGCATCACCGCCGTCCGCGCCGGCACCGTGGGCCTCTACCCGACCAACCCCGCGCCCGAGGTGCTGCACGTCCTGCGCGACTCCGGTGCCTGCGTCCTCATCGCGGAGGACCAGGAGCAGATCGACAAGTACCTCGAGATCGCGGACGAGTTGCCCGACCTGCGCACCGTGGTCTACATCGACCCGCGCGGCATCGCGGGTCGCTACGACGACCCGCGCCTCATGTCGTGGGACGACTTCCTCGCCCTCGGCGAGCAGCACCGCACCGACCACCCCGGTGCCGTCACCGAGCGAGTCGAGGCCGCCGAGCCCGGCGACCTCGCGACGCTCGTCTACACCTCCGGCACCACCGGCCCGCCGAAGGGCGCGATGCTGTCGATCTCGAACATCGAGTTCGTCATCGAGACGCTCCAGAGCGGCGGCGCGTTCGTCGACCCGCCGGCCAGCGACCGCGACCTCGTCGTCTCCTACCTGCCGCTGTGCCACGTGGCCGAGCGCGTGTTCACCACGTGGTTCAACGCCGCCGTCGGCTCGCAGGTGAACTTCGCGGAGTCGATCGAGACGGTCCAGCAGGCCCTGCGCGAGGTGCAGCCCACGCTGCTGTTCGGCGTGCCCCGCATCTGGGAGAAGATCGCCGCCGGCGTGCACATCCGGATGAGCGGTGCCTCCTGGCTGAAGCGCAAGAACTTCGACTTCTGGATGAAGCGGGCGGCCTGGATCGGGCGCACGCTCGTGGAGAACCAGGGCAACCACACCGCGGCCACCAAGGCGGTCTACGCGATCGGCTGGGTCTGCCTCTACCGCCCCCTGCGCGAGCGCCTCGGGCTGGCCAAGGTCCGCTACGCCGCGTCGGGCGCCGCCCCGATCGCCCCGGAGGTGCTGGAGTTCTTCATGGGCATCGGCATCCCCATGCACGAGGTCTACGGCATGACCGAGAACTCCGCGATCGCCACGGCGAACATGGCCGGACGCGTCAAGGTCGGCACCGTCGGCGAGCCCCAGGTGGGCGCCGAGATCCGGATCGACGACGAGACCGGCGAGATCCTCACCCGTCACGCCGGCACGTTCGCGGGCTACTGGAACAACCCCGAGGCGACGGCGAAGACGGTCGACGCCGACGGCTGGCTGCACACCGGAGACGTCGGCGAGTGGGTCGACGGCACGCACATCAAGATCACCGATCGGATCAAGGACATCATCATCACGGCAGGCGGCAAGAACATCAGCCCCAGCGAGATCGAGAACAGCCTCAAGTCGTCCCCGTACATCAAGGAGGCGATCGTCATCGGCGACCGTCGCAAGTACCTGACGGCGCTGATCGGCATCGAGCTCGACACGGTGGGCAACTGGGCCCAGGCCCGCAAGCTCGGGTTCACGACCTACCGCGACCTCTCCGAGAAGCCCGAGGTGATCGAGCTCGTGCAGTCGGTCGTCGACGAGACCAACCGCAAGTTCGCCAGCGTGGAGACGATCAAGCGCTTCGCGATGCTGCCGAAGGAGCTCGATCACGAGGAGGGCGAGCTGACCGCCACCCAGAAGATCAAGCGCTCGGCCATCAACGAGCGGTTCGCCGAGGCCATCGAGGGCCTCTACTCCGACACCGACCGCGCTGCCCACGAGGTGAAGGCATGAACGAGCGACAGCGAGTGAGCATGGAATCGGTCATGCCGGCACCTACCTACCGTGCCCTTTCCCAGGAGGTGACGGCATGACGACGTTCTTCCAGTCCTTGCTCAGCGGTCTGGCGCAGGGGTCGATCTATGCCCTGCTGGCCCTGGGCTACGTGATGATCTACAAGGCCACGCACGTGATCAGCTTCGCCCAGCCGGCGCTGATGGTCTGCGGTGGACTCTTCGCCTACCACGCCACCAGCGAGTGGGGCCTGGGCTTCTGGCCCGCCCTGATCGTCGCGATCATCCTCGGCGCCCTGCTGGGCATGCTCGTCGAGCGCCTCGCGCTGCGACCGATGGTGGGCAAGCCGGTGTTCACGCTGGCGATCATCACGATCGGCGTCGACATCGTGCTGCGCATCTTCGCGAACCGGTACATGGGTCCGGACCCGCGCTCGGTGCCCTACCCCGGCGGCAGTGAGCGCTACGAGTTCTGGGGACTGTCGATCTCGCACCAGCGCGTCGGCCTGATGGCGGTCACCGCGGTCACGGTCATCGCCCTGGCCCTGTTCTTCCGCTACGCCAAGACCGGCCTGGCGATGCGTGCCACCGCCCTGAGCCAGGAGACGGCGCTCGCGCAGGGCATCCGCGTCGGCGCGATCTTCGCCCTGGCCTGGGCGATCGCCGGAGGGCTGGCGGCCATCGCCGGCACCTTCGTCGCCGCCACGGGCGCCGGCCTCGAGCAGAACACCTGGATCATCGCGCTCAAGGCGCTGCCGGCCATCATCATCGGCGGCCTCGACAGCATCCCGGGCGCCGTCATCGGCGGGCTCGCCGTGGGGGTGGTCGAGTCGCTCACCGCGGTGTACCAGCCCGACGTGGCCCCCTGGCTGGGCAACAACTTCGCGCTCGTCGCGCCCTACGCACTGATGTTCGTGGTGTTGCTGGTCAAACCCTATGGACTCTTCGGCACGAAGGAGGTGGAGCGGGTATGAGCACCGTGCTGCGCTCAGCGCCCTCTAAGCAGGCCCGGAAGTCCACCGGTCTGCGCGGCCGCCCGCTGCTGCGGACGAGCTACGACCAGGACCTCACCCTGGCCAACACCCCCGCCAAGCGGCGCGGTGTCATCGGGATCGTCATCGCCTCGTTCCTGGTGCCGTTCCTGCTCACCGACGACCTGCTGCAGGTGCTCACGCTCGGCATGATCTCCGCAGTCGGCGCGATCGGGCTGAACCTGGTCACCGGCTACGCCGGCCAGGTCTCGCTGGGCCACGCCTTCTTCATCGGCGTCGGCGCCTACACCGGAGCGGTGCTGGGCGGCGATCCCGACAGCGCCGTGCTCGGCTACGGCCTGCCGATGTGGATCTGGCTGCCGGCCGGCGGCATCGTCGCCGCGCTCGCCGGACTGCTGGTCGGGCCGCTCGCCGTGCGGCTCCGCGGCCTCTACCTGGCGATCGTCACGCTCGGCCTCGTGTTCCTCGGTGACCACATCTTCCGTGAGGCCCGGAACATCACCGGCGGACCCGGCGTCGGCCGCCGCGGTGCCGAGCTGGAGCTGTTCGGCATCGACTTCTCGGCGATGGAGCCCATCGCCGGCGTCTCGCGCGGACAGGCCCAGTTCTTCCTCGCGCTGGTGTTCCTCATCGTCTTCGCGATCCTCGGCCGCAACATCGCCCGCTCGGGAGTGGGCCGCGCGTTCGGCGCCGTGCGCGACCGCGACGTGGCCGCCGCCGTGATCGGTGTCGACCTGACGAAGTACAAGATGATGGCGTTCGCGATGTCGTCGTTCTTCGCCGGCGTCACCGGAGCGCTGTACTACGCCGTGATCGGCGTCTTCGAGCCCGGCGCGTTCAGCCTGCTGCTGTCGATCCAGTACCTCGCCATGGTGCTGATCGGCGGCGTCGCCACCATCAGCGGATCGATCATGGGCGCGCTCTTCATCGCCCTGCTGCCGCGGATCAGCCAGTTCATCGCGCACTACGTGCCGGGCGAGCTGCTGACCGTGTTCCAGCTCGAGGCGATCCTCTACGGCCTGTTGATCATGGGCTTCCTGATCTTCGAGCCGCGCGGACTCTTCGGGATATGGACCCGGATCCGCAACTACTGGAAGGGCTGGCCCTTCTCCTACTAGACCCCGGCCGCGAGGCCGTGGCGGTGCAACCGCACCGTCGAACCACCCAGGAGGAAAAAGATGAAGCAACACCGACAGTGGGCCCGCGTGGTCGCCGGTGCGGCGGTGGCGGCCCTCGTGCTGGCAGGCTGCCGTGGCGGAGGCGACGAGGACAGTGCCTCAGGACCTGGCATCACCGAGGAGGCCTGTCCCGAGGCCGTGAACGAGGACAACGGCTGCATCTACCTGGGTGCGATCTCCGACCTCACCAAGGGCCCGTTCGCTCCGCTGGCCGTTCCGATCACCGAGGCCCAGAAGGCCTTCTGGAACAAGGTCAACCAGGACGGCGGCGTGGGCGGCTACGACGTCAACATCGACAAGTACGTGGCTGACGCCGAGTACAACCCGGAGATCCACAACAAGAAGTACCAGGAGATGCGCAACGACATCCTGGCGCTGGGTCAGACGCTGGGCTCCTCGCAGACCCTGGCGATCCTGGAGGACATGAAGTCCGACAACGTCGTCGGCGTGCCGGCCTCGTGGAACTCCGCGTGGGACTTCGAGGACCAGATCCTCCAATCGGGCGCGAACTACTGCTTCGAGGCCATGAACGGCGTCGACTGGGCCGTGAAGAACCGTGGCGTCAAGGGCAAGGTGCTCGCGATCCACTACCCGAACGACTACGGCGGAGACGCGGCGGCGGGCGTCGAGGCGGCGGCCGAGGCCAACAACCTCGACTTCAAGGCCATCGAGACCGCGACCGGCCAGGACAACCAGGCCGGCGCCGTCGCGGCGGTGCTGAAGGAGAAGCCCGACCTGATCTACGTCACCACCGGTCCGGCCGAGATGGCCACGATCCTCGGTGGCGCGGCTGCGCAGGGGTGGAAGGGCACCGTCGTGGGGTCCAGCCCCACGTGGAACCCGGCCCTGCTGCAGACCGAGGCCGCTCCGGCGCTCGAGGCGATGTACTTCCAGGCGGCTCCGTGGGGCCCGTGGGGCACCGAGTCGGACGGTCACGCGGCCATGCGTGACGCGCTCGCCGACGTGGACTCGCCGAGCGACGGCTACACCTCCGGTTGGGTGTGGGAGTACCCGCTGCTCGCCGCGCTCAAGGCTGCGGCCGACATGGACGGCGGCATCACCCGCGAGAACGTGGTGAAGGCCTCGACCGAGCTGGACAGCGTCGACTACGAGGGCATGCTGCCCGACGAGGCGTTCAACCAGACCGGTGAGCCGAACGACGTGGCCTGGCGCCAGAGCGTCATCGGTGGGGTCGACAAGGAGGCGCCGACCGGCGTCTCGATCGTCCAGGAGATGTCGGCCGGTCCGACGGCCGAGGGCTACGAGTACACCGAGCCCTGCTTCGCCCTGCAGGGCTGACGCACGACACGTGAGGGGGCCGGCCCGGTGGGCCGGCCCCCTTTCTCGTGCCCTGACGGTGCGAAGTCTCCCCGGTCAGGAGGGGACATGGCGGGTGACCTCGATCGTGCGGTCCAGCGACAGGTCGGCGAGGAACGCCGCGTCGTGGCTGACCACCAGAATGGCCCCGCGGTAGGAGTCGATCACCTCGGTCAGGTGCGCGATGCTCGCGAGGTCGAGGTTGTTGGTGGGCTCGTCGAGGACGAGCAGCTGCGGTGCCGGGGTCGCCAGCAGCAGGCTGGCCAGGGTGGCGCGCCACCGCTCGCCGCCCGACAGCGTGGACGTCACCTGGTCCACGGCGTTCCCTCGGAACAGGAAGCGCGCCAGCTGGGCCCGCACCGTGCCCGGGTCGGCCTCGGGCGCCGCGTCCCGCACGTTCTCCAGCACCGTCCGCCCGGGGTCGAGCAGGTCGACGCCCTGCGGCAGGTATCGCCACGGCACGTGGACCACCGACTTCCCGGCCCTCGGCTCCTGCAGCCCGAGCAGCGCGCGCAGCAATGAGGACTTCCCCGCACCGTTGCGCCCCACGAGCGCGATCCGCTCGGGCCCCCGCAGGTCGAGGTCGAAGGGGTGCGACGTCCCGAACGCGGGGATCACGCCCTCCGATCGCAGCACCTCACGACGGGCCGGGACCTCCGTGTCGGGCAGGTCCACCCGGATCCGGCGGTCGTCACGCAGGCGCTCCTGCGCCGTCGCCAGGGCGGTTCGCGACGCGTCGAGCCGGCCCTCGTGCATCCCCCGCAGCCGGCCCGACGTCACCTCCGCCTTGCGCTGGTAGGCGCCCGCGACGATCTTCGGCAGGCTGTCGGCGTTCACCCGGCCCTTGCGGTCGCGTCTCGCCTGTTTCACCTGCTGGTCCATCAGGTCCTGGTGCTGGCGCCTGACGTCGGCCTTCGCCGCGGAGACCGACCTCAGCGCCGCCTCCTGCTCCGCCTCGATCGCGGCCGCGTAGTCGCTGAACGGCCCGCCGAACCACCGGACGGCACCGCCACGGACCTCGCCGATGTGGTCGACGCGCTCGAGCAGGCTCCGATCGTGGCTGACGACCACGAGGACACCGGTGAACTCGTCCACGATCCGCGTGAGTCGCGCACGGGCGTCGGCGTCCAGATCGTTGGTGGGCTCGTCGAGCAGCAGGATTGCGGGATCCGCGATCATCAGGCCCGCGAGCCGCAGCAGCGTCGCCTCGCCGCCCGACACCGCCGAGACGGGTCGTTCGGGCCCGAGACCGGCGAGGCCCACCTGCCCGAGCCACCGCTCGATCCGGTCGGGCAGGTCCCAGCCGTCGCCGACGAGGTCGTAGTCGGCCGGGTCGACCGAGCCGTCCTCGATACGCGTGAGCGCGGCCAGCGCGGGTGCGACGCCGAGGACGTCGGCCACCGTCGCGCCGGCGGAGGCACGGGTCTGGGGGAGGTACGCCCTGCGGCCACTCGCGTCGACCGAGCCCGAGGTGGGCTCGAGCTCGCCGGCCAGCAGACGCAGCAGCGTGGACTTGCCGCTCCCGTTGTCGCCGACCAGTCCGTGGCGGCCGGGGCCGAGGCCGAAGGTGAGGTCATCGAGGATCGTGCGCCCCTCGGGCAGCACGAACGAGGCATGGGAAAGAGAGAGGAAGGATGACATGGAGATCTCCGGGTCGCGGGTGGGCGTGGCGGGATCTCAGTTCTCCATGCGCTCCAGCATACGTGAGGCAGCGCCGAGACCGATAGACTCGATCCTTGTGGCCGAATTGACCGCGCACGAGAAGACGCGCCTCGACGAGTTGGGTGCGACGCATCCCGTGCTGACCGAGCTGGGCGCCCGTTTCGACGGCGCCGGCCACGAGATCGCCCTCGTCGGCGGGCCCGTGCGCGACGCGCTGCTGGGCCGGCCCGTCACCGACCTCGACTTCACGACCTCCGCCTCGCCCGACGAGATCGAGCAGATCGTCAAGGGCTGGGCCGACACCACGTGGGACGTCGGCCGGGCCTTCGGCACCATCGGCGTCCGCAAGGGCACCGAGACCCTCGAGATCACCACCTACCGCGCCGACGAGTACGACCCCCAGTCGCGCAAGCCGGTCGTCGCGTTCGGCACGAACCTGAACGACGACCTCGCGCGGCGCGACTTCACCGTGAACGCGATGGCGGTCCGGCTGCCCGGTCTGGAGTTCGTCGACGTCCACGGCGGACTCGACGACCTCGCCGACCGCACCCTGCGCACGCCGATCGGTCCCGACATCTCCTTCGGCGACGACCCGCTGCGGATGATGCGCGCGGCCCGCTTCGTCGGCCAGCTCGGCTTCATCGCCGCGTCCGACGTCACCGAGGCGATGGCCGCGATGGCCGACCGCATCCAGATCGTCTCGGCCGAGCGCGTCCGCGACGAGCTGAACAAGCTGCTGCTGTCGGACCATCCGGTCCTGGGCCTGCGCGTCCTCGTGGACACGGGCCTGGCCGAGCGGGTGCTGCCCGAGCTGCCGGCGCTGCAGCTGGAGCGCGACGAGCACCACCGCCACAAGGACGTCTACGAGCACTCGCTGACCGTGCTGGAGCAGGCGATCGCTCTCGAGCACCGGCTCGAGGAGCGTCCCGACCTCACGATCCGGCTCGCCGCCCTGCTGCACGACATCGGCAAGCCGCGCACCCGACGGTTCACCGGCGACGGCACCGTCACGTTCCACCACCACGACGTCGTCGGGGCGAAGCTGGCCCGCAAGCGCATGCGGGCGCTGCGCTACCCCAACGAGATCACCGACGACGTCGCCATGCTGGTGGAGCTGCACCTGCGGTTCCACGGCTACGGCACCGGCGAGTGGACCGACTCGGCGGTCCGGCGCTACGTCCGCGACGCGGGCGACCAGCTCGAGCGCCTCCACATCCTCACCCGCGCCGACAGCACCACCCGCAACCAGCGCAAGGCGCTGCGCCTCCAGCGCACCTACGACGAGCTGGAGCAGCGCATCACCCAGCTGGCCGCGCAGGAGGAGCTGCAGTCCATCCGCCCCGACCTCGACGGCAACCGCATCATGGAGGTCCTGGACATCGGTCCCGGTCGCGAGGTCGGCGAGGCGTACCGGTTCCTGCTGGACCTGCGCATGGACCGCGGTCCGCTGCCCGAGGACCAGGCGATCGAGGCGTTGCGCGCGTGGTGGGCCGCGCGCTGAGTCGCAGCCGCGGACGCCGACGTCGCTCCCACTACGATGACGTGGTGACGATCCGCGCGTGGCTGACCGCCCTCGTGGTCGCGGTGTCGCTGCTCGTGGGTGCTCCGAGCCCGAGCGCCACCGCCTCCGACGGCTCGCTGGGCGTCCGCATCGACGGCTTGACGCCCTCGCGGCTGTCGGCCGACGCCACCATCACGATGAGCGGCATCGTCCGCAACACCGGATCCACGCCGTGGACCTCGGTGCAGGCCTACCTCGTCATCCCGCGCACGCCGTTCCAGTCGCGCGGCCAGATCGAGTCCGCCATCGAGGACGGCCAGTCCTACACCGGCGAGCGCGTGATCGACGCCGGCTCGTTCGCCGAGCTGGGTGACCTCGCCCCGGGAGGGGTGCGCCGGTTCACGGTCTCGGTGCCCGTCTCGCGGCTGGGGCTGTCGGGCCCGGGCGGGGTGTACCCCGTCGGCGTCCAGGTGCTGGCCACCGACGAGGAGGGCCAGCGGTCGAACGACGCGGTGGCGCGGGCCACCACCTTCCTGCCGTGGGTGCCCGATCCCGCCGCGCCCGTCCCGGCCGGCCTCGTCTGGCCGTTCACCCCCACGTGGGAGCCCGACGGCAGCGAGCTGGAGGAGGCCGCCCGCTCGGTGCAGCAGGGGCAGCTGCGCCGCTACCTCGACGCCGCCGCCGCGACACCCCGCGAGGGCCGCTCGATCGTGCTGGATCCCTCGATCCTCGACGACCTCACCCGGCTGACCGATCCCGAGAACCTCCCCCAGGGCGTGGACCTCACCGCGGCCGAGACCGCCGCGGTGACCGACTGGCTGGCCGACCTGCGCGGGCTCGCGCTCGACTCGGCCACGTGGATCGTGTCCTACGCGCGCCCCGACGAGCTCGCCCTGAGTCGCTACCCCGAGAACGCCGAGACGCTGTGGAAGCGCGTGGACCGGGCCACCGACGACAGCCTGGCCGACAACGCCCTGAGCGGCCCTCGGGCCTCGTGGCCCACGATCGCGGGCACCACGCTGGCGATGCTCGAGGACATCCGCGCCCGCGGCGACGGGCCCACACTCGTCTCGCGCCAGACCCTGCCCGGCTGGGAGCCTCGCCTGGGCTCGGTCGTGAACCTCGAGACGCTCAACGGGCCCCTGCCGCTGCTCGTCAACGGCGCCCTGCCCGACGTGCCCGGCAGCGAGACGCCCGTGACGATGCGCCAGCGGATCCTCACCGACGCGGCGCTGGGCGCCGTCTCGCGCGAGAGCGACAGGAACTCGCGGTCCGACGCCCTCACGATCGTCGATCCGAGTTGGGATCCCGGCACCACCGGTGGTCCGGTGATCGCGCAGGCGGTGACCACGAGCGGCTCGGGCGGCCTCACCCGTCCGGTCACCGCCACCGACCTGACCCGCTCGGCCCCCCCGAACTACAGCGGCGACGTGGTCGAGGAGGTCGACACGCGCTCCCTGGGCGCGGCCACCCTCGACGCCATCGCGAACCTCTCGGAGGTGGCGAACCTCCACGACTCCGTGGTGGTCGACCCGACGCGTGCCGACCACGACCGCGACATCGCGGCGCTGATGTCGGTGCGCTGGCGGCCGAACACCACCGCGCTCGACCAGCGCGTGAGTCGCGAGCTCGCGGCGCTCGAGTCCGACCTGGACAGCATCTCGATCGACAGTCCGTCCACCATCACCCTGTCGAGCAGTCGCGGGGGCTTCCCGCTCACGCTGGCGAACGAGACCGACAAGACCGTGCGCGTGGGGCTCGACCTCGTCGCCGACAACTCCTCGCTGGAGCTCGACGACATCGAGCCCGTCGAGATCGACGCGGGCGAACGGCACACGTTCACGGTGCAGGTCGATCTCGGAGACCAGACGTCGAGCACGGTCAGCGCGCGTCTTGCGACGGACGGCGGCGTCACCTTCGGCGAGCCGGCGGTGTTCAACATCCGCAGCAGCAACGTGGGGCTCATCGTGTGGGTCGCGATGGCCGCGGCCGGCCTGCTCGTCGTCGCCACCTGGGCCCGCCGCTTCCTGGGCCGGCGCCGCCGGGCCGCGGCTCCGGAGGCGGAGGCCGACGGCTTCGAGGGCCCCGATGAGTGACCCGAACCTCGCGCGCGCCAGTGCGTGGATGGCGCTCGGGACGATCGTCTCGCGCATCACCGGCCTGCTGCGGTCGCTCGTGCTGCTCGCGGTGGTCGGCAGCGCACTGAACGGCTCGCTGTTCAACGTCGCGAACTCGATCCCGAACTCGCTCTACATCTTGGTCGCCGGCGGCATCTTCAATGTGGTCCTGGTGCCCCAGCTCGTCCGCGCCATGAAGAACGACCCCGACGGGGGCGACGCGTACGCCAACCGCATCGTCACCCTGGGCCTGCTCGTGCTGGGCGTGGCCACGATCCTGCTGATGGTGGCGGTACCGCTCCTGCTGCGCCTGCTGTTCGGACCCGACATGTTCACCGACGAGTTCACGCGCCAGCGCGAGTCGGCCTACCTGCTGATGCTGCTGTGCATGCCGCAGGTCTTCTTCTACGGCGCGTTCGTGCTCGTCGGTCAGATCCTGAACTCGCGCCAGCGCTTCGGCCCCATGATGTGGGCCCCGATCGTGAACAACCTGGTGGCCCTCACGGTGCTGGGTGCGTACGCCGTGATCTTCGGCGTGGCCAGCCCTGGCGCGGCCGACGGCTTCAGCACCGGAGAGGCCTGGCTGCTGGGCCTGGGGTCGACGCTCGGCATCGCCGTGCAGGCCCTCGTGCTGGTGCCGTTCCTGCGTCAGGTGGGCTTCCACTACCGCCCCCGCTTCGACTTCCGCGGCGTCGGCCTGGGCCACACGCTGCGGCTCGGCGCGTGGACCCTGGCGTTCATCGTCGTCAACCAGATCTCGTACTTCGTCATCGTCCGGCTCGCGTCCGGCGCCGACATCGAGGGTGTGAAGCAGAAGGTCTCCAGCGCCGGACAGGTCGTCTACGACGTCGGCTTCCTGATCAGCCAGGTCCCGCACGGCGTCATCACCGTGTCCCTGGCGACCGCGATCATCCCCACCCTCGCCGCTCGCGCCGCCGAGCACGACTACGCCCGGATGCGGCTCGAGCTGAGCCGCACGCTGCGCCTGGCGCTGATGCTGATCGCGCCGATCGCGGTCGCGGTGGCCTGTCTCGGACTGCCGATCGCCTCGGTCCTGGCCGGATTCGGCGCGGCCCGGGGAAACACGGACGCGATCGGGACGACCATCTCGGCGTTCGCCCTGGCGCTGGTCATGTTCAGCACGCACTACATCGTCCTGCGCGGGTTCTACGCGCTGGAGGACACCCGGACGCCCTTCTGGATCCAGCTGGCCATCGCCGCCGCGAACATCGGCCTGGCCGTCGCGCTCACCACCGGTGCGGCCCCGATCGAGGTCTCCACGCGGCTGGCCCTGGCCTACGGACTGGCGTACACGGCGGGCCTGGCCATCTCGGTCACGGTGCTGTCGCGGCGGATCGGCTCGCTGGCCGACCCCGAGACGGTTCGCTTCGTCGTCCGGCTCGCGCTCGTGTGCACCGCCGCGGCCGCGGTGATGCTGCTCGGCCGCTGGGGCTGGGACCGGTTCGTGGCCGAGGGCGACCTCTCGCCGCTGTCCGCGCTGGGTGAGCTGGTCCTGGTGGGCCTGGCCGGTGCCGCCACCACGGTTCTGGTCGCGCGCCTGCTGCGCGTGGAGGAGCTGAGGTATGTGGTCTCAAGCGTCATGCGACGTGGCTGACGCCCGTACGATGGACGTGGTGCGCCCGCACCGGCCGAGGAGGACTGATGAGCGACCGGAGACCCCACGTCTCCGGCGACGTGCTCGCCTCGCGGTACGAGCTCGCCGACCTGGTCAGTGAGAGCCTCGGCGCCTCCAACTGGCGTGCTGTCGACCGGGTCCTGCACCGCAACGTGCGGGTCGAGCTGCTCCCCGCCGACGATCCCCGGGGCCCGAACTTCCTCGAGGCCGCCCGCCGCTCGACCAGCGTCACCGACCACCGGTTCCTGCGGGTTCTCGACCTGCTCCAGGACGAGGACGGCGTCCACGTCGTGGTGCGCGAGTGGGCCAAGGCCACGCCGCTGAGCCGCCTGCTGGCCCAGTCGCCGCTGCCGAACCGCCGCGCCGCCGCAATCGTCGCCGAGGTGGCCGAGTCGCTCGCCCACGCGCACGACCGCGGCCTCGTCCACCGCCGGCTCACGCCGCACCAGATCATGCTGAAGGAGTCCGGCGCGGTCCGGATCGTCGGGCTCGGCGTGGCCACCGCGCTAGCGCCCGCCGACCACCAGGACTCCGACGACGACCTCGCGGCCTACCGCGCCGCCGACGTGCAGGCCCTCGGCAAGCTGCTCTACGCGTGCCTGGTGAGCCGCTGGCCCGGCGGGCACGTCGACGGGCTGCGGGCCGCTCCCACCGAGCACGGGCACCTCCTGCGGCCGCGGAAGGTGCGCGCCGGCGTCCTGCGCGACGTCGACGACATCTGCGACCGCATCCTGGAGCCGGCTCGGCACCCGCACGACGCGCTCACCACCGCCGGAGACATCGCGCGTGAGCTCTACGAGGCCCGCGAGGGCGACGAGGACCTCTTCGACGAGCCGCTCGGCTACGACGTCACCTCGCCCGACCTGCTGCGCCTCGACCCGGTGGTCGAGCCGTCGGGACCGCCGCCCGGCCTGGAGCCCCCGCGGCGCCGCCCGAAGGCGTTCGAGCCCAAGCCGCCCACGCGCCGCGAGCGATTCGCCGCCCGCATGCAGATGATGACGCACGGCGACCGGGCCCTGGTGCTGCTCGGCCTGGTGACGGCGATCATCCTCTCGGGCGTGCTGGCGTTCCTCGTGGGGCGCGAGGCCGGACGCGAGGGCGACCCGTACGCCCAGTCCGCCCCGGACGTCCCGGTGCGGGTGCTTCCGGTCTCGCGCGTCGTCGACTTCGACCCGCAGGGCGAGGACGGGAGCGAGAACCCGGAGCAGGCGGAGGCCATCCTCGACGAGGATCCCGACAACGGGTGGCGCACGAGCACCTACTACGGGCGCGCCGACCTGGGCGGGCTCAAGGACGGCGTCGGACTGATCCTCGATCTCGGCACCGTGCGGCAGGTCGAGCAGGTACGGCTGCGCCTCGCGGGCAGCCCCACCGACCTGTCGATCCTGACCGCCCCGTCGTCGATCAGCGAGCTGCCGACCTCGCTCGACGACCTGCGCGAGGTCGCCACGCTGAACGGCGCCGCCGAGGACCTCTCCGTCGCCCTGCCGCGCGACGTCCGCACGCGGTACGTGGTCGTGTGGCTGCGCGGACTGCCCCGGATCGCCGAGGGTGAGTACCGCGGGGAGATCCGCGCCGCGATCGTCCGCGGCCGGTGAGCCGCCGGCGATGGCAGGGAACATTCACCACCTAGAATCCGTTGAAGCACGTGAACCCGATCGAAAGCGCTCCTCCATGACCGACGACGTCCGCAGTCTCATCATCATCGGCTCCGGCCCCTCCGGGTACACCGCCGCCATCTACGCCGCGCGTGCCAACCTCAAGCCGCTCGTGTTCGAGGGCTCCGTCACCGCCGGTGGCGCCCTGATGAACACCACCGACGTGGAGAACTTCCCCGGCTTCCCCGACGGCATCATGGGCCCGGCCCTGATGGACAACCTGCGCGCCCAAGCCGACCGCTTCGGCGCCGAGCTGGTGTCCGACGACGTCACCTCGGTCGACCTCACCGGCGACATCAAGACCGTGGCCCTGGCCAACGGCAACACCTACCGCGCCCACGCCGTGATCCTCGCGATGGGCTCGGGCTACCGCAAGCTCGGCATCGAGGGCGAGGACGCGCTCTCCGGGCACGGCGTCAGCTGGTGCGCCACGTGCGACGGCTTCTTCTTCCGCGGCAAGGACATCGCCGTCGTCGGTGGCGGCGACTCCGCCGTCGAGGAGGCGCTGTTCCTCACCCGCTTCGCCGACAAGGTCACGCTGATCCACCGTCGCGACGAGCTGCGCGCCAGCAAGATCATGGCCGACCGCGCCTACGCCAACGACAAGCTCGAGTTCGCGTGGAACAGCGCCGTCGACCAGATCCACGGCGACGGCATCCTCGAGGGCGTCACGCTGCGCGACACCGTCACCGGGGAGACCCGCCGGCTCGACGTCAGCGGCCTGTTCATCGCGATCGGCCACGACCCGCGCTCCGAGTTGCTCACCGGGCAGGTCGACCTCGACGACGAGGGCTACGTCCTCGTCCAGCCCGGCTCCACCGCCACCAACCTGCGCGGCGTCTTCGCCGCGGGCGACCTCGTCGACCACACCTACCGCCAGGCCATCACGGCCGCGGGCACCGGCTGCCAGGCCGCCCTGGACGCCGAGCGCTTCCTCGCCGACATCGAGCATGCCGGCTTCCCCGAGCCTGCGGTCGCCCTGACCGACTGACCACCACCACCCAGAGGAGAATCCATGGCTGACATCGCCGCCGTCACCGACGCCGACTTCGAGTCCACCGTCCTGAAGGCCGAGGGCCCGGTCCTCGTCGACTTCTGGGCATCCTGGTGCGGCCCGTGCCGCCAGCTCGCGCCCATCCTGGAGGAGATCGCGAACGAGAAGGAGGGCGCGCTGACCATCGTCAAGATGGACGCCGACGCCAACCCGGTCACCCCCGCGCAGTACCGCGTGACCGGCCTTCCCACGATCAACCTGTATTACCAGGGCGAGCTCGTGCGGAGCATCGTGGGCGTCCGCCCCAAGTCCGCGATCCTCACCGAGATCTCGGAGTTCGTGGCCTGACCTGCTGAATCAATAAATCCACTTGTCGATTTGTCGACAAGTGGATTTATTGTTTTCTCGACTACTGCGGAGGAGCGGGAGCCGGGTCCATCAGTTCGACGATGCGCTCCAAGTCCCCGATCGTGGCGAACTCGACCACGATCTTGCCCTTGGACTTGCCGAAGTCGACCTTGACCCGGGTGTCGAAGCGCTCGGAGAGCCGGTGTGCGAGCTCGCCGACCCGCGCCGAGGTGGGGCGCGTCGACAGCTTGCGCGCCGCCGGGGTGGCCTCCTCCTCGCCGAAGCGGACGATCTCCTCGAGCTGGCGCACGGAGATCCCTTCCGCGACGACCCGGGAGGCCAGACGGTCCTGCAGGTCGGGGTTCGGCACCGACAACAGGGCACGGGCATGTCCTGCCGAGAGCACACCGGCCGCCACCCGGCGCTGCACGGCCGGGGGCAACTTCAACAGGCGAATCGTGTTGGTGATCTGGGGACGGGAGCGCCCGATGCGCTCGGAGAGCTCCTCCTGCGTGCAGCCGAAGTCCTCGAGCAGCTGCTGGTACGCAGCCGCCTCCTCCAACGGGTTGAGCTCGGACCGGTGCAGGTTCTCCAGCAACGCGTCGCGCAGCAGGTCCTCGTCGGTGGTCTCGCGCACGACTGCCGTGATGGTCGGCAGCTCGGCCTTCTGGTGGGCGCGCCAACGCCGCTCCCCCATGATCAGCTCATAGGTCTCCGCGCCGGTCTGGCGCACCACGATCGGCTGCAGCAGGCCGATCTCCTTGATGGAGTGGACGAGCTCGCCCATCGCCTCCTCGTCGAACACCGTGCGCGGCTGGCGAGGGTTCGGCGAGATCTGGCCCACGGGGATGTCCCGCAGTCGGGCCCCCTGGATCTCGGCGAGTCCGGACTCCTTCGCCTGGGCCGGCGAGGTGGGGATCAGGGCCGAGAGTCCGCGGCCGAGACCGGGTCGGGGGTTGCTCATGACGATGCTCCTTGCTGCGCGAGGGCCGCGCCGCGCTCAGTGATCTCGCGAGCAGCCTCCAGGTAGGACAGCGCTCCCGTCGAGTTCGGATCGTACGTGATGATCGTCTGCTGGTAGCCCGGTGCCTCACTGATGCGCACCGAGCGCGGAATCGCCGTGGAGAGCACGCGATCGCCGAAATGGCCTCGAACCTCAGCCGCCACGCTCGACGAGAGGTTCGTTCGGGCGTCGTGCATCGTCAGCAAGATCGTCGAGACGTCAAGGTCGGAGTTCAGGTGCTGCTGGACCAGCTCGATGTTGCCGAGCAGCTGGCTCAGTCCCTCCAAGGCGTAGTACTCACACTGGATCGGGATCAGCACCTCGCGCGCCGCCACCATCGCGTTGACGGTGAGCAGGCCCAGCGAGGGAGGGCAGTCGATGAAGACGTAGTCGATGTCCCGGCCGGGGCCGGCGAGGTAGTCGTCGATGGCCGTGCGGAGCCGACGCTCGCGCTGCTCCAGCATCACCAGCTCGATCTCCGCGCCCGCGAGGTCGATCGTGGCCGGGACCACGCGCAGACCCGGGACGTCGGGACTCGTCTGGATCGCGTCCTGAATCGGCAGCGCGTCGAGGAGGACCTCGTACGTCCCAGGGGTGCCCGACCCGTGAGGGATCGCGGCCGCGGTGGACGCGTTGCCCTGGGGATCGAGATCGATGAGCAGCACCGACAGCCCCCGCGCGGCCATCGCGGCGGCGAGGTTCACCGACGTGGTCGTCTTGCCCACGCCGCCCTTCTGGTTGGCGACCACGAAGACACGCGTCTTCCGGGGACGGTCGTACCGGCCGGTGGAGGCCAGACGTTCCATCAGTTCGACGTGGTATCCGGCCTGATCCGCGAGGGGAGTGGACGCTGACGCCCTCAGCGGCTCCTCGGCGAAGTCAGCGGCAGTCGGGATCGTCACTACGGCTCCTGTCGTGTTTCACGTGGAACATCGGTGGTCCCACGGTGTGTCATCGGCGGCGCTGGACTTCGACGAGCGTGGTGGGAACCTCGAGATCCCACCGGTGCCCGTACGTGGCCACCACGATATCGCCGGCCTTGAGCCGAGCGAGGGTGGCGCGCGCAGTCTCCACCTCTTCGGCTGCACTGCGGCCCTTGAGCGCCAGCATGAGTCCACCCGGCTTCACGAGCGGCATGCACCAGCGCGCGAGCTTGTCCAAAGCGGCCACGGCACGCGACGTCACGACGTCGAAGGTCTGGTCGACGTCCTCAGCGCGTGCCCGCAGCACAGTGACCTGATCGTCGAGACCCAGATCGGCCACCACCTCCTCGAGCCATGTGGTGCGGCGCAGGAGGGGCTCGATCAGGGTGACGTGGAGGTCAGGGCGGGCAATCGCCCAGACCAGGCCGGGTAGTCCGGCTCCCGAGCCCACGTCCGCAACGCCGGCGCCCTCGGGCACCCGGGGGACGGGCGCCGCGCAGTTGAAGAGATGCCGTTCCCACAGCCGGTCGACCTCACGAGGGCCGATCAGACCTCGCTCGACCCCGGAAGTGGCCAGAAGTTCGGCGTAGCGCTCGGCGAGCGGAAGCCGCTCACCGAACACCGTTTCACGTGAAACAGTCACTCGGCCGGGAGTACCACGACGTGGCGGCCTGCGCCGGCGCCGTCAGACTCACTCCGCAGGCCGGCGTCGGCCACGGCGTCGTGGATGACCTTGCGCTCGAAGGGGGACATGGGCGCCAGGGCAACGGACTCGCCTTCGGCCTTGACGCGCTCAATGGCCTCAGCGGCAATCTCCACGAGCTCAGCCTTGCGCGCCGCGCGGTGACCGTCGACGTCGAGCATCAGCCGGCTGCGGGCGCCGGTCTCGCGGTAGACCGCCAGGCGCGTGAGCTCCTGCAGCGCATCGAGCACCTCGCCGTCGCGTCCCACGAGGTGACTCAGGTTGCCACCGATGATCTCCACAGCGGCACGGTCGCCGTCCACGTCGATGTCGATGTCACCATCGAGGTCGGCGATGTCGAGCAGTTCTTCGAGGAAGTCGGCGGCGATGTCGCCTTCGCGTTCCAGATCGGTGTCACTCATCGGAATCCTCCTTGGCGGGCTTGGTCGGCTTCGGCGGCGTACCACCGGACTTGCGTCGCTTGTCGCGTGACTGCTTCTTCGGCTGCTGGCGCTTGATGCGCTGCTCCTCAGCCTCGGCCTTCGCCTCGGCGATCGGGTCGTCCTGCACGAGCTTGCCCTTGGCCCGGTCGCGGTCCTGCTTCGCCTTGAAGGCGGGGGTGCCGGGAGCGGGGTTGTTGCGGATGACCCAGAACTGCTGGCCCATGGTCCAGAGGTTGGAGGTCGTCCAGTAGACGAGCACGCCGAGCGGGAAGGCGACACCAGACACGGCGAACACGACCGGCAGGACGTAGAGCAGGATCTTCTGCTGCTGCGCGAAGGGGCCGTTGAGCGCCTCCGGCGGCATGTTCTTGGCCATCAGCTGCTTCTGGGTGAAGAACTGCGTGGCGCACATGGCGATGACCATCACCATGGCGATGATCTTCGTCTCGATGTGCTCGCTGGAGAGGAAGGTGTCGGCGATCTTGCCGCCGAGCCACTGGGCGTTGGCCAGCGACTCGGCCTGCTCACCGGAGAGGAAGCCCTTGGCACCCTCGGCGCCCTTGCGCGCTGCCTGGTCGATCACGCGGAACAGCGCGAAGAAGATCGGCATCTGCAGCAGCAGCGGCATGCAGGAGGAGAACGGGTTCGTGCCCGTCTCCTGGAACAGCTTCATCTGCTCCTGGGCGAAGCGCTCCCGGTCGTGCCCGTACTTCTTGCGCAACTCCTGCAATTGCGGCTGAATCAGCTGCATGTTCCGGCTGGAGTTGATCTGCTTGACGAACAGCGGGATCAGCATCGCACGGATCGTGATCGTCAGGCCCACGATCGACAGCACCCAGGTCCACCCGGCGTCGGGGTCCATGCCGATCTGCTCGAACAGCCAATGCCACCCGAGGATGATCCCCGACACGAAGTAGTACAGCGGCGTCATGATGGCGCCACCGATGCTGCTTAGGAAGTCGAACATGCTTCTCCTCGTTCATGGGCGCGGGCAGGTACGGGGTCGTACCCGCCTGACGCCCAGGGATGACAGCGACCCAGACGACGGATCGCGAGCCAGCAGCCCTTGAGGGCGCCGTGCGTCTCGACCGCCTCGAGGGCGTAGGCCGAACAACTGGGGTGGTAGCGGCACACCTGCCCGTACATCGGGCTGATGACCAGGCGGTAGGCGCGCAGCAGGCTCGCCACGATCCAGCGCATCATCGCCGGACTCGCGACGACGCGGTCTGCAGTGCCTGGTCGAGCTGGGGAGCGAGCTGCGCCGCGGGCCGGCGGGCCGAGCCGGGAAGCGCACGGATCACGACGCGTGATCCGGCCGGGACGGCGTCGATGCGCTCACGCATGAGGTGTCGCAGGCGGCGCTTCACCAGGTTGCGATCGTGGGCCGGGCCCACCTTCTTCGACACGACGAAACCGACGGACGTGACGTCCGCCGGTTCGACAGGTCCGCCCACGTGGACGACGAGGTCGGGCTGCACACCCTTGCCACCGCGACGAATCGCCTGGCGGAACACCTCACCGTCGCGCATGCGGTGCACGCGCGGCAGCACGCGGAATCAGGCCGACAGCTTGTCGCGGCCCTTGCGGCGGCGCGCGGCCAGGATCGAGCGGCCGGCACGCGTGCGCATGCGGAGGCGGAAGCCGTGCTTCTTGGCGCGGCGACGGTTGTTCGGCTGGTAGGTGCGCTTGCTCACAGGAGGTCCTTCGGTACGAAAACGTGGCCCAGTTGGAGGAGGCCACCGCTCGCCCACGACTGGAACTGTTCATGGGCACGCGGCGGACGTCGTTCGAGACGACCCCTCCACGGTACGGGGGGCGGCATGACGCGGTCAAACCGACCCAAAGCGGCCAGTCTTATCCTGATCGCCCAAGTGGGTCCACGCGACACGCCGGAGGGCCTCCACAAATCTGTCAACCCGCTTGTGACTGGTCCGTACCGGCTGCTAGCGTCACGGGATATCCACAGGACACCACCTTGCACGGTCGTGTCATCCATCCGACTCGTACACAGCGTGTGGACAACAGTGTGAACAACCGGCGGCAGCCGCATTCGGTGCCGCTGTCGAACTCGGGAATTTCCTGCTACGGCAAGAAGGAAGGCTGTGCGGTGCGCGACGAGGCTGAGCTGGATCTGGAGACCGTATGGCGCGATTCCGTCGCCACCTTGTCCCCAGGAGCCAAGGTCTTCGTCTACGCGGCCAAGCCCCTCTCGCTCCACAACGGCATCCTCATCGTCGCCGTCCACGACGATCTGTCCCGGGCCCAGCTCGAGTCGCGTGTGCGCCCCGCGCTCGAGCAGTCGCTGACGACACAGGCCGGCGAGGACATCCGCCTGGTCGTCACGATCGATCCCGAGGTCGTCGACGAGACACCCGACCTGCTCTCCTCACGCATCACCGTGGAAGAGGATCCGGGAGACGACAAGACGACAAGTAGATTTGTCGACAAGGACGATGACTTCGAGGACGACGACGATTCGCTGACTCCCAGCTGGGTGAGCCGGCCCACCGCCTCCAAGGGCGGCCCCGGCCCCTCGCACCGCGCGAACATCGCCGAGGCCCGGCTCAACTCGCGCTACCAGTTCGAGAACTTCGTCATCGGCTCGTCCAACCGCTTCGCCCACGCCGCCGCGGTCGCGGCCGCTGAGGCACCGGGCAAGGCCTACAACCCGCTGGTCATCCACGGCGACTCCGGCCTGGGCAAGACCCACCTGCTCCACGCCATCGGCCACTACGTCATCAACCTCTACCCGTCGTCCCGGGTTCGCTACGTCAGCTCCGAGGAGTTCGTCAACGACGTCATCAACGCGATCGGTGAGAACCGCACCCCCGCGCTGCGACGCAAGTACCGCGAGATCGACGTGCTGCTGGTCGACGACATCCAGTTCATCGAGAACAAGGACGCGACGCAGGAGGAGTTCTTCCACACCTTCAACGCGCTGCACAACGAGAACAAGCAGATCGTGATGACGTCCGACCGGCCGCCGTCGGAGCTGCGAACCCTCGAGGAGCGCCTGCGCAACCGCTTCAGCTGGGGCCTTCAGACCGAGATGCTGCCGCCCGACCTCGAGACCCGCATCGCGATCCTGCGCAAGAAGGCCGCCACCGAGAAGCTCACGGCGCCGGCCGACGTGCTCGAATTCATCGCGAGCAAGGTCCAGACGAACATCCGTGAGCTCGAGGGCGCGCTGATCCGCGCCACCGCCTTCGCCAACCTCAACGGCACCACGGTCGACCTCCAGCTGGCCCAGATCGTGCTGAAGGACCTGATCGCCGAGGGCGACGACCCCGAGATCACCGCCGGCATGATCATGGCCCAGACCGCGGCCTACTCCGAGTACACGATCGAGGAGCTGTGCGGCCCCAACCGCTCGCGCAACCTCGTGCTCGCCCGCCAGATCGCGATGTACCTGTGCCGCGAGCTCACCGAGATGTCCCTGCCGCAGATCGGCGGTGAGTTCGGCGGCCGCGACCACACCACGGTGATGCACGCCGAGCGCAAGATCCGCAAGCTCATGGCCGAGAAGCACGCCGTGTACAACCAGGTCACCGAGCTGACGGCCCGGATCCGCCAGCAGGCACGACAGTCCTGACTACCTGCGCCCCACCCACACCTGGGGACACTCCTGTGCATGAAGGCCCCGAATCGGTGCATCCGGGCGATCTGCATGTGAATGACATGTGAACACGCGATGATCGTCCACAGCCCGAGCGAGTCCCCCCACTGCGCCGAACACAACTTCATCCACCGGCCGAAACGCCGCCCCGCAGCAAAAACCACGGTTGTCCACCGAATCCACAGGCCCTACTACGACGACGGAAAGTACTAAGACCGAAACCCGAGTCGAAGTCACCAGCACCCATGGGTGTGGAAGAAGGCTCACCGTGGCAGGATTCGACTGACGAATGAGAGGCCCCCGAACGTGAAGTTCCGCATCGATCGCGACACCCTCGCCGACGCCGTCGGCTGGACCGCCCGGAGTCTGCCGACCCGTCCGAGCGTCCCCGTCCTCACCGGCCTCCTGCTCGAGACCGTCGGCGACGAGCTCCACCTCTCGGGATTCGACTACGACACGTCCACGCGGGCCACGCTGCCCGCCGAGGTGAGCGACGAGGGCAAGGCGCTCGTCTCGGGCCGACTCCTGGCCGAGATCGTCCGCTCCCTCCCGGCCGGCAAGCCGGTCGACGTCGCGCACGACGGCACCAAGGTGCAGGTCACGTGCGGCAGCTCGCGCTTCAGCCTCCAGACCATGCCGGTCGACGAGTACCCGCAGCTCCCGGCGATGCCCACGTCCTCGGGCACGGTCAAGGCCGACGACTTCGCCACCGCCGTCGGCCAGGCCAGCGCCGCCGCGTCGCGCGACGAGATGCTCCCGCTGCTGACCGGCATCCGCCTCGAGCTCGAGGGCTCCACGATCTCCCTCATGGCCACCGACCGGTTCCGCGCCAGCCTGCGCGACCTGGCCTGGTACCCCGAGGCGTCCGACATCTCGGCGCGAGCCCTCGTGCCCGCGCGCGTCCTGTCCGACACCGCGAAGGCACTCACCGCGGGCGGCGACATCACGATCGCCGTCTCCACCAGCGAGACCGGCGACGGCCTCATCGGCTTCGAGGGCACGGTCGGTGGCGGCGTCCGCCGCACCACCACGCGCCTGCTCGAGGGTGACTTCCCTCGCGTGCGCCAGCTGTTCACGGCCCAGGCCGAGACGGTCGCCTACGTCGGCACCCAGACCCTCGTCGACGCGGTCAAGCGCGTCGCGCTGGTCGCCGAGCGCAACACGCCCGTCCGCCTGTCGTTCTCCGAGGGCCAGGTGCTCCTCGAGGCCGGCAGCGGCGACGAGGCGCAGGCGTCCGAGAGCGTCGAGGCCACGATCGAGGGCAACGACATCTCGATCGGTTTCAACCCCAACTACATGCTGGAAGGGCTGTCGGTCATGACCGAGCCGGTCGTGCACCTGTCCTTCACGCAGCACACCAAGCCTGCCGCGATGTCCGGAGTCGCGGAGGTGGGAGCGGATCCCGATGGCGCATTCCGCTACCTGATCATGCCGGTTCGCCTGCAGAACTGAACGCGCCACGACGTCGGGAGGCGCTCATGCACATCGGACTCGTCGGACTGGGAAAGATGGGCGGCAACATGCGTACGCGCATGCGCAATGCCGGCCTGACCGTGGTCGGCTACGACCGCGACCCCGAGCTCAGTGACGTCGGCTCGCTCGCCGAGATGGTCGAGCAGCTGCCGTCGCCCAAGGTCGTGTGGGTGATGGTCCCGCACGGCGACCCCACGCACAGCACCATCACCGAGCTCAAGGAGCTGCTCTCCGAGGGCGACGTGGTCGTCGACGGCGGCAACTCGCGCTGGACCGACGACGAGATCCACGCGGCCCAGCTCGCCGAGAAGAACATCGGCTACGTCGACTGCGGTGTCAGCGGTGGCGTGTGGGGCCTGGAGAACGGCTACGCGCTGATGGCCGGCGGCGACGCCGCCGACGTCGCGAAGGTGCAGCCGGCGTTCGACGCCCTGCGCCCCGACGCCGAGAACGGCTTCGTCCACGCCGGGCGCGTCGGTGCCGGCCACTTCAGCAAGATGGTCCACAACGGCATCGAGTACGCCATGATGCAGGCCTACGCCGAGGGCTACGAGCTGCTCGAGGCCGTCGACATGGTCGACAACGTCACCGAGGTGCTGAACTCGTGGCGCGTCGGCACGGTCGTCCGTTCGTGGCTGCTCGACCTGCTGGTCAAGGCGCTGGAGGACGATCCGCACCTGTCGCAGATCCGCGGCTATGCCGAGGACTCGGGCGAGGGTCGCTGGACCGTCGAGGCCGCGATCGCCAACTCGGTGCCCGCCCCCACGATCGCCGCCTCGCTCTTCGCGCGGTTCGTGTCGCGCCAGGACGAGTCGGCCGCGATGCAGGCCGTCGCCGCGATGCGCCAGCAGTTCGGCGGCCACGCGGTCCGTGCGGCCGAGGAGAGCCCGGACGTCCCTCCGGCCTCCTGACGCCGGCCGTAGGCTGGGCCCATGCACGTGACCCGACTGGAGCTGGCCGACTTCCGGTCGTACGGCTCGGTCGATATCGAGCTGGGTGCGGGGCCGGTGGCGTTCATCGGCGCCAACGGGCAGGGCAAGACCAATCTGGTCGAGGCGATCGACTACCTCGCCACGCTGGACTCGCACCGGGTGTCGTCCGACACTCCCCTCGTGCGGGCCGGCGCGGAGCGGGCGATCGTCCGGGCCCAGCTCCAGCGCGAGGACCGTTCGGCACTGCTGGAGCTGGAGATCACCCCGGGCCGGGCGAACCGCGCTCGCGTGAATGGCAACCCGCTGCCCCGCGTGCGCGACCTCGTCGGGATCGCACGAACCGTGCTGTTCTCGCCCGAGGACCTGGCGCTGGTGAAGGGCGATCCGTCCGACCGGCGGCGCTTCCTCGACCACCTCGTCGTGATGCGCACGCCCCGGTTCGCGGGCGTCAGGGCCGACTACGACCGCGTGCTCAAGCAGCGCAACACGCTGCTCAAGACCGCGGGACGGCGCAGCAACGTGGAGATCTCCACGCTGGACATCTGGGACGAGAACCTCGCGCGCACGGGCGGTCAGCTGGTCGCGGCGCGACTGGCCCTGCTCGACGCCCTCGCGCCGCACGCCACCGACGCGTACCGCGACGTCGCGGCCGGAGCCGCGGCCGAGCGCCAGGTGGTCTCCCTCGTCTACAAGCCCTCGGTCGAGGGCATCGAGGAGCTGCGCGACCCCGACGACATCGCCAAGGCCCTGCTGGACGAGATCGGCCGCCGCCGCCGCGAGGAGCTCGAGCGTGGCATCAGCCTCGTCGGCCCGCACCGCGACGACGTGCTGCTGGGGATCGGCGACCTCCCGGCGAAGGGGTACGCCAGCCACGGTGAGTCCTGGTCGCTCGCGCTGGCCCTGCGCCTCGCGGCGTTCTCCCTGCTGCGCGAGGACCCTTCGTCAGGTTCCGGACTCCGCGGCGACGACCCGATCCTGATCCTCGACGACGTGTTCGCCGAGCTCGACAGCGACCGTCGCTCGCGGTTGGCAGCCCGCGTCGCCGGCGCCGAGCAGGTGCTGGTCACGGCCGCGGTCGAGGGCGACGTCCCTCCCGAGCTCGTGGGTCAGTCGTTCGACGTGGCCGGCGCGGTGGTGACGCCGCGTGGCTGAGGACAACGAGGACGTCCTGCGCCTCGCCCGCGAGATCGCCGACGCCTACCGCAACGGCAACGCTCCGCCCGCGCGCACCCGGCGGCCGATCCGCCGCAACGGTCCCGCACGGCGTCCCGGCCGCGAGGACGCGGTCGCCCTCGGCGACGTGCTCGGCGAGATGGTGAGGAACCAGGGCTGGAACGACCGGCTCGCCGCCTCGCGCGTGTTCTCCGACTGGGCCTCGATCGTCGGTCCCGAGGTGGCGCAGCACTGCAAGGTCGACCACTTCACCGACGGGGTCGTCTACCTCGAGACCAGCTCCACGGCCTGGGCCAAGGAGCTCAAGATGCTCGCTCCACGCCTCGTGGCGAAGCTGAACGAGGAGCTCGGCGACGGCCAGGTGCTGCGGATCGACGTCCGCGGACCGCAGGCGCCCAGCTGGAAGAAGGGCCGGCGCTCCGTGAAGGGGCGCGGGCCCCGCGACACCTACGGCTGAGCCGGCCTCATGCGTCGGGGCTGATCCACGCGATGGCCGACACCACGAGCGCCGACACGAGCGCGACGGCGCCGAGCACGAGCGACGCGTCGAGGAATCCGTCCATCCCCTCCACCGGACGCACCCCGATCAGCACGATGCCCAGGAGCGAGCAGGCCGCTCCGGCCAGCGCGGTGGGCAGGACGGCACGGGTGCGGGCGCGTCGCCCTCCGTGGATAGTCACGGCGATCGCACACCACGTCAGCACCACCAACAGCGCCGCCACGACGTCGGCGGGCCGGTGCCATCCGGCCACGATCGTGGACAGGCCGGTCAGTCCGGAGGCGAAGGTGCCCAGGCCCGCGACGGGCGCCCGCGCTCCGGCTGGGACGACGATCAGCAGTGCGGCCACCACCGACACCACCACGGTCACGTGCCCGCTGGGCAGGGAGTTGTGGACGCCGTGGCCGAGGTCAGGGCGGTCGAGCAGGCCGTGCTTGAGGACCTGGGTGGTGACGTTCGACCCCACGATGACGACCGCCGCGGCGAAGACGGCGCGCCAGTGGTGCCGCCGCGCGGCCAACAGGAGGCACACCACGGCGAGGGTCGCGGCCGACCAGATCGGCACGCGTCCGAGGATCGACAGCAGGGTCAGCTCGGCCTCGCGGCCCGCCGCGACGGTAAGCATTGCCCGCTCGTCGGCGGCCTGTCCCCGCGCGGAGGACAGCGCCACGCGCACGAGCAGGACGAGCGCGGTGACGGCCGCTGCGCCGGTCGCCAGCGCCGGTCCCGACACCCGCGCGGGCAGGCGGGTCGTGGAGCTCACGCCTCCAGCCTTCCAGACCGGCGGTGACGCGAACTCGCCACACGGCGCTGGAGCGACCGAAACCGGCGCCGGACGATGGCCACCTTGGTCGACCCCCTCGTCGCGGCTCCCAGAGCCCTTCTAGCGCCGTTCAGTGGCACCTGTGGACAAAGGAAGAACGCCGCACAGGAGGTGTCGTGTCGTCAGACGCACAGAATGGGCCCGTATACTGGTTGGGTGACCCAGGCGCCCGAGACACCCAGCACGTACGACGCGAGCAACATCCAGGTCCTGGAGGGACTCGAGGCGGTCCGCAAGCGGCCCGGCATGTACATCGGCTCCACCGGCGAGCGCGGCCTGCACCACCTCGTCTACGAGGTCGTCGACAACTCGGTGGACGAGGCCCTCGCCGGCTACGCCACCAACATCCAGGTGGTGCTGCAGGCCGACGGTGGCGTCAAGGTCATCGACGACGGCCGTGGCATCCCGGTCGACGAGCACCCCGAGGAGAAGATCCCCGCGGTCACCCTGGTGCTCACCTCGCTGCACGCCGGCGGCAAGTTCGGCGGCGGCGGCTACAAGGTCTCCGGCGGTCTGCACGGCGTCGGCGTCTCGGTCGTGAACGCCCTGTCCACCAAGCTCTACGTCGAGGTCAAGCGCGACGGCTACCGCTGGACCCAGTCCTTCACCTACGGCGTGCCCGACGGGCCGCTCGTGCGCGAGGAGGAGACCGACGAGACCGGCACCACCACCACGTTCTACGCCTCGGACACGATCTTCGAGACCACGACCTACGAGTACGAGACGCTCAAGACGCGCTTCCGCGAGATGGCGTTCCTCAACAAGGGCCTCCAGCTCACCCTGCGCGACGAGCGCCACGCCGACGACACCGATCCCAACGAGGGCGTGGTCGACGACGTCGAGCGCGAGGTCACCTTCCGCTACGACAACGGCCTGGTCGACTACGTCAACCACATCAACGTCGGCAGCAAGGCCCCGATCCACCGCGAGATCATCAGCCTCGAGCGTGAGGACGAGGCGAACGGCCTGTCCCTCGAGCTCGCGATGCAGTGGAACGACAGCTTCAGCGAGTCGGTCCACACCTTCGCCAACACGATCAACACGCACGAGGGCGGTACGCACGAGGAGGGCTTCCGCGCGGCGCTGACCACCACGGTCAACCGCTTCGCCGAGGCCAACAACCTCATCAAGAAGAAGGAAGACCGCCTCACCGGCGACGACATCCGCGAGGGCCTCACCGCGATCATCTCGATCAAGCTCGAGGAGCCGCAGTTCGAGGGCCAGACCAAGACGAAGCTGGGCAACACCGAGGCCAAAGGCTTCGTCCAGCAGGTGCTGAACGACGAGCTCGGTGCCTGGCTCGAGCGCAACCCCGCCGAGGGCAAGACCATCATCCGCAAGTCGATCGACGCCGCGGCCGCTCGCGTGGCGGCCCGCAAGGCACGCGACCTGGCGCGCAACCGCAAGGGCTTCGGCTCCGGCGGCGGACTGCCGGGCAAGCTCATCGACTGCTCCAGCCGCAACCCGGAGGAGTGCGAGATCTTCGTGGTCGAGGGCAACTCGGCCGGCGGCTCGGCCCGCAACGGCCGCAACCCCGCGACGCAGGCGATCCTCCCGCTGCGCGGCAAGATCCTCAACGTCGAGAAGGCGCGGATCGACAAGATCATGCAGA
This sequence comes from Aeromicrobium sp. UBA7512, assembly GCF_002476985.1. Lineage (NCBI taxonomy): Bacteria > Bacillati > Actinomycetota > Actinomycetes > Propionibacteriales > Nocardioidaceae > Aeromicrobium > Aeromicrobium sp. UBA7512. The sequence continues at coordinate 444,012 of NZ_DLNK01000007.1, forward strand.
ACACCGAGGTCCAGGCGATCATCAGCGCGCTCGGCACCGGTGTCCACGAGGACTTCGACATCGCCAAGCTGCGCTATCACAAGATCGTCCTGATGGCCGATGCCGACGTCGACGGCCAGCACATCACCACGCTGCTGCTGACGCTGCTGTTCCGCTTCATGAAGCCGCTGATCGACGCCGGCCACGTGTATCTCGCGCAGCCGCCGCTCTACAAGATCAAGTGGACCAACCACCACCACGAGCTGGCCTACTCCGACTCCGAGCGCGACGCCGTCATGGCCGCCGGCCTCGATGCCGGCTACCGGCTGCCCAACACCGCCCCGGTCCAGCGCTACAAGGGCCTCGGCGAGATGAACGCCAGCGAGCTGTGGGAGACCACCATGGATCCTGACGGTCGCCTGCTGCGCCAGGTCACCCTGGCCGACGCGGCCGTCGCCGACGAGATCTTCACGATCCTCATGGGCGAGGACGTCGACCAGCGACGCTCGTTCATCCAGCGGAACGCCAAGGACGTCCGCTTCCTCGACATCTGACCCCACCGAACCACCCGGTGGTCGAGGCGCCCGGCTAGCCAGCGGCACGAGACCACGGAACGAAGGACACAGAAGTGACCGACACCCCGATCGAGAGCGACCGCACCGAACCGGTCGAGCTGCAGGACGAGATGCAGCGCTCGTACATCGACTACGCGATGAGCGTCATCGTGGCGCGCGCGCTGCCCGACGTGCGCGACGGCCTCAAGCCGGTGCACCGCCGCGTCCTCTACGCCATGTACGACGGCGGCTACCGCCCCGACCGCGGCTTCAACAAGTGCAGCCGCATCGTCGGTGACGTCATGGGTCAGTACCACCCCCACGGCGACTCGGCGATCTACGACACCCTGGTGCGCCTGGCGCAGCCGTGGGTGATGCGCGCGCCGATGATCAGCGGCCAGGGCAACTTCGGCTCGCCGGGCGACGATCCCGCGGCCGCCATGCGGTACACGGAGTGCAAGCTCGCGCCGATCGCGATGGAGATGGTGCGTGACATCGACGAGGAGACCGTCGACTTCAAGCCCAACTACGACGGTCGCTCGCAGGAGCCCTCGGTGCTGCCCGCGCGCATCCCGAACCTGCTGGTCAACGGCTCGGCCGGCATCGCCGTCGGCATGGCCACCAACATCCCGCCGCACAACCTGCGCGAGGTGGCCGAGGGCGTCCAGTGGGCGCTCGAGCACCCCGACGCGTCCCGTGAGGAGCTGCTCGAGGCGCTCCTGGCGCGCATCAAGGGCCCCGACTTCCCCACCGACGGCCTCATCGTCGGCACCAGCGGCATCGAGGACATGTACCGCACGGGTCGCGGCTCGGTCCCGATGCGCGCCGTGGTGAACATCGAGGAGGACACCAAGGGACGCATGCAACTCGTCGTCACCGAGCTGCCCTACCAGGTGAACCCCGACGGCCTGATGCGCAAGATCGCCGACCTGGCCCAGACCGGCCGCGTCCAGGGCATCAGCGACCTGCGTGACGAGTCCAGCGACCGCGCCGGCCGCCGCATCGTCATCGAGATCCGCCGCGACGCTGTCGCCCGCGTCGTGCTGAACAACCTCTACAAGCACACCGACCTGCAGACGAACTTCAGCGCCAACATGCTGGCGATCGTCGACGAGGTCCCGCGCACGCTGACCCTCGACGGGTTCATCTCGCACTGGATCCACCACCAGGTCGACGTCATCCGTCGTCGCACCGAGTTCCGCCTGCGCAAGGCCGAGGAGCGCGCCCACATCCTGCGCGGCCTGGTCAAGGCCCTCGACATGCTGGACGACGTCATCGCGTTGATCCGCCGCAGCCCCACGGCCGACGAGGCCAACGAGGGACTGCAGGCGCTGCTCGAGATCGATGAGCTCCAGGCACGCGCGATCCTCGACATGCAGCTGCGTCGCCTGGCCGCCCTCGAGCGCCAGAAGATCATCGACGACCTGGCCAAGATCGAGATCGAGATCGCCGAGTTCAAGGCGATCCTGGCCAGCGAGGCGCGCCAGCGCGAGATCGTCGGCGAGGAGCTGGCCGAGGTCGTCGCGAAGTACGGCGACGACCGCCGCACCAAGATCATCGCCGCCGACGGCGATCTGTCCGACGAGGACCTCATCCCCGATGAGGAGCTCGTCGTCACGATCACCAAGGGCGGCTACGCCAAGCGCACGAAGACCGAGCTCTACCGCGTGCAGGGTCGCGGCGGCAAGGGTGTCCGCGGCGCCTCGCTGCGCGGTGAGGACGTCGTCGAGCACGTGTTCTCCACGACGGCGCACCACTGGATCCTGTTCTTCACCACGGCGGGCCGGGTCTACCGCGCCAAGGCGTACCACCTGCCCGAGGGCGGCCGCGACGCGCGCGGCGGCCACGTGGCCGGACTGCTGGCGTTCCAGCCCGACGAGGAGATCGCCCAGGTGCTGGCGGTCCGCGACTACGAGCAGGCGCCCTACCTGGTGCTCGCCACGAAGCGCGGCCTGGTCAAGAAGACCCGCCTCACCGACTACAACAGCCCCCGCCAGGCCGGCGTCATCGCGATCAACTTCCGCGACGAGGACGACGAGCTGGTCGGCGCCGAGCTGGTCTCGCCCGAGGACGACATCCTGCTGATCAGCCGCAAGGCGCAGTCGATCCGCTTCCGGGCCGACGACGAGCAGCTGCGCCCGATGGGTCGCGCCACCTCCGGTGTCACGGGCATGAAGTTCCGCGGCGAGGACTCCCTGCTGTCGATGACGGTCATCAAGGCCGGCGCCGACCTGGAGGGCGAGGACGACGAGAGCCAGAAGCTCTACGTCTTCACGGTCACCGACGGCGGCTTCGCGAAGAAGACGCGCATCGACGAGTACCGCATCCAGGGTCGCGGCGGACTGGGCATCAAGGCCATGCAGATCACCGAGTCGCGCGGCGAGTTGGTGGGCGGCCTGGTGCTGCGCGACACCGACGACGTGATCAGCGTGACCGAGTCCGGACAGATCACCCGGAGCCTCGTATCCGGTGTTCCTGTGAAGGGCCGTGGCACGATGGGTGTGAGTTTCGTGAAGTTCAAGGGCAACGACCGCGTGGTCACCATCGCCCGGAACACCGAGGTCGCAGTAGTGGCGGCACCGGAGTCCACGGACGAAACCGAGCAGTCGGAAGCGAGCGGGGACGACAGTGAGTGAGCAGAAGCCGGACAACGGTCAGCAGAACGGCGTGCCTGCGAAGAACGCCAAGGCCAACGGGACGACCCCGTCGGTCACGGCACGCCGCCCGCTGACGAAGGCGGAGTACGCCCGTACGACGAAGGCGACCCCGGACACCACCGCGGTCATCCCGGCGGTGCGTGACGACCAGCCCGCTCCGCCCAAGCCCGCGGCCCCGCCCGTGGACGACCGGCCCACGCAGACGTTGAAGGCCGTCCCGGCCGAGGCGCCCGCACCTTCGAAGAAGCCGGCTGGTCAGCCGCAGCAGAAGGCGCCCGAGCGCCCGGCGCCGGCGAAGAAGGACGCGCCGGCTGCCGTCCCTAAGAAGGCTCCGGGTCAGGGCGGTGCCGCTGCCGGCGTCGCCGGCGCGGGTGTTGCTGGTGCCACGGCGGCTGGCGCGACGGCTGCGGCCGCTGCGCCTGCGGCTGCACCGGCGGCGGCTCCGGCCGCCCCCGCCCCGGCTGCCCCGAAGCCCGAGCAGAAGGCTGCCCCGGAGCCGACGATGGCCCCGGCGCCCAAGCCCGAGTCGAAGAAGGCCGAGCCCAAGAAGCCGGAGCCGAAGAAGCCTGCGAAGTCCGTGCAGACCACCACGGCGCCCGCTGCCGACTCCGGTCGGTCGGCACGCCTGAAGCTGAGCCACGTCGAGCCGTGGAGCGTCACGAAGATGTCGTTCGTCGTCTCGGTCGCGCTCATGGTGGTCAGCGTCGTCGCGGTCACCGTGTTCTGGCTCGTCATGCAGATCACCGGCGTGTGGGGCGCCCTCAACGACAGCGTCTCCAACGTGCTCGCCGACGACGCCTCCGGCTTCGACATCACCGAGTACCTGGGCTTCGGCCGCGTCGTGGGCCTGACCCTGCTGGTGTCGGCCCTGAATGTCATCTTCATGACCGCCCTGGCCACCATCGCCGCCCACCTGTACAACCTGGCGGCCGGCATCCTCGGTGGCATCGAGCTGACCTTCGGCGAGCGCAAGTAGTCCGCAGACCCCAGCGCCTCTCCCCGCGAGTGGCGCGAATCGGCCCGCCACTCGTCGAGTGGCGGGCCTTTCTGCGCCACTCGTGGCGGGTGATGGGTCCCTCACGGACCCGATTGGAACTCCGGTGGGACCCTGAGGTAATCTCTTCTATTGCTGCCCGGGGCCTATAGCTCAGCTCGGTTAGAGCGCTTCCCTGATAAGGAAGAGGTCGATGGTTCAAGTCCATCTAGGCCCACCGAAGGAGGAATCGACGTGAAGAAGATCCTCACCCTGGCACTCGCGGTCGGCGGAGCCGTCTGGTTCGCGAACCGCCGCAAGTCCGCAGCTCAGCCCGATGCCTGGGCTCAGCACAGCGATCCGGTCTGACGCTCTCCCACCACGGGGCCTTGGCGCAATTGGTAGCGCACCTGCTTTGCAAGCAGGGGGTTAGGGGTTCGAGTCCCCTAGGCTCCACCACGAGAAACGCCAGTTCAGCCTGCGGCTTTCTGTCCTTCTCTGGCCGCTCAGCCTGCTAGCCGCAGATCCGCTGTTTGGGACCGGTGGGGGAATCGGGTAGAGCACAGTGTGCTGCCTGCCCGTTGGATCCCACACCAACCGAGTCCCCGCCGTGGCGCAACCCGTTCTTACATCTCTGCATTTTGTCGGTGCGCCGATCTAGCGTCGGCCATCTGCGCCTGCTTTGGCAGCGCACACCGGTATCGGGCAGGGGACGGGAAACGCCATGCAAGAAGACGAACGGAAAGCTGAAAGCTCAGCTAAGCTACTAGGCATGAGCTCGGCACCGTTCACGTTTGTTGACTTGTTCGCAGGCGTCGGTGGGTTTCACGCCGCGCTCGGGGCCCTGGGCGGGGAGTGTGTATATGCCGTCGAGAAGGACCCAGAAGCCGCGGCCGTCTACGAGCGGAACTGGGGCGCCAAAGCCTACGGCGACATCGTCGATGACACCGAAACGCGGATGCGAGTGCCCGCGCACGACGTCCTGACCGCAGGCTTCCCTTGCCAGCCCTTCTCTAAGTCGGGTTTCCAGCGGGGTATGGACGAGGCGCGTGGAACGCTGTTCTGGAACATCCTCCGGATCTTGGAGGTGCGACGACCGACGGTGGTCCTCCTGGAAAACGTCCGCAACATCTACGGACCCCGCCACAAGCACGAGTGGGATGTGATCGTCCGCTCGCTTCGCGAACTCGGCTACCAGGTCTCGTCCCGCCCCATCGTCTTCTCTCCGCACGTGCTTCCGCCCGAGCGCGGCGGGCGTCCGCAGGTCCGTGAGCGTGTGTTCATCGCGGCTACGCATGTCGGCTCGCAGGATTCACACGTAGACGTCGAGCCTTCTGTGCCGCGCCAGCCAGTCGACGGTTGGTCACCCAAGAGTTGGGAACTTCATTCGGATCTTCCCGTACAGCCGGACAAGGAATTGGGGAACCGGCTCCGACTGAACCTGACCTCGGCCGAGAAAATGTGGGTCGAGGCATGGAACGACTTCGTGATCTCCCTTCGTCGGGGAGGTGTGTCGAAGCTTCCAGGGTTCCCCATCTGGGTTGACGCGTTCGTTCACATGGACGACTTGGTAGTCCCCGACGACACCCCGCACTGGAAGGCCACCTTCCTTCGGAAGAATGCGGAGCTCTACACCAATCACCAAGACCTGATCGAGGCCTGGCTGGAGCGCTGGGGCTACCTCCGGGACTTCCCCGCGTCGAGGCGCAAGTTTGAATGGCAGGCTCAGGACGCCGAGTCGCTCTTGGACACCGTGATGCATCTCCGACCATCTGGCCTTCGCGTCAAGAAGGCAACCTATGTACCCGCACTAGTCGCAATCAGGCAGACGAGCATTCTGGGCCATCTTCAGCGACGAATCTCGCCACGGGAAGCTGCTCGACTACAGGGCCTTCCTGAGTGGTTCGACTTCGGTGACCAGCCCGAATCTGCGACATACAAACAACTGGGAAACGGCGTGAACGTCGGCGCCGCTTACCACGTCTTCCGCGAGCACGTTCTCAAGACCAGTCCAAGCGTCCGGCGGCGTGCACCCGGCCTCGCCGACGCCGTTGAGGCGAGCGCACCGAGCCCAGACGCTGCCTTAGAACGCTATTGGGACCGCGAGCGGCCAGTGATTCAGCGAGTCCGCCGGACGAGCGGAACCAACACCAGGGCGGTGGGCTAGCCTCAACGAGTGGCCGAGCGCCGCAGCGTTACTGCCGCCCCCCGGCCGCACGTGTGCTTACCTGAACCTGTCGGGAGGGTCGGCGGAATTAACGATCTAGGTGATGAGCGTGATGCGTGGTGGAGTACTCGAGCGCGAGGTCGAAGGCGGCCGCGACAGCGCGGATGTATGCATTAGGTGGAGTTCCCTCTGAGCCGCTCGGGGCCGGCAGCAAGGAGAAGCGATCGGCGCTAGACTCTCTCGGCCGATTCCTCGGCCTAGAGGAACTGGTTCCGGGCAAGGTAGAGGCAGGGCGAGCTATTGCGGGGCGACTCGGAGTCTCATGGGACGAGTCCTGCTTTTCTCTGGGAGACACCATTACGCTCGTCGGCTTGAATCGGCTCGTTGACGCCGCCGTTCTCGAGTACGTGAACTCTCCTCGCAACGAGTCGCCGCTAGATTTCCTCACGCGCGTAGTGAGCGCAAACCTTCCGGATCAACAAGAACGTGGCGAGAACGCCCCGCGAGAACAGGAGTCGACAGTGCCAGAGGACCTCAGCGAGATCGAGGAGAACGTCGCCGAGCTGATCGCGCAGCTTGCCGACACGGCACAGACTCCTATCGGGGTCGATGCTTCGCCCACGGCGATTAAGGCCGAGTCTGTCCGGATCGGTGACGGCAGTTGGCGCGAGCGATTGGTCGATGTAAAGGGGTGGCTCCGCCTTCCGAGTGACCTCGACGTTTCGGGTCCCGACGCGTTCGACACGAGCCTTGTTGCCGCACTTGGACTGGAGGCCGGGGCAGGCGAGTACACGATGTTTGTGGGGCTTGCGGAGCTCCTTGAGCGGGCGACGACGATGCGCGACGAGTTCGTAGCCCGTATGAGCGAGACGAGCGAGGGTGCCGAGACGCTCACGACGGCCACCCAGGCCTGGGTCACCGCGTGGGAAGAGGCGGAGGTCGAAGATGAAGAGGAAGCTGAGTCGGAGGGTGTTCCGATCAACGCGGACGCCGACACTTGGCCGATCTCAGACTTCGTCCAGCACGCCGAGGACAATGAGCTCAACCTAAGCCCCTCGTATCAACGCGCTGACGTGTGGCCGACCGGCGACGCACAGTTGCTGATCGAGTCGATCCTCCGCGGCATTCCCCTCCCATCTGTGATCATCCTGCAGGGCGATGACGGCATGACGACCAACTACGAAGTCGTGGACGGCAAGCAGCGCCTGACATCCATTCTCAGGTTCATCGGGGCACACCCGCGAGCGACGGCGCTCGTGGCCGAAAAGGCGGCGCTTTGGAGTGAGCCCGACGCCGAGACGCTCTTCCGTGCCGACTACCCGAAGTTCAAAAGGCTCTGGAACACCAAGGAGAGCGAGAAACTAACGGCCCAGGTCGAGCGGAGACTCTACTTCCCGTTCGCCCTCCGCCGACCCAAGCGCGGTCCACTAGGACCGCAGGGGAGCCTGGCCCACCTGAAAGGGAAGTACTACTCGGAGATCCGCGAGGAGACCATCCAGGTCCAAGGTCTTCCGAAGAAGATCAAGTCGGTATTCGAGCAGACCTCGGCATACAAGATCCCGGTGATCACCTACAAGAAGGTGACTCCGGCGCAGGTCCACGAGGTGTTCAGCCTGTACAACAAGCAGGGTAAGCACCTCAACGCGGAAGAGATCCGGAACGCGCTCTATCACGAGCTGGACCTGATGAAGGCTCTCCTTGTAACCGCGGGCGACGCCGAGGACGTCGAGGCTGTGGCGCCCTTCCTCGTCGAGGTCTGGGATGATCTGAGCTCCACGTCGAAGACGCTCGACGGATACGGATTCGATCGAGTCGGATACAAGCGCACCAAGATCCTCTCGTGGACGGCCGCGACTCTTCTCCTCGATGACGAGACTCAGGGACGCTCAACCGCCAGCCACATCAATGCCCTCCTCAAGCGGGTGCAGGAGACCCATGGCGACCGTCTCCGGAGCGCCGAACGAGTCAGGGTCGCGATGACCATGCTCGACCACGGCGTGGACGCCCACGCGATCGTCGAGGCGAACGGCGGTTGGGCGCCCACCTTCAAGAACGCCCAAGGCAAGGGCAAGTGGCAGGAACTGCAACTCGTCGCTGGCGTGATCGGGATGTCAGCGGCGAGCCTCGTGCTCGGTGACGACCTGCGCGCCCTCTCCGACGACGCAACGCCCGCGATCCTGGAGTCGTCGAGCAGTTGGAAGCGACCGACGAGCGCACAGTCGAAGGACCAGTGGGAGTTCATTGCCAGGGTGGTCAAGGGGCTGCTGGACGTGCTTGACGTCGACCCCGCCGCCGCGGACGACTTGATCAAGCAGCAGTTCGGAGAGTCCGGGCTGGCGGCGCTGTTGAGCGCATGAGCAACAACGCGCCGCATGGAATGGTGCGGATCTTCCGTCCAACAGGATCGGTCTCGGAGCCGTCTTGGTGGGAGACCTATGCGACTCACCTGGGGGGAATCAACGCAACCAGCCGCGGAGTCATCGAAGAGGACGCGGAGTTCATCGTCGATCGAGGCGTCTTCGGGGTCGGTGATCCGGCAGACGGCCAGTGGCCCTCGTCCCGTGAGCGCAGCGGTCTCGTCATGGGGGCTGTGCAGTCGGGTAAGACCGCGTCGATGATGGCCGTCACAGCTAAAGCACTGGATCGTGGCGTCGATGCGGTGGTCATCCTCGCCGGCACCCGGACCGCCTTGTGGAAGCAGACTCACGAGCGCGCAACCGACCAGTTGGCGTTCGCGACCAACGCCCACAAGCGCCGGCTTCTCGTACCACGAACCATCCCAGCCGACCCGCCTGATGTCGACATCGACCTTCTCTACCAGATTGGCGCGCCAGCGGCGCTGACCCTGGCTTTGAAGCAGAACAAGCCGATCCTCGCCATCGTCATGAAGAACTGGGCGCACCTGCAACGGCTCGCTAAGGTCATGCGAGACGTCTACGCTGGCGCCTCCGCACGCGACAAGCCATTTCACGTGCTTGTCATCGATGACGAGGCCGATGACTCTTCAGTCGTGGACGCGAGCGCTGAGGCTGCTTCGCCCACGGCCGAGCCGAAACAGGTGCCACGCAGAATCGTCGACATCTGGGAGGACCGAGCCCATCCAGGCGAGACGGTGAACAGCAACGTCTTCGCCACGTACCTGGCGTACACAGCGACTCCTCATGCCAACTTCCTCCAGGACGACCAGAATCCCCTCGCCCCGCGAGACTTCGTGGCGAGCCTCAGGACCGCTGGTGCAGAGGGGATCCCAGAGATTCGCACACCGACATATCGGGTGCCGGAGGGCATCAAAGACTGGTACACCGGCGGCGACACCTACTACAAGACCTTGAGCTCTGTGCCGTTGTGCATTCCGACCGACCAGATCGCTCCTAATGAACAGGTCCCGGAGGCAGTTCGAGCGTTCCTCGTTGCCTCTGCCGTCCGTTTGATGCGAGTGCCCAACCGACTCGGGCCTCGCGACGCCAAGGAAGCAACTTTCGTGTCGTTGGAGGATGCCAAACAGCAGTTGCCCGCAGTGGCATCAATGTTGATCCACCCGTCGTCGGGCATGGACGACCATTTCCGGGTCGCTCAGGAATTGCTCCGTTGGTCCGCAGGCGCGGTCGAGGATGCGGATGGCGACGATGTCGACACTCGGATCGACAGGCAGCTTGGCTCTGCCGGCATTGAGCAGGACATGGCTGCACAGCCTGAGCGGTGGCTGCACTGGCTCGGGGAGTATTCGAAGGCCGCGACAGCCGTTGTCGCCATGCCGGGGGCGGGTGATCGGCCCGTTCCTCAACTCGACGAGTGGCGCTCCGTTCAAAGCCTGATACTCAGCCAAATCCTTCCGGCGACATCGGTGCGTGTGATCAACAGCCACGAAGACGCAGACGACCGACCGCAGTACTCGCCGTCGCATGAGGTAGACGAGACCTGGCGTGCACCTCAGAACCTGTCGACAATCTTCATCTCGGGCAACGTGATGTCGCGGGGCCTCACGCTCGAGGGCCTGACCACCACGTTGTTCACCCGTCGAGCCGGCATCCCGTTTGCGGACACGCAGATGCAGATGCAGAGGTGGTTCGGTTACCGCGGCAGTTACATCGACCTGTGCCGCGTGTTCATGCCGCAGGACGTGCTCGGCAACTTCGTCAGTTACCACGAGGACGATGAGGCGCTCAGACTCGATGTCCTCGCTCGGATGGAGTCCAACAACGCCCTCCCAGACATCAGCGTCCTACAGGGACGGACCTACCTCGCCACGGGGAAGATCGCGAACCTCCGGGGTCAGCCGCTCTTTCCTGGCCCGAAGCCATTCATCACTCACATGAATGCACCTGGCCACGACGATGCGAACGCGCGTCTTGTCGCCGAGCTGTTCGCGGTCGATCCGATTAACGTCGGAAGCGGCGCGCGCCCTCGCGGGCTCATGCGCGGGACGCCAATGTCGCTGCTTGAGGCCGCAGACGTGCTCGACGAGTTGTGTTATGCCGACCACGGGCCTGGCAGAGACGGGCCCGAGGGTGAACGATGGCGTTCGGCCGAGAACTACGCCCAACTTGGAGCCGATCCGGTCGTGCCCTTGTTTCGGGCTCCCTCTGTACAGGAGGGCCGCGACCTTGGTGCAAAGTCTCCGTACTGGGTCGCCGCTTACCTCCGGTTCTGGCATGCGTGCTTGATAAGGCGCGTGCCCTCCGTCGTGACGACCGACGAGCCGCCGACGCGGTGGGACCTGGTGGATCTGAGAACCAAACGTTCCGAGCAGCCGAAGTTCTGGGTGGGCCTCCGTTTCGGCGATGGGAGCATCGTGACAGACGGTCCCCTCGCGGCGCTCGCCGGTCCTGTGCGTGCCATGAAGCGCCAGGTTGCTGGCAACGAGCTCCGGGCGACGTGGGGATCACGAGGTCGCGGCGAGGACGGCGAGATCCGTGGCGATGACCAGTTCGACTATCGGGCACGTCATCGAGCAGCGAACATCACGCCGAGCGGCGACCGGAAGGCAGGTGAAGACGGCTTGATCCTGTTCCACCCGATCGAGCGCTCTGACGGTTCTGTCACTACAGCCGTCGGGTTGAGCATCCCGCTGGGTGGGCCCGATCAGATGCGAGCGATGACGAGGAACTCCAGTGACTGATACAGACCAGACAACGTACGAGCAACTCAAGTCGTACGTCGCGAGCCTGGATCCCGCATCGTCGTCGACCGAGCGTTCCATCGGATTTGCCGACGGAGCCCACTCGGTCGCATTGTCGCGCGACGAGGCCGGTCGAGTCGAGGTCTTCCTCGTGGGTGGCCGGCTTGCGGCATCCCAGTCCGTGGTCGACCGTGCGATGGACTACCGCGAGGACTGGCAGTCGTCGAACGAGGGTTCGATCTGCGCGAACCAGATCGTTCTTCCGGGAGATACCTACTTCGACAGCGCGGCCGCGCTCATCTGCGTCGAGCTCATCCAGGCGGGGTTCGACGACGACCCGCACGGGGCGTTTGCACAGGTCGAGCCACTGATCGCGAAGTTCATCCACGGGAGCGAGCAGATTGGTGACCAGGTGCTCGTGGGCCTCTATGGAGAGCTCGTTCTCCTCGACGAGCTCACGGTCAGGGCCCAACCCGCAGCCGTCGACGACCTCGTCGGATCCTGGTTCGGCTGGCGGCCGTCGTCGCGCGACTTCCAGTTCGGCGCGGTCGGCGTCGAGGTCAAGACGACGTCGGGATCCACGTCCACACACCACATCCAGGGCTTCCAACAGGTCGAGGTCGGGCACCCGGTCATTGACGTTTCCGAGACGCACCTGTATCTGCTGAGTCTGGGGGTGGTCGCTGTCCCCAGCGGTCAGTGTGCAGGCGAAGCAGTCCCGTCGCTCGTGGAGCGGATCCTTCAGAGAATCACGAACACCTCTGCGCAAGATGACTTTCTTGATCGAGTACAGCAGTACGGCGGCGACGCCGGTCTCGGCTACAAGCATGCACGCGACAGGAACAAGTCACGCTTCCAGAAGCGGTTCTCACCGACGTTCGAGCGGCTCTACGACCTGGCGGATGACGGCCTTCACATCCTCCAGCGCTCAGACGTCTCGGGGTTCTCGCACATCGATGTGGACTCGATCGAGTTCAAGGTTGCCCTGCCGTACCCGTTCAGGGGGGTGGTCAATCCCGTCTCCGGACTCCCGACGATCGTCGACTTGCTCCTTGATCCGCCGACCTCTTCTGAGTCCGCTCCGCCCACGGCTTGAGTGCGCGAGCATCTCTCGTGGCATCTCAACCGTGGAGCGACGAGAAGATCAAGACGACCGTCGACGTCTAACTTCCGGATGCCGACCCTCAAGCTTGCGGACAAGAACTACCCAAGTCTGAGTCCCGGCGGGACGTCGAGCGAGAGGTGGAGCGGTCGACTTCCGCTAGCGACTACGAGTTCAACACTGTTTCTGCGGTCCTCGAGGCGTCTAACGATCTAGGTCGCGCGTATCGCCTGCTTCGCTTGTCCGCGACGGCAAAACGAGACACCGGGTACGACACGACGCTTGGACCGTGGGCGCGAAATGCGCAACTCCTGCCGGACTCGTATCGCGGCCTACCCGCGCTCGGGTCCAACGGATAGGTCGTAGACCGTCGCAGCCACGGCTGAGGCGACTTCGGCCGGGTCCTCGTGTTCCCAGAACCGGAGGACAGTCCACCCTGCGGCCCGCAGTCGCTCGGTGGTGTCAGCATCGCGGGCGACGTTCCGAGCGAGCTTCTCAGACCAGTAGGTCGCGTTCGACTGTGCGATCGTCTTATGCTCCGGGCAGGCGTGCCAGTAGCAGCCGTCGATGAATACAGCGATGCGCTGCTTGGTGAACACGATGTCGGCGGTGCGGCGCAGCGCGGGCTCGGGGCGATGATTGACCCGGTAGCGGAGCCCTGCAGCGTGAAGGAGGCGGCGGATTGCAATCTCTGGCGCGGTGTCGCGAGACCTGTTCGCTCGCATGACGTTGCGAGACGCCGCACTGCTCGCCCAGCTCTCGTATGTCGGCACACTTTCATCATGTCCGCGCGAGTCCGGGACCGCATGTGCGAATCAGGGCAGCGATCCGGTCTGACGCTCTCCCACCACGGGGCCTTGGCGCAATTGGTAGCGCACCTGCTTTGCAAGCAGGGGGTTAGGGGTTCGAGTCCCCTAGGCTCCACCACATGACCGCAACCCTCGCCAGAGCGTGCCGGTGAGCCAGCCGGACGATCGCCGCATGGGAGTGGCGCTGGGATGCTTCTGTGTTCATCTGGCCTGTGGGGCCGGCCTGTTGGTCTTCAATCCGGAGCCGGTGGGGTGGGTCGTCGTCGGGTGCGTTGCGGCGATCGCCAGCTTCGTCGGCGTCGTCCTCGTCCGGGCCCCCTTCGCGAAGTTCCTCTTCGCGGCGACCCTGCCCTTCGCGGTCCACCTGGTGCTGGTCTGGGTCGAGGCTCTCCAAGGGGCTCTCACGGACTTCTACGGGCTGTACTTCTTCTACGACGTGCTTCCTCTGATCTTCTTCTCCGCTCTCGCGGTGGTGGCGGCCTTCCTGACGCCCACGTCGTTCGACAGCCCCTACACCTAGATCCACGTCCTTGAGCTCCGTCCCGGCGCGTCATCGGCGGGCCGCGCCGCCCTGTCCGGGAGGCTGGTGCGATGACCCCCGGCATCGACACCCCTGACCATCGCGGCCGCATGGGCCTGCACCTGACCGGTCGCGACCTGACCCGCAACCCCGACGTCGTCGTGCGCGACGTGGAGGTGCTGTCGAACGACTGGTACGTCCTGCGCGCGACGACGTTCGACCGACGCGGGTCCGACGACGTCTGGCGCACCGAGCGGCGCGAGACCTATGACCGCGGCGACGGCGCGACGATCCTGCTCTACGACGCGGACCGCAGGACGGTGCTGCTGACGCGGCAGTTCCGCTTCCCGGTCTACGTCAACGGCCACCCTGACGGGATGCTCCTTGAAACCGCCGCCGGCTTGCTGGACGAGGACGACCCCGTCGCGGCGATCCGCCGCGAGACCGTCGAGGAGACGGGCGTCGAGATCGGTCCGGTCCAGCACGTCTTCGACGTGTTCATGAGCCCCGGTTCCGTGACCGAGCGCGTGCACTTCTTCGCGGCCCCGTATCGCTCGGAGGACATCGAGGGCACGCAGCACGGCGTCGCGGCCGAGGGCGAGGACATCGAGATCGTGGAGCTGGACATCGACCGGGCCCGCGCGGCCATCGGCACCGAGATCGTGGACGCCAAGGCGATCATGCTCCTGCAATGGGCGCTGCTGGACGGCCCTTTCGCCTGATTCTCCGACGAGCGGAGGGGCCCGGACTGCGGTACCAAGGAGGGAGGGCCCGGTGCGCCAGCGTCGACCGACGCAGCCGGACCCGCGGAGGTGAACCTGATGGACAACGTCGACCCCTGGGTCTGGATCCTGATCGCGGTTGTGGCGCTGCTGCTCGTGGCCGCTCTCGTCTGGGCCCTCACGAAGGGAAACAAGGCCAAGGAGGAGAAGCGGCTCGAGAAGGAGCGCGAGCAGCGCGTCGAAGCCGCCCGTCTGCGCGACGAGGCCCGCGAGGCCTCGGTCTCTGCCAACCAGACCGCCGCCGGTGCCGCGGCGGCCCGTGCCGACGCCGACCAGGCGCGACTCGACGCCGAGCGACTCGAGCGTCAGGCCGAGGAGCTCCAACAGGAGGCCGCGGAGACCAAGCAGCACGTCGACCACCGGATGGCCAAGGCCGACGAGATCGACCCCGACGTCACCGACGGTCAGCGCAACGACCGCACGGACGCCCAGCGTGACGACCTCACCGACGGTCGCCACGACGACGTGGCCGCGGCCCGGCAGGACCCGGTGTCGCAGGATCGGCCCGTCTTCACCGGCAAGCACGGTGGCGACCCGGACTCCGACGTGCGGGACCCCGCGCTGACGGACGCTCCGCCCGAGGATCCCGACACCCGTCGCGTCTGACCGCAGCGCGGACGGCGGGTTCGTCCCCAGGTGTGGGTAGACCTGTGGATGAAATAACAGCGATGTAATTCCTACCGTTGCAGGCAGTCCTGGGCAGGCCCGGGTTCCACGTCCGGAACCCGGGCCTGCTCGCTCTCCAATGTCACGCACGACGACGGAGGCGAGCACCATGGCCAGGGACGACAGGTCGACCCCATGATCGCGCTGGCGCTCGCCTTCCTGTGCGGCATGGCGTTCACTGTGTCCGTCGCCGTGATGCTGGCGACCGGCATGGTGAGTCGGGCGATGGCCTCGTTCTCGCTGGCCGAGGAGGACGCCGGGCTCGACGAGTTCGCCCACCTGCGCTGACGCGGCGTTGTCCCCAGCTGTGCACAGCCATGTGGATGAACCACACGGGTGTAATTCGTGGAATTCACCGGCATCAGTAGGATGTCCGAATGCCGTTGATCGTCCCGGACGCCCTGCGCGCCGCCGGTGTGGTCAGCGTCGTGGCGGCCACGATCCACGCGGGCTGGATCGGCTTCGCACTCTTCTTCCTCGTGCTCGGGGCGCTCTTCATCCCTCGGGCGGTCGGCACCGGGCCGGCCCTCGACGTCACCTTCTGCGGCGCCCTCCTGCTCGGCGGCTGGGCGGCCCAGCTCGACTGGTACCTCGCCGTCCCGGGCCTCGATCTCGTCGTCCACGCCACAGCCACCGGGCTCATCGCCGCCCTGACGTGGCAGGTGCTCGTGAAGGTCGGCGCCCTCGCCACCCACGACGATCCCCGGCTCGCGCGCCCCCGGCTCGGCGCCTTCGTCGTCACGATCACCACCGCCGTCGCGCTCGCCGTGGTGTGGGAGTTCCTCGAGTGGATGGGCCACACGTGGATCGACGACCGGATCCAGGTGGGCTACGACGACACGATCGGCGACCTCGCCGCCGGAGCGGTCGGCGCGCTGGTCGCCGCGCTCGTGGTGAGCCGCACGTCGGCCGCGGAGCCGAGCCGGTGACGACCCCGACGGTCTCGGTCGTCATCCCCGTGCACGACGACGCGGACGAGCTCCGCGAGTGCCTGCGTCTGCTCGCGCTCCAGACCGTGGCCCCGCTCGAGGTGGTCGTCGTCGACAACGACTGCACCGACGACTCGGCGGCCGTCGCCGAGGCCGCCGGGGCCCGTGTCGTCGTGGAGCCGCGCCTGGGCATCCCCCCGGCGGCCGCCACCGGCTACGACGCGGCCTCGGGCGATGTGGTCGCCCGGCTCGACGCCGACTCGCGGCCCGGCCCCGACTGGATCGCGCGGGTCGCCGGCGCGATGGCCGACCCCGAGGTCGATGCCGTCACCGGGGCGGGCTGGTTCCACGACCTGCCGCCCCTGCTCGGCCGCATCGCCACCGTGGCCTACCTCGGCGCCTACTACGTCCTGACGTACCTGGCCCTCGGCCACCATCCGCTGTGGGGATCGAGCATGGCGATCCGCCGCACCAGCTGGGAGCGCGTGCGCGACCGGGTGCACCGGTTCGACGACGTCCACGACGACATGGACCTGGCCTTCGCGCTCGGCCCCGAGTCCGTGATCCGCTACGACCGCGCCCTGCGGCTGGGTGTCTCGGGACGCTCGGTGCGGGGCCGGAGGCAGCTGGCGCGCCGGATGGACCGGGCCGTCACCACGCTGAGGCTCAACTGGGCGGAGCGACCGCCGTGGAAGCGCTGGCAGGACCGGTTCCGGCCCCGCCACGTCACCGGAGGCTGATCCAGATCAGCAGCTGCGTCACGAGGAACCCGGTGAGGAAGTTCAGCCACAGGAAGCGGCGCCAGCCGGCGTTCGCCTCCTCGCACCGCTCGTCGGTGATCGACAGGTACGGCGCGATGTTGGCGGCGTAGGGCAGCACCAGCAGGGCGGAGAGGGATCCGGGCCACGGCAGCGCCAGCAGGCACAGGCCGCCCACGAGGTAGGCCGCGAACGCGAATCGGGTGGTGTTGCGGGCCCCGAGGACCGTGCCGATCGAGCCGATGCCGGCCGCGCGGTCGGCGGTGACGTCCTGGACGGCACCGAACGCGTGCGAACCGACGCCCCACGCGAAGAAGCCCGCGATGGCGGCGACGACCGTGCCCCCGAGCTCGACCTCGCCACCGCGGGCAGCCGCGAGGGCCAGCCCGAACACGGCAGGGCTGACGAAGTGCGTGCTGGAGGTGATCGAGTCCAGGAACGGGCGCTCCTTGAACCGCAGCACCGGGGCCGAGTACGCGATGACGGCGAAGATGCTGATCGCCAGCACGAGGTTCGACAGCGGCGAGCCCATGACGGCGAGCACCACGACGAACGGCACGTTCGAGAGGACCGCCGACCAGATCGTGAGCCGGTGGATGCGCCGGTCGAGCACGATCCCCTCGACCCCGCCCTTGCGCGGGTTGCGCAGGTCGGACTCGTAGTCGAAGACGTCGTTGATCCCGTACATCAGCAGGTTGTAGGGCACCAGGAAGTACGCGCAGCCCACCCAGAACGCGACGTCGAGCCCACCGCCGGCCAGCAGGTAGGCCGCGCCGAACGGGAAGGCCGTGTTGACCCACGACAGCGGGCGGGACGACGCCAGCACCTGGCCGGCGCGGCTCACGCCTGGTCCTGCGCCGAGACGGTGGAGTCGAAGTGCCGGGCCGGCCGCGAGAGCAGCAGGGACAGCGACGAGACCAGGATCGTGGCCGCGAGCGGCCACGCGAAGTCCTCGATCGGCGCGAGCCCCACGTGGATGCCGGTCAGGGCCGACTCGTCGAACCGGAAGAGGTCGGCGGCGATCATCACGCTGTCGAACACCGCGGTCAGGACGGCGAGCGCCACGGCGGTGAGCCCGGTGGCGGCCCACCAGCGACGGTCGGGGCGACGCGTGACGACCGCGAGGGCCAGGACGGGAAGAGTGGCGGCCGTGAAGACCGCGGCGAGCCCGAGGTACGTCATCGGGTCACCGTCCTGCGGTCGAGCAGCATCGTGAACAGCCCGTGCAGGACGCCGGTGACGTAGCAGAGGAAGACGATGAAGAAGAGCTCCTCGAGTGGCAGCTCCCGGGCCACCTCGATCCCGGTCATCGCCGGGGACTCGCCCCGCGCGTACACCTCGAGCCGGATCGCCACGATGTCCCACACCAGGAAGAACACGAAGCCGATGGCGAGGACCACCAGCGCGTTCGAGGCCTTCCGGAAGAGGAACAGCCGCCAGCGGCGGTCGACCAGTCCCATGCAGAAGCCCGCCCCGATCACCGAGGCGAGGTAGAGCCAGCTCACGCGACCACCGTAGTGCCGGCCTGCGGCTCGGATGACGGGCCCGCCGACCGGTCGCCGCGCAGCCGCTTCAGCACGAGCTCGGCGCTGATCAGGCACATCGGCAGTCCGATGCCCGGGATCGTGCTGGATCCGGCGTAGAGCAGCCCGTCCACCTTGCGCGAGGCGTTGCGCGCGCGGAGGAAGGCGCTCTGCCTCAGGGTGTGGGCGGGCCCGAGAGCCCCGCCCGACCACGCGTTCAGGTCTGCGGCGAAGTCACCGGGTCCCATGGTGCGCCGCACCTTGATCCGCGAGGCCAGGTCGGGGACGCCCGCCCACGAGGCGATCTGGCCGATGGCCGCGTCCGCGGTCTTCTCGACCACGGGATCGCCTGCCCCGTCGACGCCCCCGCGCCCCAGGCCCACGTCGGCCGGGACGGGAACGAGGATGAAGACGTTCTCGTCGCCCTCGGGAGCCACCGAGGGGTCGGTGGCCGACGGACGGCACACGTAGGAGGACGCGGGGTCCGGCACGCGTCCGGGGCGGCCGAGGACGTCGTCGAAGTTCGCGGCCCAGTCCCGCGTGAAGAACATCGTGTGGTGGGCCAGCTCGGGCAGCTCGCCCTCCACGCCGAGGTACGCCAGCACGGCGCCAGGCCCCGGATCGCGGCGCTTCCACCACGACTCCGGGTAGGTCTGCAGGTGCTCGGGCAGCAGTCGCGTCTCGAGGTGGTGCAGGTCCATCGCGCCGACCACCACGTCGGCATCGATCCGCTCGATCCCCTCGTCGGTGCGGAACGTGACCCCCTCGACCCGCGCCCGCGCGCCCGGCGTGGGCAGGGCGCGGCCGGTGGAGCTGGTGTCGATGCCGATGACGGTGGCGCCCGTGCGGATGCGCACGCCGCGGGCGCGCGCCAGGGCGGCGATCGCGTCGATCAGCGTGGAGAACCCGCCCTGCGGGTAGAGCACGCCGTCGGCGAGGTCCATCCCGCTCATCAGGTGGTACATGCTGGGCGCGCGCGACGGCGACGAGCCGAGGAACACGGCGGGGTACCCCAGGATCTGGCGCAGCCGCGTGTCGTCGAAGCGCGCGGCGACGTGCGACTCCAGAGAGCGCCCCAGCAGCCCGGCCAGGCGCGGCGCCCGGCGCAGCACGTCGGCATGAGCGAGGTTCGCCGGTCGCTCGAAGCTCGTGTAGAGGAAGTGGTCGACCGCCATCTGGTGGGTGTCGGCCGCGGAGTCCAGGTAGTCCTCGAGGCGACGGCCCGCGCCGGGCTCGATCGCGTCGAACAGGGCGACGTTCTCGGCGCGCGTGGCCCGCACGTCGACGGGTTGCTCGTTGCCCTCGAAGAACACGCGGTAGCCCGGATCGAGCCGGACGAGGTCGAGCTGCTCGTCCGCGGTGGTCCCGAGGAGCCGGAAGAAGTGCTCGAAGACCTCGGGCATCAGGTACCAGGACGGGCCCGTGTCGAAGCGGAAGCCGTCCTTGCTCCACGAGCCGGCGCGCCCGCCCACGTCGTCGCGCTGCTCGAGCAGGTCGACCGACCAGCCGTCGGCGGCCAGGAGGGCCGCGGTGGCGAGTCCGGAGATCCCGCCGCCGATGACGGTGACGCGGCGCATCAGACGCCCACCGTGACGGCGCGCGCGACGACCCGGGCCTTCGCCGGGCCGGGCACGCGGATGCGCTCGGAGCGGATCCGGGCCGGCGAGGCGTTGCGGAGCCGCCGTGACAGCTCCGCGAAGAGGGCGTGGGCGGCGGCGACCGCGCGGCGGCTGCCGGCGGGCAGGCGCGGGATCACGGCCGCGGCGGCGGCGAGGTCGGCGTCGATGTCATCGAGCAGCCGGTCGCGCATCGCGACGTCGAAGTGCTCCGGGTCCAGTCCGGGCACGTAGCTGCGGCCGAGGTTGTCGCGGTCGTCGCCGAGGTCGCGCAGGAAGTTCACCTTCTGGAAGGCGGCGCCGAGGCGCTGGGCGCCGGGGGCCAGCTCGGCGTACTGCGCCTCGGGGCTGGGCTGGTCGAGGAGGAACGCCTTGAGGCACATCAGTCCCACGACCTCGGCGGAGCCGTAGATGTACGTCGCGAAGCTGGCCTCGTCGTGGTCGGTGCGGAAGAGGTCGGTGCGCATCGACTGGAAGAACGGGTCGACCAGGTCGGTGCCGATCCCGCACGCGCGCGCCGTGCGCGCGAACGCGTGGACGACGAGATTCGCACTGTGCCCGGTGCGCATGGCCTCGTGGACCTCGGCATGGAGCGAGTCGAGCACGCGCAGCTGCTGGTCGTGGTCGCCGTCCGGGCGCGGGGCGTCGACGATCTCGTCCGCCACGCGCACGAGCGCGTAGATGTTGCACACGCGCGTGCGCACGGGCTCGTTCAGCAGCCGTGACGCCAGCGAGAACGAGGTGGAGTAGCGCTTGATCACGAGCGCGGCGGCACCCTCGGCCACGTCGTCGTACAGCGTGTACGCCTCGGTGGCGGCGGTCGATCCCGAGCGGCCGTGCTCGTCGTGGTGGAGCGCGCTCATGCCGCACCGACCTGGGCGGCGGGGTCGTGCGTCGTGGCGGCCATGTGCCAAGCCTGCGCCACGAGGGGGTCCAGGAGCGACCGTTCGAGGTCGAGCGTGCGGGCGTGCTCGCGCGCCAGCGCCAGGTGGCCGTCGGCGAGGTCCTCCACGTAGCCCCGCGATCCGCAGGCCGCGAGTGCCTCGCGCACGCCGGCCGCGGCCGCCTCGGTGAGGTCGGGGTCACCGAGGTGGGGCGCGATCCGCTCCCACTCGGCCGTCTGCGACGCGTGCACCATGAGCGGCGTTCGCTTGCCCTCGCGCAGGTCGCCCAGCGGGTCCTTGCCCGTCGTCTCGGGGTCGCCGAACATCGCCATCACGTCGTCGTGGAGCTGGAACGCGACCCCCAGGCAGCGGCCGATCTCGCCGAGGACCCGCACGGCGGACTCGTCGGCGCCCGCCAGGACGGCTCCGGCCTGCAGCGGCAGCACGAACGAGTAGACGGCCGTCTTGTGCTCGGTGACGGCGATGGCCTCGTCGGCGCTCGGCATGGCGGTGCCCAGGGCCAGGCGGACGTCGGCCAGCTCGCCGGCGGCGGAGGCGTGCAGCGTGGCGTCGAGGAGATCGAGCAGACGGTGGGTGGTGACCGGGTCGACGCCGCACGTCGCCACGGCGCGGATCGCCGCGGCCAGTGCCAGGTCGCCGGCGAGGATCGCGCCGGCGCGCGCGTAGGTGTCGTGGTCGTCCGGCGAGCTGGCCAGCTCGGTGGCGTCGGAGCGGAACAGGCCCGGCACGCTGGGCCGTCCACGGCGGGTGTCGTCGTTGTCGATCACGTCGTCGTGGATCACGAAGGCGGTGTGGAGCAGCTCGGTGGCCGCGGCGACGGCATCGACCACCGTGTCGGGCTGGTCGCCGCCGAAGGCCGCGTGCACCGTCGTGACGAGCCACGGCCGGAAGCGCTTGCCGCCGGAGCTGCCGAGGTCGAGGGCGGTGAGCAGTGCGTGGTGGTCGCGGCTCAGGCCGGGGACGCGGGCCGAGTGCAGGAGTGAGTCGAGCTCCGATTGCAGGGTCATGGACTCGTCTCCGTCTCGTCCGGCGCCAGCACGTGCCAGGCGTCCGCCTCCTCGATCGCGGCAGCCTGCTCGACCAGCCACGGGCTCAGCGCCCACGGCGCGATCCGCACCGTCTCGCGCAGGTCGGACACGTCGACCCAGCGCAGCTCCTCCACCTCGTCGGGATGGGGCTGCGCCTCGTCGGTCGCGCGGGCGACGAAGACGGGGCACACCTCGTTCTCCACCACGCCGGAGGCGTCGACCGCGCGGTAGGCGAAGTCGGGCAGGAACGGGCGGATGGATGAGGGCTCGAGGCCGAGCTCACCGCGGCCGTGGCGGCTGACCGCGTCGACGAGGTCCTCGCCGGGCCGCGGGTGGCCGCAGAAGGAGTTGGTCCACACGCCGGGCCACGACCGCTTTCCCAGGGCGCGCCGGGTGAGCAGCACGCGACCGCGACCGTCGATCAGGTAGCAGGAGAAAGCCAGGTGCAGCGGCGTGTCCTGGCCGTGGACGTCGTGCCGGGGAGCGGTGCCGATGGGGCGCCTCTCGTCGTCCAGCAGGACGACGAGGTCGTCGGGATCCCCGTGCGGGAGCCGGTCGGGCAGGCCCGAGCGCGTGCCGCTGGACGGCGCAGCGGCGTCCGCTGCCCCGGTGGCGTGGTCGAGCACGGGTTCCACAAGACCTCCTGGTGACACCTCGAACGATATTGCTAACCAATCTAGATATCAACTTGTAGAAATAGTGCCTATGATGAAGGGGTGCCGATGCGTCCACTTCCCCGTACCCCCGTGGCACCCGACTACACCGACGACGAACGCGACCTGCTGAGGGCCGTGCGCGAGCTCGTCCGGGCCGATCGGGAGATGCGCAACCGCCTCAGCGACGCGATGCGGGTCAACCCCACCGACCTGCGATCGCTGCGTCACGTCATTCGCGCGGTGGAGATCGCGGAG
Source organism: Aeromicrobium sp. UBA7512 (assembly GCF_002476985.1). NCBI lineage: Bacteria > Bacillati > Actinomycetota > Actinomycetes > Propionibacteriales > Nocardioidaceae > Aeromicrobium > Aeromicrobium sp. UBA7512. The sequence goes on from NZ_DLNK01000007.1 coordinate 467,010, forward strand.
TCCGATCCGCAGGGCAGCGCGGTCCCGGGGGTGACCCCGCGCCGGCTCGCAGACCACCTCGGCATCAGCACCGCCGCCGTGACGACCTTGGTCGACCGGCTCGTCGCCTCCGGACACCTGGAGCGCGTGCCGCACCCCACCGACCGTCGTTCCGTGGTGCTGGTCCCCACCGAGCAGGCCCGCCACGAGATGTCGGTGCACCTGGCCGACATGCACGAGCGGATGAAGGCCATCGCGGCCAGGGTGCCGGTGGAAGCCAGGCCCGCGATCATCGACTTCCTGCAGTCCCTCACGTCGGAGATGGAGCGCGGCCGGCTCGAGGTGGGCCCGTCCTGAGGCCCCGGTTGTCCCCAGATGGGGACAATGCTGTGGGTAAACCACACCCATGTAATTCGCGGCGTTCGAGTGCCGAAACGACAAGGCATCCGAGCCCGGATGGGGGTCGGATGCCTCATCGTTCGTCGGTACTCAGACGTGCGGAAGGATCTCCTCGGCCACGAGCCGCAGGTGGTCCAGGTCGGCCAGGTCGAGCACCTGCAGGTACAGGCGCTCTGACCCGGAGTCCGCGAACTCGCCGATCCGGTCGAGGATCTCAGCAGGCGTGCCGGCGAGCCCGTTGGTGCGCAGCTCGTCGACCTCGCGGCCGATCGCCGCGGCACGCCGGGCGATCTCGGTCTCGTCCGATCCCGCGCACAGCACCAGCGCGTTGGACCACGCGAGCGATGCCGGATCGCGCTCGGCCTTCTCGCAGGCCTCACGCACCCGCCCGAACTGCGTGCGGGTGAAGTCGGCCGACTCGAACGGGATGTTGAACTCGTCGGCGAACCGCGCCGCGAGCGCCGGCGTGCGGCGCTTGCCCTTGCCGCCCACGATCACGGGGATCCGGTCCTGTGCCGGCTTGGGCAAGGCCGGCGAGTCGGTGACGGTGTAGTGCCGGCCCTCGAACGAGTAGGCGCCGGAGGTGTCGGCCCACAGGCCGGTGATGATCTCCAGCTGCTCCTCGAGGCGGTCGAAGCGCTCGGGCGTCTCGGGGAAGCCGATTCCGTAGGCCCGGTGCTCGGCGTCGAACCAGCCAGCGCCGAGCCCGAACTCCACGCGTCCACCGCTCATCTGGTCGACCCCGGCCACGCTGATCGCCAGCGGTCCGGGCAGCCGGAACGTGGCGCTCGTGACGAGGGTGCCCAGCCGGATGGTGGACGTGTCGCGGGCCAGGCCGGCCAGCGTGATCCAGGCGTCGCTCGGACCGGGCAGGCCCTCCCCGCCCATCGCGAGGTAGTGGTCGGAGCGGAAGAAGGCGTCGAAGCCCAGCCGCTCGGACTCCTGCGCGACGGCGAGGAGGTCGTCGTACGACGCGCCCTGCTGCGGTTCGGTGAAGATCCTCAGTCGCATCAGGCGCGAGCGTCGGGATCGTCGGTGCCCAGCGGGTTCGGCTGGGAGGAGAGGTCGTCCGAGCCGGCCTCGTCGATGTCGAACGGAGCCCGGGCGTCGGCGGCTGCCGCGTCAGCACGCAGACCCTCCGAGCTGGTGCTGTAGGCGGGGGCGGACGCGTCGGCATCCGTGGCGGCGGCCGTACGGGACCCGGTGCCTGAGTCCTTCGAGCCCTCGTCCTTGGAGAAGTCGGCGGCGGTCTTCACCTTGTCGCCGACCGTGCCGGAGACGTCCTTGGCCTTCTCGCTGACGACGCCGGAGACGTCCTTCGCCGTCTCGGCGACGCGGTGGCCCACGTCGGAGGCGGCCTGCTTGGCGGTGTCCTGCGCCTTGTGGGCGGTGGACTGGACCGGATCGGTGTGCCACACCTTCTCGGCCTGCTGCTTGATCTGCTCATAGCGGCCGCGGCCGGCGCGGGTTCCAAGGACGTATCCGACGGCGGCGGCCGTCAGCAGCGCGAGCTTCTTCACGAGCGATCACTCCTAGGTTCTGGTGGGGACCCGTCCATTGTGTCGCGGTTCGCCGACATCCTCATGTCGTGGAGCGGGGCGCGGGCGACATGGCCCATCCGATCGCCCGCGTCACGGCCACGCCGCCGGCGCGTACGGCGGTCGCCTCGGTGACCGGCAGCCAGGGCAGGCGCAGCGGACGGCGGGCCCAGCGCGGCAGCAACCCCACCGCCGCGGCCGCGAGCATCCCGTAGGGCGCTCGCACCGTCCACGGCACCGGCGGGCTCAGCAGCATGAAGCGGGCGGCCTCGCGAGCGGCGGGCGTGCTCTCGAGCTCGGGGCGGTAGGACGCCAGCGCAGCCGCCAGCTCCTCCGTGCTCTCCGGCACGTCGCGCGCGCCGAGCAGTCGGGCGGTGATTCCCGCCTGGGCGACGTAGACGTCGCGCTCCTCGGGCCCGAGGGGACGGGCGCCGTAGCGGTCGTGCGCGCGCAGGAACGAGTCGATCTCGGCGACGTGCACCCAGCGCAGCAGGTGCGGGTCGGAGGCGGCGTACTCGCGTCCGTCGTCGGTGGTGCCCCGGACGCGCTCGTGGATCCGGCGCACGGCCCCGATCGCGCGGTCGGCGTGGTCGACGGTGCCGAAGGTCGTCTCGGCGATGAAGCCGCTGGTGCGCTGGAGTCGTCCCCAGGGGTCGCCGCTGAACCCCGAGTGCTGGTCCACCCCGGCCATCGCCAGGGGGTGTAGCGACTGCAGGAGGAGGGCACGGATCCCGCCGACGAACATCGAGGCATCCCCGTGGACGCGCCAGACGGGGTCCGCGGGGGTGAACCGGCGCTGGCCCGGCGTGCCGTGGATGCGCTCGCGGCGACCCTCGCCCTCGGGACCGGCCACGCGCGCGAAGATCGCGGAGGCGGCCTGATCGCGGACGCGTTCGATCATGGCGCCAACGTAGCCCCGGCGGCGTGAGATCGCCGCCGGGACTTCGGGCTGCCCAGGACCTTCGGGGGCGAGGCGGGGCAGCGGACCGCGCGTGGGGGAGGGGCGCGGCCCGGGAAGGGCGGCCGGGAGGGGAAGCCCGGCTCGCCTCAGTGCGTGACCAGGTCGTCGGCCGAGGCCACGTCCACCGTCTCGGCGGTGGACGTGGTCGGCACCGCGACCACGACGCACTGCGCGTGGGTCAGGCAGTAGTGGCTGACCGATCCGAACAGCACGCGGCTGATGCCCGTGTGCACGCGCGTGCCGACGACCAGCATGGCCGCGTCGCGCGAGGCATCGACGAGCGTCGGTCCGGGCGCGCCCTGCACGACCTCGATGCGGCGGGGCCTGCCGTCGGCGTCCTCGGACCCGATCGTCTCGGTCACCCAGCGCGCGGCGTTCGACCGGGCGTCGGTCTCGTAGGCCATCCACGGGACCTCGGCGCCGGCCATCGCGACGGCCGCGTCGATCTGCCACACGTGGACGATCTTGAGGTCCGCGCCACGGAGGTCGGCCTCCTTCGCGGCCCACGTGAGGGCGGCGGCTCCTGCGGGGGTCTCGTCCACTCCGACGACGATGGTGTTGGTGCTCATCGTGGTTCCTTTCTCGACACCTCCATCGTGCTCCGGTCCGGCGTCGCGGAGCAGGGCCGAAGGTCCCGAGTTGCAGGGACCTCCGGCCCGGCGATCTCGGTACGGTGAGCGCGTGGACGAACAGGACCGGAAGCGCTGGGAGAACATCGTCGACGCCGCCGTCGCGGTGACGTCCGACCTCGACCTCGACAGCCTGCTGGCCCGCATCATCGAGCTGGCCCGCGACCTGACCGGTGCCCGCTACGGCGCGCTGGGGGTGCTGGGGCACGACCACGACGAGCTGGCCGAGTTCCTCACCCAGGGCATCGACGAGGAGACCGCGGCCCGGATCGGCGACCTGCCGCGAGGTGCCGGGGTCCTCGGCGTCGTGCTCCGCGACGGGGTGCCGCTGCGACTCGACGACGTCGCCTCGCACCCCGCCTCCGTCGGCTTCCCGCCGCACCACCCGCCCATGGGCGCGTTCCTCGGGGTGCCCGTGCGGGTCAACGGCCAGGTGTTCGGCGACCTCTACCTGACCGAGAAGCCGGGCGGGTTCACCGACGACGACGAGCGCCTCGTGACCGGTCTCGCCGCGGTCGCCGGGACGGCGATCGCGAACGCGCGCCTCTTCGACGAGCTCGCCGGCACACGGGCCGAGCTCGCGCGGATGGCCGTGGTCGAGGACCGCAACCGCATCGCGCGCGACCTCCACGACCTCGTCATCGGGCGGCTCTTCGCCGTGGGCCTGTCCCTGGACCGGATCTCGCGGAACGTCGACGAGCCGTGGGCCGGCCGAGCCTCGCAGGCCGTGGACGACGTCGACCGGGCGATCGCCGACCTGCGCGGGGCGATCTTCGCGCTGGGCTCCGACGCCGCGACGGACGAGGCACGTCTCGTGCGCCTCCTGAAGGCCACGGCTGCGCCGCTGGGCTTCGCGCCCGTCATCGACATCGAGGGCGACCTCGGCCGGCTCGACATCGGCCTGCGCAGCGACGTGCACGCGGTGATGAACGAGGCGCTGGCCAACGTCATCCGGCACGCGAGGGCCACGTCGGTGGCCCTGCGCCTCGAGGTGGCCGAGCACGAGGTGGTGGCCACGGTGACCGACGACGGTGCCGGCATGGGCGACGCCGAGCCGGCCAGCGGACTGGCGAACCTGAGCGAGCGGGCCCAGCGCTCGGGCGGGTCGTTGCGGATCGGTCCCGGTCCGGGCGGCACGGGGACCCGCGTGGTCTGGCGCATCCCGCTCGTAACCGGCGGCGCCGCGGCCGCCCTTCCGTAGGCTGAGCCCGTGAGCGAACCCATCCGCGTCTTCCTGCTCGACGACCACGAGGTCGTGCGGCGCGGCGTCGGTGACCTCCTCGAGGACTCCGGCGTGATCACCGTGGTGGGCGAGGCCGGAACGGTCGCCGAGGCCGCCACCGCGATCGAGCGGCTCCAGCCCGACGTCGCGGTGCTCGACGCGCGGTTGCCGGACGGCTCGGGGATCGAGCTGTGCCGGCGGGTCCGGCTCTCGGCCGAGCGCACGGCGGTCCTCATCCTGACGTCCTACGAGGACGACGAGGCGCTCTTCGAGGCGATCATGGCCGGAGCCTCGGGGTTCCTCCTCAAGCAGGTGCGCGGGAACGACCTCGTCGACGCCGTCCAGCGGGTCGCCGCGGGACAGTCGCTGCTCGACCCCGCCGTCACCCGCTCGGTGCTCGAGCGCCTGCGCCACCAGGCCGACCCCGACCCGCTCGACGAGCTCACCACGCAGGAGCGCAAGGTCTTCGACGAGCTGCGGCTCGGCCGCTCCAACCGCGAGATCGCCGCCACGCTCTTCCTGTCCGAGAAGACCGTCAAGAACTACGTCTCCACCGTCCTGGGCAAGCTCGGCCTCGAGCGCCGCGCCCAGGTCGCCGCCTGGGACCGCTGACGCCCGAGGCCTCGCGCACCTAGGCGCCCGTCAGCAGGTCGCCCCGTTCGGCGCGCCGGCGGCGCTGCTCGGCCGGATCCGGCACGGGCACGGCCGCGATCAGGCTGCGCGTGTACTCCTCAGCGGGCTGCCGCAGCACCTGGTCGCGCGGGCCGAGCTCGACCAGCCGCCCGCGCTGCATCACCGCGACCCGGTTCGCCAGGGTGTCGACCACCGCGAGGTCGTGCGTGATGAACAGGCACGCGAACTGCAGGCGCTGCTGCAGCTCCAGGAAGAGCTCCAGCACGCGCGCCTGCACCGAGACGTCGAGCGCCGAGGTGGGCTCGTCCGCGATGAGCAGGTCGGGGTCGAGCGCCAGGGCCCGCGCGAGGCTGATCCGCTGGCGCTGACCGCCGGAGAGCTCGTGCGGGAAGCGCTCGGCGTACTCGCCGGGCAGCTCCACCGAGTCGAGCAGGCTCCGCACCTTCTCGGTGACCTGCGCGTCGGTGAGGTCGGTGTGCACCCGCAGCGGCTCCGCGATGCAGTCCAGGATCGACATCCGCGGGTTGAGCGAGGCCGCCGGGTCCTGGAACACGAAGCCGAACCGGCTGCGGTACGGGCGCAGGTCCTTGTCGCTGAGGCCGGAAATGGTCTCGCCGCCCACCCGGACGATGCCGGAGGTCGGCTGCTGCAGCCCCACGGCGACACGGCCCAGCGTGGACTTGCCCGAGCCGGACTCGCCCACCAGGCCCAGCACCTCACCACGGTGCACCTGCAGGCTGACGTGGTCGACGGCGCGGAAGGCCGTCTCGCCCCAGCCGCCCGGGAACTCCACCACGATGTCCTCGAGGTCGAGCACGACGGGCGCACCCTCGAGCGGGGCGGGGCCGGTCGGGCCGTCCTCGCTCCCGTGCGTGCGACCGAGGTGGGGCACCGAGTCCAGCAGGGCCTGCGTGTACGGGTGCGCGGGCGCGGCGAAGAGCCGGTCGACGGGCGCCTGCTCGACGATGCGCCCCTTGTACATCACGACCACGCGATCTGCGATGTCGGCGACGACCCCCATGTTGTGCGTGATCAGCACGATCGCCGTGCCGAGCCGCGAGCGCAGGTCCAGCAGCAGCTCGAGGATCGCCGCCTGCACCGTCACGTCGAGCGCGGTGGTCGGCTCGTCCGCCACGATCACGTCCGGCTCGCACGCGATGGCGATCGCGATCACGACGCGCTGCTTCTGGCCGCCGGAGAGCTGGTGCGGGTAGTAGTCCACCCGCTTGGCCGGATCGGGCAGTCCGACCAGCTCGAGCAGCTCGATGGCGCGGGCCCGGGCGTCTGCCTTGCTGGTCTGGCGGTGGGCGCGGATCGCCTCGACGACCTGCCAGCCGACCGTGCGCACCGGGTCGAGCGCGGTCCCGGGCTCCTGGAAGACCATCGAGATCTCGTCGCCTCGGATCGGCCGCAGCTCCTGCGGCGTCATCCCGATCAGCTCGCGTCGGGCGTCCCCGCTGGTGTGCAGCACCGCGGACCCGTCCACGGTCGCCGTGCTCGGGAGCAGGCCCATGACGGCACGTGAGGTGACCGACTTGCCCGACCCGGACTCGCCGACGACGGCGACGACCTCGCCGGGTGCGACGTCGAAGCCCACGCCGTCCACTGCGACCACGCGGCCGGCGTCGGTGCCGAAGCTCACCCTCAGGTCCGACAGGGACAGCACCGCCGTGCGCCGTCGCTCCACCGATTCGGGAGCGCTGATCGGCGCGGCTCCGGCGGACTCGGTGATCTCGGGAGCGGCGCTGAGGTCCTCGGCCAGCTCGATCTCGAGCTCACCCTCGGCCTTGTCGGCCGCACGCGTGCGCAGCAGCGGGTTGGTGATGTCGTTGAGGCTCTCGCCCATCAGCGTCACGCCCAGCACGACCAGGACGATCGCCAGACCCGGGTAGAGGCCGGTCCACCAGATGTCGTTGGTGGCGTCGGGCATCGCCTTGTTGAGGTCGTAGCCCCACTCGGCGGCGGCCGACGGCTCGATGCCGAAGCCCAGGAAGCCCAGGGCCGCCAGGGTCAGGATCGCCTCGGAGGCGTTCAGGGTCCCGATCACCGGGAGGGTCTGCGCGACGTTGGACAGGATGTGCCGGAACAGGATCCGCGGGGTCCGCACGCCCACGACCTTGGCGGCGTCGACGTACGGCTCGGTCTTGACCGAGACCGTCGCGTTGCGGATCACGCGGTAGTACTGCGGGATGAAGATGACGGTGATCGAGATCGCGGCCGAGGCGATGCCGCCCAGCGCGCCGCTCGACCCGCCGGAGACGACGATCGACACGACGATCGCGAGCAGCAGCGACGGGAAGGAGTAGAGCGCGTCCATCACGAGCACGAGCGTCTTGTCGAGCCAGCCGCCGAGGTAGCCCGAGACCAGCCCGAGCGGCACGCCGATCAGGCTCGAGACGAGCACGGCCAGGATGATGACCTCGACCGCGGTGCGGGCCCCGTAGACGACGCGCGAGAGCACGTCGGTGCCTCCCACGTTGGTGCCGAACCAGTGGTCGGCGCTCGGCGGCTGCTGCGTGCCGAACAGGACACCGTCGTCGCCGCGCACCTGGTTGAAGTCGTACGGGGCGATCCACGGCGCGAAGACGGCGAGGACGAGGAAGAACGCGATGAGCCCGAAGCCCAGCAGCAGCATGAACCGCTGGAGGCCGTGGGACTGCGAGACGACGGACTGGCCGGGGTAGCGCATCAGAACCTCACTCGGGGGTCGACGAGCGCCACGATGGCGTCGATGAGGAAGCTCGCGATGCACACGATGAAGGCGATCGCGGTGACGATGCCCTGCACGGCGAGGAAGTCGCGCCGGACCAGGTACTCCGTGAGCTGGTAGCCGAGCCCGTTCCACTCGAAGGTCGTCTCGGTCAGCACGGCGCCTCCGAGCAGGATGGCGATCTGCATGCCCATGACCGTGACCACCGGGACCAGGGCGTTGCGGAAGGCGTGCTTGCGCTCGACCTGTCGCTCCGAGACGCCGCGGGCGCGGGCGGCCGTGACGTAGTCAGCGCGCAGCGTCTGCAGCAGGTTCACGCGGACGAGCCGCAGGAAGATGCCGCCGGTCAGCATACCCAGCGCGAGCGCCGGGAGCACGGCGTGCTGCAGGACGTCCCAGATGTACTCCGGCTCGCCCCACAAGATGGCGTCGACGATCATGATGTTGGTCTGCGGCTCGACCTTGGCCAGCGTCAGCTCGGTGGCGGTCGAGGCCCGGCCCGAGGTGGGCCAGCCGAACGGGGCGACGGCCAGCTTCAGCAGCAGGCCGACGAAGAAGACGGGGGCGGCGTAGGCGACGATCGCGAACAGCCGCAGCAGCACGTCGCGCCAGCGGTCGCGGTGGCGGGCGGCGATCCGGCCCAGCGGGATGCCGATGGCGAACGCGACCATCAGCGCCCACACCGACAGCTCCAGCGTGGCGGCGCCGTTGACGATGAGGATGTCGGTGACCTCGCGGTTGTCGGTCAGCGTCGTGCCGAAGTCGCCGTGCAGGATGTTGCCGAGGTACTCGAGGTACTGCACGATGATCGGCCGGTCGAGGCCTGCCTCGGCCTTGCGCTCGGCGATCTGGTCGGGGGTCAGGCGGCCACCCTGCGCCGCGGTGATCGGGTCGCCGATCACGCGCATCAGGAAGAAGACCAGGGTCACCAGCACCCACAGCATCGGGATGATCAGCGCCAGCCTGATCAGCAGGTAGCGCGCGAGCGGGCTCAGCCCGCCGCGGCGACCGGGTGGTTCGGCCGACGGGCTGTCGGCGGCGACGAGGACGTCAGTGGTCACGCTGTGCTCCTGCCTACGTGGAAGCGGGGCCCCGGCACGCGCAGGGCGTGCCGGGACCCCGGTCCCGGGTGTCCGTTACTTCGACAGCGACGCGAACCGGAACTTGAACGACGGGTCCAGCGTGTCGCCCACGCCCTTCACGTCCTTGCCGGCCACCGCGACCTGCGCGCCGGTCAGCAGCGGCAGGATCGGCACCTGGTCGGCCACCATCTCCTGCGCCTCGGCGAGCTTGGCCTCGCGCGAGGCGGCGTCGGCGTCGACCCGCTGCTCGTCGAGCAGCTTCGTCATCGCGTCGTCCTCGTAGTGCGACTGGAGGAAGTTGTTCGGCGCGAAGAACGGCGTGAGGTAGTTGTCCGGGTCCGGGAAGTCCGGGAACCAGCCCAGCTGGAACGCCGGGTAGGCGTCCTTCACGCGCTCCTCGGAGTAGGTGTTCCACTCCGTCGACTGCAGGTTGACGGTGAAGAGTCCGCCTTCCTCGAGCTGGCGCTTGACTGCCTGGTACTCCTGGTCGGAGCTGCCGCCGTAGTGGTCGGGGTTCCACTGCAGGTTCAGCTCGACGGGCGTCGAGACGCCGGCGTCGTCGAGGACCTTCTTCGCGGCGGCCGGGTCGGGCGCGTCGCCGTACTTGTCCTTGAACGCCTCGGTCGCGCCGACCTGGCCCTCAGGGACGGCCGAGTAGGCCGGCGTGTAGGTGCCCTTGTAGACCTCGGAGGAGATCTCGTCGCGGTTCACCAGGTAGGCCGTGGCCTGGCGGACGGCCTGCTTCTGCGCGTCGTCGTCGCCGGGCATCGTCTTGAGGTTGAACACGATGTAGCGCAGCTCGCCGCCGGGTCCGGTGTGGACCGTGACGTCGTCGGACTTCTTCAGGCTGTCGATGTCCGTGGGGGTCAGCGAGCGGTAGGCGACGTCGATGTCGCCCTTCTCCACGTCGAGCTTGAGGTTGTTCGAGTCGGCGTAGTAGCGCATCGTCACGTCCGACTTCGGCTCACCGTAGGTGCCGTCGTAGTCGGGGTTGACCTTGAACTCGGCCAGCTCGTTCTTCTTGTACTCGCCGATCGTGTACGGGCCGGAGAAGGCGTTGGCCTCGACCGCCGCGTCGTCGTCGAGCAGCTTGTCGGCGGGGTAGGTCTCCTCGTCGACGATCGGGCCGGCGGAGGTCACCAGGACCTGCGCGAACGTCTGGTCGTTCGGCGCGGCGAGCGTGAACGCGACCGTCGCGTCGTCGCGGGCCTCGACCTTCTTCATGGCGCCGAGCAGCGAGGCCGGGCCGTTCGGGTCGTTGATGTCGACGATGCGCTGGAACGAGAAGGCCACGTCGGAGGCGGTCAGCTCGTTGCCGTTGCCGAACTTGAGGCCGGACTTCATGGTGCACACGTAGACCGTGGGCTCCTCGAAGTCGCACTTCTCGGCGGCGTCCGGGGTCAGCTCGGTGCTGCCCGCGGGGAAGTTGAGGAGGTACTGGAAGACCTGCGTCTGCACCGCCATCGAGCCGTTGTCGTACGAGCCGGCCGGATCGATCGAGACCACCTTGTCGGTGGTGCCCACGATCAGGCTCGCGTCGCTGTCGTCGTCGTTGTTCTGACCTGCCCCGCACGCTGCCAGGACGGATCCGGCCAGGGCCGCGGTCGCCAGAGTGGTGACGCGTCGCCGCATCGAGTTCATGTGTTCCTCCCCTTCGGTGTCCACCATCCGGACACTCGCTGCGACGCTACTCCCGTCGCGCGGCGGGGGCCATCCGCAACGAGGTTGCGTTTTGGTTACGCCCGGAGGGGGCGCGCGGATCTGGGCGTGCGGAGCGGGCGATATCCTCGGACCATGAGCCACGACCAGCATCTCGCCGATTTCGATCCCGACATCGCCGCGCTCCTCGACGCCGAGCTGGTCCGCCAGCAGACGACGCTCGAGATGATCGCTTCGGAGAACTTCGCTCCCGTCGCCGCCCTCGAGGCGCAGGGCAGCGTGCTCACGAACAAGTACGCCGAGGGCTATCCGGGCAAGCGCTACTACGGCGGCTGCGAGTTCGTCGACCAGGTCGAGCAGCTGGCCATCGACCGGCTCAAGGAGCTCTTCGACGCCGAGTACGCCAACGTGCAGCCCCACTCGGGCGCCTCGGCGAACGCGGCCGCGCTGCACGCGATCGCCACCGCCGGCGACACGATCCTGGGCCTCGACCTGGCCAACGGCGGTCACCTCACGCACGGGATGAAGCTCAACTTCTCGGGCCGTCTGTACAACCCGATCGCCTACCACGTCGTCCCCGAGACCGGCCTGGTCGACATGGACGAGGTGCGCGCCCTCGCGATCGAGCACCGTCCCCGCGTGATCATCGCCGGCTGGTCGGCCTACCCGCGCCAGCTCGACTTCGCCGCGTTCCGCGCGATCGCCGACGAGGTCGACGCGATCCTGTGGGTCGACATGGCCCACTTCGCCGGCCTCGTGGCCGCGGGTCTGCACCCGAGCCCGCTGCCGCACGCGCACATCGTCACCACCACGACGCACAAGACCCTCGGCGGCCCGCGCGGCGGCGCGATCCTCACGAACGACGAGACGATCGCCAAGAAGATGCGCTCCGCCGTGTTCCCGGGCCAGCAGGGTGGACCCCTCGAGCACGTCATCGCTGCGAAGGCCGTGGCCTTCAAGATGGCCCTACAGCCCGAGTTCGCCGAGCGTCAGCAGCGCACGATCGAGGGTGCGCGCATCCTCGCCGACCGCCTGCTCGCCGCCGACGCGGTGGACGCGGGCGTCCAGGTCCTCAGCGGCGGCACCGACGTGCACCTGGTGCTCGTCGACCTGCGCAACTCCGAGCTCGACGGCCAGCAGGCCGAGGACCGGCTCCACGAGGTCGGCATCACGGTGAACCGCAACGCGGTCCCGAACGACCCGCGGCCGCCGATGGTCACCTCCGGTCTGCGCATCGGCACGCCGGCCCTGGCCACGCGTGGCTTCGGCGCCGAGGAGTTCACCGAGGTCGCCGACATCATCGCCGCGGCCCTGCAGCCCGGCGCGGTCGACATCGACGGCCTGCGCAAGCGCACCGCCGTGCTGGCCGAGCGCTTCCCGCTGTACCCCGGCATCAAGCCGTTCACCTCGTGAACGACCGGCCGGGGGTGGGTGCGTGGTTCCGCCCGGCCGTCCTCGGCCTGCACCTGTTCGCGATCGCGGCGATCGGCTTCTGCCTGTTCATGGGCACGTGGCAGCTCGGCGCGTACGACCAGCGGCAGGAGGACGAGCGCGCCGAGCAGGGCAGCACCGGCGCGGTCGCCCTCGAGTCGGTGTGGAGCCCGACCGACATCTTCACCACCGACCAGGACCAGCGCCCGGTCACCGTCACCGGCACCTTCCGTCCCTCGGAGGAGCAGCTGTGGGTCACGGGGCGTGAGCACGACGGTCAGGACGGCGTGTGGCTGCTCGCCCCGGTCACGGTCGACGACGCGCAGCTGATGGTGGTGCGCGGGTGGGCGCCCCGCCCCGCGGCCGCGTTCCCCGAGGTACCGGCCGGCGTGGTCTCCTTCGAGGCCGTGCTGCAGCCGGGCGAGGAGTCCGCCGTCGGCTGGGACGCCACCGCGCGCACGATCGGCTCGGTGCGGATCCCCACGCTGCTGAACGAGCTCGGCTACGCCGACCTGTGGTCGGGCTTCGCGATCTCCACCGATCCGGCGGTGGCAGGCGGGCTCGAGGTCGCCGACGTGCCGGAGTCCGACGTCTCCTGGACCGCGGGTGGTCGCAACCTCGGATACGGCCTGCAATGGTGGGTCTTCGCCGCCTTCGCGCTGTTCATGTGGTGGCGCATGGCCCGCGAGATGGTGCTTGGCCGCGCTCGGTAATCTGGGGCGGTGAACGACCGACTCCTGCGCGCTTACCAGGTCATGGCGACCATCGTGGGCCTCAACCTGCTGATCGTGATGGCCGGCTTCATCGGCAAGTACGCCACCGACGCCGGCTCGTGGTGGAACCGCAACCAGGACGCCTTCCTGGTCATCGACCAGCTGCACGGCTTCCTGTTCATGGTGCTGATCGTGCTCGTCGCCCGTCTCACGCTGCGCGAGAAGTGGTCCTGGGGCTACATGCTCAGCGTCATCGTGCTGGCCTGCATCCCGCTGGTGTCCTTCTGGTCCGAGCGCCGCACCACCCGTCGCGTGCACGCCGGCCGCCAGCCCGCCACCGTCTGAGGCGCTAGCCCTCCTCGGGGTCGGGGACGAACAGGTCCTCGATCCGGCACGCGAACACCGCCGCCAGCCTGAACGCGAGCGGCAGCGACGGGTCGTAGCGCCCCTTCTCGATCGAGATGACCGTCTGGCGCGACACCCCGAGCTCGTCGGCGAGGCGCCGCTGCGACCAGCCGCGCTCCTCCCGCACGCGCACGACGTGGTTCTCCATCAGCCCTCCCGGCGCTTGAGCCACAGCAGCCGCAGCGCCGCGTCGGCCATCGCGAAGGCGAGGACGACGGTGAGCGCGCCGCGCACCGACACGTCGAGGTCGACGAAGACGCCGACGACCAGCGCGATGCCCAGGAGCAGCAGCAGGTCCGTGAACGCCCCACTCTGGGCGCGCCGCATCCACTGGAGCTCGATGGTCTCCTCGGGGCGGTCCACCGCGTCGCGCAAGGACGCCGGATCGACCAGCGCGACCCAGGCGAGCGCGAACACGGACGGCAGCGCCAGGAACGCGAACACCAGCGCCACGTCCCGCCGCGACCCCTCGAGACCGGTCAGGGCCAGGGCGGCCGTCGCGCCCGACACGGCCAGCGCGATCCCTACGCACGACGCGAGGAGCGCGCCCGTCCCCCCGCCCAGCCGCGCCCGTCCCCAGTAGCTGCCCTGCTGTGTGTCCGTCGACATGCCGATCCCCTCGTCCCCGCGCCACGCGACGCTGCGACCACCGTAAGGTCAAGGTCACTTGACAGTCAAGCGACCTTGACTTGATGGAAACTCGACTGTTTCCCCGGTTAAGCGGGGAAACTGTCACTTCACGAGGGTTGCGAACCTCGCGAAGTGACTGGAAACCTCGTTAAGTGGGGACTCCGCTCGATGCAGCGGTGCACGGCTTTCCACAGGCGACGCCGGCCGGGTTGTTCAGTTGGACACGAATCGTCGAGTCTCCTGGGATGGAGAACTTCTTCGAGACTGTCGCCGAGCACCGGGGCGGGTACATTCTGCGTCCCGACCTCTTGGATCTCGGAGTGACGGATCGCCAGATCAAGGACGCGATCCGCGCCAACGTGCTCGTCCGGATTCGACCCGGAACCTACGCACCGCGCGGTCACCTCGATCTCACACGGGAGGAACGACACCGACTCCTGTCCTTCGCTGTCCAAGACAAGCTGCCGTCGGGCGTGGTGCTGAGTCATCACTCAGCTGCGGTCATCCACACGGGCGTATCGCAAGGGCTCGACCTGAGCACCGTGCATGTGACCCGTCTGGGGAGGATGACGGCGCGAGCGGAAGCGAAGGTCGTCCACCACGGCGGGACGCTACCTGAGGAGGACATCACGGAGGTGGATGGACATCTCGTCGTCGTGCCCGGACGTGCGGCCCTCGAAACGGGTGCTGTCGCGGGTACGGAAGCCGGACTGGTCCAAACATCGTTCGTCCTGCGGCACGGCGTGACACCGGAGGAATTGCATGAGCGGCTGGGCCGGATGGCTCGGTGGCCGGGTGTGGCGAAGGTCCGACTGTCGGTCGTCTGGGCGGCGCCGCAGTGCGAGAGCGTCGGTGAGGTCCGGTCCATTTACATGTTCCGGATGGGCGGGCTGCCGATGCCGCGCATGCAGGTGGAGTTCTTCGATGCGACTGGTACGTCTCTCGGGCGAGTGGATTTCGAGTGGGAGGACTTTTTCCACTGCGGCGAATTCGACGGCCTGCAGAAGTACGGACGGCTCAACCCCTACGGCGGAGGGAATCTCGGTCAAGTGATCGTGGACGAGAAGCGCCGAGAGGATCGCATCCGTGATCTGGGCCGAGGGATGAGCCGGTGGGTCTGGTCGGACCTCTACTCACCTTCCGCGACGTGTCAGCGGATCCGAACGTCACTCGAGCAATCGCGTCGCCTTCACGCACGTCCCACGGCAACGATCATCGTCTGACTTCGCGAGGTTCCCCGTCACTTAACGAGGTTCGTAACCCTCGTTCAGTGACAGTTTCCCCGGTTAACCGGGGAAACTGTCAGCGCCCGACGAACGTGGCCTTCCCGGGCCCGTCGGCGAGGAAGGACGCCATGCCGTGCTGGAGGTCCTCGGTGTCGAAGAGCTCGGCGGCGATCTCGGTGGTGCGGGCGACGGAGCCCGGGACGCCACCGGTCTCGAACTCGCGCAGGATCTGCTTGGCGGCGCCGAACGCGCGAGTGGGGCCGGCGGCGAGGTCGGCGACGAAGGCGGCGACGCCGGCGTCGAGGTCTTCAGGGGCGAGGACGCGGTTGACGACGTTCCACCGCTCGAGGGTGGCCGCGTCGTACGGCGTCCCGGTGAAGACGAACTCCTTGGCCCGCGCGACGCCTGCGCGCCCGGCGAGGCGCTGGGTGCCGCCCATCGTGGGCGTCAGGCCGATGACGCGCTCCACGAGCCCGAACTTTGCCCGCTCTGACGCCAGCAGCACGTCGCACGCCAGCGCCACCTCGAACGCCCACGTGAGGGTCAGCCCGTGGGCCACGAAGACCGTCGGGAAGTCCAGGGCCGCGAAGCGCTCGGGCAGCTCGAGCATCCGGTCGTAGAGCTCGCGGGTCTCGACCTTGGACTTCCTTGCGTGGAACTGCGACACGTCGACGCCACCGGAGACGATCTTCCCTTCGGCGCGCACCACCAGCACGCGCGGCGGGTCGGCCTCGATGCGGTCGAGCGCCGCGTCGAACTCGTCGTGCAGCTCGAGCGAGTACAGGTTGACCGGGACGGCGGAGAACGTGAGCGTCGTCACGCCGCCCTCGGTGCGGAGGTCGACGGTCACCGATCGTCCCTCGGATCGTAGGAGCCACCGCGGTCCGCGGTGGCCTTGCGGAGGACCGCGACGACGGCCGCGGCAGCAATCAGGAGCAACACCAGTCTCGACATGCCCCCACGCTAGCGGCCGGCGCTCGACCGCTCGTGCAAGGATGGAAGCAACCCCTGAAAGGACGTGAAGTGCCCACCATCGCAACGCTCCACACGAATCGTGGAGACATCAAGATCGAGCTGTTCGACCACCAGGCCCCCAAGACCGTGGCGAACTTCGTCGGCTTGGCCGAGGGCACGAAGGAATGGGTCGACCCCGCCACCGGTTCGGTGTCGACGAAGCCCTTCTACGACGGCCTCACGTTCCACCGGATCATCCCCAACTTCATGCTCCAGGGCGGCGACCCGCTCGGTGACGGACGCGGCGGCCCCGGCTACGAGTTCGACGACGAGTTCCATCCCGAGCTCCAGTTCGACCGCCCCTACCTGCTGGCCATGGCCAACGCGGGCACCAAGGCCAACGGCGCCGGCACGAACGGCTCCCAGTTCTTCATCACCGTCGCCAAGACCGAGTGGCTGAACCGCAAGCACTCGATCTTCGGTGAGGTCAAGGACGCCGACAGCCGCGCCGTCATCGACGCGATCGCCGCCGTCGAGACCGATCGGTTCGACCGTCCGGCCGAGCCCGTCGTGATCGAATCCGTGACCATCGAGAAGTGACCGACCAGGGCGCCGGCCAGACCTGCTACCGCCACCCGGGTCGGCCTGCGTTCATCCAGTGCCAGCGCTGCTCGCGCTACATCTGTCCTGAGGACATGCGCGAGGCCAGCGTCGGCTTCCAGTGCCCCGAGTGCGTGAAGAGCGGCCAGGCGGCCGTCCGCCAGCCGCGCACCCTCGCCGGTGGCGCGATCTCCACCAACGCGGCCGCGATCACGATGGCCATCATCGCGATCAATGTCGCGGCACAGGTGGCGGTCGTGGCCACGGGCGGCGTCCGCAACCCGAGCAACAGCGAGTTCTTCCGGTGGGGCTGGCTCAGCGGCATCGAGGTGGCCGACGGCCAGTACTGGCGGCTGCTCACGGCGGCGTTCCTGCACGGCGGCTGGCTGCACCTGGCGTTCAACATGTACGCGCTGTACCTGTTCGGACCCTTCGTCGAGCAGACGCTCGGGCGCGTGCGCTTCGTCATCACCTACCTGACCCTCGCGATCGGGTCGTCGGTGCTGGTCTACCTGCTGGAGGACCCGCTCACCCCGACGATCGGCGCGTCAGGCGCCGTCTTCGGCCTGTTCGGGCTCGCGCTGGTGTTCCTCATCCGCACCCGGCAGAACATCACCGGCATGCTCATCCTGCTGGCCATCAACGGCTTCATCAGCCTGCAGGAGGGCATCAGCTGGCAGGGTCACCTCGGTGGGTTCATCACCGGCGTGCTGCTCGGGCTGATGTTCGCCTACGCGCCCCGCGAGCGCAGGACGCTGATCCAGGTCGTCACGTTCGTGGCGCTGTGGGCGGTGTTCGTGGCGGCGATCGCGTGGCGAACGGACGAGATCATGGGCGCGATCGCGCCGTGGCTCGGCTGACCGAGAATTAGTTTGTCCACAGGGGTGTGCACAACCTGTGGGGCATGACAGGGGTGTGATTCACTCCCACTTCATGGCGAAGCCGAAGGCCGCCAGGATGAAGCCCATGCCGATGGCGAGGTTCCACCCGCCGAGGTCGCTGTAGACCGGGATCGTCACGTCGGTGTTGCTGATCGTGTAGAAGACCACGATCCACGCCAGGCCGATGACCGCGCACGCGACCATCAACGGAGCCGCCCACCGGTTGCCGATGCGCACGGGCTTGGGGCCGTTGTCGTTCACGGACTTGCGCTTGAACCTGTTGAACACGAGCATCTCCCGGTCTGGCGGCTTGGCACGGCCGCGGTGTGTCGTACTCCGCTAGCGTAGTCGTCGTGCCGGGAACCCCACGCGACCAGGGGAAGATCAGGGCCGTCAGCAGGTGGAGCCTGCTCGCCCTGACGGTCGCGTGCGCCTGCGGTGTGGTCGTCGTCGCGGCCGCGGTCACCTCCAACGGGTCCGACCTGCGCCCCGCCGGAGGCGATCTCAGCTCCGTGCTGCGCGACCGGGCGCAGGAGGTCGAGAATCGCCGGCGGGAAGCGGTCGAGCTCCAGCGCGAGGTCGATGCCCTCACGCGGGGGGTCGACGACGCCGACCTGCGCCGCGAGGCGAGCCGGGTCTCCCGCCTCTCCGATCCCGCGGGGCTCACCCCGGTCGAGGGGCCGGGTGTGCGGATCGCCCTCGAGGACGCTCCCCGCTCGGTGGACATCCCCGGCCTCGACCCGAACCTCCTGGTGGTCCACCAGCAGGACATCCAGGCGTTCGTGAACGCCCTGTGGGCCGGGGGCGCCGAGGCCATCACGCTGCAGGGTCAGCGCCTGATCACCACGACGGGGATCAAGTGCGTCGGCAACACGGTCGTGCTCGACGGCGTGCCCTACTCGCCGCCCTACGTGATCGAGGCGATCGGCGACCGCAGCCGGTTGCGCGGGGCGATGACCTCCTCGCCCGAGGTCACCACGTACACGCAGTACGCGAACCGGTACGGGCTCGGGCTGGAGCAGCGCGACGTCGACGTGGTGAAGGCTCCCGCTCACGGCGGCAGCGTGGCGATGCGCCACGCCACCGTCGTGGAGTGAGCTAGGGCGTCGGCACGACCGTCGGCGGCGCGTTCGGGTCCGGCGTGGGCTCCGTGGTGGGAGCCGGCGGCCGCGACACGGTGAGAGTGATCGTGGTGCCCGGAGCCACCATCGAGCCGGGCTCGCGGCTCTGCTCGGTGACGGTGCCGTCGGGCGCGGTGCCGGCGGGATCGTTCTGGGCCGAGACCTTCAGGCCGGCGTCCTCGAGCGTCTTCGTGGCGTCCTCGACCGACTGGCCCACGACGTTCGGGACGTCGACCTCGCCGCGCGACACGATGAGGGTGACGGTGCTGCCGCGCTCCACCTCGGTGCCCGGAGGCGGGTTGCTGTTGAGCACGCGACCCTTCGGCTCGCTGCTGTCGGTGTTCTGGCGCTTGACCTTCAGCCCGTAGCGGTCGCCCTCGAGCAGGTCCTTGGCCTCGTCGTACGAGTAGCTGGTGAGGTTCGGGATGTCGACCAGCTCGGGACCCGAGCTGACGATGAGATCGATCGCGGTGCCCTCGTCGACCGTGGTCCCGGCCTCGGGATTGGTGGCGATGACCTGGTCCTCGGGGATGTCGGCGCTGGTCTGCTCGGTGACCTCGCCGACGACGAGATTCTGCGACTCCAGCCGGTTCGTTGCGGTGGGGACGTCGAGTCCCTCGACCCGCGGCACGTCGGTGGTCGGCGTGTTCACCTCGGGATCTCGGTCGTTGAGCATGAGGGCCAGGCCGACTGCGGCAGCGATGGCCAGCAGCACCAGCGCGAGGGCCCACCACTTCCCGGACCCCTTCTTCTCCTCCTCGTCCGGCGGCGGCAGGAGGGGCGCGGCGACCGCGGGGCTGACCTGCGTGGCCGCACCGACGGCGGTGACGGCCTGCGTCGGCGCGTCGACGGTGCCACCGGCGAGCACCCGCTCGATGTCCTTGCGCATGTCGCCCGCGCTGGAGTACCGGTCGTCGACGCGCTTGGCCAGGGCCTTGGCGACGACGTTGTCGACCTCGACCGAGACGTCGGGGTTCAGCTGGGACGGGGGCCGGGCCTCCTCGCGCACGTGCTGGTAGGCCACCGAGACGGGGCTGTCGCCGACGAACGGCGGGCGCCCCGTGAGCAGCTCGTAGAGCACGCAGCCGGTGGAGTAGATGTCGCTGCGGGCGTCGACCGTCTCGCCGCGCGCCTGCTCGGGCGACAGGTACTGCGCCGTGCCGATGACGGCTGCGGTCTGGGTCATGGCGCTGGAGGTGTCGGCGATGGCCCGGGCGATGCCGAAGTCCATCACCTTGACCTTGCCCTCGGGCGTGAGCATGACGTTGGCCGGCTTGATGTCGCGGTGGATGATGCCGGCGCGGTGGCTGTAGTCCAGCGCGGCGAGGATGTCGGCGGTGATCGAGAGGGCACGCTCGGGCAGGATCTTGCGACCGTCGCGCAGGACGTCGCGCAGCGTGCGTCCCTCGACGAGCTCCATGACGATGTACGGCACGGTGGCGCCGGTGGGATCGGTGGCCTCGCCGGTGTCGTAGACGGCGACGATCGACGGGTGGTTCAGCGAGGCCGCCGACTGCGCCTCGCGCCGGAAGCGCTCCTGGAACGTCTCGTCGGCTGCGAGGTCGGCGCGGAGCAGCTTGATGGCGACGGGGCGACCGAGCCGCATGTCGTGGCCGGCCCGGACGTCGGCCATGCCTCCGCGCCCGACCAGCTCGCCGACCTGGTAGCGGTCGCCGAGGGGGCTCATGTTCGCGTCACTCTCGGTCATGGTGTCCAGTCTCCCAAAGGGTGGATGAGGTTCATCGGAGCACCGCTTCCATCACGGAGCGGGCGATGGGGCCGCCGAGGCGGCCACCGCCGATGTCGTTGGTGTTCTGTGCGGACTCGACCAGCACGGCGACCGCGACCTGGGGGTCCGTGGCGGGTGCGTAGCTGATGAACCAGGCGTAGGGCGGTCGGTCGGGCGCCGACTCGGCCGTGCCGGTCTTGCCACCGACGTCCACGCCGGGGATCTTGGCCGGGGTTCCGGTGCCCTCGTCGACGACGGCCACCATCATGTCGTTGAGCTCGCGGGCGTCGCCGGCCGACATGGCGCGTCCCAGCTCCTGGGGCTCGGGCTGCTCGAGGATCGAGAGGTTGGGCGCACGGACGGTGCGCACGACCCGCGGCTTCATCAGCACGCCGTCGTTCGCGATCGTGCCCGCGACCATCGCCATCTGCAGCGGGGTGGCGGCGACCTCGTACTGGCCGATGCCCGACTGCGCGAGCTGCGGCGGCTCGAGCTCGGTGTCGGGGTCGGCCGTGAAGCGGCTGGCCGCGGACGCGAGGTCGTCGAGGGGGCGCTCTCCGAAGCCGAACTTCGTGGCCTGCTCGGACAGGACGTCCTGCCCGACCTTGCCGGCCATCCAGCCGAACGAGACGTTGCAGGAGACCTCGAGGGCCCGCTCGAAGCTGATGGGGTTTCCTCCGCAGTTGCTGCCGCCCTGGTTGGTCAGCTGGTAGTCGATGCCGGGGAAGCTCAGCGTGGCGCCGCCGCGGACGTCGTCATCGGCCTTGAGCCCGAGGTCCTCGATGCCGGCGGCGGCGGTGACGGCCTTGAACGTCGATCCCGGGGGGAGCGTGGTCTGGGCGCCACGGTTGATGAGCGGGTCGTTCTCGTCGGACTCGAGCTTGCGCATGGCCGACGTGACGGCGTCGAGGTCGTGGCTCGCGAGCTGGTTCGGGTTGTAGGTCGGCTGGCTGACCATGGCCAGGATGTCGCCCGACTGCGGGTCCAGCGCCACCACGGCGCCGCGGGTCTTCTCGCCGAGGTCGGCCAGGCCCTCGAACGCGGCCTTCTGCGCGGCGGGGTCGAGCGTGAGCTCCACGCTGCCGCCCTGGGGCTGGTCGTTGGAGATCACGTCGATGACCCGGTTCACGAAGAGCCGGTCGTCGCTGCCGGAGAGGATGTCGTTGTACGACTGCTCGATGCCGTCGCGGCCGTAGATGTAGGAGAAGTAGCCGGTCACCGGGGCGTAGAGCTCGGGCTCGGTGTACTTGCGCTGGAACTGCCACTTGTCCTTGACGGGCACGGACTGGGCGATCGGCTCGCCGTCGACGATGATCGCGCCGCGCTCGCGGCTGAACTGCTCGTCGATGACGCGGCGGTTGCCCTCCTTCGCGTTCAGGTCGTCGGCCTGGACGAACTGCACGTAGTTGGCGTTCAGCAGCAGGGCGAGGAACATCAGCAGGCACGCGACGGCCATGGCACGGACGGGCTTGTTCATGACAGCTTCACCACCTGTGTCTCGTCGTCGCCGCTGATCGTGGCGACCTCCGGCGCGGGGCGCCGGGTCTGGTCGCTGATGCGCAGCAGCAGCGCGACGATGATCCAGTTCATGATGATCGAGGAGCCGCCCGCGGCCAGGAACGGCGCGGTCAGGCCGGTCAGCGGGATGAGCCGCATGACGCCGCCGGCGACGACGAAGACCTGCAGGGCGAAGGACACCGAGAGGCCCACGGCGAGCAGCTTGCCGAAGGCGTCGCGGCACGTCAGCGCGATCCGCAGGCCGCGCTCGACGACGAGGGCGTAGACCATGATCACGGCCATCAGCCCGGCCAGGCCGAGCTCCTCGCCGATGGACGACAGGATGAAGTCGGAGAAGCCGAACGGGGTCAGCTCGGGGCTGCCCTGCCCCCAGCCGCGACCGAGCAGACCGCCGTGCGCGAGACCGTAGAGCGCCGTGATGATCTGGTAGTTCTTGTCCGGATCGGCCCACGGGTCGAGCCACGCGTCGAAGCGGTCGCGCACGTGGCCGAAGGCGGCGTAGCCGAACCACGCGCCCACCGCGAACAGCGCACCGCCGACGACGAGCCAGCCCGGGCGCTCGGTGGCCACGTAGAGCATGACGACGAAGAGGCCGAAGAACAGCAGCGAGGAGCCGAGGTCGCGCTGGAAGACCAGGATTCCGACGCTGACGAGCCAGCCCAGCAGGATGGGGCCGAGGTCGCGGCCCCGGGGCAGGTCGATGCCGAGGACCCGCCGGCCGGCCAGGGCCAGGGCGTCGCGCTTGGCGACGAGGTAGCCGGCGAAGAAGATCGCCAGCGCGATCTTGGCGGCCTCCGCGGGCTGGAAGCTGAAGGGGCCGAGCTGGATCCAGATCTGTGCGCCGCGCTTGGCGTTGCCGATGATCGGCAGGATCGGGAGCACGAGCAGCGCGATCGCCGCGAGGCCGAACGTGTAGGTGTACTGCTGCAGGCGGCGGTGGTCGCGGATCAGCACCAGCACGGCGACGAACATCAGGATGCCCAGGATCGTCCAGCGCAGCTGACCCTGCGCGAACGGGCCGAACCCGGAGCCGTTGGCCTCCAGGCCGAGGTCGATCCGGTAGATCATCACCAGGCCGATGCCGTTGAGGGCCACGACGAGCGGCAGCAGCACGGGGTCGGCGTACCCGGCGAACCTCCGGACGGCCAGGTGCGCGCCCAGCGCCACGACGGCGTAGACGGCTCCGACCGTGTAGATGCCCGCGGGAACCGTGCCGTCGAAGCCGAGCCCGACGGCGGCGTACGACCCGATGCCGATTGCGATCGCCAGCAGCAGCAGTCCCAGCTCGGCGGTGCGGCGCTTGCGCGGGATCCAGGCGGGAGTGACGCCGCCGGCACTCATGGTGCCTCCGTCGGAGCGGACGTGGCGGGGGTGCGGCGCGGCGTGGGAGTCGGCGTCGGTGTCGGCGTGGGCGTCGGCTCGGTCACCTGGATGCTGAGGTTGGTGACGATGCGCTTGGCCTCGTCGTGGTCGGCGGCCGCGATGCCGGCGGCGACGCGGTCGCGCTGGTACGGCGGCAGCGTGTCGATCTCGATCCGCGTGACCTCGTCGACCGTCTTGAGGGTCACGCCGGGCACGTCGACGTCGACGCCGCGGTAGATCGCGACCATGCCGTTCGAGGGCGCCACGAAGTACTGCCGCTGCGACCAGTCGTAGGCGTAGGCCGCCGCGCCGCCGAGCAGCCCGAGGATCACGAGGCTCCCCAGCAGCCACCGCACCCAGCGACGCCTCGGGATCGGAAGGGGGGCGTAGCGCAGCTCCTCGGGGTCGGGCTCGACCGCGCCGGGTGCACCCGCGACGTGCACGGCCGGGGCCGAGGACGCCGAGACCGAGCCGGTGCGACGGCGCGGCTGGCTGGTGGCGGCGCCCACGAGCTGGGGCTTGCCGTCGGCGCAGACCAGGTCCTCGTCGACCGGCTCGTCGCCGGGCACGAACTCCGCCAGCACGACGGTGACGTTGTCGTAGCCGCCGGCCTCGAGGGCGAGCCGGACCAGCTCGGTCGCGGCCGCGTCGATCGTCTCGAGCTTCATCGTCCGCTCGATCGTCTCGTCGTCGACCATGTCCGTGAGGCCGTCGCTGCACAGCAGGTAGCGGTCGCCCACCGCCGGCTGCAGCCACGTGAAGTCGGGCTCGAAGTCGTCGCGACCCAGGATCGCCTTCAGCAGCAGCGACCGGTGGGGGTGGACGCGCGCCTCCTCGGGCGTGATCCGGCCTTCCTCGACGAGGCTCTGCACGAACGTGTGGTCGATGCTGAGCTGGCTCAGGCGGCCGTGCCGCAGCCGGTAGGCCCGCGAGTCGCCGATATGGGCCACGGCCAGCTTCTCGCCGTCCCACAGCATCGCCTCGAGGGTGGTGCCCATGCCCTCGACGGCCGGGTCGTCGGCGATCAGCTGGGCGAGGCGGTGGTTCGCGTTGGCGACGGCGGTGCGCATCGCGTCCAGGGCGTCGCCGTCGGTGTCGTCGTCCAGCTCACGGTCGAGGTCGCGGATCTCCGCGAGGGCGGCCGAGGAGGCCAGGTCGCCGGCCGCGGCGCCGCCCATGCCGTCGGCGATGACCAGCAGGCGGGGGCTGGCGTAACCGGAGTCCTGGTTGTTCGAACGGCGCAGACCGACGTCGGTCAGCGCTACGTAGCGGTAGGTCAGCGGCGCCATCTACTTGCGCAACTCCACGATCGTCTTGCCCAGCCGCACCGACGTGCCGATCGCGACGGGCACCGGCGAGGTGACGCGCTGACTGCCGATGTAGGTGCCGTTCGTGGAGCCGAGGTCCTCGACGAACCACTGCTCGCCGTTGGTGGCGAAGCGGGCGTGACGGGTGGAGACGTAGTCGTCGTCGAGGCGGATGGCGGCGTCGGTGCCGCGGCCGAGCAGGATCGGCTCGGTGCCCAGCGGGACGCTCTGGCCGGCGTTGGGGCCGTCGACGATCTGGAGCTTGTTGGGGGCGCCACGCATCTTGCGGCTGTTGCGCGGGACCTTCTTCTGGGGCTTGGGCTGCTTCTGGCCCTTGGCGGGCTTCGGGGTCTGGACCTTCGTGCCGAAGATGTCGGTGCGGATCACCGAGACCGCGGACAGCACGAACAGCCACAGCACGGCCAGGAAGCCGAGCTTGATCAGCGTGAGGGTCAGTTCGCTCACGCGATCTCCTCGCTGATCTGGACCGAGATGGTCGTGTTGCCGAGGCGGATCGTAGAGCCGTTGCGCAGGAAGGCGGCGTCCACACGGCGGCCGTCGACGATCACGCCGTTGGTGGAGCCCAGGTCGCGCACCTCGACGCCGTTGCCGAGGAACGAGATCTCGGCGTGGTTGCGGCTGATGCCCGGGTCGTCGATCTTCAGGTCCACCGAGGAGCCGCGGCCGATCGTGATGCCGGGCGGGTTCACGGGGTGACGCAGGCCGCCGATGTCGAGGACGACGCGGGCGCGGCGCACCGCGGTGTCGGTGATCGGCTCGCCGCGCACGGGGGTGACCGACGCGTTCGAGGCGCTGACGATCGTGAAGCGACCCGTGTGCAGGTTCTCGTCGAGCGCGAACTCGATGTGCAGCGGGCCGGCGGCCGTGTAGTGCTGCTCGGCCAGGTGCTCCTTGAGCAGGGTGGCCAGCTCGGTGGCCAGCGTCGCCCCGTAGGGCGAGAGGCGCTCGTGGTCGGCGGGCGAGAGCTCCACCGTGAAGTCGTTCGGCACGAGCGTGCGCTCGCGGCTGAGGATCGTGGCGCTCTGGTCGACCTCGCGCTGCAGGGCGGCGGCGATCTCGACCGGCTGGACCGCGCTGCGGAAGGCGCGCGCGAAGGCCCCGGTGACGGCACCCTCGAGACGCTTCTCGAAGCGCTGCAGGACTCCAGCCACGGGTGCTCACCTCCTCGGGCATGCGACGTCGACGACGGTTGGTCCTGTCGATCGTATCGACACCGCACCAGATCGGGGGTGTCCGTGCCTGCGACCCGCCGCACACCCCGACGCTGGAAGGAGGGTGACCCGGGGAGTTCGCGTCCTCCGCCGGTCCTGTTAGACTCTGACGTCGGTCCGGTTCACCGGATCACTGCGCGAGTGGCGGAATGGTAGACGCGCTGGCTTCAGGTGCCAGTGTCCGCAAGGGCGTGGGGGTTCAAATCCCCCCTCGCGCACCATAACGAGAGAGCCCCTGACCTGCGGTTGCCCGCGGAGCAGGGGCTTTGTCGTGTCCCGGGCCGTCGGCCCGTCACCCCGCCAGACTTTTGTGACGCGTTGCGGCCCTCGGAGCCCCGCGGGGCCGACTCCTGTCACAAAACTCGGCCGTGGGATCAGTCCGGCTGCAGGACGATCCTCGCGGACTGGCCGCTTTGTCGTTCCTTGTCTCGAAGCATGTGCTGGACGGCGTTCGACAGTCGCAGGATCCACCGGCAGACGAGGCGGGCGATGACGAAGCATGCGCAAGGTGCAGCAGGACCGCCATTCAGCTTGGCGGATCTGATGTCGGTGCTCGGCGGCGTTCCAGAGTGCTCGGAGGACGGGTCGCGCATGATCGTCCGAAAGGCCTGGGGCGGACGCGTCTTCGACGTCGACGTCGAGGGCGCCGTCGCCTACCTGAACGACGAGTTCTACCCCAAGCACCGCGACCTCGCAGCGAAGGCTCGCGAGGACGCACTGTCCTACTTCGACCTGGAAATCCAGGAGTTCACGGGCACCACGCCCCCCGCGGGTGATCCCATCATCATCGATCGGGCGGGCCCGCGACTCACGCACGACGTGCGGTGGGAGCACCCGACCGGTGGGGAGTGGTTCGCCCGCGCTGACGGCGTCGACGGGGATCGTCGACCGTGACGCACTGACGCTTCCCGAGCTCGCGCACCAGATCGACCAGCCCCTGCCTTGCGGAGACCACGGAGCAAGGGCTTTGTCGTGTCGACCCCGGGCCGCCGGAGCTGGTCCCTACCGTCAGCCGGGTGACCGACGGACGAACTGATGTGTTTCATTCGTTGAGTCTGTGCAACACAATGGGTGGCGATGATGATCGTCGACCGGTCGGTGACCGATGGAGGAACGTCCGTCGTCGTCATCGAGCAGGTCAAGGACGCAGGCGTACGACCGATCACCGGCTGGGAGGCATGAGGATGGGAAAGAAGAGCACCAACCAGGAGCTCGCCGAGCACTACAACGAGACCGGCGACCTCTCCGGTTTCGACGAGACCAAGGCCGAGCCGGTCGCGGTCAGGCGAGCCGTGACGATCTCGGTGCGCTTCTCCGACGAGGAGATCGCCCAACTCCGTGAACGAGCAGACCAGGCCGGTGTGAAGGTGACCTCCTTCATCCGTGCGGCCGCGCTCGAGGCCGCCAGTCCGGTCGACCTCACCGTGCTGAGCCGGCTCGCCCGGGACCTGGAGCAGCGCGCTCACGACGTCGCGACGATGGCCGCCCGCGGCGTGGCCTGAGCTGACGACTCGTCGACACCGCAGCAGTGGCCGGGCCCACACCGCTCACCCGGCGAAGGTGGCGGTGACGACCCTAGGATGGCGGTGACGCGCCCGACGTCGCGCGCGCTGGAACCGAATCCCCATCACCCCCGCGGGAGTCACATGTCCGAGTCCCTGGAAGTCCACGGCGTCGACCTCGACGACCTGACCCTTCCCGAGCCCACGCCCGAGCAGTTCCGCCGGTCCCTGCTGCATCACCTGCAGTACACGGTCGGCACGGACCCCGAGCACGCCTCGAAGTTCGACTGGCGGATGGCGCTGTCCTACACGATCCGCGACCGTGCGCTCGAGCCGTGGTTCGACGCCACCCGGCGCACGTGGAACGAGGACCGCAAGCGCGTCTACTACCTCTCGATGGAGTTCCTCATCGGGCGCCTGCTCGAGGACGCCACCATCAACCTCGGACTGCGCGACGTCGCGGTCCAGGTCTTCGACCGCCTGGGCCTGGACTTCGCCGACATCGCCGACGACGAGCCCGACGCCGCACTCGGCAACGGCGGCCTCGGCCGCCTCGCGGCCTGCTACCTCGAGTCGATGGCGACCCTCGGCTGCCCGGCCTACGGCTACGGCATCCGCTACGAGCACGGCCTGTTCAAGCAGCGCTTCGAGGGCGGCCGGCAGGTCGAGGCCCCCGAGGACTGGCTCGTCACCGACAACCCGTGGAGCTTCACCCGGCCCGAGTCGGCCTACCCCGTCGGCTTCCGCGGCGAGGTCGTCGAGCAGGACGGCCGCCAGGTCTGGACGCCGCAGCTGCAGGTCCTCGCCGAGGCGCACGACACCCCCGTCGTCGGCTACGGCCGCCAGTGGGCGAACACGCTGCGCCTCTGGGCGGCCAAGCCCAGCGCCGACCTGTTCGACCTCGAGCGCTTCAACGCGGGCGACTTCACGGCGGCGGCCGAGCCCGAGGCGTGGGCGCGCACCCTGTCGCGCGTGCTCTACCCGAACGACACGACCTCGCGGGGCAAGGAGCTGCGGCTCTCGCAGGAGTACTTCCTGACCTCGGCCTCGGTGCAGGACATCGTGCGCCGCTACCTCGAGACGCACGACGACCTGCGCCGGCTGCCCGAGTACGTCGCGATCCAGATGAACGACACGCACCCGGCGATCGCCGGACCCGAGCTGATCCGGCTGCTCGTGGACGAGCACGGCTTCGGGTTCGACGCGGCTGTGGACCTCTCGACGCAGGTGCTCGGCTACACGAACCACACGCTGCTGCCCGAGGCGCTCGAGCACTGGTCGGTCGGCCTCATGCGCAAGGTGCTGCCGCGCCACCTGCAGATCATCGAGCAGCTCGACCGGCGCGACGCCGAGCTGCACGGCCCGCGGCCCGAGGGCGTCGGCCTGATCGGCGACGACCAGGTCAGGATGGGCGACCTCGCGTTCGTGACGAGCCACAAGATCAACGGCGTCTCGGCGCTGCACACCGACCTCGTGCGCCGCGACCTCTTCCCGGCCCTCGACAGCCTGCACCCCGACCGGATCGTCAACGTGACGAACGGCGTCACGCCGCGCCGGTGGATCGCGCTCGCGAACCCGCCGCTGGCCCAGCTGCTCACCGACACGCTCGGGTCCGGCTGGGAGACCGACCTCGAGCGGCTCAAGGGCCTCGAGGACCACATCGACGACCCGGCGTTCCGCGAGGCGTTCGGCGCCACGAAGCGTCAGGCGAAGGAGCGGCTCTCCGGCTGGCTGGCCGACCACCACGGCATCGAGGTCCCGACGGACGCCCTGTACGACGTCCAGGTCAAGCGGCTGCACGAGTACAAGCGCCAGCTGATGAACATCCTGTGGACCATCGCCCACTGGCAGCGCATCAAGCGCGATCCGGGTGCCGGGTGGGTGCCGCGGGTCAAGATCTTCGGCGGCAAGGCCGCACCCAGCTACGTCATGGCCAAGGACATCATCCGGCTCATCAACGACGTCGCCGCCGTCGTGAACGCGGACCCGGAGACCCGCGACCTGCTGCAGGTCGTCTACCCGGCGAACTACAACGTGTCGATGGCCGAGAAGCTCATCCCCGCGGCCGACCTGTCCGAGCAGATCTCGACCGCCGGCATGGAGGCCTCGGGCACGGGCAACATGAAGTTCGCGCTGAACGGTGCGCTGACGATCGGCACCCTCGACGGCGCCAACGTCGAGATCCGCGAGCACGTGGGCGCGGAGAACTTCTTCCTGTTCGGCCTGACCGCCGACGAGGTCACGGCCCGCCGGAACGAGCCCGACCACGCCCGCACGGCGATCGAGAAGAGCCAGGCGATGCGCGACGTGCTCCAGGCCATCGCCGAGGGGACGTTCAGCCCGGACGAGCCGAACCGTTACGGCGCCATCCTCGACATGATCTGGAACAGCGACTGGTTCCTCGTGGCGTCGGACTTCGACTCCTACGACGAGACCCAGCAGGCGGTCGACCGTACGTACCTCGACCACGAGCGCTGGCAGCGGATGGCCCTCCTCAACGTCGCCCGGACGGGGTACTTCAGCTCCGACCGCTCGGTGCGCGAGTACATGAGCCGCATCTGGAACATCACCCCGGCGCTCTGAGCCCGGCGAGCCCGACGCGTCTCAAGGGTGCCAACCGGCGCCGCCGGTGGTTGTATGAAACAGATGGCAGCCGAGGAGGGACGCATGGCCGGTGAGGACACGACCCCGCTCGTGCTGGACGCGGCCGAGGCCTGGCAGCTCGCGCAGGGCCTGCACCGCGACCCCTTCGCGGCGCTCGGTCCCACCGACGACGGTCACCACGTCGTGGTGCACCGCCCCGGTGCCGACCGCGTCTGGGTCGTCAACGACACCGACGAGGTCGAGCTGTCCCGGCACCCGGCCGCCCGCGACGTCTTCGTCGGGCCGTCGCTGCCGTTCTACCGGGTGCGCGTCCTGTGGCCCGAGGCCGGCACCGAGGAGTACGAGGACCCCTACCGCTTCGGTCCCGTCCTCGGCGAGATCGACGAGTACCTGATCGGCGAGGGCACCCACCGGCGGCTGTGGCAGGTGCTCGGCGCCCGCGTGATCACGCACGAGGAGACCACCGGCGTGCACTTCGCCGTGTGGGCACCGAACGCCGAACGGGTGTCGGTGGTCGGTGACTTCAACGGCTGGAACGGAGCGGTGCACCCGATGCGCCCGCGCGGCGCGACCGGCGTGTGGGAGGTCTTCCTGCCCGGTCTGGGCGAGGGGTGCGTCTACAAGTACGACATCCTCGGGCCCGGGGGCCGCCAGCTGCCGCTCAAGGCCGACCCGGTCGGCTTCGGCAGCGAGCACCCGCCGCGCACCGGCTCGGTCGTCCGAGAACTCGGTCGCCACGCGTGGCAGGACGCCGACTGGCTCGAGAACCGGGCGGACATCCACGCGGTCGACGCCCCGATGAGCATCTACGAGGTCCACCTCGGCTCGTGGCGACGCGTCGCGGAGGAGGGGAACCGTCCCCTGTCGTACCTCGAGGCGGCCACGCGACTGGTCGACTACGTGGCCGACCTCGGCTTCACCCACCTCGAGGTGCTGCCCGTCAGCGAGCATCCCTTCGACGGGTCGTGGGGCTACCAGCCGATCGGGCTCTACGCGCCGACGATCCGCTACGGGACGCCCGCGGAGTTCGCCGCGTTCGTCGACGCGGCCCACGCGAAAGGCATCGGGGTGCTTGCCGACTGGGTGCCGGGGCACTTCCCGACCGACCAGCACGGACTCGGCCGGTTCGACGGCACGCCGCTGTACGAGCACGCCGACCCGCGCGAGGGCTTCCACCCCGACTGGAACACGCTGATCTTCAACTACGGCCGCCCAGAGGTGCTGAACTACCTCGTCTCGAACGCGCTGTACTGGCTGGACGAGTACCACCTCGACGGCCTGCGCGTGGACGCCGTCGCCTCGATGCTCTACCGCGACTACTCGCGCCAGCCCGGCGAGTGGATCCCCAACAAGGACGGCGGCCGCGAGAACTACGAGGCGGTGAAGTTCGTCCAGGAGGCCAACGTCGCCGTCTACGGCGAGCACGACGGCGCGGTGATGATCGCCGAGGAGTCGACCACCTTCCCGGGCGTCACCCGCCGCGTCGACGAGCAGGGCCTGGGGTTCGGCTACAAGTGGAACCTCGGCTGGATGAACGACTCACTGACCTACTTCGGCAAGGACCCGGTCCACCGCAAGCACCACCAGGACGAGCTCACGTTCGGCCTCACGTACGCGTTCACCGAGAACTTCGTCCTGCCGATCAGCCACGACGAGGTCGTCCACGGCAAGGGCTCGATGTACGGGCGCATGCCCGGCAACCACGCCGACAAGCTGGGCAACCTCAAGTCGTTCTACGGCTACATGTGGGGCTACCCCGGCAAGAAGCTGCTGTTCATGGGGCAGGAGCTCGGCCAGCCCGCCGAGTGGAACCACGACGGCGAGCTGGACTGGGGCGTGCTGCACGACCCGGGCCACGTCGGGGTCCAGAGTCTCGTCCGCGACCTCAACCGGCTGTACCGCGAATTGCCCGCGCTGCACCGCCACGACACCCACGGCCGCGGGTTCCAGTGGCTGCTCGTCGACGCCGTGGAGGAGCAGGTCTTCGCCTGGCTCCGCCGCGGCGACGAGGACGACCAGCACGTGGTCGTCGTGCTCAACCTGACCCCCGTCGAGCGCACCGGCTTCCGCATCGGGTTCCCCGTCGCGGGTCGCTGGACCGAGGCGCTCAACACCGACTCGCGCTTCTACGGAGGTGCCGACCGTGGCAACGGCGGCGCCATCGAGACCGAGCCCGTCCCCGCCCAGAACGAGGCACAGTCGGCGATGCTGACGCTGCCGCCCCTGTCCGCTGTCTACTTCGTGGAGGAACGGTCATGACCATCCCGATCTTGACGGGTCGCGACGCCGGCGCGCCGCCCCGACTGTCCAGTCAAGCGATGGCGTTCGTGCTGGCGGGCGGACGCGGCAGCCGCCTCGAGGAGCTCACCGACCGACGGGCGAAACCGGCCGTGCAGTTCGGCGGCGAGTGGCGCATCATCGACTTCCCGCTGTCGAACGCGCTGAACTCCGGCATCCGGAAGATGGCCGTCGCCACGCAGTACAAGGCCCACTCCCTGATCCGGCACATGCAGCGGGGCTGGAACTTCTTCCAGGCCGAGCGCAACGAGTACCTGGACATCCTCCCCGCGAGCCAACGCGTCGAGGAGACCAAGTGGTACCTCGGCACCGCCGACGCCGTGACGCAGAACATCGACATCGTCGACGACTACAAGGTCAAGTACGTGATCGTCCTGGCCGGCGACCACGTCTACAAGATGGACTACGAGGTCATGCTGCGTCAGCACGTCGAGACGGGCGCCGACGTGACCGTGGGCTGCCTGACCGTGCCGCGCGAGGAGGCCACGGCGTTCGGCGTCATGCACGTCGACGCGACCGGCCGCATCGTCGACTTCCTCGAGAAGCCGGCCGATCCGCCGGGCACCCCGGAGGACCCGGACGTCGCCCTCGCGTCGATGGGCATCTACGTCTTCGACTGGGACTTCCTGCGCGAGCTGCTGCGCCAGGACGCCGAGGACACCAGCTCGCGGCACGACTTCGGGTTCGACCTGATCCCGGCGATCGTCCGCGGCGGCAGTGCCTACGCCCACCGGTTCAGCGAGTCGTGCGTCATGACGGGTCTGGAGACCGAGCCCTACTGGCGCGACGTCGGCACGATCGACACGTTCTGGCAGGCCAACATCGACCTGACCGAGTTCATCCCGGCGCTCGACCTCTACGACAACTCGTGGCCGATCTGGACGTACGCGGAGTTCACGCCGCCGGCGAAGTTCGCCCACGACGAGGAGGGCCGGCGCGGCCAGGCGATCCAGTCGCTCATCGCGGGCGACTGCATCGTGAGCGGCTCGGAGGTGCACAACTCGCTGCTGTTCACGGGCACCCGCACGCACTCGTACTCGATGCTCGACCGCGTCGTGGCGCTGCCGCACGTCGACGTCGGCCGCGGTGCCCGGCTGACGAACGCCGTGGTCGACAGCCGGGTCCACATCCCCGAGGGGCTCGTGGTCGGTGAGGACCCCGACGAGGACAACCGCTGGTTCCGCCGGACCGAGAACGGGATCGTGCTGGTGACCCAGCCGATGCTCGACCGCCGCGCGGCCTCGCTGGAGTAGTCGATGCCCCCTCGCCCGCGCCGCCTGCTCTCGGTGGCGTCGGAGTGCGCCCCGCTGCTCAAGACCGGGGGGCTCGCCGACGTCGTCGGTGCCCTGCCGTCCGCCCTCGCCGAGCAGGGCTGGCGGTCGCGCGTCCTGATGCCCGCGTACCCGGGAATCCTCGATCGGGTCGGCTCGACGAAGACCGTGTGGGAGGACCCCGACCTGTTCGGTGGCCCGGCGGTCGTGCGCGCCGGGCGCCACGCGGGCGTGGACCTTCTGCTGCTCGACGCGCCACACCTCTTCGACCGCCCGGGCGGCCCGTACAACGTCGACGGGCACGACCACCCCGACAACCACGTGCGGTTCGCGGCGCTGTCGTGGGTCGGTGCGCGGATCGCGACCGGCGGCACCACCGATCGCTGGCGCCCCGACGTGGTGCACGCCCACGACTGGCAGGCGGGCCTCGTGCCGTCGTACCTGCGCTACGCGGAGGCTGACGTGCCGACCGTGATGACCATCCACAACATCGCCTTCCAGGGCATCTTCGGGCCCGACCAGCTGGACCGGCTGCGCCTGCCGACGTGGGACTTCCACCACGAGGCGCTGGAGTACCACGGTCTCGTCAGCACGCTGAAGGCCGGCATGGTGCACGCCACGAAGGTGACGAGCGTCAGCCCCACGTACGCCGAGGAGCTGACGACACCGGAGTTCGGGTTCGGGCTCGAGGGCGTGGCCGCCGCGCGCCGGGACGGCGGCGACCTGCTCGGCATCGTCAACGGGATCGACACGACCGTGTGGGATCCGGCGTCGGACCGCGCGGTCGTCCACTACTCCGTCGACGACCCGGCAGCGAAGGACCGCAACCGGCGCGAGCTGCTCGCCGAGTTCGGGCTGGCGGAGCCGGCCGGCCCGCTCGCGGTCGTGGTCACCCGGCTCACGCACCAGAAGGGTGTCGACCTGCTGCTCGAGGCCCTCCCGGGATTCGTGGAGGCCGGCGGGGCCGTGATCGTCCTGGGCTCCGGCGACCCCGGCTACGAGTACGCCCTGAACGACCTCGCCGCCCGGTACTCGCAGTCGATCGGCGTGCGGATCGGCTACGACGAGCCCCTCAGCCACCGGATGTACGGCGGGGGCGACCTGGTCCTCGTGCCGTCGCGCTTCGAGCCCTGCGGGCTGACCCAGCTCTACGGGATGCGCTACGGCGCGATCCCGGTCGTCGCGTCCACCGGAGGTCTGCGCGACACCGTCGTGGATGCCTCGCCGGAGAACCTCGCCGCCGACGTGGCCACCGGCTTCGCCTTCGCCGACATCGACGCGGGCGGGCTCGCCGGGGCGCTCTCCCGGGCGCGCGAGCTGTACGCCGACCCGCCCGCCTGGCAGCGGCTGCGCCACCGGGCGATGTCCACGC
The DNA here is from genome assembly GCF_002476985.1 of Aeromicrobium sp. UBA7512. NCBI lineage: Bacteria > Bacillati > Actinomycetota > Actinomycetes > Propionibacteriales > Nocardioidaceae > Aeromicrobium > Aeromicrobium sp. UBA7512. The sequence goes on from NZ_DLNK01000007.1 coordinate 501,978, forward strand.
CGGTGGACTGGGGGCCTTCCGCCGAGCGCTACGCGACGCTGTTCGCGGAGATCGTGCGATGACCCGAGCCGTGACCACCGGCCGGCCGTACCCCCTGGGCGTCACCGTCGACGGCGACGGCGTCAACGTGGCGGTCTGGTCGGCGAACGCCGAGCGGGTCGAGCTCTGCCTGTTCGACGAGTCGGGTGCCGAGGAGCGGATCGACCTCGTCTTCCGCGACGGTGACGTCCGACACGCCCACGTGACCGGAGTCGGACCCGGCACGCGGTACGGCCTGCGCGCCCACGGCCCCCACCGGCCCGAGGAGGGCCTGCGGTTCAACCCCGCCAAGCTGCTCATCGACCCGTACGCCCGCGCGCTCGACCGGCCGCTGCGCTGGGACGAGGCGATGTCCGGGCACGCCGGTGACGACGACCTCACGCTCGACGACCGCGACAGTGCGCCCGTGGTCCCGCGCGGCATCGTGCAGGGCGACCCGGCGGGCCCCGACCCGACGACCAACCGGCCCGGCCATGCCTTCAGCGACCTGGTGATCTACGAGGCGCACGTGAAGGGCCTCACCGCCGCGCACCCCGGCGTCCCCGAGGAGGTGCGCGGCACCTACGAGGGCCTCGCGTCGCCTGCCGTCATCGACCACCTGACCTCGCTGGGGGTCAACGCCGTCGAGCTGTTGCCGGTGCAGGCGTTCCTCGACGACCGCTTCCTCGTCGCAAAGGACCTGCGGAACTACTGGGGCTACCAGCCCATCGCGTGGTGCGCCCCCGAGCCCCGGTACGCCCGGGACGACGCGGTCGCCGAGCTCCGCCAGGCCGTCCACGCCCTGCACGAGGCGGGCATCGAGGTCATCGTCGACGTCGTCTACAACCACACCGGCGAGGGTGACGAGCTCGGCCCCACGCTGTCGTTGCGCGGTCTGGACAACACCGCGTACTACCGGCTCGTCGACGCGGGACGTCACTACGTCGACGACACGGGCACGGGCAACACCCTCGCCGTCGACCGGCCGCCGGTGCTGCGGCTCGTGATGGACAGCCTGAGGTACTGGGTCGAGGTGCTCGGGGTCGACGGGTTCCGGTTCGACCTCGCCACCACGCTCGGCCGCACCCAGAAGGGCTTCCGCCCCCACGGGCCGTTCTTCAGCGCCATCCGCCAGGACCCGGTGCTGTCGACGGTGAAGCTGATCGCCGAGCCGTGGGACCTCGGCCCCGGCGGCCATCGGCTGGGCCGGTTCCCGCACCCGTTCTCGGAGTGGAACGACCGCTTCCGCGACGGGATCCGCCGGGCGTGGCAGGTCCGGTCGCTCGGCAGTGCCGACGTCGGCGCCCGGCTGCTGGGTTCGGCCGACCAGTTCGACCACGGCTCACGCGGGGCCACCGCCTCGGTCAACTTCGTCACGGCCCACGACGGGTTCACCGTGGCCGACCTCGCCTCCTACGCGCACAAGCACAACGAGGCCAACGGCGAGGACAACCGGGACGGCCACGACGAGAACCTCTCGGACAACCTCGGGGTCGAAGGCCCCACCGACGATCCCGACGTCCTGGCCGCACGGGCGCGCCGGGTGCGCGGGCTGCTGGCGACGCTGCTGGTGTCGCAGGGGGTGCCGATGCTGCTGGCCGGCGACGAGATCGGCAACAGCCAGGGCGGCAACAACAACGCCTACGCGCAGGACAACGAGCTCGGCTGGATCGACTGGTCGGCGCCCGACACCGGGCTGCTCGCGCTGGTGCGCCGGCTCGTCCGGTTGCGCCGCGAGCAGCCGGTGCTGCGCCAGCGCACCTTCATGCACGGCCGCGAGCGCGCTGACGGCCACAGAGACGTGACGTGGCACCGGGCCGACGGGGCGACCCCGACGGCCGAGGACTGGCACGACCCCGAGTGGCGGTCGGTGGGCCTGCTCCTGCGGGGCGCTGCGGGCGACCCGATGGGCGAGGCGCTGGACGACGCCGTCTTCGTCGTCCTCAACGTGGGCGGCGACGTCGAGATGGCGCTCCCCGACCCGGGGCAGCACCGTGCCTGGCGGCTCGAGGTCGACACCGCCCGTCCCGACGACGAGGTGTCGTTCGGCTCGACCTATCCCGCGCTCGGGCAGTCGGTCGTCGTCCTGGCAGCGCGCTGAGCGTGCCCGGGACGCGCAATGGCCGCGGGGGGAGAACCCGCGGCCATTGCCAGAGTGCTGAGGTCGGCAGGAGGAGGGAACCGACGTCAGCTGAGAAGGAGACGATCAGTCGCCGGGCCACTCACCCGTCGCCTTGGCGAACGCCTTGGCGCCCTGCCGCTGGACGATCGCACGTACGCCGGAGAAGATCGCGCCCTGGATCACCGCAGCGAGCAGGATCTCCTTGAGCGGGAACTCCGACTGGGTCGGGTTGGGCGGATCGCCCTCGCTGTTCGGGCTGGCGCGCTTCCACACCTGCTTGAACACCGCCGAGGCGATCAGACCCGCCAGGATCGACGTGATCAGCCCGACCGGCTGGTAGAGGATCTTGGCGGAGGTGCTGGCCTTCGCCTTCTTCGGCGCCGCCATCAGCCGACAGCGGCCTGACGGCCGGCCAGGATCTCGGTGCGCTCGGACTCGGTGAGGCCACCCCAGACGCCGTACGGCTCCTGGACGGCGAGGGCGTGCTCCCGGCACCGGTCGATGACCGGGCACGTGGCGCAGACGGCCTTGGCGGACTCTTCACGGCGGTGGCGCTTCATGCCGCGTTCAGCTTCGGGCGAGAAAAAAACGGAGGAGTCGACGCCCATGCAGGCGCCCTCCCACTGCCATTCGTAGGACTCAATGATGGGCGACGGAAGTCGCTTGATGTTGACCATGTTTCCTGCCCCTTCCCCAAGGGTGAGGACTGACTCGAGCTGTGTGCGCAACCCGGCAAGTAGTTCGACGGTACTACCTAATCTATTCATTGTGCAAGCACCCTGAATAAGTTTTATGATCGACCGCATGCACCGCCGCTGGACCGTGGGTACCCTCTCCGAGATGCTGGGAATCGCGGCTCCCACCCTCCGGACCTGGGAACGCCGCTATGGCGTCGGTCCGACCTTCCGTACGGCGGGCGGCCACCGTCGCTACACGATCGTCGACGCCGACCGCGTCGCGACGATGGCCCGGTTCATCGAGTCGGGCGTCCCCGCCCACGACGCCGCCGAGCGGGTGAAGCGGCTCTCGCCGCACGAGCTGGCCGCGATCGTGGGGGCCGGACCCGCCGGCCTCAGGGCCTCCGCCCACGAGCAGACCGTCTTCGACATGCTCGAGGGCGCGAAGGAGCTCGACGCCGCGAAGGTGCAGGAGGCCGCCGAGAGCGCGATCGAGCGCTTCGGCGTCGAGGAGGCCTGGGACTCGGCCATCGCCCCGGCGATGATCCAGGTCGGCCTGTACTGGGAGGACGGGCGGATCGACGTGGCCGCCGAGCACCTCGTCACCGCGTGCGTCCTGACGGCCCTGCGCGCGGCGGCGCACCGCTACCCCTCGCGTGGGCCGGCGCGCGTCGTGCTGGCCAGTGTGGAGGACGAGCAGCACAAGCTGCCGATCGTCGCGCTCGGCGCGGCCCTGGCCCGTCACGGCCACGGGTGGACCGAGCTCGGGGCCCGGCTGCCCATGGAGTCGCTCGAGTCCTTCGTGCGCAGCAGCCGGCCCGACGCCGTGTTCCTCTGGTCCTCGGTGATGAAGCCGGGGCCCGAGACCCTGGAACGGCTGGCCGAGCTGGGGCGTCACACCGCGCTGTTCCTCGGTGGTGCGGGGTGGCCGCGGGACGTCGTCACGTCGCACTCCCTGACCGAGACCGTGCGGCAGTTGCGGCAGGCGCTCGGCGACGATCTACCCTGAGCGCATGACCGAACAGCATGTCGTCACCGAGATCGAGGGGCCCATCGCCCGCGTCTGGCTCAACCGCCCCGACAAGCTGAACGGCATCACGTTCGGCGTGCTCGACGGCCTCCTGGAGGCCGCCGACCGGATCGAGGCCGATCCGAACGTCCGCGCGGTGCTGCTCGAGGGCCGCGGCCCGTCCTTCTGCGCCGGCCTGGACTTCGCCCAGGTGATGACCGACAAGAAGCGCGTCGCCCGCTACTTCATGCCGAACCCGCTCAAGGGCACGAACAAGTTCCAGCAGCCGCTGTGGGCGTGGCGCGAGCTCTCCGTCCCGGTCATCGCCGTCACGCGCGGCCACGTGTTCGGCGGCGGCATCCAGCTGGCGCTGGGCGCGGACTTCCGGTTCACCACCCCCGACTGCCAGTGGTCGATCATGGAGGCCAAGTGGGGCCTGGTCCCCGACATGAGCGGCACCGTGGCGCTGGCCGAGCTGGTCGGCGCCGACCTGGCCAAGCGCCTCGTGATGACCGGCGAGGTGTTCTCCGGCGAGCAGGCGGTCGAGTACGGCATCGCCTCGGGCGTCGCCGAGGACCCGACCAAGCCGGCCCTCGAGCTGATCGACCAGCTCCTCGCTCGCTCGCCCGACTCCGTCGCCGCGTCCAAGCGCCTGCTGAACGAGACCCGTCTCGCCAAGCCGCGCCGGGCGTTCGCGCTCGAGCGCAAGTACCAGCGGGCCATGCTCAAGTCGCCGAACACCGACGTCGCGCGCAAGGCCGGCATGGCGAAGACCGAGCCCGAGTTCGGTCCGCGCCGGTTCGGCCGCTGACCGGCGTCCGGCGATGACCGCCGTTCAGCCCCTGATTGTTAGGGTTGCCCGGTGAACGAGGACAAGCCCAGCAAGAAGGTCGCCGACCAGTACGACCGGGGATACGACTACACCCAGTACTGGAACAACCGCGACTACGAGAACGCCGCCGAGCAGGTGGCGATCCGCCGGCTGCTCAAGGGCCGCCGGTTCGCCAAGGCCGCCGACGTGGGCGGTGGCTTCGGCCGCCTCGCGCTGCTGCTGCGCGAGTACGCCGACCAGGTCACGCTCGCCGAGCCCAGTCAGACCCAGCTCGACGCCGCCGAGAAGTTCCTCGAGGGCACCGACGTCATCAAGGCGCGCCAGCAGGCCGACGCCCTGCAGTTCGGCGACGGCGAGCTCGACCTCATCACGATGGTCCGGGTCATGCACCACATCCCCGAGCCCACCGACGAGTTCGCCGAGATCGCCCGCGTGCTCGCGCCCGGCGGCACGGCGATCATCGAGGTCGCGAACTACGGCCACTTCAAGAACCGTCGCGCCTTCAAGAAGGCCGGCAAGGCGCTGCCGAAGGAGCCCGTCAGCATCCGCACCGTCGCGGCCGACGAGCCCGACGCGATCGCCTTCGTGAACCACAACATCGACACGGTCGTCGGCCAGCTGGCCGCGGCCGGCCTGGTGCTGCAGCGCAAGCTGTCGGTGTCGAACCTGCGCAGCCAGAAGCTCAAGCGCTACGTGCCGGGCAAGGTGCTCGTCGCGGTCGAGCGCGTGCTGCAGAAGCCCCTCGCCTCCAGCGACTTCGGTCCCTCGATCTTCCTGGAACTGCGCAAGCGCTGAGGGTGGCGACCTACCGCACGCTCGATCTCGGCCTCGGCGACACCGCCGAGGCCGAGATCGTGGTGCTGAGGTCGCGCTTCCTGGCGCGTGCGGGGCGCGTGGAGGACGAGGCGAGCGCCCGGGCGCTCATCGCCGACGTCCGCGCGACGCACCACGACGCCCGGCACCACTGCACCGCCTTCGTCGTCGGCCCCGAGGCCGCGCTGCGTCGCAGCAACGACGACGGCGAGCCCTCGGGGACCGCCGGACGACCCATGCTCGAGGTCATCACCGGACGTGAGGTCAGCGACGTCGTCGTCGTCGTGACGCGGTGGTTCGGCGGCACGCTGCTGGGCACCGGGGGCCTCGCCCGCGCCTACGCCGACGCCACCGGGGCAGCGCTCGACGAGGCCGGGGTCCGCGAGAGGCGCCTGTGGCAGCGGGCCCGGGTGACCGTCCCGGTCACCGAGGTCGGCGCGATGGAGAGCCGCCTGCGCCGCGACACCGACGTGATCGACGTGGCCTACGGCCCCGACCGCGTCAGCTACGAGGTCGCCGCCGCCGACCTCGCCGTCCTGGAGCGGTTGCCGTTCGAGCGGCTCGAGCCGGTCTGGCGCGACGCCTGAGGTCGTGACCCCGGGCGCCGCGCCGGGGCGTCAGCCCTGGACGGTGGCCTTCGCGACGACCAGCTGGTGGTCGGACGGGCTGTCGAGGGCGTTGAAGGCCGCGCCCGACTGCGTCCACGGGGTCTTGTTGTTCGAGAAGAACACGTGGTCGATCTTGCGCTTGCCGCTCTGGTCCGTGGCGTTGCCCCCGCGGTTGGAGGTCTGCCCCTCGAGCTGCGCCGCCTCGAAGAACTTGCCGTTCGGGGAGTTGCCGTCCTCGTCGACGCCGCGGGCGTACATGCGGTTCAGCACCGGGTCCTTCGGGACGGCGTTGAAGTCGCCGCCCACGACGACCAGCTGGCCGTTGCCGATGAACGTCGCGGTGATGTCCTTGATCTCCTTGATCTGGGTCTTGCGCGCGTTGAGGGTGGGGCTGCCCACGACGTAGGCCTTGCCCAGCGCGACGTGCACGGAGCACACGGTGCGCACGGAGGTGTCCGTCCACCGCACGCACACCAGCTCCTGCTGCCGCGTGTGCAGGCTGCCGTCGTCGTTCACGGACTCGTCCTGGGAGAGCGACCGGACGACGTTGTCCGCGCCGGCCGCGGTCCGCACGGCGACGGTCATGACGTCGCCCCGGGCGCCGCAGCCGGCGGTACGGCTCTGCTGCGCGTGCACCGACCAGGTCTGGCCGACGCTGGCGGCGTAGCTCTGGATCAGCGGCACGTCGCTCGCACAGACCTCCTGCAGGGTCACCGCCTGGGCGCCGAGGCTGTGAGCCTTCGCCAGTGCGTGGGTGATCGCCGCGCCGTTCTTCTCCACGTTGTGCTGGACGACGATGAACCTCGTCGCGGCCTGCGCACTCGTCGGTGAGACGAACGAGATCGCCGTCAGGGCGAGTGCGCCGGCGAGTGCGGTGACGGCGCTGCGCGCGCGTCGTGGGGTGCGTTGCGTCATGCGGATGGCCTCATTCGTCGAAGGACTCGGAGTTCCCCACGATGCGTCACGTCCGGGTCGGTGTCCACCTGAGCGCCGGCCGGCCCGACACGCGGCTCACTGGCCGAGGCGGCCCAGGACCTCGCGCACGTGGCCGAGCGCGTCGGGGCTGCCCAGGCCGGTGGTGTCGTCGAAGTAGAGGCCGTCGCCGATGAGCTGGATCGTGCGGGCGAGGGCCTCGTCGCCGAGGTGCTCGTTGAGGACGCCGAACCACGCGTCGCGGATGTCGGCCAGCGCCGCGCGCGCGCCGTGGTCGTGCTCCTGGGCGATGCGCGACGCCGCGATCAGGGCGCGGTCGAAGTCGCTGCCGGTGTCCACGGAGGTCTCGAGGTAGAAGGCCACGGGGCCCTGCTCGGCCGAGCGCATCTGCTCGACGTCACGAGCCGCCTGCTCGCGCAGCCGCTCGACCATGCCGTCGACGAGGGCCTCGCGACTGTGGAAGTGGTACAGCAGCCCGCCCTTGGAGACGCCGGCCTCCGCGGCGACGGCGTCCAGCGTGGCGGCGCGGCTGCCGGCACCCACCAGCAGGCGCTCGAAGGCGTCGAGGACGCGATCGCGGGTACTGCGCTCCTCGGCCATGGGCTCAGCCTAGTGATCCGGCCGCGTCCACGGCCCGGAACCTGCGACGCGGGTGACCCTGATCACCGGAAAGCCCTGTGACGCGAGTCATTTTGGAACTGTACCGTCTGGACGGTACAGTAAGGGTGATGTCCACGTTCACACCTCATGCCGCCCGTGCCGGCCGACGCGAATGGTCCGCGTTGGCCGTGCTGATGCTGCCCGTGCTGCTCGTCTCGGTCGACAACACGGTGCTGTCCTTCGCGCTGCCCGAGATCAGTCGCGAGCTGCGCCCGAGTGGCAACCAGCTCATGTGGATCGTCGACATCTACGCGCTCATGCTGGCCGGTCTGCTCATCGCCATGGGCAGCCTCGGCGACCGCATCGGTCGCCGCCGCCTGCTCGTGGCCGGCTCCGTCGGATTCGGCGCCGCCTCCGTGCTCGCGGCCTTCAGCACGAGCCCGGAGATGCTGATCGCGGGCCGTGCGCTGCTCGGCTTCTTCGGCGCGACCCTCATGCCCTCGACGCTGTCGCTGATCCGCAACATCTTCGAGGACGCGCGCGACCGGCGCACCGCGATCGCGGCGTGGGCGGCCATGTTCTCCGGCGGTGCCGTCCTCGGCCCGGTGGTGGGCGGCTACCTGCTCGAGCACTTCTGGTGGGGCTCGGTGTTCCTGCTGAACGTCCCGCTGATCATCGCCTTCGTTCCCGCGGCGCTCGCGCTCATCCCCGAGTCGCGAGACCCCCAGCCCGGCCCGTTCGACCCGACCTCGGTCGTGCTGTCGCTGGTCGCGATGGTGCCGCTCGTCTTCGCGATCAAGCACGGTGCCACGGCCGGCCTCGACGACACCACGCTCGCCGCGCTGGCCCTGGGCCTCGGTGCCGGCTGGTGCTTCATCCGCCGCCAGCAGCGCAGTGCCACGCCGATGCTCGACCTGAGCCTGTTCCGCAACCCGGTCTTCAGCGGCGCCCTGGCGGCGAACGCCCTCAGCCTCATGGCACTGGCGGGCTTCCTCTACTTCGGCGCCCAGCTGCTCCAGCTCGTGCTGGGGCTGTCCCCGCTGGAGTCGGCGCTGGTCCTGGTGCCCGGCTCGATCGCCACGATGGCGGCCGGCTTCGCGGCCGTGCGTCTCGTCGAGCGGGTCCCGGCGCGCACCCTCGTACCGCTGAGCTTCATGCTGTCATCGAGCGGCTACGCGCTGGCGGCCTTCACGGGTCACCCGACGGTGCTCTCGGTGGGTGTGGCGTTCCTGATCCTGGGCATCGGCATCGGCCTGGCCGAGACGATCACCAACGACCTCATCCTGTCGAGCGTGCCGCCGCAGAAGGCGGGCGCCGCGTCGGCGATCTCCGAGACCGCCTACGAGATCGGTGCCGTCCTGGGCACCGCGGTGCTCGGCAGCGTGCTCACCGCGACGTTCCGCTCGAACCTGACGGTCCCGGCGGTCGCGAAGTTCGGCGAGCAGGAGAACGCGTTCGAGACCCTCGGCAGCACCCTGCAGTTCGCCGAGCAGTTCGCGGCGCCGGTGCAGGGGTGGATCCACGCCTCGGCCGCCTCGGCGTTCGACCTCGGCGTGCAGTTCACCGCGGGTGCTGCGATCTTCGTCGCCCTGGCCGCTGCGCTCATCTCGCGACGCACCCTGCGCCACGCCTGAGCGGACCTACACTCGGCCCATGCGGGGTCGTGTCGCGCTGGTCTCAGCCCTCCTGGTGGTGGCGGGGTGCTCGGCCGCGCCCGACCTGGAGGACGCGCCGGAGGGGTTCACGGCTGAGGTGATGCAGTACCGCGGCAAGCGCCTGACCCGTGACATCGCGATCGCGATCCGCAACGACACCGACCGCGAGATCACGCTCTCGGCGATGCGCCTGGAGTCGAACCGGTGGTCCGAGGCGGTCGACTGGTCGGGCACGGAGTCGGTCGGTCCGGGCTTCGGCACGGGCATCGACGTCGACCCGCCCGCCGGCACGTGCCCCGAGGGGGAGGAGCTCGCGACGGTCGCGGAGTTCACCTACCGCACCGGCGACGACGATCGCCGTTCGCGAGTGGACGTCGAGGACCCGTACGGCGTGCTGCGCGACCTGGTCGACGGGGACTGCGGCGAGCAGGCGTTCGACGCCGCCACCACGGTCACGGTCGGCCCGCCGGGGGTCCGCGGCGACACGTGGTCGGCCACCCTCGATCTCGCTCCCCGTGAGCCGAACGACGTGGTGTTGCTCGGCTTCGCGCCCACGCTGCGCTTCGCGTTCGGGCCGGCCACGCCGGTGGACGTGGAGCTGCCGCTCGACCAGCCGCAGCGCGTGCGTCTCGACGTCGTCATGGGCCGCTGCGATCCGCACGTGGTCGCCGAGGACAAGGTCGGGTCGCGCTTCGGCGTCCGCGTGCGCACCACCGACATCGAGCACGCGTACTTCACGCTGCCGCTCGACGATGCGGTCCGGGAGTCGCTGGAGGAGTTCTACGCCGAGCGCTGCCGGCCCTGAGCCACGGCTGTCTCCGGTTCGGTCTGGAACACTGGCGACGTGACCGAGCACTACCCGTTGGACGACCACGCCGACTCCCGCTCGCTGCTCGTCGCCGCCGCCTACGTGATCCTGCGCCGCGGCGACGAGGTCTTCGTGCAGCGTCGCGCCGGGACCGGGTACCGCGACGGGTACTGGGCGGTCGTGGCCGGCCACGTCGACCCCGGCGAGTCCGTGCACGAGGCCGCGGTGCGCGAGGCGCTCGAGGAGGCCGGCGTGACGATCGCCCCCGACGATCTGCGTCCCGTGACCGCGATCCACCGCTTCGAGCGCGGCGGCCCGCAGGTCGAGCAGCGGATCGACGTCTTCTTCGAGGTGACGCGGTGGAGCGGCGACGCAGCCCACCTGGAGGCGGACAAGGCCGCCGAGGCCGGGTGGTACCCGCTGTCGGCCCTGCCCGAGCCGTTCGTGCCCCACGAGCGCGACGTGCTCGACCTCCTCGCCGCCGGCACCCCCGTGCCGCCGGTGATCTCGCTGCCGATGCGAGACCGCCGGTGGCGTGATCTTGACGAGGACTGGCAGCGGGCGCCGCTGCGCCGGGTGACGCCCACCTGACAGCATGGCCCGGTGACCCGCCGCGACAGCCTGCTCGCCGTCCTCGTGGCGGTGCTCTGGGGCTGCAACTTCGTCGCCATCCACGTCGGTCTCGCCGACGTGCCGCCCTTCCTGTTCCTGGCGATCCGGTTCGTCCTCGTGGCGTTCCCCCTCGTGTTCTTCGTGGCGCGGCCCAAGGCCTCGTGGCAGGTCGTCGTCGCCGTCGGCTTCTTCATGAGCTTCGGTCAGTTCGGGCTGCTGTACCTGGCGATGGCCATCGGCATGCCCGCAGGCCTGGCCGCGCTGGTCCTGCAGGCGCAGGTCATCTTCACGATCCTGATCGCCGCCGGAGTCCTCGGCGAGCGGGCGTCCCGTCGTCAGGGCATCGGCGCCGCGATCGGCACCGCCGGCTTGGCGATCGTCGCCTGGGGCTTCCACCAGGACGCCCCGCTGGTCCCGCTGCTCGTCACGATCGGCGCCGCGCTCTCGTGGGCGATCGGCAACGTCGTGGCGCGGGCCGCGAAGGTGTCGTCGGGGCTGTCGCTCGTGGTGTGGTCGGCGCTCGTCGTGCCGCTGCCCGCGCTCGCCGTCTCGCTCACGGTGGAGGGGCCGGCCGAGATCTCGGCCGCCCTGGGCCGGTTCGGGATCGAGGCCTGGATCAGCACGCTCTACACCGTGGTGCTGTCCTCGCTCGTGGGCTACACGATCTTCAACGGCCTGATGGCGAAGTACCCCGCGGCCAGCGTCGTGCCGTTCATCCTGCTCGTCCCGCCGGTCGGGGTCCTGTCGGCGTGGGTCGCGCTGGACGAGGTGCCCAGCGCGCTGGAGTGGGTGGGCGGCATCGTGATGATGGTCGGCGTGGCGGTCGCCACGATCTCGTTCAGGTCGCGAGCAGCGCGGCGCGCGCCATCGACGCCAGCAGCCGCGCCATCGAGTCCGCGCTGATCCGCGCCGAGTGCGGGGTGGAGTTGATCAGCCCGAACACCGCCTGGACGGCGGCACGGGCCGTCGCGCGGTCGAGGTCGGCGCGCAGCTCGCGCAGGGTCTCGACCCACGCGTCGATGTAGGCCAGCTGCAGCTCGCGGACGGCGGCCTGGGCGGCCGGCGGGAGGTTCGACCACTCGCGGTCCTGGATCACGATGAGCGCCGGGTGGGTCAGCGCGAACTCGACGTGCCACGCGATGAGGGCGTCGAGGGCCGCGGCCGGATCGCCGGCCTCCGCGCGACGCTGCCGACCCTCCGAGAGGAGTCGCTCGCTGATGGAGGTGAGCGAGTGGGCCAGCAGGTCCTCCTTGCCGGCGAAGTGCTTGTAGAGGGCCGGGCCGGAGATCCCGCACGCCTCGCCGATGTCGTTGACCGAGACCCCGTGGAAGCCGCGCTCGGCGAACAGTCCGGCGGCGGTGTCGAGGATCTGCTCGCGGCGGCTCACGGCAGGAGCATAGCAGCGCAGGTTAATGAGTGTTAACCTTCGAGCCGTGAACATGAGAGAGCTCGTCGCCGAGCTGAGGGAGCGCACCGCCACCGCGCGGCTGGGCGGGTCGGAGAAGGCCCGCGAGCGTCACGTCTCGCGCGGCAAGCTGCTGCCGCGCGAGCGGGTGGACCGGCTGCTCGACCCGGGCTCGCCCTTCCTCGAGATCGGCGCGCTCGCCGCCTACGGCCTCTACGGGGACGACCCGTTCGCCGTCCCGAGCGCCGGCATCATCACGGGCATCGGCACCGTCTCCGGGCGCGAGTGCGTGATCGTGGCGAACGACGCGACGGTCAAGGGCGGCACGTACTACCCGCTCACCGTCAAGAAGCACCTGCGGGCCCAGACCATCGCGGCGGACAACCACCTGCCGTGCCTCTACCTCGTGGACTCCGGGGGCGCCTTCCTGCCGATGCAGGACGAGGTCTTCCCCGACCGCGACCACTTCGGCCGGATCTTCTTCCACCAGGCGCAGATGTCCTCGCGCGGCATCCCGCAGGTGGCCGCGGTGATGGGCTCGTGCACCGCGGGCGGCGCCTACGTGCCGGCGATGAGCGACGAGTCGGTGATCGTGCGCGACCAGGGCACGATCTTCCTCGGCGGGCCGCCCCTCGTGAAGGCCGCGACCGGCGAGGTCGTCACGGCCGAGGAGCTCGGCGGCGGCGAGGTCCACGCCAAGGTCTCGGGCGTCGTCGACCACCTGGCCGACGACGACGACCACGCGCTGCAGCTCGTGCGCTCGATCGTCGACACGTTCGCGCGTCCGCAGGAGCCCACGATCACGCGCCGCGAGCCGATGCCGCCGCGCGAGGATCCCGCCGGCCTCTACGACGTCGTCCCGGTGGACTCGCGCACCCCCTACGACGTGCGCGAGGTGATCAGCCGCATCGTCGACGACTCCCGCCTGCACGAGTTCAAGCCGCTCTACGGCGACACCCTCGTGTGCGGGTTCGCGCACATCGACGGCTGGCCCGTGGCGATCCTGGCCAACAACGGCATCCTGTTCAGCGAGTCGGCCCTCAAGGGGGCGCACTTCATCGAGCTGGCCAACCAGCGCGGCATCCCGCTGGTGTTCCTGCAGAACATCACCGGCTTCATGGTCGGCCGGGAGTACGAGAACGGCGGCATCGCCAAGGACGGCGCGAAGCTCGTCACGGCGGTCGCCTCGAGCGTCGTCCCGAAGTTCACCGTGGTGATCGGCGGCTCGTTCGGCGCCGGCAACTACGGCATGTGCGGCCGCGCCTACGACCCGCGGTTCCTGTGGATGTGGCCCAATGCCCGGATCTCGGTGATGGGCGGCGAGCAGGCGGCTTCGGTCCTGGCGACCGTGCGCGGCGACTTCGACTCGCCCGACGCCGAGGAGGCGTTCAAGGCGCCGATCCGCGACCAGTACGAGACCCAGGGCTCGCCGTACTACTCCACCGCGCGACTGTGGGACGACGGGATCATCGACCCGGTCGACACCCGACGGGTCCTGGCCCTCGGCCTGGCCGCGGCCGCCCACGCCCCCGTTCCCGCGCCGAGCTTCGGCATCTTCCGGATGTGAGTGACATGACCCTCGACTCCGTACTGGTCGCCAACCGCGGCGAGATCGCCGCCCGCGTGCTGCGGGCGTGCCGCGAGCTCGGCATCCGCGGCATCGCCGTGCACGTCGCCGGCGACACCGCTCACCTCCCGTGGGCCGACGCCGCGGTCGAGGTGCCGTCGTACCTCGACGGCGCCGCGATCGTCGAGGCCGCGCGCGAGGCCGGCGCCGCAGCCGTCCACCCCGGGTACGGCTTCCTCTCCGAGAACGCCGCGTTCGCGCGGGCGGTCACCGAGGCGGGGCTCGTCTTCGTGGGGCCGGACGCCGACGTCATCGAGCTGATGGGCCGCAAGGACCGGGCACGCGAGGTCGCCGAGCGGGCCGGAGTTCCGGTCATGCCGCGCTACGAGCCCGGCGCCGTGCCGACCGACGCCTACCCCGTGCTCGTGAAGGCCGCCGCCGGTGGTGGCGGCAAGGGCATGCACGTCGTGCGCGACCCGAAGGACCTCGGCCACGCCCTGACCACCGCCGCGCGTGAGGCCCGCGCCGCGTTCGACGACGACACCCTGCTCATCGAGCGCTACGTCGAGGGTGGTCGTCACGTGGAGGTGCAGGTCTTCGGCGACCGCCAGGGCCACGTGGTGCACCTGCTCGACCGTGACTGCTCGGTGCAGCGCCGCCACCAGAAGGTCGTGGAGGAGGCTCCGGCACCGGGTCTGGACCCCGAGGTGCGCGAGCGGATCCGCTCCGCCGCGGTCGCCCTGTGCCGTGAGGTGGGCTACGTCAACGCGGGCACGGTGGAGTACCTCGTCCACGGCGACGAGGCCTACTTCCTCGAGATGAACACGCGGCTCCAGGTGGAGCACCCGGTCACCGAGGAGGTCACCGGCACCGACCTCGTCCACTGGCAGCTGGCCGTCGCCGCCGGCGAGCCGCTGCCGTTGCGCCAGGACGAGATCACCGAGCACGGTCACGCCGTCGAGGTGCGCGTCTACGCCGAGGACCCCTACGCGGGCTTCCTGCCGCAGGCCGGCCGTATCCGCGAGGTGTGGTGGCCCGGCGCCCGCGTGGAGTCGGTCATCGAGGACTTCGACGCGGCCGACGTCAGCGCCGCGTTCGACCCGATGATCGCGAAGATCGTCACGACGGGCGACGACCGCGACGAGGCCGTCGACGCGATGGTCGAGGCGCTCGACATGACGGCGGTCTTCGGCATCCGCTCGAACGTCGGGTTCCTGCGCCGGGTCGTGGACTCGGCGCGGTTCCGTGCGGCCGAGATGGACACCGGCTGGCTCGACACCGCGCCCGAGGAGCTGCTGTCGCTGCCGGTCGTGCCCGAGGCCGCGGCGGCCTGCGCGGCCCGGCTCCTGTGGCCGCGACCCGCCGACGGCTGGAGGCTGGCCGGCCCCGCGGCGCCGCTGCTGCTCCCCGTGGTCGACGAGGAGGGCGAGCGGCACGAGATCACGTCCTGGTCCGACCACGTCCTGCCCGCCACGACCGACGGGGCGAGGGCGTGGGTGGCCGTCCGCGGCGAGACCCACGTCTTCGAGCGGCCCGATGGCACGCGTCGCCCGCGCGCCGTCCACGCCGGCGACGCCGAGGTCACGGCGCCCATGCCCGGCACCATCATCGCCGTTGAGGTCGAGCCGGGCCAGGAGGTCGAGGCCGGTCAGCGGCTCGGTGCCGTCGAGGCGATGAAGATGGAGCTGGCCCTCACCGCCGCGCACGCCGGCGTCGTCACCGAGGTGGCCGCCACGGTGGGCCGTCAGGTGAGGATGGGCGACCTGCTGTTCCACGTCGAGGCCCGGGAGGACTGATGGACGCACTGCCGATGGTCGAGCGCGATCCCGCCCTGCCCGAGCGCGTCACGATCTACGAGGTCGGCCCGCGCGACGGCCTGCAGAACGAGTCGGGCATCGTCCCCGTGGACGCCAAGGTCGCGTTCATTCGCGACCTGATGGCGGCGGGGCTGCCGGTGGTCGAGGCCACGAGCTTCGTCCACCCGAAGTGGGTTCCGCAGCTCGCCGACGCCGGTGAGGTCGTGGCGCGGCTGCCGATGGACGGTGCGGTCCCGCTGCCCGTCCTCGTGCCGAACGAGCGAGGGCTCGATCGCGCGCTGGAGGCCGGGGTGCGGCACATCGCGATCTTCGCCAGTGCCACCGAGACGTTTGCGCGCAAGAACCTCAACAGCTCGGTCGAGGACCAGTTCGCGATGTTCACGCCGGTCGTCGCCCGCGCCCTCGACGCGGGCGTGGACGTCCGGGCCTACGTCTCGATGTGCTTCGGCGATCCCTGGGAGGGCCCGGTCGATCCCGCTCAGGTCGTGCGCGTCGGCTCGCGCCTGCTCGACCTCGGGGCCACCCAGCTGTCGATCGGTGACACGATCGGCGTGGGCACGGCCGCGCACGTGGCGCGGCTCGTGGCGGAGTTCGCCGCGGCGGGCGTGGCGCCCGACCGCCTCGCGATGCACTTCCACGACACCTACGGCCAGGCGCTGGCGAACGCGCTCGCGGCGCTGCGCTGCGGCATCACGACCTTCGACGCGTCGGCCGGCGGCCTGGGCGGCTGCCCCTACGCCGAGAGCGCCACGGGCAACCTCGCCACCGAGGACCTCGTGTGGATGCTGAACGGCCTGGGGATCGAGCACGGCGTCGACCTGCCGGCGCTCGTCCGCGCAAGCGTCACGATGGCGCAGGTGCTGGGCCGCGAGAGCCCCTCCGCGGTCGTCCGCGCCCTCGCCTGATCCCCCGGTGGTCGAGTAGCTCGTGAGCGCAGCGAGCGGCGTATCGAGACCACGTTCGGATTCAGCGTCGGAGGCGGCGGTCCTTGAGCTCGTCCTGGGCGTAGCGACCGACCTGCCACGTGCCGAAGCCGTCGGCGGTCGCGCCGACGGCGCCACCGAGCAGCGGGATCTTCTTGCCGGCGAGCATGAGCGCGCGGCGACCGATGGTGCGGCCGACGAGCTCGCCCGTGACCTCCTTGGCGATCCGGTCGTCGAGGACCGGATCGTGCATCGGCGAGGTCGCGAGCGCCATCGGCGAGGAGGGCAGCGTGCGCTTCTTGATCATGTCGGCGACGGTGTCCTCGCCGAGCATCACCGCGAGCACGGCGTTGCGGACGCGGGGGTCCTCGATGTCGTAGCCGCGGAGGTGGGCGATGCTGGCCACGAGGTGGCACTGCACGATCGTCACGCCCACGACGTTCGCCGGGACGCTGACCGGCGCGAGCGCGATGCCGCCCAGGTTGGTGACGAAGCCCTGGAGCCCCGCGAGGCTGGTGTGGGAGCGGACCAGCGCGGCGACCGCCTTCTCGACGTCACCGCCGTGCGCCGCGAGCTTCGCTCCGGCCGTCTCGGCGACCGACCGCAGCGGCCCGACGCCGTCGATGGCGCTGTCGAGCACCGTGCGGACGTACCCGGAGGCCACGTTGGGCACGACACGGGTGCCGGCCTCCTTGGCGATGCGGTCCTTCATACCCATGCGGCAAGCATAGGAAGCCTGGGCGAATCCGCTCACTCGCCGCGAGCACGCCCCGCCCCTAGGGTGGCGCCATGGCGCAGGAGCCGTTCTCGACGCACGTGGCGACGCCGCAGTGGCGTGCCCTCGCGGTGGAGTGGCTCACGGGGGCCCTCGCCGAGCACGCGATCGCGGTGACCGGCGAGATCGAGCAGCCCCGGATCCGGCCCTGGTCGACCCAGCTCACCGTCCCCACCGACGCCGGGCGGGTCTGGTTCAAGGCCACGTGCCCGGCGATGGCGTTCGAGCCGCCCCTGCAGCAGGCGATGGCCCGCCTCGTGCCCGGGGCGGTGCAGGAGCCGCTGGCCGTGGACGGCGAGCGGGGCTGGATGCTCACGCTCGACCACGGCCCCACCGTCGGCGACCAACGCACGCCCACGGCGCAGGACTGGTGCCGGGCTGTGGCCCAGGCGGCCCGCGTGCAGCGCGCCCTGGTCGGCCACCACGACGAACTGCTCGCCACCGGCCTCCCGGACGCGGGCCCGGAGACGGTCGTCGCGCGCTTCGACCGGCTGCTGGAGATCCACGAGCAGTCTCCTGCCGACCACGACGGTCGCGTTCCTCCCGGGCGGATCGAGGAGCTGCGCGCGCGCCGACCCGAGCTCGTCGACGCCTGCGCAGTCCTCGCCGCGTCGGCCGTCCCGTCCACCTGGCAGCACGGTGACCTGCACCCGTGGAACCTCCACGGCTCGGGCGACGACGTCGCCTTCTTCGACCTCGGCGACGGCATGTGGGCCCACGCCGTCGAGCTGCTCTCGGTGCCCTACGGCGTCGTGACCTCGCAGGACGCGGTGGCGTGGGAGGACGTCGCGCCCGCCTGGTGCGAGGTGTGGGAGGTCGAGCCGCCCGAGTTCGAGTGCCTGTGGCGGGCCTCGGGCTTCACCCACGCCGTGAACCGCGCCGTGACGTGGCATCGGGCGCTGCTGACCGCCACCCGCGAGGAAATGGCCGAATGGGGCGGTGCCGTCGAGCACCACCTGACCTCCATGCTTGACGCATGAGACCGGTGCCCCTGCCGCCCTCGCCCTGGGCGTTCGAGCCGGCGGAGTGGCCCGAGGAGGACTGCATCGCGTCCGGCGCCGACCTCGAGCCGTCCACCCTCATCGCGGCCTACCGGCACGGAGCCTTCCCGATGCCCGACCGCAGGCGCCTGCTCTGGTGGTCGCCGATGGACCGCGGCGTCCTCGGGCCGGGTGACCTGCGCGTCTCGCGCTCACTGCGGCGCTCGATGCGCTCGTTCACGATCACCGTGGACCAGGACTTCGAGGCGGTCATCGCCGCATGCGCCGACCCGCGCCGTCCGGGGGCGTGGATCAACCCGGCGATCCGCAAGGCCTACATCCGGCTGTTCGAGCTGGGTCACGCGCACAGCGTCGAGACCCGCGACGAGCACGGGCGGCTCGTCGGAGGGCTGTACGGACTGGGGATCGGAGCCCTGTTCGCAGGCGAATCGATGTTCCACCACCGCACCGACGCCTCGAAGGCGGCCCTGGTCGGCCTGGTCGAGCGGATGTCGGTGCTCCCGGACTGGCTCATCGACACCCAGTGGCAGACCGACCACCTGGCGACGCTCGGGGTGCGCGAGGTTCCGCGGGCGGACTACCTGGCCGCGATCGAGGCCCTCACGGAGCTCCCCGCACCCGATTGGGACTGAAATCTCGCGACACGCCCGGGGGCCCCCGGCAGGCGGACCCTCCCGTGTCATCCCTAGACTGACGCAGTACCCATTTCATCCATTTCAGGAGCAGAATCGTGGCACTTTCCCGCAACGATCTCGTGGCCGAGCTGGCCGCCAAGACCGGCAGCACCAAGAAGGACGTCGACGAGTTCGTCACCGCCTTCGCCGAGCTCGTCATCGACTCGGTCGCCAAGGGCGAGAAGATCTCGATCCCGGGTGTCCTCTCGGTCGAGCGCGTGCAGCGCGCCGCTCGCACGGGCCGCAACCCCGCCACGGGCGAGACCATCGACATCCCCGCCGGCTACGGCGTGAAGGTCAGCGCCGGCTCGCGCCTCAAGGCCGCCGCGAAGTGATCTGACGCCTGCGTCACGACGCCCCCGCCCCTGTGGTTCCCGAAGCTGTGGACACAGGGCCGGGGGCGTCGTTCGTCTGTGTGAGGATGCGGCCGTGAGCTCCTCGACGACGTCCTATCCCCGACTGGCGCGTGAGTCCCCCGACTTCGCGCACTGGAAGCTGCCGGTCGCGGCGGTCGTGGGGACCTTCCTCTACGTCGTCCTGGTCGTCGTCCTGGTCATCGTGGCCGTCGTCGGCGTCGCGGCGTCCGGTACGTCGTTCGACACGTGGCTCGACGGGACCGACACCGACATCGCCCTGGACGATCCGGGCCTGCTGCTCTTCCAGCTCGCCACGATCGCCGTGCTGCTGCCGTGCGTCGTGCTGGCGGTCGCGCTGGTGTGGCGGCGCCACGTGGGCTACCTGCACTCGGTCGAGGGACACCTGCGCTGGTCGTGGCTCGGCCGCTGCCTCGCGCTGGCGTTCCTCGTCGTCGCGGCGGCGCTCGGCCTCTCGGTCCTGGTGGCCGCGGTGGCGGGCGACGAGACTGTCAGCGTCGAGGCACCCGGTGGGCGCGCCCTGGCCGCCCTCGCGGTCGTCCTGCTGGTCGTGCCGTTCCAGGCCGCGGCCGAGGAGTACGTGTTCCGCGGCGGGCTGATGCAGCTGATCGGCTCGTGGACCCGCTGGACGGTGGTCCCCGTCGTCGCCACGAGCCTGCTGTTCGCCGCCGGCCACCTCTACTCGTTCTGGGGGCTCGTCTCGGTCTTCGCCTTCGGCGTCATCGCGGCCGTGCTCACGATCCGCACGGGCGGCCTCGAGGCCGCCGTGGCCCTGCACGTGGCCAACAACATCGTCCTCATGGTGCTCGACATCGTGGGCGTCATCGACTCGAGCGGGGAAGGTGCGGGGCTGTGGAACGAGGTCGTCCCGTCCACGGTGATGTGCCTCGTCTTCTGGGCCCTCGTCGAGTGGTCCGCCCGGCGTCGCGGCCTCCAGCGGCGCCGTCCGCCGCTGCCCGCACCGGCGCCCGCCGCGGCCCCTGCCTATGTCGTGGTGCCGCCCCCGCCGTACGTGCCCGCCGCCGAGGGCCCGACTCCCGCAGTGCCGGCACCGCCCGTCGTGCCGGCCGCCGCGCAGCCTGTCGTGCCGCCGAACGCACCGTCCTACCCGGGGGATCCCGGCGTGTGGGGTCGCTGAGCCACCACGGACGACGACGGGCTGCCCACGGAGGAACCGTGGACAGCCCGTGCAGGCCGAGGATCAGGCGTTCACCTTGGCGTAGTGGTCCTCGAGGTGGGGCCGGTGCAGGTTCTCGCCCTCGATGTCCACGTTGGGCAGGATCCGGTCCAGCCAGCGCGGCAGGTACCAGGCCTTCTCGCCCATGAGGTACATCAGAGCGGGGATCAGCACCATCCGCACCACGAACGCGTCGAAGATCACCGCGGCCGCCAGCGCGAAGCCCATCGACTGCACGATCGGCTCGTCCATGAAGATGAAGCCGGCGAAGACCGAGGTCATGATGAGCGCCGCCGCCGTGACCACGCGCGCGCTGTTGCGGAAGCCGTCGACGACCGCCTCACGGTACGAGGCACCGTGCACGTGGGCCTCACGGATCCGGGTCACCAGGAACACCTGGTAGTCCATCGCCAGGCCGAAGACCACGCCGATCAGGAAGATCGGGATGAAGCTCACGATCGGCTGGCCCGGGAAGATCCCGAACAGGCCCTCCTGGAAGATCGCGACGGTCGCGCCGAGCGTGGCCATCACCGACAGCAGGAAGCCGAGCGTCGCGGTGAGCGGCACCAGCAGCGAGCGGAAGACCATGACCAGCAGCACGAAGGCCAGGCCGATGACGATCGCCAGGTAGACGGGCAGCGCGTCGGAGAGCTTCTCCGAGACGTCGGTCTGGATGGCCGTCATCCCGGTCACGCCGATGGACGTTCCCGTCTCGGCCTCGATGGCCTGCTCACCGTCGCGCAGCGACTGGAGCAGCTCCTCGGTGGCGGTGTCCTCGGCCCCGGACGACGGGGTGAGCAGGATCATCGCGCCCTGCTCGTTGCCCGCCGCCATCATGGCGCTCGCGACGTCGTCCTGGTCGGCGGCCCACTGCGTGACGGCCTGGTAGGCGGCCTGCTGCTCCTGGGGGTCCTCCACGCCGCGCGCGTCGACGACCACGAGCATCGGCGAGAGCCGGCCGGGGCCGAACGCCTCGGTGACGAGGTCGGACGCCTTGCGCTGGGTGGTGTCCTCCGCGGCGGTGCTGTCGGTCGGCAGCGCGAGGTGCATGTCCTTCACCGGAATCGCCAGGGCGCCGAGGCCCACGACGACCAGCAGCACCCACACCAGCGGCGCCCTGCCGACGAACCGCGCCCAGCGGACGCCGTGGTTCAGGACGTGGCCGTTGGCGTCGCGGGCCGGCGTGTAGCGGCGGAAGCGCAGCGAGAAGGCCTTCGTCTTCAGCATGCCCAGGATGGCGGGCAGCAGCGTCAGCGCGACCAGCACCGCGACGGCGACCGTCGCGGCCGCGCCCAGGCCCATGGCCGTGAGGAACGAGATCCCGACGACGCTGAGCGCGACGAGGGCGATGATCACCGTCAGACCGGCGAACACCACGGCCGAACCGGCGGTGCCGACGGCGATGCCCATCGCCTCCTGGCGGTCGTCGGTGTGCTCCAGCTCGCTGCGGTAGCGGGCCAGGATGAACAGGGCGTAGTCGATCCCGACCGCCAGGCCCAGCATGCTGGCCAGTGCCGTGGTGCTCGACGGGACCTCGGTGACCGCCGTCATCGCGGTGATCGCGGTGAGGCCGATGCCGACGCCGATGCCGGCGGTGACGATCGGCATGCCGGCGGCCACCAGCGAGCCGAACGTGAGCGCGAGGATCACCAGGGCCAGACCGATGCCGATCAGCTCCGACGAGGCGCCGGCGGGCTCCATGGACTGCATGGCGGAGCCGGAGACCTCGACGGTCAGGCCGGCATCGCGCGCCGTGTCCATGACCTCGGTGACCTCGTCCTGCATCTCGGGCGTCACCTCGAGCACCGTGGGGGTGTCGAACGTGAACGCGATCGTGCCGACGCGGCCGTCCTCCGACAGCGGGGTGGCCGCGTCGATCTGCGCGGTCGCCCGGGCCAGGGCCGCGTCGCGGTCGAACGGCTGGCCGGCGGCCGTGGCCTGCTCCTGCGCCTGGTCGACGCCGCCGACGGCCTGGGCCCCGAGCCCGGCGGCCGCCTCCACCGGTCCGACGACGCCGTCCTCGACGTCCTCGAGTGCGTTCAGCTCGGACACGAGCGTCGCCACGGTGCCCGCGTGGGGCTCGGCCGACAGCTGCTCACCCTCGGGGGCGGCCAGCACGATCGTCGCGCTGGGCGCGTCGACCGGTGCGGCGTCGGGGAAGAGCTCCTGCTGCAGCTCGGCCGCCTCGACGGACTCGATGCCGGGAATCGAGAAGGTGTTCGACATCGGCTTGGACAGGTAGCCGGCGACGGCGCCGAGGCCGATGAGCGCGATGAGCCAGGCGGCGATGAAGATCGGCCAGCGCCGGTAGGCGGTCTTGCCGAGTCGGTAGAGCAGGGTTGCCATGAAGGTCTTTCTCGGGTGGGTGGGCGGAGGATCAGGCGCGACGGGTGCCGAACAGGGCGCTCGTCGCGGCGAAGGCGCGGTCGAAGTGGTGGGCGACCGTCTGCGACGGGTCGGCGAGCGACTCGTCGAGCGCGGCGTCGCACAGGGTGAGGATCAGATTGCCGATGAGTCGCAGGTCCAGCGGATCGACGGCCTTGCCCTCGCGGTGCTCGATCGCCTCGGAGAGCTTCCGGGCGCGTTCGACGAAGCGCTCGTGCACCGCCGACATCAGGCGATGGTCGCGGCGCAGGATGCGGCGGACCGCCGCGAGCTCGGCCGGGTCGGGTACCTCGGCCTCGAGCGAGGTGCGCACGAGCTCCTTCACGTCGACCAGGAGGTCACCGGTCGGGCCGCCGGACAGGAACGTGGCGACGATCGCCTCGTCGGGGTCCTGGTCCGGGCCGAGCACGGCGTCGAGCTTGCCCGGCACGTAGTTGAACAGGGTCCGGCGCGAGACGCCGGCGGCCTCGGCCAGCTCCTCCATCGTGAAGCCGTCCAGACCGCGTTCGTCGGTCAGCAGGCGGGCCTGGCGCACGATCGCCGCGAGGGTGCGCTCACGCCGGGTCGAACTTGCACTCTTTGCCATGGAGTGCATTCTTGCACTCCATGAGCCACAGTGCAAAGTTCGTGAGCGTGCTCACGTCACGACGGGCCGCCCGGCCGCCTCCCAGGCGTCCATCCCGCCCTCGAGGTTCACCGCGTGGTGGCCGATCGACGTCAGCCAGGCGGTGGCTCGCGCCGACCGCTGGCCGAGGTGGCACACCACCAGCAGGGGACGCTGCGGATCGAGCTCGCCGACGTGCAGCGGCAGCTGTCCCAAGGGGATGTGCAGCGCGGACCGGACGTGACCGGCGGCCCACTCGTGGGGCTCGCGGACGTCCAGCACGACCCAGTCCGGCGGCAGCGGATCGGGCACCTCGGCGACCGTGACGTGGGGCACCTCGGAGTCACTCATGGGACGTGGCACCTTTCCCGGGTCTTGAATCCCGGCCGGTTGAATGGTTAATTGTTACTAGTCATGCGGTCGTGGCGCACAGTGCGCCCTGCCCTCATGACCAGGCGCGTGTCGACCGACACGTGCTGGGGGAGGAGGACACATGGTGGAGAGTCGCGACCTGGTACGACTGCCCTTCGAGTCTTCCACCCCGGGCATCGCCCGCACGAAGCTCGCCGCGTTCCTCACCCGCAACCGCACTGATCTGGCCGCCATCGACAACGCCCTCATCGTGCTGAGCGAGATGATCGCGAACGCCGTCGCCCACGGCACCCCCGACGACGACGGGGCCATGGAGATCTCCTGGGCGATCGAGAACGGTCACCTCCTGCTGAGCGTGCGCGACTTCGGCCGTGGCTCCGGCGCCGACCTCGTGCCGCGCCCCTTCGACGAGGACTCCCTCGGTGGCCGCGGCCTCTCGATCATCAGCCGGGTCGCCGACAACTGGTCGGTCGACCTGAGCGAGGGCACCTGCGTGCGTGCCGAGCTCACGCTGGCCTGAGCACCGGACCCACGCCGCCGACGGATACCGTGTCGGCCATGGGCAAGAAGTCGCGAGGAACCAAGCCGGCCAAGCAGCGCATGCCGTTCGTGGCACGCACCTTCGAGGGACTCCCGTCCGAGGGTGACTGGGTCGCGATGCGCGAGTTCGTCCCGTCGGCCACGGCCCGCGTGGGCCTGCGCGACGGAGGAACGGTCCGGATCTGCTCCCTGCTGCCAGGTGCCGGTGCCGGACTCGTGCGTCCCGACGGCGAGATCTGGGTCGGCCTGCAGGTCATGCACAACCACGGCGACATCAGCCGCGACCTGGCCCACGTCATCGAGGTGGCCCGCGAGACCGAGCCGGGCACGCCCATCCGCATGACGCCCCCGGGCGTGGGCGCCCGCCTGCAGGACCTCATCGACCCCGACGGCTCCTTCGAGATCGAGTTGCACGAAGGCTTCGACTGGTGGCTCGTCGAGGAGGACCGCGGCTCGTCCGCGGCCGCGTCGGCGCTCGAGGAGGCCAACGCCACCGTGGCGCCCACCACGCGCCTCACCGCCACCGACTCCGCCTACGTCACCGAGATGGGCGACCACGCGTACCTGCGCTGGATCATGCTCGACGAGGAGGGCCCGCTGCTCGACGCTTTCGCCCGCCTGCGCGCCGCCGGCACCGACTCGCTCGGCGAGGGCACCAAGCTGATCGGCATCTTCCGCGCCCACGGCCTGCTGGTGCCCGTTTGGGAGCTCGACGGCGTCGGTGCCACCGAGCTCGATGCCGCGGTCCCGGACTTCGTCGCCGTGCTCGACGAGGCCAAGGCGCAGACCGCCGAGCTGTCCGCTGCCGAGCGCACGGCCCGCCGCGACCTGGTCAGCCGACAGGTCACCATTCGCTGAATCGACGGGCTGATCGGCGTGCCGTCGGTCACGGGGTTCGGTGTGACCGGCGACCAGCCCCTAGGCTGATTGCGTGGACTGGAACGACTACGACGCCGCGTTGTTCGACCTCGACGGAGTGATCACGCCCACCGCCGAGGTCCACGAGACGGCCTGGGGCCGGATGTTCAGCGACTTCCTCGCGGGGCACCCGGACGCCGAGCCCTACACCGACGCCGACTACTTCGCGTACGTCGACGGCAAGCCGCGCTACGAGGGCGTGCGCTCGTTCCTCGAGTCGCGCGGCATCGAGCTGCCGTACGGCGACCCGTCCGATGATCCCGCGGCCGAGACCGTCTGCGCGCTCGGCAACCGCAAGAACGACTACTTCCGCGAGGTGCTGCGCACCGAGGGGGTCGAGGCGTACCCGGGCTCGATCCGGCTGCTCGACGCCCTCGAGGAGCGCGGCGTCAAGGCCGCCCTCGTGTCCAGCTCGCGCAACGCCCGGCCCGTGCTCGAGGCCGCCGGCATCACCGAGCGCTTCGAGGTGATCATCGACGGCGAGGTCGCGGCCGCCGAGCACATCGCCGGCAAGCCGCGTCCCGACACGTACGCGGCGGCCGCCGAGCGCCTCGGCGTGCCCACGCAGCGGTCGGTCGTCCTCGAGGACGCCGTGTCCGGCGTCCAGGCCGGCGCCGCCGGAGACTTCGGCCTCGTCGTGGGCGTCGACCGCGGCGCCGGCGCCGAGACGCTGCGCGAGAACGGTGCCGACGTGGTCGTCTCGGACCTGGCGGAGCTCCTGTGAGCGAGCGCGCGATCCTGGTGGCCCCGTGCCGTCGCTCCCACTCGGCGGTGATCGCATGAGCGAGCGTCAGCGAGTGAGCCATGCAGATCTCATGCCGGCGGCCCCGTACCGTCGCTTCTCCACGGGGGTGACGGCATGAGCTCGCACGAGGCCCCCCTGGCGGACGACTTCCTCGACCGGGTGCGCTGGCCCGCCGATCCGTGGCGGCTCGTCGAGACCGCGCCCGACCAGACCGACCTCGGCGTCACCGAGACGCTCTTCGCGGTGGGCAACGGCTACCTTGGCATGCGCGGCAACGTCACCGAGGGCCGCGACTCCCACACCCACGGCACGTTCGTGAACGGCTTCCACGAGACGTGGAAGATCCACCACGCCGAGGAGGCCTACGGGTTCGCGCGGGTCGGCCAGACGATCGTCAACGCCCCCGACGCCAAGGTGATCCGGCTCTACGTCGACGACGAGCCGCTGCTGCTGAGCGTGGCCGACCTGCTCGAGTACGAGCGCTCCATCGACTTCCGCGAGGGGGTGCTGCGGCGCGAGATCCTGTGGCGCACCCCGTCGAACAAGCGCGTGCGCGTCGTGGCGACCCGCATGGTGTCGTTCGCCCAGCGCCACCTCGCGGTGCTGGAGTTCGAGGTCACGATGCTCGACGACAGCGCGCCCATCGCGATCTCGTCGCAGATCCTCAACCGTCAGGACGGCGAGGACGAGTACCACGTCCGTTCGAAGTCCATGGGTGAAGGACACGACCCCCGCAAGTCCGAGGGCTTCGACCGGCGGGTTCTCGAGCCGCGGCACAGCTGGGGCGACGCCGACCAGGGACGGGTGTCCCTGGGCTTCCGGTGCTCCGACAGTGGCATGACCCTGGCCGTTGCGGCCGACCACCAGCTCGAGACCTCCCTGGACTACACGACCCGGGTCCAGGTCGAGGACGACCTGGCCAAGGTGACGTACCGGATCGCGGCCCAGCCGGGCGAGACGATCCGGCTCACCAAGCTCGTCGCCTACCACACGTCCCGGGGCGTTCCGGTGCGCGAGCTCGTCGACCGGTGCCGCCGCACGCTCGAGCGCGCCGCGCAGGACGGCGTCGCGCAGCTGCACGAGGCGCAGGCCGGTTGGCTCTCCGACTTCTGGGCCCGCTCCGACGTCGAGGTCCCGGGGCACGCCGCCATCCAGCAGGCGATCCGCTGGAACCTCTTCCAGGTGGCGCAGGCCAGCGCCCGCGCGGAGGGCGCGGGCATCCCCGCGAAGGGCGTCACCGGCTCGGGCTACAGCGGTCACTACTTCTGGGACACCGAGGTCTACGTCCTGCCGTTCCTGACCTACACGAATCCCGACCACGCCCGCAACGCCCTGCGCTTCCGGCACAGCCTGCTCGAGGCGGGCCGGCGCCGCGCGCGTGAGATGTCGCAGTCGGGAGCGCTCTTTCCCTGGCGCACGATCAACGGCGAGGAGGCCTCGGCCTTCTTCGCCGCGGGCACCGCGCAGTACCACATCGACGCCGACATCGCGTATGCCGTGACGCAGTACTACCTCGCCACGGGCGACGAGGACTTCATGATCCGCCAGGGCATCGACATCCTCGTCGAGACCGCGCGGATGTGGGTCGACCTGGGCTTCTGGCGCGACGAGGAGGTGGGCACGTTCCACATCCACGGTGTCACCGGTCCGGACGAGTACACCACCGTCGTGAACGACAACATGTTCACGAACGTCATGGCGCGGTTCAACCTCGGCGCGGCGGCGTTCGCCGTGAAGCGGCTCGCCGAGCGCGACGAGATCGCCTACCAGCGCATGCTCACCCGGCTCGCGCTCCAGGACCACGAGATCACCGACTGGGAGCGCGCCGCCCGCAACATGGCGATCCCCTACGACGAGGCGCTCGGCGTCCACCCGCAGGACCAGCACTTCCTCGAGCGGGAGGTCTGGGACCTCGACCACACACCGCTGGACAAGCGGCCGCTGCTGCTGAACTACCACCCGCTGGTCATTTACCGGTTCCAGGTGATCAAGCAGGCCGACGTCGTGCTGGCCCTCTACCTGCAGGGCCACCACTTCACGTCGGAGCAGAAGCGCGCCAACTTCGAGTACTACGACCCGATCACGACGGGCGACTCCACGCTGTCCGCCGTGGTGCAGTCGATCATCGCCGCGGAGGTCGGGTACCGCGATCTGGCCTACCGCTACTTCCTCGGCGCCCTCTTCGTCGACCTGGCCGACCGCCACAAGAACGCCACCGACGGTGTCCACGTGGCATCGACCGGAGGCGTCTGGGGCGTGCTGGCCAGCGGCTTCGGTGGCTTCCGCGACCACCAGGGCGACTTCTCGATCGACCCGCGCCTGCCCGAGGAGTGGGACGAGCTGACCTACCGCGTGACGCTCCACGGCACCCGGGTCCGGGTCACCGTGCGTCGCGAGGAGCTCGAGCTGTTCGTCGAGGACCAGCAGCCCGACGCGCAGGGCCGGCTCGTCGACCCCACGTTCTTCGTGCGCAAGCGCTCGATCACCGTGAAGCCCGGCGAGCCCGTCGTGGTGCCGCTGGAGGGTCAGGGCCCCGACATCGAGGGCACCCCGCCGCCGGTGTCGGGCCGCCGTCGCGCCGACGGCACGATCATCACGGCCATCGTCCCCGGCGGCTGAGCCCTACTCGGCGGGGGCCAGCGTGGCCGGCACCCGCACCAGGACGACGCCCGGGTGGATCTCGGCCGTGATCTCGCGGCCCTCGCCCACCGGGTCGCCGTCGAGCTGCATGGGAACGGGCTTCTCGGCCTTCACGTGCACGCGCTGGGCGCACAGGCGGGTCAGCCGCGCGTCGTTGGTCTTGCGGCGCGTGATGACGCGGGCCACGATCGACAGCCAGCCGATGAAGCGCTTGGGTGCCACGATCACGACGTCGAGCAGCCCGTCGTCGATCTGCGCGTCGGGCAGCAGCGGGATGCCACCCTGCAGGAAGCCCACGTTGCCGATCACCACGGTGCGGGCCCGGAAGTGGCGCGGCTCGTCGTCGTCGAGGGTGATCTCGACCTTGGTGCGCGGGAACGTGATCGCCTTGACGCCCGACACGAAGTACGCGAGGTAGCCGACGCGCTTCTTCAGGTCCTCGTTGACGCCCGTCATGATCATGGCGTCCATGCCCAGGCCGGCCATCACGAGGAACGAGGTCTCCGTGCCGCCGTCCGTGCTGAAGCTGGCCAGGTCGATCGCGCGGTCCTGGCCGCCGAACACGACGTCCAGGGCGTCCCGCGTGTTCACGGGGATGTCGAGGTTGCGCGCGAGCAGGTTGCCGGTGCCGTGGGGCAGCACGCCGATCGCGACGCCGGAGCGGGTCGCCTCCTCGCACACGGCGCGCACCGTGCCGTCGCCACCGGCGGCGATGACCAGGTCGACGTCGGAGTCGAGGGCCAGGCGGGTCTGGCCGTGGCCGGGGTCCTCGATGGTGGTCTCGAACCACTGCGGCTCGTCCCAGCCGTGCGCGGCGCCGACCTGGCGCACCTTCGCCTTGAAGTCCTCGATGTCGCCGACCTTGACGGGGTTGAGCACCACCGCGGCGCGGCGGCGGCCCGAGCCCGTGACGACCGCGAGCTCGGACGGCATCCGGCCGCGGCCGTGGACCAGGAGCTGCCACAGCAGGAGCGTGGCCGTGACGCCGAAGCACAGGCCCGCCGTGACGTCGCTGAGGAAGTGCACGCCCAGGAAGACGCGGTCGGCGGCCACGAGGAGGGCGAGCACGATCCACAGCGTCAGCCAGAGGCGCCGGCGCAGCCCGCGGCCCGTGACCACGATCGTGAGCAGGGCCAGGACGGTGAAGAACAGCCCGGCGCCGGCGGAGTGTCCGCTGGGGAACGAGTAGCCGCCGATCTCGTGCAGGGGCAGGTCCCACACCGGACGCTCGCGCTTCACGGCGAGCTTGATCAGCGCGTTGCCGGCCAGGACCACGACACCGGACACGACCACCCAGATCGCCACGAGCCGCTCGTTGCGCCACCACAGCAGACCGGCGAGCACCGACAGCACGATGGCGACGGTCCAGTTGCTGGTGACGATGGCGACGAAGTCGAGGAGGTCGACCAGCCAGGCGCGCGACGCCGAGACGTCGTAGGCCCACTCGGCGACCTCCTGGTCGAGGTCCATCAGCGGCTGCCAGCGGATCGACACCAGGATCGTGAGGACGACGAACACGACGCCGCCGATCACCATGAGGGCGGTCGGCAGGAGCGGCCGGTCGCCGTCGGCGCGGCGCAGGTCGATCGTCACTGCGGTCCTCTCGTCAGAAATGGGGCCCGCTCAGCGTAACCGCGCCGGGACGACTCGGCCGTTCACGCCTCGCTAGGCTGGCGGAGTGATCGATCCCCGACTGTTGCGCGACGAACCCGACCTGCTGCGAGCCGCCCAGGAGCGCCGGGGCGAGTCGCCCGAGGTCGTCGACCAGCTCATCGCGGCCGACGAGGCCCGCCGAGCCGCGATCGTGCGGTTCGAGGCCGTGCGGTCCGAGCAGAAGCAGCTCGGCAAGCAGATCCCGAAGGCGCAGGGCGACGAGAAGCAGGCGCTGCTGGCGCGCACGAAGGAGCTGAGCACCGAGGTCAAGGCCGCCGAGGCCGCCCAGGCCGAGTCCGCGAAGGCGTTCGAGCTCCTGCTGAAGTCCCTGCCGAACCCCACGGTCGACGCGCCCCCGGGCGGCGAGGACGACTTCGTCGTGCTCGAGGAGATCGGCACGCCGCGCGACTTCGCCGCCGAGGGCTTCGAGCCGCGCGACCACCTCGAGCTGGGCGAGCTGCTCGGCGCCATCGACGTCGAGCGCGGCGCGAAGGTCAGCGGCTCGCGGTTCTACTACCTCACGGGCGTCGGCGCCCAGCTCGAGCTCGCGCTCGTGCAGCTGGCGATGTCCACGGCCGCCGAGTGGGGCTTCACGCCGATGATCCCCCCGGCGCTGGTCAAGCCGCAGGCGATGGAGGGCACCGGCTTCCTCGGCCAGGCGGCCGACGACGTCTACCACCTGGAGAAGGACGACCTCTACCTCGTCGGCACCTCCGAGGTGCCGCTCGCGGCCTACCACGGCGGCGAGATTCTCCCCACCGAGTCGCTGCCGCGTCGCTACGCCGCCTTCAGCCCGTGCTTCCGGCGCGAGGCCGGGTCGTACGGCAAGGACACCCGCGGCATCTTCCGCGTGCACTGGTTCGACAAGGTCGAGATGTTCGTCTACACCACGCTCGACCAGGCGGCCGCCGAGCACGAGCGGCTGCTGGGCTGGGAGAAGGCGTGGCTCGAGAAGCTCGAGCTGCCGTTCCGCGTCATCGACGTGGCCGCGGGCGACCTCGGCCTGTCGGCCGTGCGCAAGTTCGACTGCGAGGCGTGGATCCCCACGCAGGCCAAGTACCGCGAGCTCTCGTCGGCGTCGAACTGCACCGAGTTCCAGGCGCGCCGGCTCGACGTGCGCACCCGTGGCGTGGCCGACGAGGGCACCTCGCACGTCGCCACGCTCAACGGCACCCTGTGCGCCATGACCCGCACGATCGTGGCGCTGCTGGAGAACGGCCAGCAGGCCGACGGCTCGGTGCGGCTCCCTGCGGCGCTGCACCCGTTCCTCGGCGAGGTCCTGCGGCCGATCGGTCAGGCGTCGGCGTGACCTGGCGCCCGAAGCTCGTCGCACTCGACGTCGACGGCACGATCGTCGACCACCGCAACGAGCTCAGTCCCGCGGTGAAGGAGGCGATCCTCGGCCTGCGCGAGCAGGGCGTCCCGGTGGTCATCGCCACCGGCCGCGCGGTGCCGGGCGTCTACGACGTGCTCGACAAGCTGGGCTTCCGTGAGGGTCTCGGCGTGGCCAGCAACGGCTCCGTGGTGTTCAGCGTCGACCCGTTCGAGGTCGTCCACACCACCACGTTCGACGCCCGCGAGGCCGTCAAGCGCGTGCTCGAGCAGGTGCCGGAGGCCCTCGTGGCGGTCGAGGAGGTCGGCATCGGCTACCGCGTGAACCGCGCGTTCCCCAAGGGCGAGATCACCGGCAAGATCATCCTCGACGAGGTCGACCGCATGGTCTCCCAGCCCGTCACCCGCGTCGTCGTGCGAGCCCCCGACCACGACCGCGACGAGTTCTCGAAGCTGGTCGAGGACCTCGGCCTCGACGGTACGAACTACTACATCGGCTACACCGCGTGGCTCGACCTCGCGCCCGAGGGCGTCTCCAAGGCGTCGGGCCTCGACGTCGTGAGCCGCTCGATGGGCCTCACCGCCGCTGACGTCCTCGCCGTCGGCGACGGCAGCAACGACGTCGAGATGATCCGCTGGGCCGGCCGCGGCGTCGCCATGGGCCAGGCCCCCGACGAGCTCACCGCGGTCGCCGACCACGTCACCGGCCCGGTCGAGGACGACGGCCTCGCCGAGGAGCTCTCGCGCTGGCTCGACTGACGCCGCGCCCCGGAGCGCACCGCTCGCCGCACGACAGTGGCCGCTCGTCGGTGTGCTCTGGCGCACACCGGCCGTGATGGGGCACCGTAAAGTCGTCGGCAGTTGTGACCTGCGACACCAGAACCCCCACCGCGCCAGGAGGCCCACTCGTGACTCAGACCGGCATCGACAACCTCGCCCACGAGGACCGCATCTTCGAGCCGCCGGCCGACCTGGCCGCCAACGCCAACGTCACCGCCGAGGCCTACGACCGCGCCGCGCAGGACCGCCTCGGATTCTGGGGCGAGCAGGCGAACCGCCTCACCTGGGACACGCCGTTCACCGACGTCCTCGACTGGTCGAACCCGCCGTTCGCGAAGTGGTTCGTCGGAGGCAAGCTCAACGTCGCGTACAACTGCGTCGACCGCCACGTCGAGAACGGCCTGGGCGACAAGGTCGCGTTCCACTTCGTCGGCGAGCCCGGCGACACCCGCGACATCACGTACAGCCAGCTCAAGGACGAGGTGTCCAAGGCCGCGAACGCGATCACCGAGCTCGGCATCGAGGCCGGCGACCGCGTGGCCATCTACCTGCCGATGATCCCCGAGGCCGTCATCGCCATGCTGGCGTGCGCCCGCGTCGGCGCCCCGCACACGGTGGTCTTCGGCGGGTTCAGCTCCGACGCGCTCGCCAGCCGGGTGGAGGACTGCGAGGCCAAGCTCGTCATCACCGCCGACGGCGGCTACCGCCGCGGCAACCCCTCGGCCCTCAAGCCCGCCGTGGACGAGGCGATCGCGAAGCTCGGCGACGCAAGCCCCGTCGAGAACGTGCTGGTCGTGCGCCGCACCGGCCAGGAGGTCGCGTTCGACCAGGACATCGACGTCTGGTGGGACGAGTTGGTGGACGAGTCCTCGACCGACCACACGCCCGAAGCGTTCGACGCCGAGCACCCGCTCTACGTCATGTACACGTCCGGCACCACGGGCAAGCCCAAGGGCATCCTGCACACCAGCGGCGGCTACCTGACGCAGTGCGCCTACACGTTCGACGCCGTCTTCGACCACAAGCGCGACACCGACGTGTTCTGGTGCACCGCCGACGTCGGCTGGGTCACCGGCCACTCGTACATCGTCTACGGACCCACGGCCGAGGGCGCCACGCAGGTGCTCTACGAGGGCACGCCCGACACCCCGCACAAGGGCCGCTGGTGGGAGATCATCGCCGAGAAGGGCGTGACGCTCTTCTACACCGCGCCCACCGCGATCCGCACGTTCATGAAGTGGGGCGACGACATCCCCGCCCAGTTCGACCTGTCGTCGCTGCGCATCCTGGGCTCGGTGGGCGAGTCCATCAACCCCGAGGCCTACGTCTGGTACCGCAAGAACATCGGCGGCGACCGCACGCCGATCGTCGACACGTGGTGGCAGACCGAGACCGGCGCGCACATGCTCAGCCCGCTCCCGGGCGTGACGACGGCCAAGCCCGGCTCGGCCATGGGCCCGCTGCCGGGCATCAGCGCCGAGGTCGTGAACGACGAGGGCAAGCCGGTGGGCCACGGCGAGGGCGGCTACCTCGTCCTCACCGAGCCGTGGCCGTCGATGCTCCGCACGATCTGGGGCGACGACCAGCGCTTCAAGGACACCTACTGGGCGCGCTTCCCG
This sequence comes from Aeromicrobium sp. UBA7512, assembly GCF_002476985.1. NCBI lineage: Bacteria > Bacillati > Actinomycetota > Actinomycetes > Propionibacteriales > Nocardioidaceae > Aeromicrobium > Aeromicrobium sp. UBA7512. The sequence continues at coordinate 535,966 of NZ_DLNK01000007.1, forward strand.
AACATGTACTTCGCCGGCGACGGCGCCAAGAAGGACGACGACGGCGCCATCTGGCTGCTCGGTCGCGTCGACGACGTCATGAACGTCTCCGGGCACCGCCTGTCGACCACCGAGATCGAGTCCGCGCTCGTGTCGCACCCCACCGTGGCCGAGGCCGCCGTCGTGGGTGCCTCGGACGACACCACCGGCCAGGCCGTCGTGGCGTTCGTGATCCTGCGCGAGTCGGCGGGCGAGGCCGGCGGCACCGAGGAGGCGATCGTCGCGCTGCGCAACCACGTGGCCAAGGAGATCGGCCCGATCGCCAAGCCGCGCCAGATCATGGTCGTGCCCGAGCTGCCCAAGACGCGGTCCGGCAAGATCATGCGCCGCCTGCTGCGGGACGTCGCGGAGAACCGCGAGGTCGGCGACGCGACGACCCTGGCCGACTCCTCGGTCATGGACCTCATCACCGCCGGCCTCAAGAAGCCGGCAGCCGACCAGGAATGACCGCGAGTCCGGGCTGCGGCGGTCACGAAAGGCTGTCGCGCCCGGACTTGGGTACTCTCGGGCCATGACGAAGACCACGGACGACCCCACGATCGGACGACTCGTCGCAGACGTGACCCGCGACCTCTCGTCGATCGTCCAGCACGAGATCGCGCTGGCGAAGTCGGAGCTGCGTGTCAGCGTGAAGGCGGGAGGCATCGGCGTCGCCCTCGTCGCCGTCGCCGCGTTCCTGCTGCTGCTGGTCCTGATCCTCGCCTCGATCACCGTGGCGTACTTCCTGACGATGACCGGGCTGCACCCCGCCTGGGCGTTCCTGATCGTGACGGCGTTCTACCTGCTGCTCGCCGTGGTGCTCGTGCTCGTGGCCTGGACCCGCTTCAAGAAGGTGCGCGCGCCCGAGAACACGATCGGCACGGTGCGCCAGCTTCCGGGGGCCCTGAAGCCGGGCAGCCCCTCGCCGGGGACGCGCGTCAAGACCGCCGCGCGCGGCTGAGCAGGCCCAGCAGCGTCAGCGCGGCGCCGCCCAGCGCCACCCAGAGCAGCGTCGTGTCGAGCGACGCCACGATCCGGTCGGTCAGCACCTCGTGCAGCTCCCGGCCGTAGGCCGTGGCGGCCGCCTGGTCCTCGATGAACTGCGGCAGGGCCATCCGGCCCAGGACCCACCACGCACCCACCGCGAGCAGCACGCCGATCCCGAGCGCGGCCAGCGTGGTGGAGCGCCGACGTGAGACTGCGAGGGCGATCACCCCCGCGACCAGCGCGACCCCGATCGCCACGAGCGTCATGTCGCGGGCGCGTGAGACGGCAGCGACGAGGTCGGCCGGGTCCTCGTCGCTCACGGTGACCGGCAGCTCGGAGGGACCCGGGAGGGTGATCGGCAGGTCGACCTCGGCGATGGCCAGGTTCACCAGCGGCGCGACGTCGGCCCGGATGTCGGTGGGCGTCGGCTCGGCGAACAGTCGCTGGTGCGTGCTGCGGGTGGTGTCGCGCCAGGCGCTGCTCCAGTCGGGCGATTCCGTCAGGCGCAGGATCGACCGGCTGACGGCGGACGTCACCTGATCGTGCCACGCGATCGGCAGGCCGGTCTGGTCGGCGAACGCCTCGCCGGCGAGTGCCGCGGCGGCCTCCTGCACCTCCCGGTCGTCGCCGACGCGCGACGTGAGCTCGACGAAGCCGCTCTCGTCCTGGAGGTGCGCCGCGGACCACTGGGCGCCGATCGCGACGAACGTGGCCAGGGTCGCGACGCACCACAGCAGCGCGGTGGCGAGCGTGCGCATCAGGCGCACGCCCCGGTGTCGACGGTCGAGGTGGCCCGCGTGGCCGCCTGCGCGACGGGCAGGCTCTCCCTGGCGGTCACCGCGTAGCCCGTCTCGGGGTCGGACAGTGACGCGGCGAAGATGACGCCGATGACGTCGCCACGTGCCGAGAGCAGCGGGCCGCCGGAGTTCCCCGAGCGGACGAGCGAGCGGATCGAGAAGACGTCGCGCGACACGCGGCCGTCGCCGTAGATGTCGGGGCCCCTCAGGTCGAGCCGGCCGCGGACGCGCGCGGCGCGGGCGTCGAAGGGGCCGTTCTCGGGGAAGCCCAGCACGGCGGCGGGGTCGCCCTGCTGCGCGCCGGTGTCGAAGCGCAGCGGGGTGCCGTCGAGGCCCGGGACGTCGACGACCGCGAGATCGAGCTGGGTGTCGAACCACACCGGACGCGCCTCGAGCCTGCGGTCGCCCAGCGTCACCGTGGGCCGGTCGACGCCGGCGATGACGTGCGCGTTCGTCATGACGCGCTCCGGGGCGATGACGAACCCGGAGCCCTCGATCGTGCGCCGGCACTCGGCCTGTCCGAGCAGCCGCACGACGCTCTGGCGGGCCGAGCGGACCGACTTCAGGGCCAGGGTGGCCTCGTCCGGCGGCTCGGTGTCGGGGATGATCTCGGTCTCGAACGGATCGAGGTAGCGCGGGAAGACGTCGCCGGTGAGGGTGTCGGTGAACGCGCGCAGGGCCTCGCCGGCGCGCTCGGGCATGAGGTTGTCGACGCGCGCCAGCACGGAGGAGTCGCGCACCGCCGAGCTGACGTACGGCAGCGTGGAGGCGCTCACCGCGTAGCCGAGGGCCCACGAGGCCGCCATCACCACGACGGCGCCGAAGGCGGCCCCGAAGACGGCGTCGACGGCGCGACCGGGCCCGCGGCGGATGCGCAGCGACCGCCCGATGAGGGTGCCGACGAAGTTGCCGATGCCGGCCACGACGAACACCAGGACGATCGACATGACGGCCTGCATCGGGTCGCCCTCGCCCTGCGTGAAGAACCGCGGTGCCAGGGCGATGCCCAGCAGGAAGCCCAGCAGCAGGCCACCTCCGGAGAAGACGTTCGAGACGAACCCGTGCACCCACCCCGCGTAGGCGTAGACCACGAACGTCACGACCAGGACGACATCGAGCCAGTTCATGTCACTCCGGGATGGGTCGGGTCCGGGTGGCGTCCCAAGGGCGCTCCCACCCCAGGCGCTCGAACAGGCGGGCGATGATGCCGGCGGTGAATCCCCACAGGGGGACGTCCGTGCCGATGTCGAAGGCGGGTCCGGTCCAGCCCGAGGGGTGCACGACGCTGAAGCGCCGGTCGGGGTCGAGCAGCAGGTCGAGCGGCGTGGGCAGCACCTTCTCGACCTCGTCGGGGCTGTGCGCGTGCAGGGGGCGCGGGTCGGTCCAGTAGCCGAGCACGGGGGTCACCGCGTGGTTGCTCGGCGGCAGCCACAGCGTGGGCAGGGAGCCGAAGACGACGACCTCGGTCGGGTCGAGGCCGACCTCCTCCTGCGCCTCGCGCAGCGCCGTGTGGACGGGGTCGCGGTCGGTGGCGTCCTGCCGCCCGCCGGGGAACGAGATCTGCCGAGCGTGGCTGCGCAGCGTGGCCGCGCGCTCGGTGAGCAGCAGCTCGCGGCCCTGCGCGCCGTCGGCGAAGAGCATCAGCACGGCGGCGGGGCGAGCCTCCGGCGGCGGGTGGGGGAACCGGGGAGCGAGGTGCTCGGCCTCCACGGAGTCGAGCATCTCGGCGAGCGGGTGCAGCCACTCCGGCAGTCCGACGAGGGGAGCGGCCGCGTGGGAGGAGTCGGTCATGCGGGCCCCTGCGTGGTGACGAGCGCCTCGGCCACCTCGGGGTCGGTGGGACCCAGGCCGTAGGAGGGGCACCACTGCGCGACGGGGCAGGCGCCGCAGGCGGGCACCTTCGCGTGGCAGCGACGGCGCCCGTGCCAGATCACGTGGTGGCACAGCATCGTCCAGTCGCTGCGCGGGAACAGGGCGCCGACGGCGTGCTCGGTCTTCACGGGGTCCTTCGCGGTGGCCTCGTCGACCCACTCCCACCGGCGCACGAGGCGGGCGAAGTGCGTGTCGACGGTGATTCCGGGGACGTCGAAGGCGTTGCCGAGGACGACGTTCGCGGTCTTGCGGCCGACGCCCGGCAGGGAGACCAGGTCGGGCAGCCTCCCCGGGACCTCGCCGTCGAAGCGCTCGACGAGCGCGGACGACAGGCCCAGGATGCTCTCGGTCTTGGCGCGGAAGAACCCGGTGGGCCGGACGATCTCCTCGACCGCCGCGCGGTCGGCGCCGGCGAGCGCGGCGGCGTCGGGATACGCCGCGAAGAGGGCGGGTGTGATCGCGTTGACGCGACGGTCGGTGGTCTGGGCCGACAGCACCGTGGCCACCAGCAGCTGGAAGGGATTCTCGAAGTCGAGCTCGCACCGGGCGTCGGGGTAGGTCTGCGCCAGGACCCGGTTGATCTTGCGTGCGCGCCGTACGAGGGACGTGGCCGGACGCGAGGTCGCGGGCGTCGATTCGGCTGGCACGCTAACACCGTATCCGGACACATCACACGCGCGCGGGCCCAAGGTGGGTGTGATCTGGGTTGCATGTGGGAAACTAACGCTGTGACCGACGAAGTTCTGCGCCAAGCTCCTCTGTTCAACGGCCTCGACGACGACGCCTCCGGCGCGCTCGAGTCCTCCATGTCGCCGGTGACCCTGCGCCGCGGCGAGGTCCTGTTCGGCGAGGGCGACGAGGGTGATCAGCTCTACGTCGTCATCGAGGGCAAGATCAAGCTCGGCCGTCGCTCGGTCGACGGTCGCGAGAACCTCATCGCGATCCTGGGCCCCGGACAGATGTTCGGCGAGCTCTCCTTCTTCGACCCGGGCCCGCGCTCGGCCACGGCCACGGCCGTCACCGACACCGAGCTGCGCAGCCTCGGCCACAGCGCGCTCAACCCCGTGCTCCAGTCGCACCCCGACGTGGCCTACGCCCTGCTGAACCAGCTCGCCGGGCGCCTGCGCCGCACCAACGAGGTCGTGGGCGACCTCGTGTTCTCCGACGTCCCCGGTCGCGTCTCGAAGGCGCTGCTCGACCTCGCCGCGCGTTTCGGTCGCGAGGCCGACGACGGCATCCACGTCAACCACGACCTCACGCAGGAGGAGCTGGCGCAGCTCGTCGGCGCCTCGCGCGAGACGGTCAACAAGGCGCTGGCCGACTTCGCGTCGCGCGGCTGGCTGCGCCTCGAGCCCCGCTCGGTCATCATCCTCGACCTCGAGCGGCTCAAGCGCCGCTCCCGCTGAGCGGTTGCCAGCAGCCGAGGTCCAGGCCCTCATCCGGAACGAGCGCGCTCGACTGGTCGAGGCACTGGAGCCGCTGAGTCCTGATCAGTGGCGCACGACGTCACGGTGCCCGCGATGGTCCGTGGAGGACGTCGTGGCCCACTTGAGCGCCGCCGCGAGTACGGGCACCCTGGCCTGGATCGCCAGCATCGCGCGCGCCCGGTTCGACCAGGACAAGCACAACGACCGCCTCGTCGCCCGGCACCGAGGCGCGACGCCGGCCGAGACGCTCGCGACGTTCCGCGCGCTCGTGCCGAGCCGCACCGCGGCAGCCGGTGCCCACGTCGCCATGCTCGGTGAGGTCGTCGTCCACAGCCAGGACATCGTCCGGCCGTTGGGGATCGAGCTCGTGCCTTCCCCGGCCGCGCTCCTCGAGGTTGCCGAGTTCTTCGCCGCGAAGGACTTCGCGGTCAACAGCCGCACCCTGGTCCGCGACCTGTCGCTGGAGGCGGACGATGCGCCGTTCGCCGTGGGATCGGGTCCGGCCGTGAGGGGCGGGCTGCTGGCACTCACCCTGGCGATGGCGGGGCGTGCGGAGGCCTGCGCCGAGCTCAGCGGCCCGGGCGTCCGGGAGCTGAGCCGGCGGATCGCCCAGTCCTGACCGCCGCGGCTCAGGCCTCGAGGTACTCCAGCTGGGCGCGCACCGAGAGCTCGGCGGCGCCCCACAGCACGGGATCGACGTCGGCGTAGACGGTCTCCACCACCTCACGTGCGGTGCGAGCGCCGCGCGAGACCGCGTCGCGCACCTGGTCGAGGCGCTCCTCGCGGTGCGTGAGGTAGAAGTCCAGGACGGGGCCCGGATCCGTGACGACCGGCCCGTGGCCGGGCAGGATCGTCGACACGTGTCCGTCGGTCACCAGCGAGCGGAACCGGCGCACCGACTCCAGGTAGGGACCGAGCGCCCCGTCGGGGTGGGCCACGACGGTGGTGCCGCGGCCCAGCACCATGTCACCGCTGAGCAGGGCACGATCCTGCGGCAGCACGAACGCCACCGAGTCCTTCGTGTGACCCGGTGCGGCCACCACGTCGATGAGGAGTCCGTCGAGCTCGATCCGCGCCCCGTCGGTCAGCGGGTCGGCGTCCCGGGTGTACTCCGGCGAGATCGCCCGGGTGGGTGCGCCCGTGGTCCGGACGATGGAGTCGAGGGCGTCGGTGTGGTCGCCGTGGTGGTGCGTGAAGAGGACGAGTGCCACCTCGCCCGCAGCGGCCACGACGGCATCGAGGTGCTCCGCGAGGTCGGGGCCGGGGTCGACGACGACCGAGCGCGAGGCGCCGGGCTCGCGCAGGATCCAGGTGTTCGTGCCGTCGAGGGTCATGATCCCGGGGTTGTCGGCCAGGATGAACGACGCGCGCTCGGTGACGTGCTGACGCTCGCTCACAGGTGCTCCTCCCGCTCGAGCTCGAGCCACCACTGGCCGTCCTGCTGGACGAGTTGCGGCTCGATGGGACGGATCTCGCGCGTGGCGGCCGCCTCGAGCACCTCGGCGGCGGGAAGGGGTGCCAGCTCACGGCACGTGACCGCGGTGGGCGGCAGCATCGCCGCACGGCCCTCGTCCACGAGCGCCAGCACCTGCGACAGGGGCGCCCAGAGCGACTTGTCGGCCTCGGTGCTGACGGTGCCGATTCGCTGGCCGCGTGGCAGGGCGGCGACGAAGAACCGCGTGTCGTAGCGGCGCGGCTCGAGCGCCGGGGTGATCCAGTGCGCCCACGCGCCGAGGAGGTCGGCGCGGAGCACCAGCTTCTCGTCGGCGAGGAAGCGCGCGAACGACAGCTCCTTGGCCTCGAGTGCCTCGCGGGCCCAGGCCAGGTCGGTGGTGTCGCCCACGATGGAGTCCTCGTCGGGGCCGGCCAGCAGCACGCCGGTCTCCTCGAACGTCTCGCGGACGGCCGCGACCACGAGGCGGCCGGCCAGCTCGGGGGAGCAGGTGAACCGCTCGGCCCACGCCTCGGGAGGCGGACCCACCCACGTCATCGGCTCGCCGTCGTCGTCCTGCACGCCGCCGCCGGGGAAGACGTACATGCCCGCGGCGAAGGCCATGCCGGAGTGGCGGCGCATGAGGAAGGCCTCGAGGCCCTCGGCGCCGTCACGCACGACGGCGATGGTCGCGGCGTCCCTGGGTGCGGCGGCCGTGGCGGGATCGAAGTCCCGGAGACGCTCCTGCATGGGTGCCGGAAGGGGAACCAGCACGTCAGGCCACCTCGACGACCGCGTCGATCTCGACGGGCGTGTCCATCGGGAGGACGGCGACGCCCACGGCGCTGCGCGTGTGCGAGCCGGCGGCGCCGAACGCGGCGGCCATCAGGTCGCTCGCGCCGTTGGCCACGGCCGGCTGACCCGTGAAGTCGGGCGCGCTGGCCACGAAGACGTTCAGCTTCACGACGCGCACGACGGAGTCGAGGTCGACCACCGAGGCGATCGCGGCGATGACGTTCAGGGCGCACAGTCGCGCGTACCCCTGGGCGTCCTCGGGCGAGACCTCTGCGCCGACCTTGCCGGTGCCCGGCAGGACGCCGTCGACGAACGGCAGCTGGCCCGACGTGTACACGTGGCTGCCGCTGCGCAGGGCCGGGACGTAGGACGCCACCGGTGCAGCGACCTCGGGCACGCTGATGCCCATCGAGGCGAGGCGTTCGACGACGGCACCCATGTCAGGCCACCGGGCGCTTGAAGTAGGCGACGAGGTTCTCCGGGTTCATGCCGGGCACGATCTGCACCAGCTCCCAGCCGTCACGGCCGAAGTTGTCGAGGATCTGCTTGGTCGCATGGACGAGCACCGGGGCCGTCAGGTATTCCCACTTGGTCATGGGGCCGACTGTATCCCGCACGGGCGGGCGCGGTTCTCGCCCGACACTTCCGTCGCACCCTCGGTAGTCTCGACGACGTGGCGAACTCGACCCCCCTGCACGTGGTGACGGGCAAGGGCGGCACCGGCAAGACCACGGTGGCCGCCGCCCTCGCCCTCGCCCTCGCCGAGCGCGGACTCACGGTGCTGCTGTGCGAGGTCGAGGGGCGCCAGGGCATCGCGCAGCTCTTCGACGTTCCGCCGCTGCCCTACGAGGAGCGCCGCATCGCCACGAGCGATGCCGGGGGCCACGTCCACGCGCTGGCGATCGATCCCGAGGCGGCGCTGCTGGAGTACCTGCAGATGTACTACCGCCTCGGCCGCGCGGGCCGGGCGCTCGACAAGTTCGGCGTCATCGACTTCGCCACGACGATCGCGCCGGGCGTGCGCGACGTCCTGCTGACGGGCAAGGTCTACGAGGCCGCCCGCCGCCGCAAGGGCGGCAAGTCCTCCGACTTCGTCTACGACGCCGTGGTGGTCGACGCGCCGCCCACGGGCCGCATCGCGCGCTTCCTGGGGGTCAACGACGACGTCGCCGGCCTGGCCAAGGTCGGCCCGATCAAGACCCAGTCCGAGTCGATCATGACGATGATGCGCAGCCCGCAGACGACCGTGCACCTCGTCACGGTGCTGGAGGAGATGCCCGTGCAGGAGACGCTCGACGGCATCGACGAGCTGACCCGCGAGGGCCTGCCCGTCGGTCATGTCGTGGTGAACCTCGTCCGTCCGTCGCTGCTGTCGGCCGACACCGTCGAGGCCCTCGAGGCGGGGCGGCTCGACGCGAAGGCGGTGGCTCCCGTGCTGGAGCGGGCCGGCCTGCCGCGCGAGGCCGCGGCCACGCTCGTGGCCGACGGGTTCGGCCACGTCGAGCGCCAGCACCTCCAGACCGAGCAGCAGCGGATCATCGACGCGTGCAGCCGGCCTCACGTGTCGCTGCCGCTGCTCACGGGCGGCATCGACCTCGGTGCGCTGCAGGACCTCGCGGAGCAGCTCGCACCCCTCGTGGAGGACGCCCGATGAGCACCCGGGTGACGACGACGCGCAAGGAGCGCCGGCCGCGCACCGAGCGCCGACTCTCCAGCACCGAGCAGCCGGCGCGCATCGACGTCGACGCCCTGATCGCCGACCCGAAGACCCGCATCGTCGTGTGCTGCGGCTCGGGCGGCGTCGGCAAGACCACCACGGCGGCCGCGCTCGCCCTGCGCGCCGCCGAGAGCGGCCGCACCGTCTGCGTGCTCACGATCGACCCCGCGCGACGCCTGGCCCAGTCGCTGGGACTGCTCGAGCTGGACAACACGCCTCGCCCGGTGCAGGGGATCGACACGTCGGCCGGCGGATCGCTGGACGCGATGATGCTCGACATGAAGACCACCTTCGACGAGGTGGTCGAGGCGCACGCCTCGCCGGAGAAGGCGGCGGAGATCCTCACCAATCCGTTCTACGTCGCGCTGTCGAGCTCGTTCGCGGGCACGCAGGAGTACATGGCGATGGAGAAGCTCGGCCAGCTGCACGCGGAGGACCGGTGGGACCTCATCGTCGTCGACACGCCTCCGTCGCGCTCGGCGCTGGACTTCCTCGACGCGCCCGAGCGGCTCTCGTCACTGCTCGACGGCCGGTTCATCCGCCTCATGCTGGCGCCCGCGCGTGGCCCGGCGCGCCTGCTGTCGGCGGGACTGGGGATCGTCACGGCCGCGCTCAACAAGGTGCTCGGCGCCCAGGTGCTCACCGACATGCAGACGTTCATCGCGGCGTTCGACACGCTCTTCGGCGGCTTCCGCCAGCGCGCGGAGGCGACGTTCTCGCTCCTGCAGGCCGAGGGGACGGCGTTCCTGGTGATCGCGGCGCCCGAGTCGGCGGCGATGCGCGAGGCGGCCTACTTCGTGGAGCGGCTGGCGGCCGACGACATGCCGCTGGCCGGCCTCGTGGTGAACCGCGTCCACGACGAGTCGGCGGCGGGGGTGTCGGCGGCCGACGCGGAGTCGGCGTCGCCCCGGCTGGCCCAGGGCAAGGCGGCCGAGCGGCGGACGGCCGAGCTGCTCGACGTCCATGCCGAGCGGATGCGCCTGGCGGAGCGGGAGAACCGGCTGCGCGAGCGGTTCAGTGCCGCCCACCGGAACGTGGAGGTCGTGCCCGTGCCCGCGCTGGACACGGACGTCCACGACCTCGCCGGACTCAGGGTGATCGGCGACCACCTCGGCGCCCCGCAGGGCGTCTGAGACAGGTCAGCTGGCGGTGACCAGCAGCTCGCGCCACTTGCGCACGTTGGGCTTGCGGCGCAGCAGCGCACGGCGCTCGCGCTCGGTCATGCCGCCCCACACGCCCCACTCGATGCGGTTGTCGAGGGCTTCGGCGAGGCACTCGGCCCGGACGTCGCACCCGTTGCAGACGAGCTTGGCGCGGTTCTGCTCAGCGCCCTTGACGAAGAGATCGTCGGACTTTCCCAAGCAGGCTGCGTCCTGAGACCAGTTGTTGTTCCACATGCGCAGAGACCTTTCCCGAGATCCCGCCGGTCCCCGTGACCGGAAGGAGGTTTGTTTCTGCTGTGACTTCAGCGTAGGGATCAGGAAGCGAACCGGACAGATTCGTCCGGGTAGTTGATACATAGTTCCAACTAGTCATGCGGGCCTCGTCCGCGCCGCGTCCGCGCTGGCGAATCCGGTTGCCGATCTCCCGTATCCTCGTGTCCATGGCTTGGCAGGACATGGGTGACTCGATCAAGAAGGTCGCCGAGAGCGAACCACGGCCGACGTCCAAGCTGGGGGCGATCGGCTCGATCGCGTGGCTCTCGGCGCTGGCCGGCGTGATCGTCGCGGCGATCTTCGTGCCGGGCACCGCCTTCCTGGCCGCCACCTCGAACAAGGCCAGCAAGGACATCGTCGACCTGCCGCTCGCGCTGCAGGACCTGCCGAACCCCCAGACCACCCGCCTGATCGCCTCCAACGGCAAGCGCGTCGCGTACTTCTACCAGGAGAACCGCCAGGACGTGCCGCTCGCGAAGATCGCCCCCGTCATGCAGACGGCGATCATCTCGATCGAGGACTACCGCTTCTACGAGCACGGCGCCCTCGACCTCAAGGGCACCCTGCGCGCCCTGATGAACAACGCCTCCGCGGGCAACACCCAGGGCGGCTCGTCGATCACCCAGCAGCTGGTGAAGCTGACCCTCGTGCAGCAGGCCACCACGAAGGAGCAGCGCGCCGCCGCCACCGAGGTCTCCACCGCGCGCAAGATCCGCGAGCTGAAGCTGGCGATCAACTACGAGAAGAAGTACTCCAAGGACGAGATCCTGGAGCACTACCTGAACATCGCCTACTTCGGCGACGGGGCGTACGGCATCCGCGCCGCGGCCTACCACTACTTCTCGGTCAGCCCCGACAAGCTCTCGACCGCCCAGGCCGCCACGCTGGCCGGACTGGTCCAGAACCCCGAGCAGTTCAACCCGCGCATCTACCCCGAGCGCGCGCTGCAGCGCCGCAACACGGTGCTCGGCGTCATGGCGCGGCTGGGCAAGGTCCCCGCCGCCGAGGCCGAGAAGCTCAGCGCCACCCCCATCGGCCTGAAGATCACCTCGTTCCCCAACGGCTGCGTCGACTCCGACGCCGCGTTCTCGTGCGACTACATCCGCCGCTACCTGCTGCAGGAGCCGGCGCTCGGCGAGACCGTGAAGCAGCGCCAGGCGATGCTCGAGCGCGGCGGCCTGACGATCAAGACCAACATCGACCTCTCGATGCAGAAGTCGGTCAACAAGGCCGTCACCAAGTACGTCGGCGCCAACGACAAGGCGATCGGCTCGCTGGCCCTCGTCGAGCCCGGCACCGGCAAGGTGCGCGCCATCGGCCAGTCGCGCTCGATGGGCAAGAAGAAGGGCGAGACGTACATCAACTTCACCGTGCCGCGTCGGTACGGCGACTCGAACGGCTTCCAGGCCGGCTCGACCTTCAAGATGTTCACGGCGGCCGCCGCGCTCGAGGACGGCATCCCGGCGAGCAAGTCCTACAACTCGCCGCAGACGATGAGGATCCCCACGGGCACCTACTTCGACTGCGACGGCAACGGCACCGGCCAGTGGGAGGTCAAGAACTCCACGGGTGCCGGCGGCTTCAACATGGTCACCGGCCTGCGCCGCTCGGTGAACACCTACTTCGCCCAGCTCGAGCGCGATGCCGGCCTGTGCGAGACGGTCAAGATGGCCAAGAAGATGGGCATCCCCACCGCCGAGCCCGATGTCGACAAGGGCAGCCCCGGCAGCTACATCCCGTCGTTCACGCTGGGCCCGATCGACGTCAGCCCGCTCGACATGGCGGCCGCCTACGCCACGCCCGCCGCCGGCGGCATGTACTGCGAGCCCGCCCCGGTCGCCGAGATCCTCGACCGCAGCGGCAAGACGATCAAGAAGTACAAGCCCGAGTGCAAGCGCGCGATGAGCAAGAAGACCGCCGCGACGGTCAACGCAATCCTCGTCGGCCTGCAGCAGCCGGGCGGCTTCGGCCACAGCAACGGCACCGGCCTGAGCATCCCGTCGGCGGCCAAGACCGGTACGACCAACGACAGCAAGGCCGTCTGGTACGTGGGCTACACCCCCGAGATCGCGGCGGCCTCGATGATCGCCGGCATCAACAAGAAGGGCCAGCCGGCCGGACTCGTCGGCACGACCCTGCGGGGCACGCCGGTGTCGTTCGCGCAGGCCGGCGGCTCCTCGCTGGCCGGTCCGCAGTGGAAGGCGGCGATGGGCGAGATCGAGAAGTCACTCACCCCCGCCAAGTTCGACTCCGTCTCCCTGCCCTCGGCGCCCAAGGCGGCTCCGCGGCGCGGCGGTGGCGGCGACGACGACCGGGGCCGCGGACGCGGTCGCGGCGGGGACGACGACTGAGCGGACTCAGGCGCCCAGCTGACGCCTGACCTCGGCCGCCACGGCCCCGCCGTCGGCCCGGCCCTTGGTCTGCGCCGTGACGGCGCCCATGACCTTGCCCATCGCCTTCATGCCCTCGCCGGCGGCGCCGGTCTGCTCGATGACCCCCGCGACGAGCGCGGAGATCTCCTCGTCGCTCAGCGGCTCGGGGAGGTACTCGGCCAGGATCGCCGCCTCGGCGCGCTCCTTGTCGGCCAGCTCGGGGCGGTTGCCCTCGTCGAACGCGGTGGCCGACTCGCGGCGCTTCTTGGCCTCCGACGAGAGCACGGTGAGCACGTCGTCGTCGGTCAGCTCGCGTGCCTCCTTGCCGGCCACCTCGGCGTTGGTGATCGCGGCGAGCACCATGCGGATCACGGAGGTGCGCAGCGCGTCACGCGCCTTGAGGGCGGTGTTGAGGTCGTCGCGGAGCTGGTCCTTGAGAGCTGACATGCGCCCATTCTCCCACCGCCCCGCGACAGGCCGTCAGTGCCGCGGCTCCCAGCGGAACAGCCGCTTCGTCAGGTCGTAGCCCACGTAGGTCCACAGGGCGAGTCCCGCGACGGCGACGCCGACGTTGCCGTACACGTCGATCTCGTAGGCGGCCCGCACCAAGGTCACGAGGGCGCCGCCCGGGGTGAGGTCGAGCCAGGGGTTCTCGGTGATGGGCGAGGCGATCAGGGTGCCGAGCGCGAGCGCCACGAAGGGCATGCTCGAGATCTGGGCGGCGCTGGGGTTGGGCGTCAGGGCGGCGGTCGCGGTGGCGGCGGTGACGCAGGCCGCGAGCAGCCCGACGAGGGCCAGGACGAGCCACCACCACGCGCCGGGAACACCGTTGCCGAGGGCGATCATGACGGCCATGACGACCGCGGTCTGGAGCAGGCACAGCGCGACGGGCGGGAGCAGGAGTCCGGTCAGGATGACCAGGTCCGGGGACTCGCCCGAGCGCAGCCGCTTGAGGAACAGGTCCTGCCGACGCGTCACGAGGGTCGTCGTCGCCGTGATGTAGACGGTGAACGTCACGAAGAACATGACGACCATCGAGACCATGCCGACGGACGCGACCGCGTCGCCGGAGGCCTCGACGGCCGCGTCGCGCTGCACGAACAGGAACACCGCGAACATGAGCGGCAGCAGCGTGGCGCTGAACAGCACGGCCTTGGAACGGGCGATGAGGCGGAACTCGGAGCCGGCGATGGCCCGGATGCGGGTGATCGACGTCGGCGACGCGTGGGTCGTGGTGCTCATGAGGCATCCTCCAGTCGGTTGTGGCTGACGCGGGAGAAGATCTCGGAGAGGCTGGCCTCCGAGGCGTTGAGTCGTTCGAGGCGGTGGCCGTGCTGGTCGGCCCAGCGCAGCAGCCGCCCGAGTGAGGTCTGCAGGTCATCGACGTCGAGCCGGACCCGCCCCGCCTCGATCTGCACGCCGACGGGGTCGACGACGGTGCGCAGCTCGCGGTCCAGGTCGGCGCCGGGACGGTCGGCGATGCTGAACTCGATCGCGGCCGGGGCGGTGCCGATCACGTCGGTCAGCGTGCCCTCGGTGGCGAGGCGGCCCTCGTGCATGATCGCGACCCGATCCGCGAGGGCCTCGGCCTCCTCGAGGTAGTGCGTGGTCAGGACGACGGTCGTGCCGCTCGCCTTGAGGTCGGCGACGAAGCGCCAGGCGGACTCGCGCGACTCGGGGTCGAGCCCCGCGGTCGGCTCGTCCAGGAACAGCACCTCGGGCCGGTTCAGCGTCGCCAGGACGAGGTCGAGCCGTCGCCGCTGACCACCCGAGAGCTGGACCACGCGGGTGCCCGCGCGGTCCCCCAGGGAGAGCCGCTCCAACGCCTCGTCGGTCGGGCCGGGGTTGGTCGTCAGGCTGGCCCACAGGTCGACCGTCTCGCGCACCGTGAGGTCACCCGCGAAGCCGGTCTCCTGCAGCATGATGCCGAGCCGGGGCCGCAGGGCGGCGCGATCGGCGACGGGGTCCAGCCCCAGGATGCGTACCTGCCCGCCGTCGGCCGCGCGATGGCCCTCGAGGGTCTCCATGGTCGTGGTCTTGCCCGCGCCGTTGGTGCCGAGCAGGGCGAAGAGCTCACCGCGGTGCACGGTGAGGTCGACGTCCCGTACGGCGGTGAAGTCGCCGTACGAGCACACGAGTCCCCGGGCCTCGATCACGGTGCTGTCGTTGGTCTCCATGGCTCCACCCTCGCCGACCCGCGGCCGCCCCCACCAGAGCGTGGCGTCACCACGACTGATGACATCTGTCATGCGCCTCCTCGGCTACGGTCGAGCCGTGAGCTCGAACCCCGACGGCTTCCTCGCGACGTGGCGCTACACGGCTGTGAGCCTGTGGATCTACGTCGCGATCGGGCTGGCCGGGCCGGTCGTCCGCGCGACGTCGGACCTCGTCGAGGGCACGGCGGTGCTCCGCAACGCGCTGCTCCTGGTGGTCATCGCGGCCGTCGTCCTGCTCTCGTGCCGCCCGCTGGTCGTCTCCGCCCGCGCCGGGCTCGGGCACGAGCAGCTCACGTGGTCGCAGCGGGCACGGTACCTCGCACCGGCGCTCCTGGTCCTGCCGCTGGCGTGGATCCCGCCGGCCTTCCCCGTGGGCATCGTGATGGTGCCGTGGCTCGTGGTGTCGCTGCTGGCGGTCGACCTCGCAGCTCGGCGCCGGAACATGCTGCTCATCGTCACGCTGCCCGCCCTGCTCGGGGTGTACGCCGTCGGGGGATGGGAGCAGCTGCGCGACCTCGACGTTGAGGGCGGCTGGGTCCTGTTCTACCTCGCGCTCTTCCTGCCGGCGGTCTGTATCTTCCAGGTCTGGCTGTGGCAGCTCATGCTCCACGTCCGCTCGAGCGGTGAGGCCCAGGCCGACCTGGCCGCCGTGCGCGAGCGCCTGCGGCTCGCCGCGGACCTCCACGACGTTCAGGGCCACCACCTCCAGGTCATCGCGCTGAAGGCCGAGCTGGCGGAGCGGCAGCTCGACCGCGACCCGGACGCCGCCCGCGCGTCGATGGCCGAGGTCCAGCAGATCGCCCGCGCGGCCATCACCGAGACGAAGGAGATCGTGCGCGGCTACCGGCGCACGAGCCTGCGCGAGGAGATCGCGAACGCCGCCGCCGTGCTCGAGGCCACGGGCGCCGAGGTCGTGGTCGAGTGCTCCGAGGAGCTCGACCGGCCGCTGTTCGCGCTGGCGCTGCGCGAGGCCACCACGAACATCCTGCGCCACAGCGACGCGACGTCGGTGCGGATCTCCGCGGTGCCGGACCGGCTCACGATCGTCAACGACGGGGCGACCGAGCCGGCGGCCTCGTCGCACGGCTCGGGCCTCGCGTCGCTCACCGAACGGGTGGCCGCCGCCGGTGGTCGCCTCTCCGTGCGACGCGAAGGCGACGTCTTCACCGTCGAGGTGCTCACGTGATCCGGGTCGTGGTCGTCGACGACGAGGAGATGATCCGCAGCGCGATCGTGGCGCTGCTGGCGCTGGAGGAGGACCTCGACGTCGTGGGCGAGGCGGCCAACGGGGCCGACGGTCTGGACCTGGTGCGGCTGCACGAGCCCGACGTGGTGCTGCTCGACCTCGAGATGCCCCCCACCGACGGCATCGAGGTGGCCACCCAGATCGACGGCCACTCGCGCTCGGTCCTGATGACCCGCCACGCGCGGCCGGGAGTGCTGCGTCGCGCCATGGCGGCGGGGGTCGCGGGCTTCGTGCCCAAGTCCAGCCCGGTCTCGGCGCTGGCCGAGGTGATCCGCCAGGTCGCCGCGGGGAAGCGCTACGTCGACTCCGAGGTCGCGGCCGCCGCGCTCGAGGCCGAGTCCTGCCCGCTGTCGGATCGCGAGCTGGACGCTCTGCGGCTGACCCGACGGCACCTCTCGGTCGCCGAGATCGCCGGGACGCTGCACCTCGCCGAGGGCACGGTGCGCAACTACCTGTCGAACGCGATGGCCAAGACGGACACGTCGTCGCGGCACGAGGCTGCCGAGCACGCCTACGAGCACGGCTGGATCTGACGCCGCTCCGGTCCCCGCCACTAGGCTGGCCGCATGGGACTGGGCCGGCTGCTGACCGCGACGACGGCGCTCGGGCTGGGCACCCTGGCCTACTCCTACGTCGAGGCCTCGCGCCGCTTCGTCGTCCGGGAGTTCACGGCACCGGTGCTGCCCGCGGGCCACGACCCGATCCGGGTGCTGCACCTGTCGGACATCCACCTCACCCCCGGCCAGCGGGCCAAGCAGGAGTGGCTGGAGTCCCTCGCGGCGCTCGAGCCCGACCTCGTGGTGGACACCGGCGACAACCTCGCCCACCGCGACGCCGTCGCGCCTCTCGTGACCTCGCTGGCCGGGCTGCTGCAGGTGCCGGGCGTGTTCGTCTTCGGCTCGAACGACTACTACTCGCCGAAGCTGAAGAATCCCGCGACCTACCTGAGCGGCGGCACCGGCGTGGACGTCGGCGGGGACTGGGAACGTCCGCGCGACCTGCCGTTCGAGGAGCTGCGCACGGTGCTGACGCACCAGGGCTGGCGCGATCTCAACAACGCTCGCGACGTGCTGACCGTCAACGGCACCCGGATCGCCTTCACCGGCGTCGACGACCCCCACCTGCGGTTCGACCGTCCCGACCACCAGCCGGCCGATGCCACCGCCGACCTGCGGATCGGCGTCGCGCACGCGCCCTACCTGCGCGTGCTGGACTCCTTCAACGCCGCGGGCAACGAGCTCATCCTGGCCGGGCACACCCACGGCGGCCAGCTGCAGGTGCCGGGATTCGGTGCACTCGTCACGAACTGCGACATCGACCGGGGGCGGGCGAACGGCCTGCACACGCACCGCACGCCCGGGCACGACGCGTCCTGGCTGCACGTGTCGGCCGGCTGCGGCACGTCGCCGTTCACGCCGTTCAGATTCTGTTGCCGCCCCGAGGCGACAGTCCTCACCTTGACCGGGTAGAATTCCTGAGGTTGCACACGGGGTGTGGCGCAGCTTGGTAGCGCGCGTCGTTCGGGACGACGAGGCCGCAGGTTCAAATCCTGTCACCCCGACCCACCGATGTCTCAGGACATCGAGCACAGCCGGACCTGCATACGCGGGTTCGGCTGTTGTCATTCCCGGGGTCCCTTGCGCGCCGAGGTCCGCCACCGCGACAATGAAGGTGATTTCAACTTCACCGCCCGACGGGCCGGTGACCTTCGACGAGTGACAGAAGAGGCGACCATGTCCACCACGCCCGAGATCATCTGGCACCCGGACCCCTCGGTCGAGACCGAGCTGCACCGCTTCACCGCCTGGCTGCGCGATGAGCGAGGCGTGGACGTCCCGACCTACGACGACCTGTGGAACTGGTCGGTCACGGACATCGAGGGCTTCTGGCACGCCATCTGGGACCGCTTCGAGGTGGGCCCCCCGGTCGATCGCGCCGACGTGCTTCCCGAGGAGGGAATGCCGAGCCCCGTCTGGTTCCGTGGGTCGGGCGTGAACACCGCCGAGTTCCTGTTGCGCCCGCGAGCCGAGGGGTCGTCGACCGCCATCGTCACGGTGGGCGAGGACGGCTCGGCGGAGACGGTGTCGTGGGACGAGCTGCGTCGTCAGACCGCCAATCTCGCTGCGACCATGCGCGAGCTCGGGGTGAACCGCGGCGACGTGGTGGTGGGCTACCTGCCGAACGTCGCCGAGGCGCTGATCTCCTTCCTCGCCACCGCTTCGCTCGGCGCCCTGTGGGCCGGCGTCGGACAGGACTATGCCGCGCAGGCTGCCACCGATCGCTTCGCCCAGCTCGAGCCGGTCCTGCTGATCGCGGCCGACGGCCACCTCTTCAACGGACGTGAGCGCGACCAGCGTGAGGCGGTTCGCGAGCTGCGGTCCAGCCTTCCGAGCCTGCGGGGCGTCATCGGCGTGACGCGACTGGGACCCGGCCTCGACGACGTCATCGACTGGTCCGACGCGGTGGCCACCGACGTTCCGTTCGAGCCGGTGGACACGGACTTCAACGACCCGCTCTGGGTCCTGTTCTCGTCCGGGACGACCGGCCTTCCCAAGGGAATCGTGCACTCCCACGGCGGAGTCGCGGTCGAGCAGGCGAAGTCCGGCAACCTGCACTGGGACATGGGCGTCGACGACGTCTACTTCTGGTACACCTCGCCGAGCTGGGTGATGTGGAACTCGCTCGCGGGTGCGCTCGGCACCGGCACCACGGTGGTGTGCTTCGACGGGGCTCCCAAGCCCACCGGTGACTCGTCGTTGTGGAAGATCGTCGCGGACCACCAGGTCACGATCTTCGGCACGAGCCCCGGCTTCCTGATGATGTCCCAGGACGCGGGGGTCCGGCCTGCGGCCGAGCACGACCTCTCGCACCTGCGGATGATGGGCAGCACCGGTTCGCCCCTGGCGCAGCGTTCCTTCGCCTACGTCCGTGACGAGGTCGGGCCCATCCCGCTGTTCTCCCAGTCCGGTGGCACCGACGTGTGCGCGTCCTTCGCGATGGGTGCTCCCACGGTGCCGATCTGGTCGGGTGAGCTCTCGGTGCGCGGGCTGGGCATCGCCACCGCCGCCTGGGACGACGACGGACGACCCGTGATCGACCACGTCGGCGAACTCGTCGTCACCCGGTCGATGCCCAGCATGCCCCTGCGCTTCTGGAACGACCCGGACGGCGCCAAGTACCGCGCGGCGTACTTCGAGACCTATCCCGGCGTGTGGCGCCACGGTGACTGGATCACGGTCACGGATCGGGGCACGGTCGTCGTCCACGGGCGCTCCGACTCCACCCTCAACCGCAACGGCGTGCGGATGGGCTCCGCCGACATCTACGCGGCCGTCGAGTCGATGGACGAGATCGTCGAGGCTCTGGTCATCGGTGCGGAGGAGGCCGACGGCGGGTACTGGATGCCGTTGTTCGTGGTGCTGCAGGACGGCACCGAGCTCGACGACGCCCTGGTCGAGACCATTCGCACCCGGATCAGGGAGAAGGCCTCCCCGCGTCACGTCCCCGACGAGGTCATCGCCGTCCGCGGCATCCCCCACACCAAGACCGGCAAGAAGCTGGAGGTGCCCATCAAGCGGCTCATCCAGGGAACGGCCATGGACCAGGTCGTCGCGCGCACCGCGGTCGACGACTTCAGCCTGATGGAGGAGTTCCAGGACCGTGCCGAGCGTCGCCTGAAGCAGGTGGCCGAGCGCGGCTGAGAGCTGGGCCCGGGAGGAACCGTAGCGATCCCGGAGGGGCCCGGGTCAGTCCGGCGAGACGATCAGGTACTTCTCGCCGGTCTGCTTCCGGACGTACTTCGCCAGCACCTCCGGCTGCAGGGCCTCGGCCAGCGTGATGCGGTGGGCGTAGTCGCTGGCGAAAAGCGTCGTCAGCTCGTCGACCACCCGCTGGCGCAGCCGTTGCTCGACCTCCGGACCCGCCGCGGCCAGGAATGGCATCAGCAGCCAGCCGCCGCAGCTCCACGACATGCCGAAGGTGCGAGTCAGGACCGTCGGGCTCAGGTCCAGGCCGCCGTAGATGTACACCTGCTTCTTCGCGTCCGAGCCGTAGCGGCTGTACGTTCCGTCACCGCGCCGGTTGATCCCGACCTCCATCGCGTGCAGGATCTGGCCGGCCAGCGTCCCGCCACCGATCGCGTCGAAGGCGATCGTCGCGCCGGTAGCGGTGATCGCGTCGGCCAGCGCCTCGTCGAAGTCGTCGGCCGTGCTGTCGAGCACGTGCGTGGCGCCCGCCTCACGCAGGAGCGCCACCTGTTCCTGGCTTCGCACGATGGCGACCAGGTCGATCCCGTCGGCCAGGCACACGCGCAGCAGCATCTGTCCGAGCGTCGACGCAGCCGCGGTGTGCACGATGGCGGTGTGGCCCTCGGACCGCATGGTCTCGATCATGCTGAGGGCTGTGAGCGGGTTGACGAACATCGCCGCGCCATCGGCCGCCGTGGCACCGTCCGGCAGGACGCTGCACCCGGAGGCCGGCACGACGCAGTACTCCGCGTACATCGCGAGTCCCATGACGCCGACCCTCTTGCCGACCAGGTGGGTGGCGTTGACACCCGCCGCCACGACCGTTCCGGCACCCTCGTTGCCGACCGCGAGGGACTGATCGAGCCGCGCCGCCACGGCGGCCATGCGCTTCGCCGGGACCTCTGCCGTGATGACGGGGCGGTCGGGAGTTCCCGAGCCGTGCATCGTCGACAGGTCGGCCGGGCCGATCAGCAGACCGAGGTCAGAGGGATTGATCGGTGCCGCCTCGACCTTGATGACGACCTCGTCGGGTCCGGGATCGGGCACCGTGACCTCCTCGAGCTCGAGCCGCAGCTCTCCGCCCGCGGTGATCGTGCTGCGGAGCTCGAGGCCTGTCAGCGCGGTCATGAGATCGAACCGTGGGCGGGGGCGGAAGGGGTCCGTGCTCGTGTCATCACTGCGCCTCGTTCGGTCGAGATCGGTGGGGGTGTCCTCCGTCGAGGCTAGTACCCGGGCCGAGAACTCGAATGTCGTCAGGGTCCTGGGTGGCCGTCCGGCGTGAGTCCTACACTGCCGACATGCCTGCCGACGTTCTCTGGGAGCCCGCACGCACCGGCGACACCGCGATCGAGCGCTTCGCCTCCTGGATCGCCGCCACCCGTGGCGTGGACGTGCCCGACTACGACGCCCTGTGGCAGTGGTCGGTCGACGACCTGGCCGGCTTCTGGGGCGCGTGGGTGGAGTACCTCGACCTACCGCACGACGGCAGCCCCGAGCCGGTGCTGCCGGACGCGTCGATGCCCGGCGCGCGGTGGTTCCCCGAGCTGCGGCTGAACTACGCCGAGGCGATGCTGCGGATGCCCGGCCGTGCCGACGACGACGTCGTGGTGATCGCGCGGTCGCAGAGCCGCGACGAGGTCCGGCTGACAGCCGCCGAGCTGCGCGACCAGGTGGCCCGGGCACGTCAGGGCCTGCTCGACGCCGGCGTGGAGGCCGGCGACCGCGTGGCGGCCTACGCCCCGAACATCCCCGAGACCCTCGTCCTGCTGCTGGCCAGCGCCAGCCTCGGCGCGGTGTTCTCCTCCTGCGCCCCCGAGTTCGGCACGCAGAGCGTCATCGACCGGTGGCAGCAGATCGAGCCCGTCGTGCTGCTCGCCGTCGACGGCTACCAGTACGGCGACAAGGGGATCGACCGGCGCGAGCAGGTGGACACCATCTCGGCCGCGCTGCCAAGTGTGCGGACGATGGTGTGGCTGCCGTACCTCGACGAGGCCGCGCCCGCGCCCGAGGCGGCGATCACGTGGGAGCGGTTCACGAGTCGCTCCGGCCCGCTGCAGTTCGAGCGGCTGGCGTTCGACACCCCGCTCTACGTGCTCTTCTCCTCGGGCACCACAGGCCTGCCGAAGCCCATCGTGCACGGCCACGGCGGCATCACGATCGAGCACCTCAAGGCGCTCATCCTGCAGAGCGACCTAGGACCGGACGACCGGTTCTTCTGGTTCTCCACCACCGGCTGGATGATGTGGAACTACCTCGTGTCCGGGATCGGCGCGGGCGCCACCGTGGTGATGTTCGACGGCAACCCGGCCCACCCGGACCTCGGTGCGCTGTGGCAGATGGCCGCCGAGGTGGGCGTCACGTACTTCGGCACCAGCGCCCCCTTCCTGCTGCAGTGCCGCAAGGAGGAGCTGCACCCCGCGCAGGTCGCCGACCTCTCGGCGCTTCGCGCGCTCGGGTCCACCGGTGCGCCGCTGCCCGAGGCCGGGTTCCGCTGGGTGTACGACGAGCTCGATCCGAAGGTCCAGCTGGCCTCGGTCTCGGGCGGCACCGACACGTGCGCGGCGTTCGTGGGTGCCGCGCCCATCGTGCCGGTCTACGCGGGCGAGATCTCGTGCCGGTCGCTGGGCTGCGACGTCGACTCCTTCGACGTGTCGGGCCACCCCGTGCGCGACCAGCTCGGCGAGCTCGTGATCAAGCAGCCGATGCCCTCGATGCCGGTGGGCTTCTGGGGCGACGACGACGGCTCGCGCTACCGCGCGGCCTACTTCGAGGACTTCCCCGGCGTGTGGCGTCACGGCGACTGGATCAACCTGACGTCCTACGGCTCCTGCACGATCACGGGCCGCAGCGACGCCACCCTCAACCGTGGCGGCGTGCGGCTGGGCACCTCGGAGTTCTACTCCGTCGTGGAGTCGATGCCCGAGGTGGCCGACAGCATCGTGGTGCACCTGGAGGACACCGAGGGCGGCGCCGGCCGGCTGCTGCTGTTCGTGGCGCTCGTGGAGGGCGCCGTGCTCGACGACGACCTCACGAAGCGGATCGCCGTCGAGCTGCGCACCAAGCTGTCGCCGCGCCACGTGCCCGACGAGGTGCACCAGGTGCGCGGCATGCCCCGCACCCTCTCGGGCAAGAAGCTCGAGGTGCCCGTGAAGAAGATCCTGCGCGGCACCCCGGTGGACGACGCGGCGGCCAAGGGCGCGCTGCAGAACCCCGAGGTCCTCGACGACTTTGCGAGGCTTGCCGAGCAGGTCGAGTAGGGAGGGCGCTCAGCGCCCGAGCGTATCGAGACCCGGTCAGGTGATCTCGATACGCCCGCTCGTTCCTCGCGGTGCTACTCGATCACCGGCCCGGCGATCTCGATACACGGGCTCGATCACCGGCCCGGCGATCGAGTAGCCGACGAGCGCAGCGAGGCGCGTATCGAGATCAGACGAGCAGCTCGGCGATCTGGATCGTGTTGAGCGCGGCACCCTTGCGCAGGTTGTCGCCGGAAACGAACAGCACGAGGCCCTTGTCGCCGTCGAGCGACCGGTCCTGCCTGATCCGGCCCACAAGGCTCTCGTCGCGGCCTGCCGCGTCGAGCGGGGTGGGCACGTCGGCCAGCTTCACGCCGGGCGCGCCCGCGAGGATCTCGGTGGCTCGCTCGGGGGTGATGTCGTCGGCGAACTCGGCGTGGATCGACAGCGAGTGGCCCGTGAACACCGGGACGCGCACGCACGTGCCGGCCACCCGCAGGTCGGGCAGGCCGAGGATCTTGCGCGACTCGTTGCGGAGCTTCTGCTCCTCGTCGGTCTCGAACGAGCCGTCGTCGACGATCGAGCCGGCCAGGGCGATGACGTTGAACGCGATCGGCGCGACGTACTTGACCGGGTCGGGGAAGGAGATCGCGTGACCGTCGTGGGTCAGCGCATCGGCCTTCTCGACCGTGGCGAGGGACTGCGAGTGCAGCTCCTCGACGCCGGCCAGGCCGGATCCGGAGACCGCCTGGTAGCTGCTGACGGTGAGGCGCACCAGGCCCGCCGCGTCGTGCAGGGGCTTGAGCACCGGCATCGCGGCCATCGTGGTGCAGTTCGGGTTCGCGATGATGCCGCGACCGCGCGCCGAGTCGCCCGCGGGGATGTCGTGCGGGTTGACCTCGCTGACGACCAGCGGGATCGCCGGGTCCTTGCGCCACGCCGACGAGTTGTCGATGACGGTGACGCCGGCCTCCGCGAAGCGCGGGGCCTGGACCTTGCTCATCGTGGCGCCCGCACTGAACAGCGCGATGTCGAGGTCGGAGACGTCCGCGGTGGCGGTGTCCTCGACGACGATCTCCTCGCCGCGGAACGGCAGCGACTTGCCGGCCGACCGGGCCGAGGCGAAGAAGCGCACCGAGCTGGCGGGGAAGTTCCGCTCCTCGAGCAGCTGGCGCATGACGGTGCCGACCTGGCCGGTCGCACCGACGACTCCGATCTTGGTCATCTTCCGGTCCCTCCGTACACGACGGCCTCGGTGTCCTCGGCGCCCAGGCCGAACGCCTCGTGGGCCGCGTTGACCGCGGCGTCGACCTCGTTCTCGCCGACGACCACCGAGATGCGGATCTCGGAGGTCGAGATCATGCCGATGTTGACGCCGGCCGACGCGAGCGCCTCGAAGAACGTGGCCGTGATGCCCGGCTGCGAGCGCATGCCCGCGCCGACGATCGACACCTTGCCGACGCTGTCGTCGTACTGGAGCCGCTCGAAGCCGATCTCGTCCTTCAGGCGCGCCAGCGCGGTCATCGCGGTCTGCCCGTCGTCGCGCGGCAGGGTGAACGAGATGTCGGTGAGCGCCGTGGCGGCGGCCGACACGTTCTGGACGATCATGTCGATGTTGATCCGGGCCTCGGCGAGGGCGCGCAGGACGGCGGCGGCGTAGCCGACCTTGTCGGGGACCCCGACGACGGTGATCTTGGCCTCGCTGCGGTCGTGGGCGACCCCGGAGATGATGGCGTGCTCCATCGCCTTGCCTTCTTCCGTGTACGTGCTGACGTCTTCGGTGCCCACGACCCAGGTGCCGGTCTTGTCGCTGAAGGACGACCGCACGTGGATGGGCATGGAGTTGCGGCGGGCGTACTCGACGCACCGCAGGTGCAGGATCTTCGCGCCGTTCGCGGCCATCTCGAGCGTCTCCTCGTAGGAGATCGCGGGGATGCGCGTGGCGGTGGGGACGATGCGGGGGTCGGCGGTGAAGATGCCGTCGACGTCGGTGTAGATCTCGCAGACGTCGGCGTTCAGCGCCGCGGCCAGCGCGACGGCGGTGGTGTCCGAGCCGCCGCGGCCGAGCGTGGTGATGTCCTTCGTGGTCTGCGAGACGCCCTGGAAGCCCGCGACGATCACGATCGCGCCGTCGGCGATGGCCGACTGGAGGCGACCGGGCGTGACGTCGATGATCTTGGCCTTGCCGTGGACGTCGTCGGTGAGGACGCCGGCCTGCGAGCCGGTGAAGCTGCGGGCCTCCTGACCGAGGGTCTCGATCGCCATCGCCAGCAGCGCCATCGAGATGC
Source organism: Aeromicrobium sp. UBA7512 (assembly GCF_002476985.1). Classification (NCBI taxonomy): domain Bacteria; kingdom Bacillati; phylum Actinomycetota; class Actinomycetes; order Propionibacteriales; family Nocardioidaceae; genus Aeromicrobium; species Aeromicrobium sp. UBA7512. Next base: position 561,551 of record NZ_DLNK01000007.1, read on the forward strand.
GCTCGCCGGCGGTCAGCAGCATGTCGAGCTCGCGGCCCGGGGGGAGGGGGGAGACCTGGTTGGCCAGGTCGATCAGCTCGTCGGTCGTGTCGCCCATCGCGGACACGACGACGACCACGTCGTGACCGGCCTTCTTGGTCGCCACGATGCGTTGGGCGACTCGTTTGATGCTGGTGGCGTCGGCCACCGACGAGCCGCCGTACTTCTGCACGACGATGCCCATGGACATTTCCTTGCTCTGGAGGGACTGCAGGCGCAGTGGGATGACGCCACGCTGCGCCTGGACCAGTCTAGCCCCTGCGCTTCGAGGGCCCGGGGCACTGTCCGGGCGCTGGACCGGGGAGCAGCGGCCGTCAGCCGACCGCGGTGCGGCCCTCGAAGGCGCGCCCGAGGGTGACCTCGTCGGCGTACTCGAGGTCGCCGCCGACGGGCAGGCCGCTGGCGAGCTTGGTGACCTTCAGGCCGATCGGCACGAGCATGCGCATGAGGTAGGTGGCCGTGGCCTCGCCCTCGAGGTTCGGGTCGGTCGCGATGATGACCTCGGTGACCATGCCGTCCTGGAGCCGGCCGAGCAGCTCCTTGATGCGCAGCTGGTCGGGGCCGATGCCGGCGATCGGGCTGATCGCGCCGCCAAGCACGTGGTACCGGCCGCGGAACTCGCGCGTGCGCTCGATCGCGATGACGTCCTTGCTCTCCTCGACGACGCACAGGACGGTGTCGTCGCGGCGCGGGTCGGCGCAGATGCGGCACGTCGTGTCGACCGTGACGTTGCCGCACACCGAGCAGAAGAGCACCTTGGTCTTGGCGTCGACGAGGGTCTGCGCGAAGCGCTTGACGTCCTCGGGGTCGGCGTCGAGCAGGTGGAAGGCGATCCGCTGGGCGCTCTTCGGGCCGATGCCCGGCAGTCGTCCGAGCTCGTCGATGAGGTCCTGGATCACGCTTTCGTACACGCCGCCAGCCTAGTCGCCCGGGCCAGCCGCACCGGGCGACACGTGGCCGACTCCGGCCGCGGTCAGTGCGCCATCTTCAGGCCGATGATGCAGCCGATCAGCCCGCCGATGAGCAGGATCTTCGTGAGGGACACCGGCTCGGTGCCGGTGAGCATCGCGTAGCCCACCGTCCCCACGGCGCCGATCCCCACCCAGACGGCGTAGGACGTGCCGACCGGCAGGTCGCGCATGGCCCACGCGAGTCCACCCATGCTGATGACGAGGGCACCGAGGAAGACCAGCGACGGGCCGAGCTTCGTGAAGCCCTCGCTGCGGCCCAGGGCGGTGGCCCACACGGCTTCGAACACTCCCGAGACGACCAGGACGAACCAGGACATGACACTCCTTCGTGGCCGTCTTGTCGCGCTCCGGGTACGACTCCACTCGTCCGGCGGCCTGAGGGGCCGTGACCCCATCCTCTCAAACCGGCGCGGACGCGGTGCCCCGGCGCAGGAACGTGGCCAGCAGGTCGTGGCCGCGCGAGGTGAGGATCGACTCGGGGTGCACCTGGACGCCCTCGATCGGCAGGGTGCGGTGGCGCAGCCCCATGACGATGCCCGAGCCGGTGCGCGCGGTCACCTCGAGGGTCGGTGGCAGGTCCTCGACGACGAGGGAGTGGTAGCGCGCGCAGACCAGCGGCGACGGCAGCCCGGCGAAGACTCCGGCGCCTTCGTGGTGGACGAGGGAGGACTTCCCGTGCACGACCTGCTCGGCGCGCACGACGCGAGCACCGAAGACCTCGCCGATCACCTGGTGGCCGAGGCAGACGCCGAGGACGGGGACATGGCTCCCGAACCGGCGCACCACCTCGGCGCTGATGCCCGCGTCGGCAGGGGTGCCGGGACCGGGTGAGACGACGACGTGCGTGAAGCCGCCGGTGAGCAGGTCGTCGACGGAGGCGGCGTCGTTGCGCACCACCTCGGTCTCGGCGCCCAGCTCGCCGACGTACTGCACGAGGTTGAACACGAACGAGTCGTAGTTGTCGACGAACAGCACGCGCGGCCGTCCGGGCAGCGACGGATCTGTGGACCTTCGGGTCGCCGGAGCGGCACCCGGGTACCAGGATCCGTCCTGCGCGGCGGCGTGCGCCTCGGCGAGACGGGCGGTGAGGGGTCCGGCGGGCCACGCGCCGACGCCCTCGCACGAGGTGACCGGCACGATCCCGCGCAGGGCGTTGGTGGCGAAGACCTCCGTGGCCGCGGCGAGGTCGGCGGTGGTGAGGCGGTGCTGGAAGACCGGGACACCCAGTCCGAGCGCCAGCTCGATCACCCGGGCCCGCGTGGTGCCGGGCAGCACGCGGCCGTCGAGCGCGGGCGTGTGCAGCCCGTCGTCGAGCACCGCGAAGACGCTCGCTCGCCCCGTCTCCAGGACCGATCCGTCGGCGTCGATCAGCAGCGGCTCACCTCGCTCGGTGGCGGGCACGAGGCTGCGGTCGACCCACTTGTGCTGGCCGAGTCCGCCCGGGACGACGCGCGGCGCGAGGTCCCACGACGCGGGCGTCGCGTCGAGGGGAGCGGTGGACATCGAGACCCGGACGTCGTCGTCGGCCGGGACGGCGTCGATGCGGAGCCGGTGGCGCCCGGTCAGGCCCGCGACGCGGCGTCGCACCGCGTCCTCGAGCCCGGCGCGCACCGTGGTGCCGTAGACGGCTCGGACGCTGGCGTCGAGCCGGGCCAGGTGGGCGTCGAGGTCGAGGGCCCGGTCGTCGTGGACGAGCAAGGTCTCGAAGACGCCGCGGCTCAGGTCGGCCGGCTCGGCGGGCTCGCGGACGGCGGGTTCGGGAGGCGAGGTGGCGTCGTGGTCGGTGGCGACGAGGTCGAGGCGGCCACCGATCGCCGTGATGAGCGGGCGCGCCTTGACGAGGCACTCGGCGTACTCGTCGTCGGGGTCGGAGTCGGCCACGATGCCGCCGCCGACGCCCAGCCACACGCGCCACTCGCCCCGCGCGTCGCGGGCGAACTCGAACGTGCGGATGACGACGCTGAGCTCCATTCCCGCCGTGGCGCTGACGTGCCCGATCGCGCCCGTGTAGGCGTCGCGCCCGGTGGCCTCGAGCTCGGCGGCGATCTCCATCGCGCGCACCTTGGGAGCGCCCGTGACCGAGCCGGGCGGGAAGGTGGCACGCAGCAGGTCGCCGTCGCCCACCCCCGCCGGCAGGTGCCCGACGACGTCGGAGACCAGGTGCCAGACGGCGTGGCGCTCGAGCCGGTTCAGCGCGGGCACGCGGACCGAGCCGGGCACGGCGACGCGGCCCAGGTCGTTGCGCATGAGGTCGACGATCATGACGTTCTCGGCGCGGTTCTTCGCCGAGGCCTCGAGATCGCGGGGGTCGGCGCTGAGGGGGGCCGTGCCCTTGATGGGCGAGGTGAGCACCTCGTCGCCGGTGCGGCGCAGGAACAGCTCGGGCGAGAGGCTGGCGAGCACGCCCTCCGGGGACGAGACGTACGCGGCGTAGGCGGGGCGGAGCGTCTCGACGCCGGCGCAGAACGCGTCGAGCGGGTCACCGTCGAACGGCGCCTCGAGCCGGGCGCACAGGTTGACCTGGAAGATGTCGCCGGCGCGGATGTGCTCGAGCGCGCGACCGACGGCGGCTCGGTGCTCCTCAGGGCTGGGAGTCATGGCGAACGTGCCCGCCGTGAAGGCGCCGGGCTTCCCCGGGGTGGAGATCGCGCGCAGGAGGGCGTCCACCCGCGCGGGCGCGGGCTCGCCGAGCGACTCCAGCCACCACACGCCGCGCACCCGACGCAGGACGAGGTCGTAGAAGCCGACGCGGTGATCCGGCTGGGGGATCGGGCGCGGGGGTCCCTCGGAGAGGTGCTCCACGTGCCGGCCCAGCCGGTAGCCCCACGCCCCGATCCAGCCGCCGCCGAAGCCGTCGAAGTCGTGGCGGGGGAGGTCGACGTCGTCCCAGTCCTCGAGGAGGCGCACCGGCTCGCAGGCGACGAGCGCCTCGCCCTGGTGCCAGGCTCCGATGAGCGCGACGAGACGGTCGCGACCGCGCAGTCGTCGCACGACCTCCGTGGGCGACGCGTCGAGGTCGAGGCGCCGGCGTACCGGCGCGGGCGGCTCAGCCGTGGGTGGTCTCGTCAATGATCTCGGCTCCGAGGTGCTCGGCCAGGAGCGCCTCGGCGTCCTGCGAGCCGTCGTCGACCACCGGGTCGTCGGGATCGACCCCGGCGTCGGGGTTCAGCCGCTCGACCGGCACCGGGCCCTGCCGCAACGCCTCGCGCACCGACTCGGGCACACGGGACTCCTGCGGGACGGGGGCCGCCTGCGGCACGGCGGCCGGCGCACCGGGGGTGGACCCAGTGGGCGAGGCCGACGGGTCGACGATCGCCTCGAGGCGCCACTGCACGGCCATGACGTCGGACAGCGCCTGCTGCACGATCTGGTCGGAGCCGCTCTTGACGAACGAGTCGCGGGCGCCGGTGTTCACCAGCGCGAGTGTGAGGGTGGAGCCGTCGAGCGAGGCGACCTGGGCGTTCTGGCTGAGCATGACCCACGTGAAGCGGCGCAGCTGCTGCACGCGGTCGAGCACCTGGGGCCACATGCGCCGGACGTCGGCGGTGGTGAGCTGGCCGGGCGCCGCGGGCGCCGGCTCGGCGGCCGGCTCCGGGGCGGGCTCGGGTGCGGCGGCGACGGGCTCGGGGGCGACCGGCTCGGGAGCGGCAGCCGGAGGAGCCGCCTGCGGCTCGGGAGCCTTCGGGGTGGCGGGCTCCGGCGTGGGCGCCTCCGCGGCGGGAGGCTCCGGTCGAGCCGGGGCCGGGTTGGCGGCGGGCGCGGGAGCCGCCGGAGCAGACGGTGCCGACGCGACCGCGGGCGCCGGGGCGGCCCCGGAGAGGCGGCGCTCGAGCCGGTCGAGGCGGGCGTGGAATCCCTCGACCGAGTTGTCGGCACCGGGCACGAGGATCCGCGCGCACATCAGCTCGAGCATGAGCCGCGGCGCGGTGGCCCCGCGGAACTCCGTGAGGGCCGCGCTGACGATGTCGGCGGCCCGGGTGAGCTCGGTGGGCTCGAAGCCGGCGACCTGGCGCTGCAGCACCGCGGTGCGGTCGGCCGGGGTGTCGATCAGGCCCGTCTCGGCGGCGCCGGGGACGGCCTTGAGGATCACCAGGTCGCGGAAGCGCTGGAGCAGGTCCTCGGCGAAGCGGCGGGGGTCCTGGCCGGACTCGATGACCTTGTCCACGACCCCGAACACCGTGGCGGCGTCGTCGGCGGCGAACGCCTCGACGGACTCGTCGAGCAGGGAGTCGGGCGTGTAGCCGAGCAGCTGGACCGCGAGGTCGTAGGTGATGCCGTCGGGGCCGGAGCCGGCGAGGAGCTGGTCGAGCACGCTGAGCGAGTCACGCACCGAGCCACCGCCGGCACGCACCACGAGGGGCAGCGCCGTGGGCTCGAGGCCGACGTCCTCGCTGCGGCACAGCTGGAGCATGTAGTCGCTGAGCAGCTTCGGCGGCACGAGCCGGAAGGGGTAGTGGTGGGTGCGCGAGCGGATCGTGCCGATGACCTTGTCGGGCTCGGTCGTGGCGAAGATGAACTTCAGGTGCGGCGGGGGCTCCTCGACCAGCTTGAGCAGCGCGTTGAAGCCCTGCGGGGAGACCATGTGGGCCTCGTCGATGATGTAGACCTTGTACCGGCTGCTGACGGGGGCGAAGAACGCCCGCTCGCGCAGGTCGCGGGCGTCGTCGACGCCACCGTGGCTGGCCGCGTCGATCTCGATGACGTCGATGCTGCCGGGCCCGCCACGAGCGAGGTCGCGGCAGCTCTGGCACTCGCCGCACGGGTCCGAGATCGGCGCCTTCTCGCAGTTCAGCGCGCGCGCCAGGATCCGGGCACTCGTGGTCTTGCCGCAGCCGCGCGGGCCGCTGAACAGATAGGCGTGGTTGACCCGGTTGTTGGCCAGCGCGTGACGCAGCGGATCGGTGACGTGGTCCTGGCCGATGACCTCGGCGAACGTCTCGGGCCGGTAGCGCCGGTAAAGAGCCAGGGGTGCGTCCACGGAGACCACCCTAGACGCCCGTGCCGACAGCGGTGACCGAGTCGGTCCGCCCCACGGGCGTCAGGATCCGGCGAGCAGCGTGACCACCGCGTGGAGGTCCGTGGCGACGTGCGTGGCGCCGGCCTCGCGGAGCTCGTCGGCCGAGCACGGTCCGGAGGGAACGCCGATGCCCGCGACCTCCGCGATCCGGGCGGCGTCCATGTCGTGCACGTGATCTCCGACGTAGGTGTCCGCGTCCTCGCGCACCAGGGCCTCGGCCTTCTGCTCGCGCCACGCGTCGCCGATCACGGCGTCGTGCGGCAGGTCCAGGTGGTCGAGGTGCAGGGCGGCGTTCGGGCCCGCCTTCGCGGTGATGACGATCGCGCGACCCAGCTCGCGGGCGGCGGCGAGCGCCTCCGCGGCGCCGGGCATCGCGAGGACGCGCGGGACGGCGATCTCCGGATACATGGCGCGGTACCGGGTGAACATCTCGGGCACGGCCTCGGCCGGGAACCAGTGCGCGAGCTCCCACTCCAGCGGTGGCCCGAGGCGCGAGACGGCCAGCTCGGCGTCGACGAACACCCCGGTCTGGCGCGAGAGCTCCTCGTACACGGCGCGGATCCCCGGGCGCGAGTCGATCAGCGTCATGTCGAGGTCGAACCCGATCGTGCGGGTCGTGGTCACGGGATCCAGCGCTCGAGCCACTCATCCGTGAGCCGGTAGGCCGCGGCGCGCGGCTCGTCGTTGGAGAGGTAGACGTCGTGGCGGGCGTTGCGGACCACGAGCGAGGTGACGTCGCCCCCCAGGCACCCGGCCCAGCGGCCGATCTGCCGCACGTCGAGCACCGCGTCCGACGTGTCGGTCTTCTCGTGGTGCTGGAAGCTGAACCACGAGCGGTGCGAGCGCAGTACCAGCGACGGCACCCCGATGTCGAGACCGCGGTGCAGGGCCGCGTGGCCGCGCCGCACCGCCGTCAGCCAGCCGTACGTCACGGGGAACCCCGCCAGCGGCTTCCACGCGAGGTCGTAGTCCCACAGGCCGCCGTGCTCGCGGTAGAGACTCACGCCGTAGGCCTCGGCCAGCGGCAGCTTCATCCGGTCCTTGGGGCGCACCTTGGAGAAGGCGCGGATCGCCTGCGTGCCGATCGAGCGCATCCACGCCGCGCCCTGCAGGTCGAACCACGGGCTGTTCAGGACGAGGCCGGCGATGCCGCGGCCGCGGGTGCCGCCGGGCTCGAGGTTGAGGCGGTCGAGCCACAGCGGCAGCACGAGGCCGCCGGTGGAGTGCGCCGACAGCACCACCGGGACGTCCGGCACCTCGCTGCGTACGGTGCGCAGGGTCTCGTTCAGCTCCTGGTCGTACAGCGCGAGGTCGGAGACGAAGTGCGGCGTGTGCCCGTCGCCGAGGGAGCGCCCGCACTTGCGCAGGTCGAGGGAGTAGAAGGCGTAGCCGCGGTCGGCGTAGAACTCGGCCAGCTCGGTCTGGAAGAAGTAGTCGCTGAAGCCGTGGACGTAGACCAGTGCGGCCCGCGGGGTGCCCTCGAACCGGCGCCGGACCAGCGTCGCGGTGATCGGGCCCTCGCCGTCGGGATCCTCGCCCAGGTCGATCGTCCGGCGCTCGTACGGGTCGCCCAGGATGTCCTCGGTCCAACCGGTCATGGGGGTCCTCCTCGATCCTGGCGTGCCGGACCCACGATAGGGGGGTGCGGCCGCCGGGTCCGGCGAACGTACGACGTCCGACTGCTCTCCTAGACTCCTCGTGACCCGTCGGTGGGGCGACATCGGGAGGCAGGCAGGCTGTGGAACGCGCACACGACGACCCGGTTCATGCCCGGTCCGTCACGGTGGAGGCATGACCACCTCGGCTCCGCAGACCCTGCGGATCATGGACCTCGCCCTGAGGGCGGGCGAGATGCTGCTGTCCAACGGGGCGGGCACGGCCGACGTGTCCGCGACGATGTCGTCGATCGCCCGCCACTTCGGCCTGCGCGGCACCTACGTCGACGTCACCCACATCATGCTGACGATGGTGCACGACCAGCAGCTCGACGAGCCGCCGCTGATCCTGCGACGCAACGTGGTGCGGCGCGAGACGGACTTCGAGGACGTCACGGCGATCGACCGGCTGGTGAGCGACCTGCTGAACGACGAGATCGACCTCGACGAGGCGCGCTCGCAGCTGGCCGCGATCTCCACGAGCGGTCACGCGCGGCCTCGGTGGGTCGTGATCGGCGGGGCCGGCCTCGTCGGCGCCGGGGTGGCGATGATGCTCGGCGGAGCGGCGATCGTCACGGTGATCGCGTTCCTCGCTGCTGTGGTGATCGAGTACGTTCGCCGGCCGCTCGAGGTCCGGCGCCTGCCCGACTTCTACATCCAGGTCGTCGGGGGCCTGTGCGCGTCCCTCATCGCCGTCACGGCAGCGGCCGCCTCCGTACCTTCCCCGCCGTCGCTGGTCATCGCGGCGAACATCGTCGCGCTGCTGGCCGGGCTCGGTCTCATGGGCGCGATCCAGGACGCGCTGACCGGCTACCACCTGACGGCCGTGGCGCGCCTGCTCGAGGTCGTGCTCGCCACGGGCGGCATCGTCGCGGGCGTCTCCGGCGGCCTCATGGTCGGCCGGATGCTGGGCGTCGACCTGGGCTCGGGCACGAGCTGGCCCGACCTGTCGCACCTGCCGTTCGTCACGATCGGGGCGGGCCTCGCGGCCGCCGGCTTCGCCGTGCAGACGTACGCCCCGTGGACGTCCGTCCCGGTGATCGCCCTGATCGGCGCCGGTGCAGGAGCCCTCTCGGCCGCGATGTTCGAGAACAACATCGACCGGCCGTGGGCCGCCGGGATCGCGGCGTTCCTCATCGGCGTCGTCAGCTACCCGGCGTCGCGCGCCCTGCGGATCCCGGCCCTCGTCCTCGTGGTGCCCGCCATCGTGCCGCTGCTGCCCGGCCTGACGATCTACCGCTCGCTGGCCCAGCTGGCGGAGGAGAGCCTCTCGGGCATCTTCGCGGGCATCACGGCGATGGCCGTGGCGGTGGCGCTCGCCGCCGGCGTCATCCTCGGTGAGTATGCTGCGCAACCGTTGGGACGCGAGACCCGACGCCTCGAACGCCGCCTGTCCGGACCCCGCCTCGTGGGGCCCTTCCGTGCCAAGTCGAGGCGGAAGTGACTCGCTGGTGTCAACGGCAGTTGCACAGTATTCTCAAGACTAAGCAAGCGCTTAGTGCGAAGGGGCACTCATGAGACTTCAGTTGTCAGCCGAGGACCAGGCATTCCGCGAGGAGATGCGTGAGTTCTTCACCACCCAGGTGCCGCAGGACATCCGCGACGCCGTGATCAACCGCGGTGAGATCACGCGCGACCAGATCGTGCGCTCGCAGCAGGCCCTCAACGCCGGCGGCCTCGCGGTGCCCGGCTGGCCCGTCGAGTGGGGTGGCAAGGACTGGACCCAGCTCCAGCGCCACATCTGGCACGAGGAGATGCAGCTGGCCGGCGTCATGCCGCCGCTGGCGTTCAACGCCTCCATGGTCGGTCCGGTCATCGCCACCTTCGGCTCGCAGGAGCTGAAGGAGCGCTTCCTGCCGGCCACCGCCAACCTCGACATCTGGTGGAGCCAGGGCTTCTCCGAGCCCGACGCGGGATCCGACCTCGCGGGCCTGCGCACCACGGCCGTCCGTGACGGCGACGAGTACGTCGTCAACGGCCAGAAGACGTGGACCACGCTCGGCCAGTACGGCGACTGGATCTTCACCCTGGTCCGCACCGATCCCGATGCGCCCAAGAAGCAGATGGGCATCAGCTTCCTGCTGATCGACATGAAGACCGAGGGCCTCACCGTTCGCCCGATCGAGCTGATCGACGGCGGCCACGAGGTCAACGAGGTCTTCTTCGACAACGTGCGCGTCCCCGTGGAGAACCTCGTCGGCGAGGAGAACAAGGGCTGGACGTACGCCAAGTTCCTGCTCGGCAACGAGCGCGTCGGCATCGCCCAGGTCGGCGCCAGCCAGCTGCACCTGTCCACGGCGAAGGCGAAGGCCAAGGAGTACGGCGTCTTCGACCAGTACGCGTCGCGGATCGCCGACATCGAGAGCCAGCTCACGGCGCTCGAGCTCACCGCACTGCGCGTGGCCGCCGGCTCCTCCGGCGACAAGCCGCACCCGGCCTCGAGCGTGCTCAAGATCAAGGGCTCGCAGCTGACGCAGGCCGTCTCGGACCTGCTCGTCGACCTCGAGGGTCCCGCGGCTCTCACCAGCCGCGACACCCGCGTCTTCCTCAACAACCGCAAGGTGTCGATCTACGGCGGATCCAACGAGATCCAGCGCCAGATCATCGCCGGCACGATCCTGGGACTGTGACATGGACTTCACCATCGATTCGGAGCAGAAGGCTCTCGTCAAGGCCGTCCGCGGTCTGATCACCAACGTCTACGAGTCCTCCGAGGCCCGTCGCGAGGTCACCAAGACCGATCCCGGCTTCGCCGCGTGGGAGAAGCTCGCCGAGATGGGCGTGCTGAGCCTGCCGTTCGAGGCCAGCCCCGTCGAGGTCTCGCTCGCCGCCGAGGAGCTGGGCAAGGTCATCGCCCCCGACCCGTTCGTCGAGGCGATCGTCCTGGCCGGCGGCCTCATCGACGCGCTGGGCACCGACGAGCAGAAGAAGCAGTACGTCGACGCCGTCGCCGGTGGCGAGGTCCTGCCGATCCTGGCGTGGATGGAGCCCGGCAAGCGCTGGTCGACCCAGGCCTCGGTGACGTTCGCCGACGGCAAGCTCAACGGCGTCAAGTCGCCCGTGGTCCAGGCCGAGCGGGCCGACCTCCTGCTGGTCACGGCCGCGCTGCCCGAGGGCGGCACCGGCGTGTTCCTCGTCGAGGGCGCCACCGCGGTGGAGACCGCCATCACCAACGACGGCGGCCGCGCCGCGACCGTCACGTTCGGCGACACCCCGGCCGTCCAGCTGGGCGAGGGCGGCGACCAGACCGCCGCGATCGAGGCCGCGCTCGACCGGGCGCGCATCGCGTACGCCCACGAGGCACTCGGCGCGATGGAGACGGCGCTGACCACCACGGTCGGCTACCTCAAGACGCGCAAGCAGTTCGGCGTCACGCTCAACACGTTCCAGGCGCTCAACCACCGTGCCGCCGACATGTACGTGGCGCTCGAGCTGGCCCGCAGCACCATCACGTGGGCCACGATCGTCGCGGCCGACGAGGCCACCACGCCCGAGCAGCTGGCCACCGCGGCCTCGCACTCGGCGCTGCAGGTCAGCGTGGCCGGTCGCCACATCGGCCTCGACGCGATCCAGCTGCACGGCGGCATCGGCATGACCGCCGAGTACTCGGTCGGTCACTACGCCAGCCGCCTCATCGCGATCGAGCACCTGATCGGCGACGGCGAGTTCCACCGCGCGCGCCTGGCCGCCCAGGTCGGCGACCACGCGGTCTTCGACCCGATCGGCTGATCGCCGCTCACACGAGAAGACCCGCCGGCCCCCAGGGGCCGGCGGGTCTTTCGTCTGAGAGCCGGTGATCGAGTAGCAGGGCGAGGAACGAGCTCGCGTATCGAGATCAGCCGGCCACGGGGCGGTCAGGGGACCCGGTGGGTCCACTCGCTGGTGGAGAACTTCTCGTCGACGCGGCGCTGGGCCTCGGCCAGCTCGGCCTCGGTGTACTCCGACTCGTTCGTCGCGTAGCGGCGGCGGAACGTCTCGAGGAAGCTGTCGAGGATCGCCTCGCGGGTCAGGCCGGTCTGCGAGCGCATCGGGTCGACGCGCTTGTTGGCCGAGCGGGTGCCCTTGTCGCTCATCTTCTCGCGGCCGATCCGCAGCACCTCGGTCATCTTGTCGGCATCGATGTCGTACGCCATCGTGACGTGGTGCAGCACGGAGCCGCCGGCGAACCGCTTCTGCGCGGCGCCGCCGATCTTGCCCTGGTCGCTCGCGATGTCGTTGAGCGGCACGAAGTGGGCCCGCACGCCGACCTCGGCCAGCGCCTCGATCACCCAGTCGTCGAGAAACGAGTACGAGCGCTCGAAGCTCAGCCCCTCCACGAGCGAGCCGGGGACGACCAGCGAGTACGTGATGCAGTTGCCCGGCTCCATGAACATGGCGCCGCCGCCGGAGACCCGGCGGACGACGTCGATGCCGTGCTTCGCGGCGCCCTCGGCGTCGATCTCGTTGACGTAGCTCTGGAACGAGCCGATCACCACGAGCGGGCTGTCCCAGTCCCAGATGCGGAACGTGGGCGGCCGGGTGCCCTCGGCGACCTCGCGGCCGATCACCTCGTCGAGGGCGACGTGCATGGCCGGGTCCATCGTCACCGGGCCGATGACGTCGAAGGTGTGGTCGTGCCAGCCGGTGGCCTTGCCGAGCGCCCGGCGGACGGCGATGCCGACGGCCTCGGGCGTGAAGCCGATGAAGGCCGTGTCGGGGCCGACGGCCCCGGAGATGGAGGACGTGAGCTGGTCGACGGACGCGTCGACCGAGAGACCGGTCAGGGCGGCGTTGACGTCGAGGAGGGCCTCCTCGGGCTCGAGGAAGAAGTCCCCCGAGACGCTGACGTCGACGAGCCGGTCGTTCTGGACTTCGAGGTCGACCGCGACGAGCTTGCCGCCGGGGACCTTGTATTCACCACGCATGTCCGGTTCAACACCCCCTGACGGCGGATGCTTCCGCCGGTCGAACCGGACCTGCGCGGTGAGGGGTTCAGCGAGCCGGCGGCAGGTCGTCGCGGCGCGTGTCGCGCACCGCGTGGTCGCGTCGGCTGTTGACGATCAGGCTGAGCACGATGCCCAGGGCACCGGCCGCCATGCAGATGTAGCCGACCATGGTCAGATCGACGCCGTTGATGGCGTCGGTCACCGCGAACGCGAGGATCGCGCCGATGGCGATGAGAGCGATGGATCCACCGAAGTACATGTCAGGTCCCTTCCCTCGATGACGGTCGGCGCGGATGCGACGACCGTTTCGGTCGGGAATGACAGTGCCACGGTTCCGCGTTGTCCGCATTCTGAGCCGCCGTGACGACATCGGGACAGGCGGTCGTGGTGCTGTGGTCCGCCTTGGAATGCACTCACATGCGCACTATTCTGCACATACGCGAATCACCAAGGAGCCCACATGACGACCACCCTGCCTCCGTTCCATCTCGCCCTCCCCGTCCACGACATCGAGGCCGCGCGCCACTTCTACGGTGAGGTCCTCGGATTCGGTCGCGGCCGCTCGGCCGACCGGTGGACCGACTGGAACGTCGACGGCCATCAGGTCGTCACCCACCAGGTCGACGATCACCGGAACGCGGTGGCCGGGACGAACCCCGTGGACGGCCACCAGGTGCCGGTCCCCCACTTCGGCCTGGTGCTCGACGTGGAGCGGTTCACCGAGCTGGCGGAGCGTCTCCGCGCTGCGGACACGGAGTTCGTCATCGAGCCCTACGTCCGCTTCGAGGGCGAGCCGGGCGAGCAGTGGACCATGTTCTTCCTCGACCCCTCCGGAAACGCCTTGGAGTTCAAGGCCTTCCGCGACCTCGACCAGCTGTTCGCGGTGTGACCGGAGCCGTGGACTCCTCGCGTCCGACCGAACCTGCGGACGGTGACGGCGAGCTCAACCACGAGTTCCTCGTCCTGGTCGGGCGCCGCATCCGTGAGGCTCGCAACGAGCTCCGTCTGACGATGCAGCAGCTTGCTGACCAGTCCGGGATCAGTCGCCGCCTTCTGACCCAGATCGAGCACGGTCAAGCCAATCCGAGCCTGGTGGCCATCACCCGGATCGCCCGCCAGCTGGGCACGGACTTCACGACGCTGCTGGCACCCGACGACTCGGCCGCCGCACTCGAGTCCGTCAGCGCTGCGGACCACGTCCTGGTGTGGTCGACGTCCGGAGGGAGCTCGGCCCACCTCCTGGTGGCGTCCAGCGGCAGTCGAACGGCAGACCTCTGGTCGTGGACCCTGCAGCCAGGGGACTCGTACATCGGCCGGGCCGATCCCGAGGGATCCCAGGAGCTCTTCCACGTGCTCGAGGGCGAGTTGACGATCGCCGTCGATGGTGACCACCACGCCCTCGCCGCGGGGACATCGGGCCGGCTCCTCAGCGACCGCCCCTACGCCTATGCCAACGACTCCAGCGAGCCCACCCGGTTCATCCGGACGGTCGTGCTCGCAGCCCGCGCCTGACGCTTCCAGCGGAGTCCATGAACGACGATGGCCCGCACCGGTGAGGTGCGGGCCACCGCTTCTCGACGCTCGTGGCGGAGACAAGCCTCCGCCCTGGAGCCTTGGGAACACACCAGCGGGCGGCTCGCTGGTGCGCGCCGCCCGCTGGCTTGTGACGTTGGTGGCGGAGGATAGGGGATTCGAACCCCTGAGAGCTTTCACTCAACCCGCTTTCCAAGCGAGCGCACTAGGCCACTATGCGAATCCTCCGCGCAGGAGTCTACGTGCCCCGACCGTCAGCGACGAATCCGGCCCGCCGCTCAGTCGTCGGTCTGGCCCAGGCAGACCTGCTCGTCGTCGAGCGGGACGCTCGGCTCGAGCCCCAGCGACTCGGCCCGGCTGCGCCCGAGGTTCCACTCGAGCCACGTGGCGGGCTCGCGGCGATTGTCGGTCAGGGCGCAGGTCCGCTGGCCGTCGAGACGCGAATCCAGCGTCGGGACTGCGTCGTCCGACAGCTGCGACAGGAAGTACCAGTCGACCTTGCCGGTCTCCTCGTACCGGTCGAGGTTGTGGTCGGCGATCCACGCGTCGGGATTGATCGCCGCGATCCCGAGCAGCAGTACCGCGCCGCTGATGAGTCCGAAGCGGGGCAGCCACTGACCACGCAGCCGCCAGCCGGCGGCCAGCGTGGCCAGGACGAGCAGGCCGAGCCAGCCCTCGAAGACGTCCACCAGCAGTCGCAGCTGGGTGAAGCCGTAGGCCTCCTGGTAGAGCGCCATCCGGTTCAGCGCCGAGGCCACCACCAGCAGCGTCATGACGCACAGCAGGCCGAGCGCGACCCGCAGCCACGTCCGGTCCTCGACGGTCTCGCGCGGCGCCTTGCGCGAGGCGGCCCACACCACGAACAGCGTCAGCACGGTGGCGACGGTGAGCTGGCCGAAGCCCTGGTGGACGTACTCCGCATAGGTGAGTCCGGTGGTGCGCTCGAAGTAGTCGCGGCCGCCGAAGATCGCCGCGGCCTGAGCGACGAGGAACGCCGCGAACACCGCGTCGACGACCAGCACGGGCACCAGCCACTCGAAGCGCTTCGCGACCGGGCGGCTGTCCCAGCGCACCGTGTCCACCTCCGGCGGGTTGAGCGCCAGGTAGGTGCCGGCCAGGGCGATGCCACCGATGGCGATCGCCACGAAGACGCGCACCGCGAAGTCCGGTGAGCCGAAGTCGGGGACCAAGCCGCTGAACCACTCGGCGAACAGTGCGTCGGCGGACATGAACAGGAACGCGAAGATCGTCAGGCCGAGCACCGACCACAGCACGGTGCGCACCACGGCGATCCCGTGCCCCGTGCCCGTCAGCATCCGCATCGTCCGGCCGAGCCACGGGATGCCGCGGAGACCGGCGACGGGCCACGAGATCGCCGAGACCACGAACGAGGGCACCGTGCGAGCGTCCGTGAGCGCCATCGTGGCGATCGCGCCGCCGGCCATGAGGCACAGGATCACGATCCACTCCGCGTCGCGGAACAGCGCCGTCGCCGCGAGCGCCGTGCACAGCACCGCGCAGGCGATCGTGAACGGATGGCGTCGCCGCGGGCTGGCCGCGAACAGCAGCAGGCCGGCGGCCATCAGCACGAGGAAGGTGCCCAGGCCGAGGTCGTGGAACGGCAGCGCGATGCCCGCCAGCACGCCCACCCCCACGGCCCAGCCGAGCAGGCGAGGGCGCCCGGGTACGCCGCGGTCGGGCCAGAAGCCGCCGAACAGCGAGTCCGTCATCGAGGGCAGGGGCGGGGGGCCGGCCTGCGGGGACTTCGGCAGGGGCGCGGGTGCGGACGGTTGGGGCACGGGGGTCTCCTTCGGTGCGGCCACGGAGGCGCGGTCGGGGGTGGACGGCAGGGCGGCGCGGACGCGGGCGCCCGTTCGGCCGGGCTCGGGGTCGACGAAGCCGATGGTGCCGCCGTGGAGGTCGGTCACCCAGCGGGCGATGGCCAGGCCGAGCCCGGTGCCGCCTCCGCCCTCGGTCTCCGCGAGGGTGCCGAAGCGCTCGAACGCCCGGTCGCGCGATCCCGGCTCCACGCCGGGACCCTCGTCGGCCACCTCGAGCAGCCAGCCCGCGTCGGTCGCGGTCGCGCGGATCGACACGGTGCCGCCCGCGGGGGAGTGGCGCGTCGCGTTGTCCACGAGGTTGGCCACGAGCTGCTTCAGCCGGGCGGGATCGGCCTCGACCGCGAGGTCGGGCGGGTCGACGGTCACGGTGATCTCGACGTCGCGCTCGCCGTACTGGAACTCGTCGGCGGCCGACTCGAGCAGCTGGCGCACGGTCACGGGCTCGAGGCGCAGCTGCGCCGCGCCCGCGTCCACGCGGGACAGGTCGAGCAGGTCGGCGACGAGGGCCGACAGCCGCTCGGCCTGGGCCAGTGCGCTGCGCAGCGTGGCCGGGTCGGGCTCGCTCACGCCGTCGGCGAGGTTCTCCAGCAGCGCGCACATGGCCGTGAGCGGCGTGCGCAGCTCGTGGCTGACGTTCGCGATGAGGTCCCGGCGCTGCCGGTCGACCTGCTCGAGCTCGGCGGCCATCCGGTTGAAGGCGCGGGCCAGCTCGCCGATCTCGTCACGCGAGGTGTCGGTGATCCGGGTGCTGTGGTCGCCGCGCGCCATCCGCGCCGCCGCGACGGTCATCTGCCGCAGCGGCGAGGTCATGCCGGAGGCCAACAGCTGCGTCACGGCGAGGGCCAGTGCGATCGTGACGGGGATGCTCAGCCAGATGGGCACGCCGCCCGCGGAGCCCACGGTGGCCACGACGGAGGCCACCACGACGCTCACCGCGACGAGCAGGCCCAGCTTGAACTTCACCGACCCGATCGGGTCGAGGGGCCGACTCATCGGGCGCTGGCTCATCGCTCGGCTCCGACCTCGAGCGCGTAGCCGACCCCGTGCACGGTGCGGATCCGGTCGGCGCCGATCTTGGCCCGCAGTCCCTTCACGTGGCTGTCGACCGTGCGGGTGCCGGAGGCCTCGGCCCAGCCCCACACCTCGGCGAGGAGCCGCTCGCGCGAGAGCACGTCACCCGGCGCTGCCGCGAGGCACACGAGCAGGTCGAACTCCGTCGGCGTCAGGTGGATCTCGTCGCCACCGACCCACACGCGACGCGCCCCGACGTCGAGGCGCAGGTCGTCCCACTCGCGCACCGAGCCCTGCGCGGAGGCGGCCAGCTCGGCCGCACGGTCCACACGACGCAGCAGCGCGGCGACGCGCGCCACCAGCTCGCGCATGCGGAACGGCTTGGTCAGGTAGTCGTCGGCCCCCACGGCGAGCCCCACGAGGACGTCGGCCTCGTCGTCGCGCGCGGTCAGCATCAGCACCGGCACGGGGCGGATCGCCTGGATGCGGCGGCACACCTCGTGACCGTCGAACCCCGGCAGCATGACGTCCAGCACCACGAGGTCGGGGTCGTGCTCCTCGAACGCGGCGACCGCGCCCGGCCCGTCCCAGGCCCTCACGACCTCGTGGCCGTGGGCACTCAGGCGGTCGGCGACGGCGGCCCCGATGGTGGGCTCGTCCTCGACGAGAAGGATGCGGCGTTCAGGCATGACCCCAACCTAGGAGGCCGGGTCGCCGGATTGCGGGGACGAATCGTGAAGATCCTGTGCAGATGACCCGCGGCAGTTCGGGCGCCCGCTTCAGGTCCTCACGCCGGGGCCCGTATATTGGTGTGCAGCCCCTCGCGTGGCGGCACATCACCCAACTCCCCCAGGGCAGGAATGCAGCAAGGGTCAGTGGTCCCTGCCGGGTACGCGAGGGGTCCTTGCGTTCCTAGGGGTGCACGCGTGCCGCGCGCATGATGCCGCGGCTGGCGCCCTTGACGTAGCCCGACGACGGCCTGGCGCCGTACTCCACGGTGATCGCCGTGCCGTGCTTGGCGTAGTAGCGGTTGTACCAACCCGTCATGGTCGGCGAGGTGCCCTTGCCCTGCGAGACGCCGAAGTGCTTGCGCTTGAGCCCGAGCTCCTTCGCCAGCCGCTTCTCGAAGGCGACGTCCTTGCCCGACTTGCCCACGCCGTTGAGCGGCTGGTGCAGCGAGACGATGTAGTCGGGCGTGCGGCTCTTCAGGAACTTCATCAGGGTGCGGGTCTCGCGCTCGCTGGCCCGCTTCGGGCCGCCGTACGTGCGAGATCCCTTGGTGCCGCGGATCCAGCCGCTGGTCGGCCAGTTGCGGTTGAGGTCGACCCCGCGCGCGTTCGTGCGGGTGCCCCGGGCGGCGCCGTCGGGGTTCATCGTCGGGATGATCCACAGCCCGGTGCCCGCCTTGGGCTTCACGCGCTTCACGGCGTGCTGGGCCGTCCTGCGTCCCGCCGGTTCGTCGCCGTGCATCTGACCGAGGATCAGCAGCACGCGCTCCGGTGCCTTGGCGCCGCGGTAGAACGCGACGATGCTGCGCCCCTGGTGGCTCGTGCCGATCACGACCTTGCGCGTGATGTAGGTCGAGTCCGCGGCCTGGGCGGGCACGCTCACGAGGGCCGGCGCGACCAGCCCCATCGACAGGACGACTCCTGCTGCTGCCTTCACGACCCCCGACATGTGATCACCGCTTCTTCTTGAAGATCGCCTTGATGAGCTCACGGGCGGCGGTGCGACTCGCCTCCCCGATCGCCCGGTCCATCGGCGACATCCGGCTCGAGCCGCGGGTGCGGCTCTTCGCGCGGGTGCCGGGCGAGCGGTCCCGGGTGAGGTCCTTCTCGAGCTTCTCAGCCTCCTCCGCGGCACGCTTGCGGTCAACCTCCGCTGCGGCGGCCTCGGCGCTCGCGCGCGTGCGCTCGGCCATCGCGGCGGCGGCTCCGTCACCGGACTCGACGGCGGCGTACTTCGCGGTCAGCGGCGACGCGGCGACGGCGGCCGTCATCGTGGCTGCGGGAGTGGGCTCCATCGAGCCCTCGGGTGCGCGGACGCGGGTCCAGGCGACGGGCGACGGCGCACCCTTCTCGTTCATCACGGTCACGATCGCCTCGCCGGTGGCCAGCTGCGTCAGCACCTCCTCGAGGTCGTACCCCGAGTGCGGGTAGGTCGAGACGGTGGCCCTGAGCGCCTTCGCGTCCTGCGGGGTGTGGGCGCGCAGCTGGTGCTGCACGCGCGAGCCGAGCTGGGCCAGCACGTCGTCGGGCACGTCCTTGGGCGTTTGGGTGACGAAGAAGATGCCCACGCCCTTCGAGCGGATGAGCCGCACGGTCTGCACGACGATCTCGAGGAAGTCCTTCGACGCGCCCTTGAACAGCAGGTGGGCCTCGTCGAAGAAGAACACCAGCTTCGGCTTGTCGGTGTCGCCCACTTCGGGCAGCGTCGCGAACAGCTCGCGCAGCAGGTACATGAGGAACGTCGAGAAGAGCTGGGGCTGGTCCTGCACGCCCGGGACCTCGAGCAGCGAGACGATCCCGCGTCCGGCCTCGTCGGTGCGCAGGACGTCGGTCACCTCGAAGGCCGGCTCGCCGAAGAACACGTCGGCGCCGGAGTCGGCGAAGGTCACGAGCTCACGCAGGATCACGCCCACCGTGGCGCTGGACAGACCGCCGATGGCCTTGAGCTCGGGCTTGCCCTCGGCGCTGTCGAGGTACGCCACGACCGCCCGCAGGTCCTCCAGCGTGACGAGGCGCAGCCCGGCCTTGCGGGCGTAGTGGAAGACCAGCGAGAGCGAGGACTCCTGCGTCGTGTTGAGGTCGAGCACCTTCGACAGCAGGATCGGGCCGAAGGACTCCACGGTGGCCCGGATCGGAACGCCGATCCCCTTCGAGCCGAGGGCGTAGAACTCGGTGGGGAACGCCGTCGCCTGCCAGTCCTGGCCGATGCTGGCGGTGCGGGCGAGCAGCTTCTCGTTCGACGCGCCGGGGGTGGCGATGCCCGAGAGGTCGCCCTTGATGTCGGCGGCGAAGACCGGCACGCCACCGGCCGAGACCTGCTCGGCCAGCACCTGGAGGGTCTTGGTCTTGCCCGTGCCGGTGGCGCCCGCGACGAGGCCATGGCGGTTCAGCATGCCGAAGGGGATCCGCACGGGCACGTCGGCCCGCGGCTCCCCTCCATCGACGAGGGCACCGATCTCCAGCGCCGGGCCGTCGAAGGCGTACCCCGTCCGGACCTGGGCGACCTGCTCGCTCTCGGTGCCCTCAGCGGGGGCGCTCGTCGAGGTCTCGGCCGGTCCCTGCTCGGCGGCCTGCTGCGCGGCCTCGGCGGCGGCGGCCAGCTCGTCGGCGTGCCGCTGGGCGGCCTCCGCGGCGGCGCGGGCCTCTGCGGCGGCCCGGGTGGCGGCGGCGACGTCGTCGGCGGAGGGATCGGTCTCGGTCATGTCCTCAGGCTAGTTGTCCGCGGCGCGATCGCGGGGTTCCCGGACGCACGGGGAGGCGAACCGCGGGGATCGTCGGTGGCGCGGGCGCTTCGGTGGGGCCCTTAGACTGGGCAGGTGATCTTTCGCCGCGTGGGGGACGGGCGGCCGTACCCCGACCATGGACTGACCCAGAGTCAGTGGGCTGCCATCGCGCCCACCCAGGTCCGGCTCGACGACCTCACCACCACGAAGACCACGCTGGATCTCGAGACGCTGCTCGACACCGACTCCACCTACTTCGGCGACCTCTTCGCCCACGTCATCGGCTGGAAGGGCGAGCTCTTCCTCGAGGACGGGCTCCACCGGGCCCTGCGGGCCGCGCTCCAGCAGCGGACGATGGTGCACGCACGCGTCCACACGATCGGGAAGCAGTCATGAGCAAGGCAGTCGAGCGACTCGTCGTCCTGGGCACCGCGGGCGTGTTCGTCGCGGGCACCGCGCTGGGCGTCAACCTGGCGTTCTCCAAGCCCGAGCCCGTCGCCGCCGAGCCCACGTGCGAGGTCAAGACCGTCGCGAAGGGCGAGGTGCTCAGCAGCAACCTCGTCATGGTGCACGTCTACAACGCCAGCCAGCGCGCCGGCATCGCCAACCGCGTCAAGATCAACCTGGAGCGCCGCGGCTTCCTCGGCGGGGTCGCGCAGAACAACCCCGGCCGGCTGAAGTCCAAGAACGTCATCGTGCTCTCGAGCGACCCCACGGATCCGCGGGCGAAGCTCGTCGCGCGCCAGTTCAAGGGCAAGGTCATCTTCAAGGCGGCCGACTTCGAGACCGAGGACGGCATCTCGGTGCTGATCGGCCCGGACTACGAGGGACTCAAGAAGGCCAGCACGAAGCTCGAGGCAGCGCGCGACGTCTCGGTCTGCGTCCCCACCATCACCCTGCCGTAGCGGCTACCCGCCCTGACCGGCGCGCGGATCGAGGTCCCAGCCGGCCAGGCGACCGTGCCGCGCCACGGCGCGCAGGCGCCGCTCCACCGACTCGCGCAGCTCGCGCGTGGTGACGATCAGCAGCTCGTCGCCCACGCGGATCCGTGTGGTGCGGTGCGGCACCAGCGTGGAGTCGTCGCGGACCACCATCGTCACCGAGGCTCCCTGCGGCAGGCGCAGCTCACCCACCTCCACGCCGGCCAGCCGTGAGGTCGGCGGCACGTGGATCTGCAGGAGGTCGGCCGAGATCCGCTCCAGCGGCGCCGCGTCGATCTCCACGTCGCGCCCGCGATCGCTCTCGACCCGGCACCACCGGGCCAGCCAGCCCAGCGGTGCGGCCTGGATGATCGTGTAGACCACGACGGCCACGAACGTCATGTTGAACAGGTCGATCGAGTGGGTGACCCCGTTCGCCAGGGGGATCGTCGCCAGCACGATCGGCACCGCGCCACGCAGTCCGGCCCAGCCGATGAAGAGCTGCTCGCGCCACCCCACGCGGAACCAGGCCGCGCAGGCCGCCACCGAGGCCGGACGGGCCACGAAGGTGAGCAGCGCGCCGATGCCCACGCCCGCCCCGATGTGCCACAGCTCGATGTCGCTCGGGTGCACCAGCAGGCCGAGCATGACGAACAGCCCGATCTGCGCCAGCCAGCCGATGCCCTCCACGAACGAGCGCGTGGCCGAGCGGTGGGGCAGCTCGGTGTTGCCCAGGACCACCGCCGCCACGTAGACCGCCGCGAAGCCGCTCGCATGGACGAGCGCGGCCGAGGCGTAGGCCAGGACGGTGAACGCGAAGACCACCAGGGGGTAGAGGCCGGCGGCGGGCAGGGCCGCCCGCCGCAGCAGGCGCGCGCCGCCGCCGCCCACGAGGAGTCCCAGCAGGGCGCCGACCACGAGCTCGAAGACGACCAGCGCGAGGAATCCGGCGACTCCGTAGTCCGCGATCTCTCCGACACTGATGGCCGTGACCAGCACGACGATGGGGGCGTCGTTGAGGCCGGACTCCGTCTCCAGGACGCCGGAGACGCGCGACTTGAGCGGCACGGAGCGCAGCACCGAGAACACCGCGGCGGCGTCGGTGGGCGACAGCACCGCCGCGATGAGCACGGCCAGCTGCCAGTCGAGCCCGAAGAGGTAGTGCGCGCCCGCGGCCACGATGCCGACACTGATCGTGGTGCCCACCGTGGCCAGCAGCACGCCGAGCCCGAGCGCGGGCCGCATCGTGGACCAGTTCGTCGTGAGGCCGCCCTCGGCGAGGATCAGGATCAGCGCCGAGAGGCCGAGCACGAGCGCGATGTCCGCGTCGGCGAACTGGACCCCGGCCCCGTCGTAGCCGATGAGGATGCCCAGGCCCAGGTACATCAGCAGCGACGGCAGCCCGACGCCCACCGAGAGGCGGACGGCCAGGACGGCCAGGATCAGGACCCCTGACCCCGTCAGCAGGATGACGTCGAGGTCATGGGAGGTCACATCATCGCCTTCCCTCGCGCCGGTGGGCCGATCCTATCGGCCCTCGAGGTGGGCGATGAGCCGTTCGGTGGCGGTGCGGTAGCCCGGAACGCCCTCGCCGATCACGTGCACGACCGCCACGTCGGCCACGTAGGAGTGGTGCCGGAACGGCTCGCGCGCCATGACGTTGGAGACGTGGATCTCGGCCACCGGGAGGGCGACGCCCGACAGGGCGTCGCGCAGGACGACCGAGGTGTGGGTGAGCCCACCGGGGTTGATGACGATGCCTGAGCAGTCGTGGCGAGCCTCGTGGATCGCGTCGATCAGCACGCCCTCGTGGTTGCTCTGGACGGCGCGCACCTCGTAGCCGTGAGCCGTCGCGGCCTCCGTCACGAGCGCCTCGACGTCGGCGAGGGTCTCCGAGCCGTAGATCTCGGGCTCGCGCGTGCCGAGCAGGTTGAGGTTGGGCCCGTTGACGAGCAGCAGCCGGCGCGTGGTCACGCGGCCAACCTACCGGGGCCGGCCGTCGGGCCGGCGCAGTGAACCCGTCGCGGCCTAGCCTCGGAAGCGTGAAGGCACTCGTGGTCCACGCGTCCAAGTACGGCTCGTCCGAGCGGTACGCCGAGTGGATCGGCGAGGCACTCGGCGCCTCGGTGGTGGCCGACGACGAGGTCTCGCCCGAGCAGATGGCGGCGCAGGACACGGTCGCGTTCTGCGCCGCGATCTACGGTCCGAGCCTGCGTGGCAGCAGCCTCCTGCGGCAGGCGATGGAGCTCTCCAGCGCGACCCGGTGGGTGCTGGTCACCGTCGGCCTCAGTGACCCGGCGCTCACCACGAAGCGGGACGAGTTGGTCGCGACGAAGTTCCCCGCCGACCTGCGCGAGCGGATGGCGGTGGCCCACCTGCGCGGCGCGATGGACCGTCACCGGCTGAGCCTCGTGGAGCGCACCATGATGTCCACGATCCGCCGCGGCCTGGCCGCCAAGCGGGCCCGCACGGCCGAGGAGCAGGCGATGCTGGAGGCGCTCGAGCCCGACCGGATCGACCTCACCGACCGCGCTGCGGTCGCCGGAGTCGTGGAAGCGTGCCTAGGCTGAGGAATGCGTTTCAGCGTTCACGTCTACAACTTCACAATTCCCGGCGAGCCGCAGTCGCTCGCCCCCACCCTCGCCGAGACGGCGCGCCGAGCCGAGCAGGCCGGTGCCGACGCCGTCACGCTGATGGACCACTACTTCCAGATGGAGACCGTGGGCCGCTCCGAGGACCCGATGCTCGAGGGCTACACCGGCCTGGGCTACCTCGCCGGAGTCACCGAGCGGGTGAAGCTGGGCCTGCTCGTCACCGGCGTCACCTACCGGCACCCGGGCCTGCTCGCGAAGATCGTCACGACGCTCGACGTGCTGTCCGGGGGCCGGGCCATCCTCGGTCTCGGCGCCGCCTGGTACGAGCGCGAGCATCACGGTCTCGGCGTGCCCTACCCGTCGATGGGCGAGCGGTTCGAGCGGCTCGAGGAGACGCTGCAGATCGTCCACCAGATGTGGAGCGACAATGACGGTCCCTACGAGGGCAAGCACTACCAGCTCGCCGAGACGATCTGCCGTCCCGCGCCGATCCAGCAGCCGCGTCCGCCGATCCTGCTCGGCGGCATGGGCGAGAAGAAGACGCTGCGCTTCGTGGCCGAGTACGGCGACGCCTGCAACCTGTTCCCCGCCGGCACCGACGTGATCCGCCACAAGCTCGAGGTCCTCGACCGGCACTGCGCCGACGTGGGCCGCGACCCCGCCGACATCCTGCGCACCCTGCAGGGGCCGGGCGACGCCGTGAAGGATCCGGAGAAGTTCCTCGAGGAGATCGCGGCGTACGCCGAGCTGGGCATCCAGTCCGTCAGCGTCTCCCCGCACGGCCCCGACCCGGTGGGCTGGGTCAGCGAGTTCGCCGAGAAGGTGGCCCCGCGGCTCAAGGAGATCTGAGCCGCGTCGAAACGCCGACGACGAAGGCCCCGGGGATTGCCCCGGGGCCCCCGTCGTTCCTGCTCGGGTCAGCGCTTCACCACCCGCAGGGTGATCGCCGTGTTGCGGGCCCCCACGCGGTCGTTGCCGAGGTAGCTGACCACGAGGCGGTGCTTGCCCGCCTTCAGCTTCGGCAGCCGCACCGAGACCTTGCCGTTGCGCACCGTCCCGTCGGCGACGACGCGACCCTTCACCTTCACGAGGACCTTGCCGTTCGCCTGGGCGGGCGCGGCCACGCGGACCGTCACCCGGGCCCGCTGCGACGTCTTGATCCGCTTCTTCGACAGCGTGGCGCGGACCGTGGCCTTGGCCTTGGCGACCCGGGAGGCCGTCGAGGTGGCGGTCACCGGCTGGTGCCCGACCGTCGTGGCGGTCACGCGCACGCTGATCGCCCGGCCGATGTCGGCCGCGGTCACGCGGTAGTCACCGCCCGTCGCACCGCGGATCGGCTGGCCGTCCCGCAGCCACTGGGCCTGGAGCGTGGCGGCCTCGGTGTTCGACCAGGTGCCGATGCTGGCGCGCAGGATCGATCCGACCCGCAACGAGCCGCTCACCTTCGGGCGGACCGTGTTGACCGGGGCCTTCGCGCCCTCGACCTCGACGATCCGGGTGACCATCGACTGGTTGCCGTTCGCATCCGCGACCGAGTAGGTCAGCGCGTAGCTGCCGGGCTTCGCGGTGTCGACCTCGCCGAGGACCTGGACGTTCTCGGTGACGTCGCCGTCCACCGCGTCGACCGCCTTCACGCCGGCCATCGGGTCGAACACCTCGTTCAGCTCGACCGAGCCGTTCTCCGGGACGGTCAGGGTCGGCGCCGTCGTGTCCGTGCCGCTCGAGCCGGCCGTGAAGAGCGAGATCTGGCTGACCTCGCCCGGCAGCTCGTCGCCCGAGGCCGCGTCGACGCTCGTGGCGTGCCAGGCGTACGTCCGTCCCGCCTCGAGCCCGTCCCACGTGACCGTGGCCGGCCAGCCCGAGCGCACCGTCTCCTCGCCGATCACGCGATCGGTCGGGTCGACGACGACCAGCCCATCGGAGCTGAAGCTCGTCTTGCGGGTCGTGAGGTTGATCGGCAGGCGCGTGTCGTCCTCGGTGCCGTTGTAGCGGAAGCGGTCGTCGTACTCGGTGGCGCCGAAGTTCTTCAGCAGCGGCGAGTAGGTGTCGACCGCGACCTCGCCGGCGTCCAGGTCGAACTGGAGCAGGCGGAAGAACGACGAGCCGAACTGGAGCGGCGTGTTGCTGTCGTAGCCGACTCCCGTCAGCCCCAGCTCGTCGGAGTTCACCTTGTAGAACTGGTAGTCGGCGAGCAGCTCGACCACATGGTGCCCCTTGCGGGCGACGTCGCGACGCAGCTCGATGCTCACGCCGTGCTCGTGCCCGGACAGGACCAGCGCGACGTTCGGGTTCTTCCTGATGACGGCGTCCAGCACCTGGCGGCCGTCGTAGGAGAACCCGCTGCCGCGGCCGTCGGGGTTGACGCTCGGGGTCAGGTAGGCGTGCGTCAGCAGGATCGCGTTGCGGTCGGGGAACTGCTTGAGCACGCTGTCGGCCCACGCGGACTCCTCGGCGTCGACGCCGAACCCGAGGGACACCACGACGAAGTCCATGTCGCCCTCGCTGAACAGCACGTAGTTGTTGCTGCTGTCGCCGGCCTTCCACGGGGTGTACTCGGCGCGCGCCTTCTTCCAGGCCTCGCTCTGCTCGAGCGCGTCGTAGCGGTCGGGACCGAAGTAGTCGTTGTACAGCGCGTCGGGCCCGGTGTCGGCTCCGTAGAGGTTGTCGTGGTTGCCGGGCAGCGCCGTGTTGACCATGCCCGCGTCGTCGAGGACCTTCTGGGCCTCCGAGGCGACCTCGAACTCGGCGCGTGCGTTCGGCTCGTCGGAGCCGACGTTGTGCCAGTTCTCGATGACGTCGCCGGTGTGGGCGGTGAACGCGATCTTGCGCTCGTCGGCGTTCGCCGCGATCCACTCGGTGATGCCGCGGTAGGCGTTGCGCCAGACCTCACGCTCCTGCGCGGTCTCCTGCTCCACCGCGCCCTCGGACAGGTACTGCGTGTCCGTGAGGTGGGCGATCGAGAAGTCGTAGTCGTCGGGGCTCTCGAAGGAGTCCTTGACCTCGTTGGGCAGGTCGTCGGCGAACGGGTCCTCGCCGGTCACCAGGACCGGGACGCTGCCGTCGTGACGGTGCCGGCTGCGCAGGTCGCCGGTCAGCTGGACCTGACCCTCGGCGTTGCCACGCGAGCGAGCGAGCTCGTCCCAGGCCTCGCCGTCCCAGACGCGAAGGACTACCTCGCGCGCGGGATCGACGCGGCCACTCCAGATCACCTGCTGGTCGGAGCTCGACGTGACCGGCACGTCGAACTGCTGGAACGGCATCTCCGCGGCGGACGGCGAGTCGAGGAACGTGTCGTCCCCGGGAGCGGCGGCGTCGGTGATCGGCTTCTCGTCGGTGCCCGTGAAGTCGCGGCCCTTCGGGATCTCGGTCAGGACGCCCTGGCGTCCCTGCTTCGCCACCACGACGTCGGCCTCGCGGAAGGTCGTGCGCACCCGGTCGCCCGAGGGGTTCGTGGCGTTGGCCGAGAGACGCACGGAGCCGCCGCCCTGCTCGGTCTCGGTGCCACCGGGCGTCGGGACGTTGGCGGTCGTGAAGGTCGTCGTGTGCTCGATCGGGGTGCCGAACACGTCGTGCCCCTCGACGGTGAGCGCGTGGTCGCCGGCCTTGAGTCCGGCGCCGATCTCGTCGCCGGGCTTGATCGGGTCGCCGTCAAGCTCGTAGCGGACGTCGCGGCCGACGCCCTCGGGGTTGGTGAACTCCACGCCGAAGCGGGTGCGCTTCGTGAGGCGCTCGCCGGCGGCCGGCGTGGTCGAGCTGACCTTGACGTTGTAGTTCGCGGGGCGACCGGCGAAGGCGTCGCGGCCCAGCGCGAGCACGCCGTCGGCGTCCACGGCCTCGCTGAAGACGCGCACGCGGCTGATCGTCGACGGGGAGAAGTAGTTCGGGCGGTCGCGGCCGGTCGCGTCGCCACCGATCACGAGGTTGCGGGCGCCGGCGCTGGGCGAGCTCAGCGTGCCGGTCGCGGGGGTGCTTGCGGCGAGGACGCCGTTGACGTAGAGCCGGACCATCTCGCCGTCGTACGTGCCGACCGCGTGGTACCAGCGGCCGCTCTCGACCTGGACGCTCGTGTTCCGGTACGCACCGCCGATGTGGGGGTTGAACGAGAGCCGGTCGCCGTACATGACGACGGCGAAGCCGCCCGCCTCCTTGGCGCCGCACAGGTTGCCGCGCGTCTCCACGCCGCTGGCCTGGAAGTCCTCGTTGTACTTGAAGACGCACTCGACGGTCATCTGGTTCGCGAGCTTCGGGAACTGCGCCTCGAACGGGTAGAGGTAGGCCGAGCCGGAGCCGTCGAACTCGGCGACCTTCGTGCCCATGGGGGCGTCGTCGCGCACCTCGGGCGCGCCGAAGGTGCGCGGGCTCAGGCCCTGCGCGCCGTCGACCGGGGCGCCCGAGGAGAAGTCGAGGTCGAGGACGTCGGCCTGGGGGGCCGCGGGTCCCTCACGGTCGGCGTCGGCGAGGGCCGACACCTGCTCCGCGCTGAGCGGGTCGCTGTAGATGCGGCTCGTGCGCAGGGTGGTGGGGGCGAAGAACTGGGGCCTGTTCGCGTTGCTGACGTCGGCCGCCAGCATCATCGAGTCGGCGCCGGTGGTCGAGTGCTTGAACGCACCCGCGGCGGCGACGTCGCGGACCAGCTCGCCGTCCAGGTAGAGCTTGAGGCGCGTGCCGTCCCACGTCGCGACGGTGTGGTGCCACGTCCCGGTGGTGATGGGGACGCGGACGCTCTTGTAGCCGCCGCCGACGTGGATCATGAAGTGCACGTCGTTTCCGGACATGACCGTGGCGAAGCCACCCGACTCCTTCGACGAGCACAGCGCCGCCTCGGTGCTGGCCGCGGTGCGCGGCCCGTCGAACCGGAACGAGCACTCCAGCGACATGCCCTGCTCGAGCTTGGAGAACTCCGAGCGGATCGGGTAGCTGACCGCGTCCTTCGTGCCGTCGAAGCTCAGGACCGAGCGACCGGTACCGAGGTCGGCGGCCGCCTTCGGCTCACCGTGGACCGTGGGCTCGAGGCCCTGGGCGTGCTCGGTGAGCTTCCCTCCACGGAAGTCGACGTCGAAGACGTCGGCGGTCGGCAGGTCGACCGCTTGGCGCAATGCCGAGGCCGCGGCCGGCGGCGCGGCGATGGTCGCCATCGAGCTCACCGCCGCATCGGCGAGACGCGGCGAGGCGAGGGCGGGGGCGGTGGAGAAGGTACCGAATCCGACCGCCGCGGCGAGCGCGAGGCTGGAGGTCGTGCGAAGGGATCGCATGGGCAGTGTGCTCCTACGGGAAGGCCATCAAGACCCACTGAGACTCGCGGCGTGAGGTTCCTCGCGGTGAACGCGAGGTGAGCACCGGGCGCAGGGTGCGTGAGCACTCGGTGCGTTCGGGAACCGTTCGCCCGGCGTTCGCCCGGGCTGGGCAGGAAAGCGAGAACCCCGCCGAGCTGACGCTCGACGGGGTCCTGATCCTGCTGGCGGTGGCGGTGGGATTTGAACCCACGGTGGGCGTGAACCCACACACGCTTTCGAGGCGTGCTCCTTAGGCCGCTCGGACACGCCACCGCCGAGGAGTTTACGTCAGTCACCCCGTCGCGACCCAATCGGGGCGGCCGGCCGTGGCGCCCGGCGGGCGGCAAAGGGCTGATTCGTCGGTCGCGACGGTCTACGATGTGACATCTCGCGGGAGCCCCCGTACTGCGGGCATGTCACATCGCCTACAGAAGGGCTCCGCCGTGAAACGACGCAATCTCCTCGTGGCCGTCATCTCCGCACTCGTCCTGGTGGTGGGCTTCGCGAGCCCTGCCCAGGCCAAGACCGTGAGCAAGAGCTACTCCATCTCCAAGCGCATCAACGTCGGGGGGAACATCTGCGCGACCGTGAAGCTGACGGGACAGATGCGTGGAACCGTCACGTACATCCACGGCTCACGGAACGATCGCATCCGGTTGAGCAAGCCGCGGTTGGCCAGCCCTTCGATCTCGGCGTCGTACGCCTACTGCACGCGCCCCCATGCCCGGAAGGTGACCAGTTCCACGGTGACGCAGATCTGGCACTACAGCGGTTGCAAGTGGAATCCGAGCATCAGCGCCTCGGTGCCGTTCGGCGTGAGCGCGTCCGTCACTCCCACCTGTGGCAACTTCCGCGCGGCGCGAGCCAGCGCCAAGGGCGGAAAGGGGTACGGGGCAACGTTGAGGGTGACGGGAGAGACGGCCACGTGGAACCGCACGGAGACGTACCCGGTGCGGACCAAGAAGTACACGACGTGCATCCGCGCCGCGGCGACGGTGAAGGTCCGCACGGGCAACACCACGTATGTCCGCGGCAAGCCTGTCGACTTCGGGAACGTCTGCCTCAAGTGGTGACGCTGATGGTCCGCCCGATGGGGGCGCGCAGGGTTCCGGGGCCCTAGGGTCGGGGCGTGGCTTGGGCACTCCTGGCGCTGCTGGCGCTCGCAGCGGGCGTGACCGCCTGGCACGACCCGCGGCGGCTGCGGATCGGCGTGTACCTGACCCTCGTGATCGGACTGGCCTCGATCGGGATCGCCGGGCGGGTCGCGATCCTTTTGGACGACTCCGACGATCCGCTGCGCCTCGCCTGGGCGCTGCTCGGCGCCGTCGTCCTCGCGATTCTGGCCCTCGTGGTGCTCGGCGTGGCGAGTGTCTTCAACGGGTTCGCGATGCTGCGGCGCGAGGGCCGTCGTCCCTCGAACCTGCTCTCGCTCGTCTTCGGCGTCGTGGTGCTCGCCTACTGCGCCCTGATCGTGGCGGTGTGGTGGTTCGACCGGAACCACACCGACGTGGCGCTCGTGCTGTTCTTCTGGCTGGTCGCGATCGGGACGCCCCTGGCCTACCTGGCCTTCGTCTTCGTCGCGTTCGTCGGCTACGGCCTGGTCTACGGCTGGGCAGCCGCCCGCTGGGCCCGTCCGGTCGACGCGGTGATCGTGCTGGGCGCCGGTCTGATGGGCGAGCGGGTGACGCCACTGCTCGCGTCGCGGCTCGACCGGGGCCGGCAGGCGCTCGACCGGTCGCGCGCGCGTGGCCGGGATACGCACCTGATCTGCTCGGGTGGGCAGGGTGCGGACGAGGTGGTCCCCGAGGCCGTGGCGATGGCGAACCACCTCGTGGAGTCCGGCGTCGATCGCGACCTGCTGTGGCTCGAGGACGCCTCGACCTCCACGGAGGAGAACCTGCAGTTCAGCGCCCGGGTCGCGGCCGAGCACGGGGTGGAGGGCGGCCGGTTCGCGGTCGTCACGAACGACTACCACGCGCTGCGGGCCGCGCTGCTCATGCGGCGAACCGGCCTCGACGGCTACGCCCTGGGCGCGACCACCGCTCGCTACTTTTGGCCCAGCGCGATCCTGCGGGAGTTCGCCGCCATCCTGTGGGAGCACCGCAGGCTCAACGTCGCGCTGCTGGCCCTCGCGTGCGTCCCGATGGTCCTGCTGCTCGTGCGCTCCGTCGCCTCCCTGGCCTGAGACGCCACCGCCCGCCGTCCAGGCGGCGGGGCGGCGGGCGGAGTGAGGCGCGATCTCAGCCGGGCTGGCTGATCGAGAGCATCGTCTCGCTGAAGAGGTCGATCTCGTCGTCCTTCGAGCGGCCCGAGCCGCCGCCGCCGAGGAGGCTCGCCAGCTCACCCGCGGCGCGCTCGATGCGCGACTGCAGGGTGCCCTCTCCGGAAGAGCCCCAGTCGTGCGGGCTGGCGAACACGCCGGTCGGCACGACCACGGACTGCAGGTACGCGAACAGCGGCCGCAGCGCGAAGTCGATCACCAGCGAGTGGCGAGCCGTGCCACCGGTCGCCGCGAGCAGCACGACCTTGCCGATCAGCGCGTCGTTGTCGAGCGCGTCGACGAACGACTTGAACAAACCGGGGTAGGACGCCTTGAACGTCGGGACGACGACGATCACCGCGTCGGCCTCCCCGAGCTGGTCGTAGACGTGCTGCAGGCGCGGCGCGGCGAAGCCCGTGAGCGCCGCGTCGGTGATCTCGTGCGCGAAGTCACGCAGGTTGACCACCTCGACGCTGGCGCCCCCGAGGGCGGTGCCGGAGGCCGCGGCGAGCCGGTCGGCCAGCATGCGCGTGGTCGACGGCTCGCCGACGCCCGCGGACAGGGCGACGATGCGGGTCATGCCGTCACCCCCGTGGAGAAGCGAAGGTACGCGGATGCCGGCATGACGTGTCCGATGTTCACTCGCTGGCGCTCGTTCATACGGCAACCTCCTCGGTGAGGGCCGCGTCGCGGGCGGCGACGCGGGCGGCGTGGGTGGGGGCGTCCGGCACGCCGGCCGGGCGTCGCGCGTCGAACTCGGCGCGCATGGTGGGCAAGATCTCGCCGAGCAGGTCGAGCTGCTCGAGCACGGTCTTCAACGGCAGGCCCGCGTGATCGACGAGGAACAGCTGGCGCTGGTAGTCGCCGAAGTAGTCGGCGAACGCCAGCGTGCGCTCCAGCACCTGCTGCGGACTGCCGACGGTCAGCGGCGTCTGCTCGGTGAAGTCCTCCATGCTCGGGCCGTGTCCGTAGACGGGCGCGTTGTCGAAGTACGGCCGGAACTCGTTCACCGCGTCCTGGCTGTTCTTGCGCATGAAGAACTGACCGCCGAGCCCGACGATCGCCTGCTCCGGCGTGCCGTGCCCGTAGTGGGCGTAGCGCTGCCGGTAGAAGTTGATCAGCTGGATGTAGTGCTCCTTCGGCCAGAAGATGTTGTTGGCGAAGTAGCCGTCGCCGTAGAACGCGGCCAGCTCGGCCACCTCGGGCGTGCGGATCGAGCCGTGCCACACGAACGGCGCGACGCCGTCGAGCGGCGCGGGCGTCGAGGTGTAGCCCTGCAGCGGCGTGCGGAACTTGCCCTCCCAGTTGACGACCGGCTCGCTCCAGAGCTTCTGGAGCAGCTGGTAGTTCTCGATCGTCAGCTCGACGGCCTTGCTGATGTCCTTGCCGAACCACGGGTACACCGGCGCGGTGTTGCCGCGGCCGAGCATGAGGTCCATGCGGCCGTCGACGAGGTGCTGCAGCGTCGCGTAGTCCTCGGCGATCTTGACCGGGTCGTTGGTCGTGATGAGCGTCGTCGAGGTCGAGAGGATGATCTTCTCGGTCTGCGCGCCGATGTACGCCAGCGTCGTCGTGGGGCTGGAGGGCACGAACGGCGGGTTGTGGTGCTCGCCGGTGGCGAACACGTCCAGACCCACCTCCTCGGCCTTCTTCGCGATCGCGACCGTGGCCTTGATGCGCTCGTGCTCGGTGGGGGTCGAGCCGTTCGTGGGGTCGGTCGTGACGTCGCCGACGGTGAAGATGCCGATCTGCATGCTGCTCATGGCTCCAGTCTCCCAGAAGTTAGTTAAAGTTTCAACTACTACAACGCAGCAGGGCCCGGTCTATTCCGCGGAGGCCTCAGCGGCCGAAGAAGGAGCGCAGCAGGGTGGAGGAGTCGTCGGGCAGGACGTCGGCCAGGACCTCGGGACGGTGGTTGAGGCGGCGGTCGCGCACCACGTCCCACAGCGAGCCGACCGCGCCGGCCTTCTCGTCCCAGGCGCCGAACACGAGCCGGTCGACGCGGGACGCCACGACGGCGCCGGCGCACATCGTGCAGGGCTCCAGCGTCACCACGAGCGTGCAGCCGTCGAGCCGCCATCGGCCGAGCGCCTCCGCGGCCGCGCGCAGGGCCACGATCTCGGCGTGCCCGGTGGGGTCGGCGTCGCGCTCGCGGGTGTTGCGGCCCTCGCCGACGACCAGTCCTTCGTGGACGACGACGGCGCCGACGGGGACGTCACCCTCGGCGGCCGCCTCGCGCGCCAGGTCGAGGGCCCGCCGCATGAACGGGTCCCACGTCACCCGACGATCGCCTCGAACTGCTCGCCGAAGCCCAGCCGCTCCGCGAGGTCGGCCAGCGCCTCGTCGGGGAAGAGGTCGTCGTCGTCGCACAGCAGGCTCAGCTCGACGGAGGCCAGCCCGAGGTCGCTGACGATGTCGAGGTCGCCGACGGGCTCGGGCTCCTCATCGCCGTCGACGGCGTTCACCAGCTCGGCCAGGTCGGCCGCGAGGGGCCAGTCCCAGACGGCGGTGGCATCGGACAACAGGGCCCTTACGTGCTCGCCGCTGCGACGCACGATCACGAAGAAGTCGTCGTTGACGGAGGCCAGTCCCAGCACGCCGACGTCGGACGGGAAGCGGGCGAGCGCGTCGGTGAACCCGTCGAAGTCCTCGCCCAGCCGGGGCGGGAGTTCGACGACGGTCCACGCACCCTCGTCGCGGTACGCGGCGATCACGAAGTCGACGTCGTCCTCGGCCACTCTGCGATGGTGACAGACGCCTGCACGCGGCCGCTACCCTCGACGCATGCGTGTTCACGTCGCCGACCACCCCCTGATCTCCCACAAGCTCTCGGTCCTGCGCGACGCGCGCACCGATTCGCCGACGTTCCGGCGGCTCACCGAGGAGCTGGTGACCCTCCTGGCCTACGAGGCCACGCGTGAGGTCAGCGTCGAGACCGTCGAGGTCACCACGCCGCTCACGACCACGCAGGGCGTCCGGCTCACCAGTCCCGGCCCGCTCGTCGTGCCGATCCTGCGCGCCGGACTCGGGATGCTCGAGGGCATGCAGCGGCTGCTGCCCACCGCCGAGGTCGGCTTCCTGGGCATGATCCGCAACGAGGAGACCTTCGTCGCCGAGACCTACGCCGAGCGGCTGCCGGACCGCCTCGACGGCCGCCAGTGCTACGTCCTGGACCCCATGCTGGCCACCGGCGGCACGCTCGCCATGGCGATCGACTTCCTCGTTGAGCGCGGCGCCCGCGAGATCACCGCGATCACGCTGCTGTCGGCGCCCGAGGGCATCGAGCGCCTCGAGCGCGACACGGCGCACATCGACGCGCCGGTCACCCTCTTCAGCGCCGGCCTCGACGAGCGCCTCGACGAGAACGGCTACATCGTCCCGGGCCTTGGCGACGCGGGGGACCGGCTCTACGGCATCGTCGACTGATGCACGAGTTCATCGCGGCCCTGCCCAAGGCCGAGCTGCACGTGCACCACGTGGGCTCCGCCTCACCCGACACGGTCGCCGAGCTCGCCGCGCGGCACGAGGACTCGCCCGTCCCCGCCGATCCCGCGGCCCTGGCCGAGTACTTCACGTTCACCGACTTCGGTCACTTCATCGAGGTCTACCTCTCGGTGGTCGACCTGCTGCGCACGCCCGAGGACATCTGGACCCTGACCCACGAGGTCGGCCGCGACCTCGCCGCGCAGAACGTCCGCTACGCCGAGCTGACGATGACGCCCTACACCTCGATCGTGCGCGGCATCGCCGCCGAGGCGTACGTCGAGGCGATCGAGGACGCCCGTCGCGCCGCCGAGCGCGACTTCGGCGTGGCGCTGCAGTGGATCTTCGACATCCCCGGCGAGTCCGGGATCCCGGCTGCCGACGTCACCCTCGACACGGCGCTGCGGCTCGGCCCCGGCTCCCTCGTGGGCTTCGGCCTCGGCGGCC
Source organism: Aeromicrobium sp. UBA7512 (assembly GCF_002476985.1). Taxonomy (NCBI): domain Bacteria; kingdom Bacillati; phylum Actinomycetota; class Actinomycetes; order Propionibacteriales; family Nocardioidaceae; genus Aeromicrobium; species Aeromicrobium sp. UBA7512. The sequence continues at coordinate 596,971 of NZ_DLNK01000007.1, forward strand.
CCGAGATCGGCGTGCCCCGTCCGCAGTTCGCGTCCCACTTCGAGCGGGCCCGCGCGGCTGGCCTGCACAGCGTGCCGCACGCGGGGGAGTCCACCGGCCCGCAGTCGATCTGGGACAGCCTCGACCTCCTGGGCGCCGAGCGCATCGGCCACGGCATCGCCGCCGCCCAGGACCCGCGGCTGATGGAGCGGCTCGCGGCCGACGGGATCGCGCTCGAGGTGTGCCCCACGTCGAACGTGCGCACGCGGTCGGTGCCCTCGCTCGACGAGCACCCGCTCGCCACGCTCGTCGAGGCGGGCGTCACCGTCACGATCAACTCCGACGACCCGCCGATGTTCGGCACGACGCTGAACGACGAGTACGCGATCGCGGCCGACCTGCTGGATCTCGACGAGTCGGGCCTGGTCGCCCTGGCCACGGCCGCGGTCGACGCCAGCTTCGCGCCCGAGCCGATGAAGGCCCACCTGCGCGCCGAGATCGACGCCGCGGGTCGCTGAGCCGGGCGGTCGCTGCTCGACAGGACAGGTGACGCGCGCCCCGGCACAGTGGTCTGGTGGGAGACGAGACGACGCACGGTGCCACCGATCCCATCGCCCTGGACGAGCCGGATCCGCGACGCTGGCGGATCCTGGTTGTCACGCTCGCCGTCGGCTTCATGACGCTGCTGGACGTCACGGTCGTGAACGTCGCGGTCCCCTCGATCCGCGAAGGCCTGGACACCTCGGCCGGGACGGTGCAGTGGGTCGTGTCGGGGTACGCGCTCGCGTTCGGGCTAGTGCTGGTCGCCGGCGGCCACCTCGGTGACGCGTACGGCCGGCGCCGGCTGATGACCATTGGCCTGATCGCCTTCGTGGCCTCGAGTGCGGCCGTGGGGCTGGCGCCGAACGCCGAGCTGGTGGTCGCGGCCCGGCTGGCGCAGGGCGCCGCCGCGGGCCTGCTCACGCCGCAGAACGCCGGGCTGATCCAGGAGCTGTTCACCGGCGCCGAGCGCGGTCGCGCGTTCGGCTACTTCGGGTTGACCGTCTCGGTGGCGTCGGGCCTCGGACCGGTGCTCGGCGGCGCGATCATCGCGCTCTCCGGCGAGCTCGGCTGGCGGCTGATCTTCCTGGTCAACGTTCCGATCGGCCTGGTGGCACTGGTGGCGATCCGTCGCCTGGTGCCGGTCGCCCGTGGCGACGGCGAGCGGGAGCGCGTCGACGTCGTCGGCGCCGTGATCCTGGGATTGACGGTGCTGTGCCTGCTGTACCCCCTCATCGAGCTCGAGTCCGGAAGCCGGCTGCCGCTGCTCCTCGTGATCGCCGTGCCGCCACTGGCCTTGGGTTTCGTGCGCTGGGAGCGCTCCGTGCGCGCCCGCGGCCGATCGCCGATGCTGGACATCGGGATGCTCGCGGAGCTGCCCACCTACGGCAGCGGCGTGCTGATCGGCACGCTCTACTTCGCCGGGTTCACGGGCGTGTTCCTGGCCTCGTCGGTGTGGCTGCAGGAGGCGCGCGACCTGAGCGCCCTGCACAGCGGGTTGCTGCTGACCCCGTTCGCGATCGGTGCCGCCATCACGTCGACCCCGGCGGGCCGGCTGGTCAGCCGTGCCGGTCGCTTGGTCACGATCGGCGCGCTGGTCGTGCTGATGACCGGCTTCGCCGCGATGGCGTGGGTGACGCCCGGACAGGACAGCGAAGCGCTGTGGTGGACCTTCGCCCCGCTCCTGCTGTTCGCCGGACTCGGTGGCGGGGGAGTGGTGGCCCCGAACCAGACCCTCACCCTTCAGGACGTGCCGCCGAGCGTGGGCGGCGCCGCCGGGGGCGCGCTACAGACGGGCCAGCGCATCGGCTCGGCCCTCGGGACGGCGGCGCTGATGACCGTCTACGGCATCGCGGCGGCGAACCATGGCGCTGACGTGGGGCTACGAGCCGCCCTGCTCACCTCGGTGGCCGTGCTCTCGCTCGCGCTGGCGGTCGCGGTGGTCTCCCACCTGCGCATCGCGAGGGCGGTCGCGAACGACTGACATGTGAAGCGCTCCCCACCCTGTTGGTGAGGAGCGCTGCACAACTGGCCCGCCGGCGGCGCGGGCCGGCGGTCAGAGGGCCTTGATGATGTCCTCGACGCGGTCCTTTGCGTCGCCGAACAGCATCTGGCTGTTCTCGCGGAAGAAGAGCGGGTTCTGCACGCCCGCGTAGCCGGCGGCCATGGAGCGCTTGAACACGATGACGTTCTTGGCCTCCCACACGTGCAGGACGGGCATGCCGGCGAGCGGGCTGGTCGGGTCCTCGGCCGCGGCCGGGTTGACCGTGTCGTTGGCGCCGATGACGAGCACGACGTCGGTCTCGGCGAGGTCGTCGTTGATCTCGTCCATCTCCAGGACGATGTCGTACGGGACCTTGGCCTCGGCGAGCAGCACGTTCATGTGACCGGGCAGGCGACCGGCGACGGGGTGGATGCCGAAGCGGACCTCGACGCCCTTCTCGCGCAGGCGGCTCGTGAGGTCGGCGACGGGGTACTGCGCCTGGGCGACGGCCATGCCGTAGCCGGGCGTGATGACGACGCTCTTGGCGTCGCCCAGCAGCTCGGCGGCGGTCTCGGCGGTGATCTCGCGGTGGTCGCCGTAGTCGGTGTCGTCGGCGGGGCCGGCCTCGATGCCGAAGCCGCCCGCGATCACCGAGATGAACGAGCGGTTCATCGCCTTGCACATGATGTAGGACAGGTAGGCACCGGAGGAGCCGACGAGCGCGCCGGTGATGATCAGCAGGTCGTTGCCCAGCAGGAAGCCCGACGCGGCCGCGGCCCAGCCGGAGTAGCTGTTGAGCATCGAGACGACGACCGGCATGTCGCCGCCGCCGATCGAGGCGACCAGGTGCCAGCCGAGGGCCAGCGCGACGACCGTGACGGCGATCAGCAGCCACAGTGCGGGGTCGATGACGAACCAGACCGTGAGGATCACGAACAGTGCGAGCGCGCCGAGGTTGATCCAGTTCTTGCCCGGCAGCAGGAGCGGGGCGCTCTTCATCCTGGCGCTCAGCTTGAGGTAGGCCACGATCGAGCCGGTCAGCGTGACCGCGCCGATGAAGACGCCGATGAAGACCTCGGCGTTGTGGATGTCGAGCAGGGTCCCGGCGTCGCCGAGGTCCGTGCCGGGCTCGAGGTGCTCGAGGAACTCGGCGAGCGCGTTGGCGCCCCGGTACTCCAGGTAGCCGTTCCAGCCGACGAGAACGGCGGCCAGGCCGACGAACGAGTGCAGCAGCGCGATGAGCTCGGGCATACCGGTCATCTCGACGATCTTGGCGCGCCACAGGCCGATGGCGGCGCCGATGACCATGGCGACGATCAGCAGCGGGAGGCCGATGCCGGGCTCGGACTTGGCGACGAGGATGAACGTCGCCACGAGGGCGATCGCCATGCCGGCGATGCCGAAGGCGACGCCGCGACGAGCGGTCTCGTGCTTGCTCAGCCCGGCGAGGCTGAGGATGAACAGCAATGCGGCGACGAGGTACGCGGCATTGGCCAGGGAGGTGGCGGTCACGGTTCAGTCAGCCCTTCACTTCGAGAACATGCTGAGCATGCGTCGGGTCACGGCGAAGCCGCCGAAGACGTTGATGCTGGCGACGAGCACGGCCACGAAGGCCAACGCGCGGATCACTGCGTCGTCCGCGCCGATCTGGAGCATGGCGCCCACCACGATGATGCCGCTGATCGCGTTGGTGACGCTCATCAGGGGCGTGTGCAGCGCGTGGTGGACGTGCCCGATGACGTAGTAGCCGATCACGATGGACAGGGCCAGCACGGTGAAGTGCTGGGGCAGCTGGCCCGGCGCGGTGGCCAGGACCCACAGGAAGGCCAGCACGCCGACGGCGATCGCGCCGATCTTGACCGCGGGGTTGACCGGCTTCTTCGGCTCGGGGGCCGGGGCCGGCTCCTTCGGTGCCACGGGCGCCGGGGCGGCCGAGACCTGCACGGGCGGCGGGGGCCACGTGTTCTCGCCGTCGCGCACGACGGTGACGCCGCGCTGGACGACGTCGTCGAAGTCCAGGACGATCTGGCCGTCCTTGCCCGGCGTCAGCAGCTTCATGAGGTTGACCAGGTTGGTGCCGTACAGCTGCGAGGCCTGGGTGGGCAGACGGCCGGCGAGGTCGGTGTAGCCCAGGATCGTGACGCCGTTGTCGGTGACGACCTTCTGGCCGGCGACCGAGCCCTCGACGTTGCCGCCCTGCGCCGCGGCCATGTCCACGATGACGCTGCCGGACTTCATGGTCGCGACGTCGGCGGCGGTGATCAGGCGGGGCGCGGCCCGGCCCGGGATGAGTGCCGTGGTGACGATGATGTCCACGTCGGCGGCCTGCTCGGAGTAGATCTCCGCGGCCCGCCGGTTGTAGGCCTCACTGGTGGCCTTGGCGTAGCCGTCCGAGGAGACCTCCTTGGCCTCCTCGGGCACGACGACCTCGAGGTACTCGCCACCGATCGACTTGACCTGGTCGGCGACCTCAGGACGCGGGTCGGTGGCGCGCACGATGGCACCGAGGCTGGAGGCCGCACCGATGGCCGCGAGGCCGGCCACGCCGGCACCGGCCACGAGGACCTTCGCCGGCGGCACCTTGCCGGCTGCGGTGACCTGGCCTGTGAAGAAGCGGCCGAACTCGTGGGCAGCCTCGACGACGGCGCGGTAGCCGGCGATGTTGGCCATCGAGGACAGCACGTCCATGGACTGGGCGCGCGAGATGCGCGGCACCGCGTCCAGCGCGAGCACCGTGATGGGGCGCGTCGCCAGCTTCTCGACCAGATCGGGGTTCAGTCCTGGGCTGATCATGCTGATCAGTGTCGCGCCGTCCAGCATGAGGGCGATCTCGATCTCGCTGGGCGCGTTGACCTTGAAGATCACGTCGCTGGCCCACGTGTCGGGCTTGTCGCTGATCGTGGCACCGGCGGCCGCGTAGGCGGCGTCGCTGAAGCTGGAGGCCACGCCGGCCCCGCTCTCCACGTTCACCAGGTAGCCGAGATCGATCAGCTGCTTCACCGTCGCCGGTGTCGCGGCGACGCGGGTCTCGCCGGGGGCGGACTCCTTCACGACGCCGATCCTCATCGAGCCCAGATCGGGCAGGGGGGTGCTCATCCCGCAGACAATAGCCGGGTCTCTCCGGGGTCGGCGCATGAGGTATGTCACGTTACGGACAGGTAACACGGGCCAGACCTGGTCTTGAGTGAATATGACATCGGCAGTGGCACATTTCACATACCGCCGGTATCTTGGCGGCCATGTCCTCTCTGAAGCCCCAGCAGTTCCGCGGCAAGGTCGCGCTCATCACGGGTGCCGCGCGCGGCATCGGCGCGTCCGTCGCCCGTGCCTACGTGGCCCACGGCGGTCGGGTGGCCCTCGTCGGACTCGAGCCCGATCTGCTCGCCCACCTGGCCGACGAGCTCGGCGAGTCGGCGGCCTGGTGGCAGGCCGACGTCCGCAGCAGCGAGGAGACGAAGAGCGCGATCGACGCCGCCGCCGCCCACTTCGGCCGGCTCGACCACGTGGTCGCCAACGCGGGCATCGCGTCGTACGGCACGGTCCGCCAGATCGAGGACGAGGCGTTCGAGCGCGTCATCGACGTCAACCTCAACGGTGTCTTCCGCACGGCCAAGTACGCGATCCCCCACCTGCAGGCGTCGAAGGGCTACCTGCTCGTGGTCTCCTCGCTCGCGGCCTTCTCCAACATCGCCGGGCTCAGCTCCTACAGCGCGAGCAAGGCGGGCAACGAGGCGCTCGCGATCGCGCTGCGCCAGGAGGTGGCGCACCTGGGCGTGAAGGTCGGCTTGTGCCACCCCTCGTGGATCGACACCGACATCGTGCGCAACGCCGAGGCCGACCTGCCCACCTTCAAGGCGATCCGCCGCCGGCTCCCGTACCCCGCCAACACGACCACGGACGTGGAGACGTGCGCCGAACGGATCCTCGTGGGCCTGGCCAAGCGCAAGAGCCGGGTCTACGTGCCCCGCGCGGTGCTGCTGGCGAACTGGAGCAAGGCGTTCGTGAACTCGCCCGCCACGTGGCCCTACGTGCGGCTGCTGACCCGCAAGACCGTGCCGGCCCTGGAGCGCGAGGTCACGGCGCTCGGCCGTTTCCACCACGCGCACACCCCGGTGACGCAGAAGAAGCAGTAGGTCAGTCGCCCTCGGTCTGCACCGAGGCGGCGAGGGACACCATGTGACCCAGCCGGGCGATCTCCGAGGCAAGGAACTCCGGCCCGCCGTGACGGCCCACCGCGACGAAGAACTCGGTGCCCGACCGCGTGGTCCCGGGGGACCCGGCCAGCACGGTGGAGTCCCAGGCCGCGACATCGGGCAGGTTCTGCGCCTTGCTCACGGCGAGCCAGTCGTCGCAGTCGGGCAGCACGCGGGGTGCGGCCGACGAGCCGAAGAGGAACGCCGCGCCGTCCTCGCCGGGCCCCACGGCCATGGCCCAGTCGGTGCGGAACGTCGAGGGGATGACCTCGATGAGGCGCTCGATCGCCAGGTCGGGCTCGTCGGTGAAGGCCTCGACGGCCTCGAGGTCCATGCTGAGGTTCGCGCCCGCGGTGTACCGGCTGATCCAGTGCACGTGGACGCCCTCGAGGCCCTGGCAGGCCGTGATGAGGGCGTCGGGCATCACCGCGCTGGGAAGCTCGAGGAGCACGTCGTCCACCGCGACCCCGTCGGCCCGGTGCTCGACGATCTCGATCGCCTCGATGTCGGCTCCGGCACCACCGAGGGCCGTCGCGAGTGCGCCGAGCGAGCCCGGGACGTCGGGAAGCTCCACCCGCAACAGAAACGCCATGCCAGCCATTGTCGCGCGTCCCGATTGCGGAGAGGTAAACGCCGGGACGGGCGAGTCGTGGCATGCCGATGCCCCTAGGCTGGCGCCGTGGTGGAGCACGCGCGCGGAACCGAGGGCCTGCGACTCGTCGGGTCGTCCCGGCTGCTGGCCGAGCCCCCGATCCGGATGCTCGGCGACCTCCTCGTGCGGGGCGGCCTCACCCGGGTGGGCGCGTTCACGAGCCTGGCCCACGGCATGGAGTCCCAGTCGGCCACGATCGGTCGGTACTGCGAGTTCGCCCCCGACGTCCTCATCGGTGCCACGGGGCACCCGCTGACCTGGCTGGGCGTGAACTCGTTCCAGTACAAGTTGGCCACGTGGGGGTGGCACCCGTCAGCAGCCGAGTCCGAGGTGATCGACCCCGAGGCCGACGGACGGCCGTCGTTCCGCGGCGAGCCGTCGGTGGTCGGGAACGACGTCTGGATCGGCGCGAAGGTGGTGATCCTGCGCGGCGTCACCATCGGCGACGGCGCGGTCGTCGCCGCGGGCGCGGTGGTCACCGAGGACGTGGCGCCCTACTCGATCGTCGGCGGGATCCCAGCGCGACCGATCCGCGACCGGGTCGATCCGGCCACCCGCGAGCGCCTCCTCGACCTGGCCTGGTGGCGGTTCTCGCCCAACCAGCTGGCCGGCGTCGCGTTCGACGACCTGCCGCGCGCTCTCGACCAGCTCGACGAGCGCGTCCCCGACCTGGAGCCGTACGAGCCCGGGTTCGTCCCGATCGAGCGACCGGCGGGCAGCGGGTCGAAGCGCTCGCGCTGGCGGCGCTGAGGGCGGATACTGGCTGGATGCGAGCCATCTGGAAGGGCGCGATCAGCTTCGGGCTGGTCCACGTGCCGGTGAAGGTCTACTCCGCCACCGAGAGCCACGACGTGTCGCTGCACCAGGTCCACGACGAGGACGGCGGGCGGATCCGGTACGAGCGCCGTTGTGAGATCTGCAAGGAAGTCGTCGCCTACAAGAACATCGACAAGGCCTACGACGACGGCGAGCGGACGATCGTGCTCACCGACGAGGACCTCAAGTCCCTGCCCGCCGAGCGCAGCCACGAGATCGACGTGGTCGAGTTCGTCCCTGACGACCAGATCGACGTGCTCCGGCTGGGCAACCCCTACTTCCTGGAGCCCGAGGAGAAGGCGCTCAAGCCGTACTCCCTGCTGCGCCAGGCCCTCGAGGAGACCGAGCGCACGGCCGTCGTCACGTTCGCGCTGCGCCAGCGCACCCGGCTGGGCGCCCTGCGCGTGCGCGACAACGTGCTCGTGCTCCAGACGCTGCTGTGGGACGACGAGGTCCGGACCGCCGACTTCCCCGTGCTGGAGAACACCGCGAAGGTCACCCAGAAGGAGCTCGCGATGGCCGGCCAGCTGATCGAGTCGCTCGCCGGCGACTTCGACGCGAGCCAGTTCACCGACGACTACCAGGAGCAGCTCAAGACCCTCATCGAGGCGAAGCAGAAGGCCGGCGAGGGCATCGACACCGAGGCGACGTTTGGCACGCAGGAGGACGAGGGGGGCGAGGTCGTCGACCTCATGGAGGCGCTGCGCCGCAGCGTGGAGGCCCGCAAGGGCGACGCGGCGGACGACAAGCCCAAGAAGAAGGCGGCGAAGAAGAAGTCGTCGGCCTGACGCGGCTCAGGCGGGCTGGTGGTCGCCGTCGGAAGCCGAGGCGATCTCCGTCAGCTCCACGCGGACCGTGGTGGGGAACTCCGACACGGGGCGCTTGCGGTTCTCCACGACCCAGGTGGCCACGGCGTGCAGCTTCTGGTTGTGGTTCTGCGAGTAGCGGCGCAGCACGTCGAACGCCCGGTCGGGGTCGATGTCGAAGCGCTCCATCAGGATGCCCTGCGCCTGGCCGATCACCTTGCGTGCGTCGATCGCGGTGAGCAGACCGGCCTCGTGGTGCGCGTTGGCCAGCGCGATGGAGGCGTGCCGCGCGAAGATCATCGCGGTGGCCAGGTCGTTCGAGTCGAACGCGTCGGGGCGATCGGCGTAGAGGTTCAGCGATCCGTACCGGCGATCGCGCGTCTCCAGCAGCACGCTCATCGCGCTGTGGATGCCCAGCTCCGCGGCGGCACGTCCCCAGCGGGGCCAGCGCTCGTCGGTCTGGACGTCGGTGCACAGGAAGCTGCCACCGGTCTCGAGGGCGTCGAGGCAGGGGCCTTCGTCGAGCTCGCGCTGGAGCTCGTGGGACCTGACGACGCGCTCCGAGGTCGACGAGGCCGTCTCGATGCGCGCACGGGAGTGGACCAGCATGATGCCGGCGTCGTCGCACCCGGCCGCCGTGCGGGCGTGCTCGGTGATGCGTTCTACTGTCTTCTCAGCGGTGGGCTGCTGGTGCAGGTCGAGTGCCACCTCGGAGAAGAAATCGGGCACGGACACGGCCTCTCCTTCACACTGGGAACTCCAAAGAATACGCGCAGGGGGTACCACCAGTGGCAGGCGCACCCACCCAGACGGTGTCCGTCGACGGCAGGCTGCTAAGGCTGACGAACAGCGACAAGGTCATCTACCCGGCCTCGGGCACCACCAAGGCCGAGGTCATCGCCTACTACGTCCAGGTCGCCCCGTGGCTCCTGCCGCACCTCGCCGGGCGCACGGTCACGCGCAAGCGCTGGGTGAACGGAACGGGTCCCGATGCCGAGGTGTTCTTCGAGAAGAACCTCCCCGACTCCGCGCCCGACTGGATCCGCCGCGTCACGATCAAGCACCGCTCGCGCACGAACGTCTACCCCGTCTTCGAGTCGGTGGCCGATCTCGCGTGGGCCGGGCAGGTCGCGGCGCTCGAGCTGCACGTGCCGCAGTGGCGCGTCGACGCGACGGGCGTGGCGCAGAACCCGGACCGGCTCGTGATCGACCTCGATCCCGGGCCCGGCACCGGGCTGCCCGAGTGCGCCGAGGTCGCCCACGCCGCGCGGGAGCTGCTGGCCGACGTCGGGCTCGAGTGCATCCCCGTGACGAGCGGCAGCAAGGGCATCCACCTGTACGCGCAGCTCGACGGCACCCACGACTCCGACTACGTCAACGCGTTCGCCAAGCAGGTGGCGCAGGCGCTCGAGGCGTCGATGCCCGAGCTGGTCGTCAGCGACATGTCGAAGGCGAAGCGCCGGGGCAAGGTGCTGGTGGACTGGAGCCAGAACAACGGCAACAAGACCACGATCTCGCCCTACTCGCTGCGCGGGCGCGAGGAGCCCACGGTGGCCGTGCCCCGCGACTGGGACGAGGTCGACGCCGACCTGCGGCACCTGACGATCGACGAGGTCCCGGCCCGGCTGGCCGAGCGGGGCGACCCGATGGCGGCGCTCGCGGCCCCCGTGGCCGACCGCCTCGCGACCTACCGCTCGATGCGCGACGCGAACCGCACGCCCGAGCCCGTGCCCGACTCGGTCGTCCGGGGCCGCGACGGCGACCCGACGTTCGTGATCCAGGAGCACCACGCCCGGCGCCTGCACTGGGACTTCCGGCTCGAGCGCGACGGCGTGCTGGTGTCGTGGGCGCTGCCCAAGGGCGTGCCCGACTCGACCACGGGCAACCACCTCGCCGTCCAGACCGAGGACCACCCGCTGGAGTACGCGACCTTCGCGGGCACGATCCCGAAGGGCGAGTACGGCGCGGGCGAGGTCACCATCTGGGACCACGGGCACTACGACCTGGAGAAGTGGAACGACCACGAGGTCATCGCGACGCTGCACGGCACGCGCGAGGAGGGTCTGGGTGGGTCGAAGCGCCTCGCGTTGATCAAGACCGGTGAGAACTGGCTGATCCACCTCATGAAGGAGCAGTCGCCTCACGCTCCCGCGAAGGAGGCGGCGCCCCCGGAGGAGCCACCCGCGAAGCGGACGAGGAAGAAGCCGGCGTCGGCTCGCGCGGGGTTCGTCCCGCCTATGCTCGCCGTGCTGGCCGGTGGGCGTGACGCGTCCGGCGACGGGTGGGCCTACGAGCTGAAGTGGGACGGGATCCGGTGCGTCGCAGTCGTGAGCGGCGAGCAGGTGCGGCTGTACTCGCGCAACCACAACGACGTCAGCGCCAGCTATCCCGAGCTCGTCGAGGAGCTGGCCGGCCTCGGCCTCGACGTGGTGCTCGACGGCGAGATCGTCGCTCTCGACGACAAGGGCATCCCCAGCTTCGGCCGGCTGCAGCAGCGGATGGGCGTCACGAAGGCCGGCGACATCGAGCGGCTGCGCCGCACCGTGCCGGTGCAGCTGATGCTCTTCGACGTGCTGGAGCGCGACGGCACGTCGCTCCGCGACCTGACCTACGACGAGCGGCGCGAGGCACTGGACGACCTGGGGATCAGCAGCTCGCTGGTCCGCGTGCCGCCGGCCCACGGCGGCACCCTCGACGAGGCCGTCGCGCTGAGCCGGAGCCACAAGCTGGAGGGGGTCGTGGCCAAGCGTCGCTCCTCCACGTACGACCCGGGTTCGCGCTCCACGGACTGGCTCAAGATCAAGAACCAGGACACGCAGGAGATCGTGATCGGCGGGTGGCGGCCCAGCAGTGGTGGGCGGGGGATCGGGTCCCTGCTCGTCGGCGTCCCGGTCGAGGGCGGCCTGAAGTACCTCGGGCGCGTGGGCACGGGCTACAGCAACGCCGAGCGGCTCAAGCTGCGGTCGCTGCTGGACCCGCTGGAGCGCGCCACCTCGCCGTTCGTGGACGACGTGGAGACGGCCGCATCGCGGGACGCGACGTGGACGACCCCGAAGCTGGTGGGAGAGGTCGTCTACGGCGACTGGTCGCCCGCGGGGCACCTGCGCCATGCCAGCTGGCGCGGTCTGCGGCCGGACAAGGACGCCGCCGACGTCGTCCTGGAGACCCCTGCCGAGGTGCGACTGACCCCGCCGTGAGCCACGATGGAGGTCCGACGACATCTGTGCGAAGGAGCCATCGTGGCCAAGGGCAAGAAGAGCGTGAAGGATCACGTCGACACCGTCGTGGAGCAGCTGCCGGACGCATCCGAGCTGCGCGACCTCAGGGACCAGCTGGTCGAGCGTCTCCCCGACCGGGCCGAGTGGCTGGCCCTGCGCGACGACCTGCTGGAGAAGTTGCCGGACAGGTCGGAGCTCGTCGACCTGCGTGACACCCTCGTCGAGAAGCTGCCGGCCGAGGTCAGCGACAAGCTCCCGGTCGAGACGAAGAAGCAGAAGCGGTTCAGGGGCGCGAAGAAGGTGGCCTTCGTGGGCCTGCTGACCGCCGGCGTCGCCGGCGTGGCGGCGTTCTTCAAGGCCAGGTCGGCCGACCAGTCCACCTACACCGCGTCGACCTACACGACGCCGGGACGGCCGACGGGCGCCCCCGCGGCGCCGACCACCACCACGACCTCGACGACGCCCACCGGCGACGTCGGAGCCACGGGCACGGTCACGCCGCCGACGACGCCGCCGACCGTCTGACGACACCAACCGTCTGAGACCAGACGCACGAGGGCCCCGGGAGTGATCTCCCGGGGCCCTCGTCGTCAGCACAGCCTGGTCATCAGGACACGGTCAGTGCTCAGTGCTCAGCAACTCAGTGCTTGAACGCGTCCTTCACGTTCTCGCCGGCCTGCTTGATGTCCGACTTGGCCTGGTCGCCCTTGCCCTCGGCTTCGAGCTTCTCGTCGTCGGTCGCCTTGCCGGTGGCTTCCTTGCCCTTGCCCTTGAGGTCTTCAGCGGTGTTCTTCAACTTGTCATCAAGTCCCATGATCTCCACCTTTCCTCTCGTCTTCTTCTCACCTCCATGCGAACACGGATGCGGTGGCGGCGCATCTCGTGGCCGCGTCCGGGCCGCGTGTTGCAGGCGTGTGAAACCTGGCCGCTTCACCGGACGCGTGACACCCGTCACGGGCAGGATGAGCGAAAGCCCCCCGACGAGAGAGCCACGATGTCCTTTCCTCCTTCCCTCACCCGACCGGCTCGGGCCGTCGCGGTCGCGGCCCTGAGCGGTGCCCTGTGCCTGGGCACCCTCGGCGCGACCACGGCCACCGCCGCCGCGGCCGACCCGGTCGCCGGCGCGCGCACCTCCGGCGACTCCCTCTTCCCGAACGTCGGCAACGGCGGCTACGACGTGCAGCACTACGACCTGGACATCACGTGGACCCCCGGGGCGCCGGTCGCGACGGCCAGCACGATCGCCGCCACCGCGAGGATCAGTGCCACCGCGGCCGCCCCGCTCTCGGAGTTCTCGCTCGACTTCGAGGGCCTCACGGTCGACTCGATCACCGTCGACGGGGCGCCCGCGACGTGGGAGCGCGACATCGACGCCGCTACGACGAAGTACAAGCTGGTCGTCACGCCCGCCGAGCCCGTCGAGGGTGACTTCACCGCAGTGGTCACCTACTCGGGCTCCCCGGTGACCCACATCGACCCCGACGGGTCGCGGGAGGGCTGGATCGCCGGCGACGACGGCGCCACCGCCGTCAACGAGCCGGTCGGCGCCATGACCTGGTACCCCGTCAACAACTCGCTCAAGGACAAGGCGAAGTACGACATCAAGCTGACGATTCCGCGGCTGATGGACGGCGAGACGATGGCGGCGGCCAGCAACGGCACGCTCCACTCCAAGACCCGCAACGGCGCCCTGGAGACATGGCACTGGAAGCAGCCGAACCAGATGGTGCCGTACCTGTCGATGGTCTCCATCGGCAAGTACGAGGTCCGCGAGTCCGTGATCGAGCTGGAGAGCGGCACGTACCGCGACTGGACGTTCCTCGACGCCGCGATGACCTCGACCCAGCGCACGACGACGCTGGCCAGCCTGGCGCAGACGCAGGACATCATGCGCTGGCTGGAGTCGAAGTTCGGCCCGTACCCGGGCGTGGCCACCGGCGCGGTGGTCGACCGCATCAACGTCGGCTACGCGCTGGAGACGCAGGACCGCTCGTTCTACCAGAACTCGGTCAGCAAGGGCACGCTCATCCACGAGATCGCCCACCAGTGGTTCGGCAACGCGGTGTCGCCCACCGACTGGAGCGACCTGTGGCTGAACGAGGGCATGGGCGACTACGCGCCGCGCGCCTACAACTACGAGACCGGCGCGACGACGACCTCGCCCGAGACGTCCTACTTCAACTCCTGGAACGCCAGCGCGCCGACCTCGGGCCAGTGGCAGGTGCCGCTGGCGGGCTTCACCGACCCGGCGATCCTGTTCGACTACGTCTACGGACGCGGCGGCATGACGTTCGAGACGCTGCGCACGATCGTGGGCGACGAGGACTGGTTCGAGATCCTGCGCACGTGGGTCGCGGAGAACAACGGCTCCGACGCATCGACGGCCGACTTCGTCGCGCTCGCCAACCGGGTCTCGGGCCAGGACGTCACCCCCGTGCTGAACCCGTGGTTGTACGGCACGGCGAAGCCGGCGTGGGCGTCGAAGTGGAACCTCTCGGTCGCCTCCGATCCCGCTGGTCCGCTCGCGCCCGGGAACACCGTCACCCACACCCTGACGGCGCAGAACACCGGCAAGGTGGCCATCGCGGGCCAGACCGTGACCGTCGACGTCGCCGACCTGGTCGACGACGCCCGGCTGGGCGCGCTCCCGGCGGAGCTGGTGAACCTGGGCGGCAAGCTCCGGTGGACCATCCCGGCCACGTCGGCCGGGCAGTCGGCGACCGTCACCTTCCCCGCCACGGTCAAGGAGTCGGCGTCGGGCGGCACGGTCGGCGTCACCGCGAGCACGACCGCGCTCGGCTCGTTCTGTGTCACGTGCAGTGTCTCCACGGCCATTGCCGACCAGGCCGACGCGTGGACGCTGGGCCTGTCGGCCGCACCGCTTCCGGGTGCTGTCGAGGCCGGCGACGAGATCACCTACACGGTCTCGGCGAAGAACACGGCCGTCCACGCGCTCGAGGGCGCGACGGCCGAGATCGACCTCGCCGACGTCCTGGACGACGCCTCCGTGGTGTCGCTGGGAACCGGGCTCGAGCTCGACGGCACCACGCTCCGGTGGTCGGTGCCGCGGGTCGCGAGCGGCCAGACGGCCCGCGCCGGGTTCACGGTGGAGGTCGAGTCGGAGTCGGGTGCCACGTTGACGGTCTCCGCCTCGCCCGGCACGGCCGGGGGATCGGGTGAGCCCACGCTGACCCACACCGTCGGCCTCAAGCCCCTCAGCCCGGCCCCGGTGCCGGTGGTGAGCGGCACGGGTCGCGTCGGCACGGTCCTCACGGCCCGCGCCGGCACCTGGCCCGCCGGCACCGCGCTGGCCTACCAGTGGTCGGTCGGCGGGAAAGTCGTCCCCGGTGCCACCGGCGCGACCTACCGCCTCACGCCGAAGGACGTGGGTCGCGTCGTGACCGTCGCGGTCACGGGAACCAAGTCCGGCTGGGCGCCGGTGACCAAGGTGAGCGCTCCGCTCAGGGTCGCTCCGGGCCTGCTGACCCGCAAGCCGCAGCCCTTCCACGTCGGACTGCCGAAGGTGGGCCGCACGCTGAAGGTGAAGGCGGGCACGTGGGACCCGGGCGTCCGGCTGTCGTACCGCTGGTACCGCGGCAGCAAGGCCATCAAGGGCGCGACGAAGACGTCGTACAAGCTCACGAAGGCCGATCGGGGCCAGCGGATCCGGGTCAAGGTCACGGCCACGAAGCCGGGCTACGCGACGGTGGTGAAGTACACGCCGCGCACGGCGCGCGTCCTGCGCTGACCCCACCGAGGTCGCCCCGAGCGCCCCGGTCCGCCACGGCGGGCCGGGGCGCTCTCGTGTCCGGTCGGCCGCCGGGAGAGGACGAAGGATGATGCCTTCGACCCCGCTCCGGTACCTCGATGCATCATCCTTCGTCCAGGCGCGGAAAGAGCGGGGCCCCGGCAGCAGCTGCTGCCGGGGCCCCGCTCCGCAGAACGTCAGCGCACGCGCACCGACTTCACGACCGAGCTGCTCGAGCCGTAGTTCGCGTCACCGGAGTAGACGACCTTCACCCGCAGGCTCTGGCGCTTCTTGGGCGCCTTCACCGTGAAGGAGGCCTTGCCGGTGGACGGGACCCGCACGGTCCTCGACAGCTTGTAGCCGCCCTTGGCCTGCGCGACGTACACCTTCGCGGTGCCCGTCGGGGCGACCCCGGCCACGCCGCCGCGGACGGCGAACTTGCCGCTCAGGGTCTTGCCCGGCTTGACCACCGACTTCGCCGAGAGGCTCGTGGTGGTGCCCTTCTTGGCGACGGTCAGCGTGGACGAGATCCGCGCGGAGCCGTCGGTGCGGTCGGTGCCGTCGTACGCGGCCGAGACCGTGTAGCGACCCGGCTTCAGGGTGGCGGGCAGCGTGAGGGCCGCCGATCCGTCGGAGGCCAGCGCCACCGTCCGGCTCACCGAGCCGTAGCGGAAGGTGACGGTGCCACCGTCCGCACCGCCGACGATCGCCGACAGCCGCGCGGCCTGCCCGAAGGTGGTGGAGGCGCTCGAGAGCGACATCACCATCGTGGGCTTGCCCTTCACCAGGGTGAAGGACACCGCGCCGGACGTCGATCCCGCGGTGACGCCGGTCTCGGCGAACTCCGCGACGATCGCGTGGGTGCCGGCCTTGAAGCCCGGCACGTCGAGGGTGGCCTCGCCGTCCACGACCTCGGCCGTGCCCAGGACCTTGTCAGCGTCGCGGAACTCCACGGAGCCCGCGGTGTCGCCGCCCTCGACCGTGGCCGTCAAGGTGACCGGCTCGTTGATCGACGGTGCCTCGGGCGAGATCGACAGGCTCGTCGAGCTCGCGTCCAGGACCGCGAGCGAGCCCGTGCCCTTGCGGTCGGTGCCGCTGCCCACGACCGAGATCTCGGCCGTGCCTCGGGCCGCCGTGGCCGGGATGGCGACGACCGCGCTGACGACGCCGGTCGTGTCGGCGACCGCGACGACGGGGTCGATCCCGGCGACGGTCACCGTGACGCCCTCGCCGGAGCGGAAGCCGCCGGCCGTGACCGTGACGGACTCGCCCGGCTGCGGCTTGGCGTCGCTGACCGAGACCTGGGCCTGCTGGCCCTTGGCGGCCAGCTCGGCGCACGCGTCGCCCTGGACGCCGGCGGGCGGCAGTGCCGTGGCC
The DNA here is from genome assembly GCF_002476985.1 of Aeromicrobium sp. UBA7512. Lineage (NCBI taxonomy): Bacteria > Bacillati > Actinomycetota > Actinomycetes > Propionibacteriales > Nocardioidaceae > Aeromicrobium > Aeromicrobium sp. UBA7512. The sequence goes on from NZ_DLNK01000007.1 coordinate 613,783, forward strand.
GGAGCCGTGACGCCGTCGTCCTCACGCACGACCAGCCAGTCGAGGGCGTTGGTGCCCAGGACGCCGCCGGTCGTGTTGATGACCGAGACCTTCACCGAGGTGGAGTTCGTCGTGCTGGTGGCCGAGTCGCCGAGCACCGGGGCGCTGACGACCTTGCAGGTCTCGCCCGGGGCGAAGGTGACCTTCTCCATGGCGATGCCCGCCCGGCCGGTGGCCGAGCCGAGCGCCGACACGTAGCCGGTGACCGGGATGGAGGCCGCCTCGTCGAGGTGGACCGCGAGGTCGGCCGTGCCGGGTGCGTTGCCCTCGTCGACGTTCGGGGCGTCGACGTTGATCGTCGGGACGGTCTTGCTGTCCGCGGTGCCCACGGCCGAGCTCTCGAACGCGAGGTCGGACAGGAACACGCCACCGGCGGCCAGGTCGTCCGGACCGGCGAGGGCGCCGAAGCGGACCTCACGGATGTCGGAGACCTTCAGGCCCGCGGTCTCCAGCGTCGCGACCGGGAGGTCGACCTGCTGCAGTATGACCTTCTTCAGCAGCGCGCTGGCGGACGCGGGAAACCGCGTCGTGGCCAGCGAGTTGAGGGCGGCCACCGGCGCGGTGAACGTCGCGCCCGTGCCGTCGACGACGGTCAGCGAGAGCGCAGTGCTGCTGGCGACGGTGTCGTCCGCGGCGACCTTCACCGACAGGCGCTCCATCTTCGAAGCGTCGCGCGCCTTCGCGGGAACGCTCACGCGCACCTCGCTGGGCGTGATGGTCGACGTGCCGGAGCCCAGTGCCGTCCAGGCGAACTTCGTCACCGGCGTGGCCGGGACGTTGCCGCCGTTGCTGGCCGGCGTCCAGTGCGGCTGGGCGCTCGTGCTGAGCGTCGAGGCCGTGCAGGACGGCAGGACCTGCGTCACCGTGCGACCCGCGGCACTCGCGCAGACCGTGGCCGTCGCGGCACCCTGCACCCGCACGAGCGAGCTGGGCGCCTCGAACGACGCGATGGTCCTGCGTGCCGAGGCCGGAGCCGTCGATATGCTGCGGATGTCGGGCGTGCCCAGCACCTCGGGCACCTCGGCGGAGCCGTCGAACATGGGCAGGAACTGCTTCTCGTCACCCATCGTCAGGCGGAACCAGCCGGCCATGTAGGCCGTGCCGGCGTCGTACTGCGCGTCGGCGCTGAGGCGGATGTTGGTCTCCGAGCGCGGGCCGCAGACGGCGTCGGTGGAGGTCGCGCCCCAGTCGTCGGAGACGGAGTACGCGTACTTCCCGGGCGTCCAGACGGTGTTGTAGAAGTTGTGGTTCGCGCCCATCATCCACACGCCGCTGCGCAGCACGTCGTCGTCGAACGCGTAGCGCGAGTCGTCGAGCATGTGCTGGCCCTGCTGGTTCGAGACGTCGCCGTCGCAGTAGGGCAGGATCACGTTCATCGGCACGTTCGGCACCGTCATGCGGGCGAAGTCGACCGGCGCCAGGGGCAGGATCGACGTGATCTTCCACGGCTTCTCCAGGCCCTGGTTCAAGGTGGCGGCCGAGGTGACGCCCTCACCGCCGCGCGAGTGGCCCATCATGCCGATGTTCGAGAAGTCGAAGCGGCCGACGAGGTCGGCGGGGGACAGGCCCGCGGTGCCCTCGGTGAGGCCGGGCAGCGGGTCCTGGTTCGCCAGGGCCTGCGCCAGCGTGACGTCGGCGTCGGTCTGCGCGTCGTGGTGCACGACCTCGGCGCCCTCGTTCGCCTTCTTGAGCATCGAGAGGGTGTCGAGCAGCAGCTGGCCGCGCGCCTGGGCGCCCTGGTCCAGCGCGAGCTGGTTGTCGTTGGAGTTGATCGCGTTGGCCGCGATCGACACGACGGCGTAGCCGTGGCTGGCCAGCGCCCGGGCCGTGCCGTCGTAGCCGGCGAAGCTCGGGATGTTGATCTGGTTCGCGCCGCAGGGCCAGCGGTTCGGGTTGGCCGTGCCGGTGGAGCACGAGGTGTGGCGGCCGTGCAGCAGCAGCACCACGGGGCGTGCGCCACCGGTCTTGGGCAGGTAGACCTTGCCCTGCAGCTCGCCGCGGATGCCGCCGATCGCGGCCAGCGGGACGGACTGGGCGCCGAAGTTGTAGACGGCCTCGGTGTGCTCGTACGTGCCGAGTGAGGCGGGGTTCGCGTCGAGCGGTTCGGGCTCGGCCGCCGCGATCTCGGCGAGCTCGGTGGCCCTCAGCGGTGCGCTCGACGGCTTGCTGAACCAGCCGGCCTCGATGTCGTCGGCCTTCACCACGGCGGAGTCGGCGGTGAAGACGGACAGGCTGCGGCCGTCGGCGGACTCGGTCGCGATGCCGATGGGCTTGCCGTCGACCTCGATCGTCGGTGCGTCGGACACCATGGGCAGCTTCTTGGCCAGGTCGACCGTGACCAGGTAACCGCCGGCGGCGCGGCTGACCGACCAGTCGTCACCGGAGGCCAAGGAGCCGTCGGCGGCGTGGGCGGGTACCGCGGCCATGGGCAGCGCCAGCAGCGCTCCCACGGTGGCGAGCCGCCATCCTCTTTGCTTGAACACGTGAACCCTCTCGGGTGGGGGAAGCTCGCACCGGGGGCGGAGCGGGGACCTTCCGAGTCTGGGTAAGGCGCGTTACGCGGACGTGTCGTCAGCCGCTCATCCAGATGATCTGACGGCGTGTCACGTAACAATCCGCACACGGGCGACCACGGCCCCCGGAAAAGAGGAACCTCCGGCGACCTGGTGGTCGACCGGGGGTGGTGGCGCGCCCGTAGGGATTCGAACCCCAAACCTTCTGATCCGATTGACCACTTCTCGGCTCGGCCAAAGACGCGGTCAAGCCCGGATCGTTGCAATAGCGGCGCGTTTCTACGCTAGCGGCTGCTCCGAGCGCAGGGCGGTCAGCACCACATCTGTTCGGGCAGGGCGGGGGCCGCACCACGAAAGAAAACGAAGCTCTCCGTGGCGAGCGCCGGCACCTGGCAGGAGGCATCGGAGCGGAGCTGACAGGCTGATGCGGGGATGACGGAACGAGCATGACCAGCACCATCATCGACATCTGCATCAGCACCGTCACCGACGTCAGCACCGGGAGCACGGACCATCCCGACCATCCCAACCAGCTCGGAGCCCGAGTTGATGACCTCCGACAACCTAGCGGCCTAAGAGCGGACGACGATGGCCGCGAGCCACGGCCTGCGGCGCCACGGCGGGTTGTTGCGGACTTCGGAGGCGGGACGCAAGCTGCTTTGGTTGCGCAGCGAGATCAGCGCCTGGCTTGAACAAACTCCGAGGACCGATCCATCGTGAGATGGCCCGCCGTCGCTTGCCGCTCGATGGCACTCGAGGAGGTGACGATCGTCAAGGAGACGGCGGATCGCGTGCGCGTCCGAGTCCGCGACTCCGGGTGAGCAGCCGAATGGTTCAAGCCGTCGCCCCGTGTCCGGCTGGGCGTAAGCGGTAAACGACGTCGCCGTAAGTCGGAAAAGCAAGTCCAATATTCCGACTTGGGGCCGGTAAACCGGAATAGCGCACTTCCAATTCCGACTTACGGGACAAGACAACTAGTCAGGAGTGCTGGTTGCTGACCCTCTTGATCGCCGATGACCCTCGGCGCCGGACCGCTGAGGCGCCGGCCAACAGGAACGCGAACCGGGTTATTCCGACTTAGGTCCCCTAAGCCGGAATACTGGGTAGGCTATTCCGGGTTACGACAGGAGGGCGCAATGAAGCCACACGAGCGGAATGGGCATATGCCCGGCGGCGATGAAACTCTCGCCGCTGTGTCTCCCGATGTCGTCGGCGATCTAGTCGCCGTCGAGCGAGTCGACGTGGAGCCTTCAGGCTCTCAGATGGTTCCGTGGACTCCGTCGGGTCGCGGCGGTAGCTACGACGACCGGACGTTGCACGAGGTCGAGGTGTCCGTCGTGCCCGACATCGCAGACCTTGTGCCGTCGGTCGGCCCGGGACTGTCCCGCGGGCTCGATCAGGCGACCGAGGTCATCACCACTCTCGACCGATCCCACGCCGATGTGCTCACTCCGCTGGCCACCCTGCTGCTGCGCGCCGAGTCTGTTGCGTCGAGCAAGATCGAGAACATCAAGGCCGACGTCGACGAGTATGCCCGCGCCCTGCACGGGGTCAAGGAGAACTCAAGCGCAGTCGCGATGGTCGCCTCGACACGAGCCTTGCGCGACCTCATCGGGACGGTGGACGACGGCTCGGACATCGTTATGGACTCGATCTTGGCCGCCCACCGCACTCTCATGGCCGCCGACCCTAGCGAGCGCGACTACGCCGGCAAGGCGCGCGACATGCAGAACTGGATCGGCGGGTCTGACTACAGCCCGCTCGGTGCCATGTACGTGCCGCCGGCACCTACCGCCGTCGAGCATCACTTGGCCGACCTCATGTCATTCTGCAACCGCCGCAATGTCCACCCCATTGTCCAAGCGTCGATCGCGCACGCTCAGTTCGAGTCCATCCACCCGTTCACCGACGGCAATGGCCGTATCGGCCGAGCCTTGGTCAACACGATCCTGCGGCGGCGCCGCGTCACTACCGCAGTCGTCGTACCTATTGCTTCAGCGATCGTGGCCCGCCGGGACGACTACTTCGATGCCCTGGCCGCCCACCGTGCCGGAGATGCCGGCCCGTTGATCGCCGCCTTCACCGCGGGGTCGCTGATCGCCGCGTCGGAGTCCTCCGTCAGCGCCCATCGACTCGCTCAGATGCCTGAGCGTTGGATCGAGGACGCCGGTAGGCCCCGAGCCGGCTCGGCGGCTCGCAAGCTCATCTCCGGCTTCGCGACCAACCCCGTCTTCAGCGCAGACGACCTGGAGCAAAGGTTCGTGGGTGCCACGTCGAGCATGTACGTCGCCATCGAGAACCTCACTGACGCCGGGGTGATTCGACCGCTAACCAAGCGGACGCGAAACCAGGTGTGGGTCGTGTCCTCCATCGCCGATGAGTTAGATGCGCTCTCGGTAAGGATCGCCAGCCGGGCGCGCACCGAACTGCGCAGCTGACGTACTCCCGGTGGGGCCCGCGAATCGGCTCAATTCGGGGGCTGCTCTGGCCACCCAGGTCCGCCCAGGTCAGATAGATAGCTACTACTGGAAACGACCTTCGCGAGGCCGACTGGTACTTGAGCCGTTGCCACACGCCGGGCCTGCCCTTCGTCCAGCATGCTGGCGGAGAGAAAGGCGCCAGCAGTACGCACCGCGTGAACAAGGCCTTCTACTAGCCCTGCGCGGCCGGGCAGGCACGTGGGAGTCCATCGCGGCCGCCCAAAAGGCCCCGCGCCGGCACGGCCGCTCGAAGCGGGCGACAAACAAGGGGCGCCGGTTGCGCACAAGCAAGCATCGCGGCGCAGCGGGACTGCCAAGGGTGCCCCGCTGGCGCATAACTGTTTCGAAAGCAAAATGGCCCCTGGAACGTGTCGGTTGACTGCTATTCCAGAGGCCTCTGCGCGCCCGTAGGGATTCGAACCCCAAACCTTCTGATCCGTAGTCAGATGCTCTATCCGTTGAGCTACGGGCGCACGCCCTTGCGGGCCTCGACGAGTCTAACGTGTGACCCCGCGAGGTGGGAAATTGGGTCTGCCGGACGTGCCGCCGCACTTCCCGTACGTTGGAGACGATGGACGATTCCCCCCGCGTTCCACAGCGCCGCGATGCCGTGGCGAACCGTGAGCGCATCATCGACACCGCCGAGGTCTACTTCGCCGAGAACGGCCTCGACGCGCCTCTGCACACCCTGGCCGCGGAGGCGAAGGTGGGCACGGGGACGCTCTACCGGAACTTCGCCTCGTTGGACGAGCTCGTGCGCGCGCTCTACGACCGGTACATCCGCTTCTTCGACGAGCTGGCGGAGCGTGCCGTGCAGATGGAGTCGGGCTGGGCGGGCATCGAGCTGGTCCTCGACGAGTGCATGAGGATGCTCCTCGAGAAGCGCATCGTGTCGGAGGTCATGCGTCGCCAGGCCATCAACGATCCCGACTACCGCCCGAGCCAGCGATGGATCGAGCCGCTGGGGAACCTCGTCAGTCGTGCGATCGACGAGGGTGCCGCACGCCCCGACCTGGCGGTCTCCGACCTCAGCGCCCTGGCGGTCATGCTGGGGGAGGTCCGGACCTTCGCGCCCGAGCACCACGAGTGGATCGCCGCGCGGATCCGAGGCCTCGTGCTCGACGGCATGCGAGCGCATCCGCACCCGGCCACGCCCCTGCCGGAGCTGCCCGAGCACTTCGACCAGATGAGCACCTCGATCATCAAGCGCTCGACCTGATTCGGTGACTGAGGGTCGGGGTGGGTATCCTGATGCGGTTGTCTGGAGATGTCGCATAGTGGCCTAGTGCGCCCGCCTGCTAAGCGGGTTGAGGTTCAAACCTCTCGAGGGTTCAAATCCCTCCATCTCCGCCAGCCAAGGTGGGAGCAGGTCAGCCTGCTCCCACCTTTCACGTTCGCTGGTGTCCTCGGGCCCAGCCAGGGCGGAGCTCGTTCCGCCAATCGAAGAGGGAGCAGGCTCGCCTGCTCCCTCTTCGCATGTCCTGCGAGCGTCAGCCCTCGGCCAGGTCGAAGCGCCGGTAGCCGTTGGCCTGGTTCAAGCGGTCGTAGACCTCGCGGATGAGCTCGGCGTGGCGGGTGCGGTCCACGAGCGACAGCGGGAACGCGGTGACGGCGCCCGTGCCGTCGGTGAACCGCAGCATGCCGTCGCTGACGCCGACCGACTCGACCTGCTTCCACGTCACGTCGCCGTGGCGCCCGCGGGCGACGAAGCCGGCGGGGTCCAGGGTCACCACGGTCGGGGGCCGCAGGTTCATGACGGCGGCCACGAGCAGCGCGACCACCGCGACGACCGCACCCAGGATCGTCACGGTGACGCGCAGGTCACTGCCCGTCCCGGTCAGGAACGCGACGAGCACGCCCACGGCAGCGACGATGAAGCACACGCCGGCGAGCACCATCAGGTGCGACCGGTCGAGTCGATAGCGAGTCACGCAGAGGGGGCGGGATTCGAACCCGCGGCTGACACTGCTGCCAGCGACCGCTTTCAAGGCGGTTCCGATCGGCCACTCCGGCACCCCTCCAGGCCCGCCACCGAGGCGACGGGACCTGGATCGATTCTCGCATTCCGCCGCGCGGGCCTCCCGACGTGGCACCCGAGCCCTCCACTTTTGGAGCGGGATCAACGTCCCGCGGGCGCAGGCACGTGCATCCCGCTCCACAAGTGAGCGGGCGGAAGAGTGGTCGCGGCCGAACTCAGCGCAGCGGTGAGAGGCGTCCCGGCTCGGTGCGCTGGGCCTGCTGGACGGCGCGCGCGGCGCGCCGCGACCGCGGCCGGAAGAAGACCGCGCGGATGACCAGGCCGATCACGAGGCCGATGATCGCGCTGTAGAGCGTCGAGAGCGCGAAGTACGACGGGTACGCGCGCGGATCGATCAGCGAGTTCGCGACGATCACGGTGCCGACGACGGCGAAGACGCAGACCCACCAGCCCTCGCGGTACCGCGAGCGCATCGAGACGCCCACCACGAGCGCCGGGAACCCGATGAGGAACTCGTACGGGCGCGGGACGCCGCCGATGTTCTGGCGCAGCCACACGATCGTGTCGTCGAGCAGGTTCGTCAGCGCGGGGGAGCCCGCCGTCCGCACGAAGCTGCCGTAATAGAACAGGCCCACGGCGACCACGGCCACCACGACGAGCAGCTTGAGGTGGCTGCGGCCGAAGCCGTGCAGGCCCGAGCCGAGGCGCCAGACGATCGAGATGGCGAGCGTGACCGAGACGGCCATGACCATGAGGCCGAAGGGGCGCACCTCGACCGGGGCGTTCCAGGCGGCGACCCCCACCGCGCCGCTGAGCGCGAGGACCAGCATTACGGCGTACTCGCGCAGGACCTGCACCACGGTGGCGGCCGGCCGCGTGAAGACGACGGCCGACACGGCGGACAGGACGGCCGTCGTGCCGGCGGCCGCGGCGAGCAGCGCGTTGACCCCGCTCAGCAGGGCGGCCGCGGACAGCAGGAGCGACAGGGACACCCAGATGCGCATGTACCCGCCGACGCGGTGCGTCAGCATCACGGCGAACGTCACGAGCAGCACGGCCGCCGACGGCCGCCACAGCCACGACGGGGCGCCGACGTCGGTGATCGCCGATGCGGCACCGGCGGTGCCGCACGCCCACGCGACGAACGTCGCGATCATGAGCAGACGCGCCCAGCGCGGCGAGTCGACGCGCGGCTCACGGGTCGCGACCTCGTAGGGGGTCGGGACCGACGTGTCGAGGCGGCGTCGGCCCGGCGGGGCAGTCGTCACGGTGTGGAAATCCTCCGGTTGGCGAGCGACGGGTTCACGTCGCGGGAAGCGCGAACGGCGTCCACCGCGACCTGCGCAGTGACCAGCTCGTCCCCCCCGGCGGCTTCCTCCACGATAGTTCCCCACGGGTCGGCGACCAAGGAACGGCCGGTGTAGCGAGAGCCGCCCTGGGCCGCCGCGGCCACCCAGACGGTGTTCTCGATGGCCCGGGCGCGCAGCAGCGTGCGCCAGTGCTCGGCCTTGTGCTCGCCGGCGACCCACGCCGCCGGGACGACGAACGCGTCCGCCCCGCGGTCGACCAGCGCGCGCGCCAGCTCGGGGAACCGCAGGTCGTAGCAGGTCATCAGGCCGATCGTCAGGTCCTCCACGGGCACCACGACCGGCTCGATCTCGCCGGCGCGCAGCCGCTCGGACTCCCGGTAGCCGAACGAGTCGTAGAGGTGGATCTTGCGGTAGGTCGCGGCGAGGTCGCCGTCGGGAGCGACCACGACGAGCGTGTTGTACGGGAGATCGTCCGTGCGCTCGAACATCCCCGCCACGATCGTGGATCCGAGGCGCTTCGCCTCGCGTGCGATGAGGTCGACGAAGGGGCCGTCCAGGGACTCGGCGACGGCCGCGAGGTCGTGGTCGGCGGGGCCGAAGTCGTGCATCGTCGCCTCGGGCAGCACGACGAGCCCGGGGCCGTCGAGGTCGCTGAGTCGCGCCTCCACCTGGGCACGGTTGGCGGCCGAGTCGAGGGTGGCGGCCAGCTGGACGAGCGTCACCTGCATGAGGTCCAGTGTGCCGGTCACTACCGTGGAGCACATGCGAGCCGTCATCGTCGAAGAGCCCGGAGGCCCCGACAGCCTCGTCGTCGCCGACCTCCCCGATCCGGAGCCCGGCCCGGGCGAGGTCGCGGTGCGGGTCGCCGCTGCCGGCGTCAACCGCGCCGACCTGCTCCAGCGCCAGGGGCACTACCCGCCGCCTCCCGGCATCACCGACGTCCTCGGGCTCGAGTGCTCCGGCGTCGTCGAGGAGCTCGGTGAGGGCGTCACCGGCCTGGCCCCGGGTGACGAGGTCTGCGTCCTGCTGAGCGGGGGCGGCTACGCCGAGCGAGTCGTCGCACCGGCCGGACAGGTGGTGCCCGTGCCCGCCGGGACCTCCTTGATCGAGGCCGCGGCCCTCGCCGAGACCTACGCGACCGTCTGGTCCAACGTCTTCATGCTCGCCGGCCTGCGCGAGGGCGAGAAGCTGCTCGTCCACGGCGGGGCGAGCGGCATCGGCACCACGGCGATCCAGCTGGCCAAGGCCTTCGGGGCCACCGTGGTCACCACGGTCGGCAGCGAGGAGAAGGCGGAGGTCGTCCGTCGGCTCGGTGCCGACGCGGTCGTGAACTACCGCGAGGACGACTTCGTCGAGACGTGCCAGGACCTCGGTGGCGTCGACGTCGTGCTCGACATCATCGGCGGCAAGTACCTCGCGCAGAACGTGGCCTCGCTCGCTCGTGGCGGACGCATCGTCGTGATCGGGATGCAGGGCGGGCGCAAGGGCGAGCTGAACCTCGGAGCGCTGCTGGCGAAGCAGGGCAGCGTCGCGGCGACGTCGTTGCGATTCCGGCCCGTCGAGGAGAAGGCCGCCATCATGGCCGAGCTCGTGGAGAAGGTCTGGCCGCTCATCGAGGACGGCACCCTCGGGCCGGTGGTGCACGAGGCGGTGCCCCTCTCGCGCGTGGCCGACGCGCACCGCATCCTCGAGGAGTCCTCGCACGTGGGCAAGGTCGTCCTCGACGTCAGGGCCTGAGGCCGGGCCGCGCTGCGTGGCCTCCCGGCCTAGGCTGGGGCGCATGACCGACGACCGGATCATCGACCCCCAGGGCCAGCCCGTCCCCGCCTCTGCGGAGCCTGAGCGCACGCCGCTGACCGACCTCGTGGAGCAGCCGGCGAAGGTCATGCGCATCGGCGGCATGATCCGCCAGCTCCTCGAGGAGGTGAAGGTGGCGCCCCTCGACGAGGCCAGCCGCGCCCGCCTCCGCGAGATCCACCACCAGTCGATCGACGAGCTCAAGGACGGCCTCGCGCCCGAGCTGGTCGACGAGCTCGAGCGGCTCAGCCTGCCGTTCGACGCCGAGGCCCCCAGCGACGCCGAGCTGCGCGTCGCCCAGGCCCAGCTGGTGGGCTGGCTCGAGGGCCTCTTCCACGGCATCCAGGCGGCGCTGTATGCCCAGCAGGTGCAGGCCCAGAGCCAGCTGCAGAACATGCGCCTCGCCCTCCCCGGAGGCGCCGGCGAGGACGGTGCGACGCCCGAACGCGTCACACCTTCCGAAACGGGGGGAATGTACCTCTAGACTGGGGTCACCTGCAGGATCGGAGATGGCAATGAGGCCGACACTCCCACCGTGTGCCATGTCACCGGAGATGTACCAGGACGAGATCCTCTTGTCCCCGCCGGCTCGGCGCGACGTCACCGTCGAGCAATGGCGTGAGTACCTCTCGAAGCGAGCCGCGGCCCACCGCCGCTGTGCGGGGTGCGACGTCCTCGCCGACTGCCTCTACCGCTCGGTGGTCGACGTCGACGTCCTGGGCTTCGTCGCGTGCACCAGTGAGGCCGAGCGCCGCACGATGCGGCGCGAGCTCGGCATCGAGGTGCGGTTCGACTCCAGCCCCTACGGCACGGCACGTGTCGGAGGAGGCCCGGTCGACCACGCCGAGGTGATCGCCGCCCGCAAGGCCCATCCCGACGAGACCTGCCGCGAGCTGGCCCAGCGCCTGGGCTGCTCGACCTCCACCGTCAAGCGGCACCTGCGCCAGGAGCGCGAGGGTCGCGCCGCCGTGGTGACCACGATCGAGAAGCCCTCGGTCGGGGACGTGCTCGACGCGTTCGACCGGCTCGACACCTCGCGCAGCGTCTGACTCAGAACCGGCGGTCCACCTGCACCCGCTCCGGCGTGTGCAGGCGCACCATCGTGCGGCCGACGTTCGCCGGCACCCGCGCCCGGGTGGCCAGCGAGACGCCCACCATCAGCCCGAAGCCCACGGGCACCGACCAGACCGCCGGCTGGCTCATGAGCGTGCCCCACCAGCCCTCCACGTCGAGCGCGAGCGTGACGAACGGGGCCGCGCCGGCGCAGATCCCGCCGCCGATCAGGCCCGCGATGGCGCCGGCGGACGTGAGGCCGCGCCACCAGATCCCCAGCACGAGCAGGGGGCAGAAGGTCGAGGCCGCCAGCGCGAACGCGAACACCACCGAGCTGGCCACCGGGATCGGCTCGGCGACGAACGCCAGCAGCAGGGGCACCGCCACGCAGGCCGCCGCCGCGATCCGCAGCGCGGCGATCGAGGAGAGCCGCCCCCGCCACGGCGCGTGGTTGCTCAGGCCCTGCCCGACCACGCCGGCCATGGCCATCGTCACGCCCGACGAGGTGGAGAGGAAGGCTGCGAAGGCCCCGGCCGTCACCAGGGCCGTCAGCGCCTCGCCGGCCGTGCCCTCGATGAGGCGGCTCGGCAGCTCGAGCGCCACCGTGTCGGCGCGACCGGAGTCGATCAGGTCGGTCGCGTAGACGCGTCCGAGGACGCCGTAGAACGTTGGCAACAGGTAGAAGACCGAGACCAGGCCCAGCACGATGAGGGTCGTCCGGCGCGCCGCGTGCCCGTCGGGGTTGGTGTAGTAGCGCACCACCACGTGGGGCAGACCCATCGTGCCGAGGAAGGTCGCCACGATCACGGCGTACGTCGAGTACATCGTCTGGGGGTTCGCGTCGCCGAGCGGGATCCACCAGTCGCTGGACGCCTGCGCCGCGGGTCGCCCGTCGCGCGACCAGGCCAGCAGCAGGAACATCAGCGGGATCAGGAGGGCGGTGAGCTTCAGCCAGTACTGGAACGCCTGGACGAAGGTGATCGAGCGCATGCCGCCCAGCACGACGTTGAGCGTCACGATCACGGCCACCAGCACGGTGCCGACCCAGCGCGGGGCGTCCAGGACGGCCTCCAGGGTCAGGCCGGCGCCCTGGAACTGCGGCAGCAGGTAGAGCCAGCCGACCGCCACGACGAGGGCGGTCGAGACCCGCCGCACCGCCACCGACTGCAGGCGCACCTGGGCGAAGTCGGGGATCGTGTACGCGCCCGAGCGGCGCAGCGGGGCCGCCACGAACACCAGCAGCAGCAGGTAGCCCGAGGTCCAGCCGATGGAGTACCAGAGCATGTCCGCACCGTTGACCAGCACGAGTCCGGCGATCCCCAGGTACGACGCCGCCGAAAGGTACTCGCCGCTGATCGCCGAGCCGTTCAGCGCGGGGGAGACCGAGCGTGACGCGACGTAGAAGTCGCTCGTGGTGCGGCTGATCCGCAGGCCGAACGCGCCGATCGCGAGGGTGGCGATCGAGACGAGCGTGACCGCGACGATTCCCCAGGTGGGGCTCATGGCAGGGTGTCGCCCGGTTCGACCAGCAGGGCGAAGAGCCGCTCGACGCGCTCGACGTGACGCACGTAGAGCCAGCCGAGCAGGATCAGCCCCGCGTGGACGCCGCCGCCGAGCACGAGCCACGGCACCGGGATGCCCAGGACACGGCTGTCGTTGAGACCCGGGACCCAGGAGAAGACCAGCGGCAGGCTCACGACGGTGAGCAGCAGCGTGATGGTCACCGTCGCGGCCGCGCGCAGCTGCGAGCGGATGAGCGACTGCATGTAGACCTCGCCGACGCCGGTGGCCTCGTCGATCTCCTGGCCCACCGTGCTGCGCACATGGGCGGGTGCGCTCGAGAGGGGGCTGGTGATCCGGACCCGGCCGGACTCCCGTGGCTCCTCGGTCACGGCGTGTGCTCGCCGATCAGCTCGCGCAGGGCGCGGGTGTGGCGCCGAGCGACCTGCAGCTCGGTGGTGGTGCCGCCGGCCGCCGGGACCACGACGCTGGCGCGGCCCGAGGACATCCGGACCTCGAGGATGTGGGCGCGGTTCACCGCGATGCTGCGGTGGATGCGCAGGAAGCCGGCGTCGGCCCAGTCCTCGGCGAGCGAGGTCAGCGGCGTCCGGATGAGGTGGCTCGCGCCGTCCAGCGTGTGCAGCCGGACGTAGTCGCCCTGGGCCTCGGCATGGGTCACCTTGGAGCGCGAGACGAAGCGGGTGACGCCGGCCAGCTCGACCGCGATCGTGTCGTCGGAGTCGGTGCCCGCGGAGTCCGAGTCGGACACGGCGCGACGCACGCTCTCGCGCAGGCGCTCCTCGCGGATCGGCTTGAGCAGGTAGTCGACGGCGTTGAGGTCGAACGCCTCCACGGCGTGGGCGTCGTGCGCCGTGACGAAGATGATCTGCGGCGGCGACTTGAACCGGCCGAGCAGCCGAGCGATGTCGATCCCGGTGAGACCGGGCATCGCGATGTCGAGGAACAGCAGGTCGATGTCGCCGGCGTCGAGTCGGCGCAGGGCCTCGGTCCCGGACCGGGCCGTGTCGATCGTGCCGATCCGGTCGTCGCGGCCGAGCAGCCAGACCAACTCGTCCAGGACCGGTTGCTCGTCGTCGACCACCAGCGTCCGCAGTGCGCGCGCCATGGGAGTGAGCCTAGTCACTCTGCGCCTCGTCGGTCTGCTCGGAGCCGCGCAGGGGAGACCGGAGGGTCAGTCGAGCACACCGCGGGCGTGCAGGGCGTCCCCGGTGTCGCGGGCACGGGCGACCACGCGCAGGACGAGCGGGATCGTGCGGGCCCGGATGCTGCGTTCGAGGCCGCGGGCCCGGGCCGCGTCGCGGGTCTCGGCCGCCAGCTCGATCGTGCCGGGGAGCGCGCGCAGCATGAGGGAGAACGTGAGGCCCACGCGGTCGGGGTCGACGCCGAAGCGCCGGAAGGGCCCCAGCGAGCGCACGATGGTGTCCAGCAGGTCGTTCACGGCCGTGGTGGCGGTCAGCACCGTGGCGGCCAGGATCAGCGCCGTCAGGTCGGCGACGACCTCGACGGCGCGCGGCCACCCGTTCTGCCAGGCGTTGAAGGTCAGCAGCAGGATCGCCACGATGACGAAGGGGCGCAGCGCCCGCAGGACGGAGCTCGGCGAGAGGCTCCCGAGGGCCGCCAGCGCGATCGCCAGCACGACGAACCCCACGCCCGTCCACGGTCCCTTGGCGACCAGCACGGCGATCGCGAGCAGGAACAGCCCGACCAGCTTGGGCCCGGGGGACAGGCGGTGCAGGGGAGAGGTCCCCGGCTGGTACATCCCCAGTGGCGTGCTCACGACACGAGCGCCCGGTAGTGGTCGACCGCCGTCGGGGCCGGGCCGTCGAACGCCACCCGACTCTCGTGCACGACGAGGGCCCGATCGCACTGCGCGGCGAGGTCGAGGTCGTGGGTCACCAGCACGAGCTGCTGCGGCAGGCCCAGCAGCACCTCGCCGACGCGGCGGGTGTTCGCCAGGTCCAGGAGGGTGGTCGGCTCGTCCGCCACCAGGACGTCGGGGTCGGTCGCCAGGACGGTGGCGATCGCGAGCAGCTGGCGCTGGCCGCCCGAGAGCGCGTGCACGCTGCGCAGCGCGAGGTCGCCCAGTCCGAAGCGCTCGAGCACCGCCGTGACTGCCCGCTCGCGCTCGGCCTTGTCGCGGTGCTGCTTGCGCAGGGAGAGCGCCACGTCCTCGGCCACGGTGGGCATGACCAGCTGGGCGGCCGGGTCGGTGAAGACGAAGCCGACGCGGCGGCGGACCTCGCGCCCGTCGCGTCGGGTGTCGAGGCCGTCGAGCGCCACGCGCCCGCTCGTCGGCTCGACGAGCCCGTTGACGAGCCGGGCGAGGGTGGACTTGCCGGAGCCGTTCGAGCCGATGATCGCGACCCGTCGCTCCGTCAGCCGGACCGAGGTCGGCTCCAGCCGCCCCTCGACGGCTGCCTCGACGAGCTCGATCACTTACGGCGTGCGGGGAGCAGGTCGGGGAACGCGCGGTGCACGGCGGTCGCGACCGTGGCCATGGCGAGGTTCTTGATGACGTCGCCGGGCCAGAACACGATGTCGACCTTGATCGCGGCGGCCAGGCTCATGTCGGCGCGCCAGACCAGGCCCAGGATGCCCAGGGTGTGGATCAGGACGGCGCTGGAGAAGAGGCCCGCGAGGAAGATCAGCGGGATGCTCGTCGCGACCTTGTCGCGGGGCAGCCGCTCGACGATGAAGCCGCACAGCGCGGCGGCGAAGGGGAAGCCGATCAGGTAGCCCATCGTGGGGCCGGCGAACACGGCCAGGCCCGCGGCGCCGCCCGAGAAGACCGGGAGGCCGGCCGCACCCATGGCCAGGTAGAGCAGCACCGCGAGGAAGCCGCGCTTGGCGCCCAGCACGGCGCCGGAGAGCAGGACGGCGAACGTCTGCAGGGTGATCGGCACGATGCCGGCGCCCACGTTGATCGCCGGGAGCAGCGCGCACGCGGCGATGAGTGCCGCGAAGGCCGCGATGAGCGCGAGGTCGGTGCCGGTGAGGCGGCGGCGGGTGCTGGTGGTCGTGGTCATGTCGTCTCCTGAACGGTGTTCACCTGAACGGTGTTCAGGCTAGCCGATAGAGTGGCGTCATGGCCAACACCCGTGACGACGTGGTCTCCGGCGCCCTGCGCGTGCTCGACGCCTACGGCCTCGAGTTCTGCTCGATGCGACGCGTCGCGAGCGAGCTCGGGGTGCAGCCCAGCGCGCTCTACCACCACGTCCCGGACAAGCAGACGCTGCTGGCCCTGATGGCCGACCGGATCGTCGCCGGGGTCGAGGTCGGCGACGATGCCGCGAAGGCGGCCCACGCCCTCCGCGAGGCGATGCTGGCCGTGCGTGACGGGGCCGATGTGGTGGCCACCGCCTCGGCCTTCCGGCTCGGCGACTCGCGCATCGAGAACGAGCTGGCGGAGCTCACGACACCGGACCTCGCGCGCACCCTGCTGCTCTACGTGTTCGGGCACACCCAGGCCACCCAGATGCACCGCCAGGCCGCGCAGATCGGCATCCTCGCCGAGGATCCCGACCTCGACGCCTCCTTCGCCCGCGGGCTCGACCTCATCCTGCGCTGACCTCTCGTCCCGTTGCCCTGTCGGGGGCGGGCCGCACTGTCGTGTTCTAATGGGAATGACATTCATTCTCAATAAGGAGCGACGATGACGATATGGCGACAGGGGCGCCTCGCCCTGGCGGTGCTGGTGGCGGGCTCGGTGCTGGCCGCGTGCGGTGAGTCCGGATCCGGCAGCCCGGAGGAGGCGGACGAGCACGAGGGCCGTGAGGTCTCCGGACCGCGGCTCGTGGTGACGACGCAGGACGAGGTGCTCGTGCTCGAGCGCGACAGCCTCGAGTCCGTGGCCGCCCTGCCGGCCGAGGGGTTCACCCGCGTGAACGCCGCCGGTGACGGGCAGCACGTGTTCGTCTCGACCGAGGACGGGTTCCGCCTGCTCGACACGGGGGTCGAGGCCGAGGCGCACGGCGGCCACGCGCACCACCGCGTCACGGGGGATCCCGGCTACGGCGAGACCTACGACGCCGCCGAGCCCGGCCACGTCACGGTCAGCGACGGCCGGACGGTGCTCTTCGGGGACGGCGACGGCTCGATCCGGGTGCTCGACTCCGAGGATCCGACCAAGGTCCTCGAGACCAGCGAGACGCCCGACCCCCACCACGGCGTCGCCGTGAATTTGGGCGGCGACCTCATGCACACCGAGGGCACGGCGGACAGCCGCTCGACGGTCGTCCTGCGCGAGGGAATCGACGGCAGTGAGCTGGCGCGCACCGACGACTGCCCGGGCGTCCACGGCGAGGCGACCGCCGCGGACGGCCGCGCCGTGGTCGGCTGCGAGGACGGCGTGGTCGTGGTCGACCACGGGACGATCACCAAGATCTCCAGCCCCGACGCGTACGGCCGGATCGGCAACCAGGCCGGCAGCCCCGCCTCGCCCGTGGTTCTCGGTGACTACAAGGTGGACGCGGACGCCGAGCTCGAGCGTCCCGAGCGGATCAGCCTGATCAACACGGAGAGCCGCAAGCTGCGCCTGGTCGACCTGGGCACGAGCTACACCTTCCGGTCGCTCGGCCGTGGCCCGGCGGGGGAGGCGCTCGTGCTCGGCACGGACGGCGCCCTGCACGTGATCGATCCCGAGACGGGGAAGGTCACCGACCGGATCGTGGTGATCGACCCGTGGAAGGAACCGCTCGACTGGCAGCGTCCCCGCCCGACGCTCGCCGTCGACGGGGACACCGCGTGGGTGACCGAGCCGGGCGCCTCGACGGTGCACGAGATCGACCTCGCCGCGGGCCGGGTCGCACGGAGCGTCGAGCTGCCGGGCATGCCGAACGAGATCGTCTCGGCCGGCGCGCACTGACCGGGGCCGCGCCCCTGCATCCTCACCAGGAGGCGTGCAGGGGGCGGCCCTCGTCGTAGCCGGCGCTGGACTGCAGGCCGACGATGGCGCGGTCGGCGAACTCGGGCAGGGTCCGGGCACCGGCGTAGGTGAACGACGAGCGCACGCCCGCGGTGATCTGGTCGATCAGGTCCTCGACGCCGGGGGCCTCGGGATCGAGGAACATCCGTGAGGTCGAGATGCCCTCCTCGAACAGCGCCATCCGGGCGCGCTCGAAGCCGGCGGCGTCGCGCGTGCGATTCGCCACCGCGCGCGACGAGGCCATGCCGAAGGACTCCTTGTACTCGCGGCCGTCGGCCCCGAACTTCAGGTCGCCGGGGCTCTCGTGCGTGCCGGCGAACCACGAGCCGATCATGACGCTGCCCGCGCCGGCTGCGAGCGCCAGCGCGACGTCGCGCGGCCAGCGGACGCCGCCGTCGGCCCACACGTGCGCGCCGAGCTCGGTGGCCGCTGCGGCGCACTCGAGCACGGCCGAGAACTGGGGCCGGCCGACGCCGGTGGCCATCCTCGTCGTGCACATCGCGCCGGGACCCACGCCGACCTTGACGATGTCGGCGCCGGCGGCGACGAGGTCGCGTGCGCCCTCGGCCGAGACCACGTTGCCCGCCGCGATCGGCAGGCGGCGGCCCGTGGCGGCCTCGTGGGCGTCGCGGACCTCGCGCACGAGCGGCAGCGCGTCGAACATCTTCGCCTGGTGGCCGTGGGCGGTGTCGACGACGAGCACGTCGACGCCGACCTCGACGAGCGCCTGCGCCTTGCCGCGCACGTCGCCGTTGATCCCGATCGCCCCGCCGACGACCAGGCGGCCGTCGGGGTCGGTGGCCGGGGTGTAGATCGTCGAGCGCAGTGCGCCCTTGCGCGTGAGCACGCCCACGAGCGCGCCACCATCGACCACGGGGGCGAACGGGACGTGCTGCTCGGACAGCAGGTTGAACATCTCGCGCACGTCGCCGTCGGCCTGGAGCACGAACGGGTCGGTCAGCATGACCTCGCGCACCTGCGCGAAGCGGTCGATCTCGTGGGCCTGGTGCGGGGTGAAGACGCCGACGACCTTCAGCTCGGGGCCGCTCAGCGACTCGACCACGACGGCGCCCCCGTGGGCGCGCTTCGGCACGAGGCTCAGCGCCTCGCCGACGGTCATGTTCGGGGTCAGCACGACGGGGGTGTCGAAGACGGTGTGGGCCGCCTTCACGCGGGCGACCGTGTCGGCCACGATGTCGAGCGGGATGTCCTGCGGCAGGATCGCGATGCCGCCGCGGCGGGCGACGGTCTCGGCCATGCGGCGGCCGGAGACGGCGGTCATGTTCGACACCACGAGCGGCAGGGTGGCGCCGGTGCCGTCGGCGGTGGACAGGTCGACGTCGAAGCGCGATGCCACGTCGGATCGACCGGGGACCATGAAGACGTCGTTGTACGTCAGGTCGTGGCTGGGCTGCAGATCGTTGAGAAACCTCACCGGTCAAGTCTACGGACCGTCAGTCCACCGTGGTCGGGGTGAACTTCGGTATGCGCAGCGTGACCTTCGTGCCCATCCCGGGCGCCGTCTCCACCACGAGCCCGTGGTCGTTCCCGTAGACCGTGCGCAGCCGCTCGTCCACGTTCGCCAGTCCCACCGACGGCGAGCTCGTGCGTCCCGCCAGGGCGGCACGCACCGTCTCGGGGTCCGAGCCCACGCCGTCGTCCTCGATCGAGATGAGGCACTCCGTGCCGGCGTCCTCGGCGATCACCGTCAGCGTCCCGGGGCCCGGCTTGCGCTCGAGCCCGTGACGCACCGCGTTCTCAACCAGCGGCTGCACCGTGAGGAAGGGGACGGTGAGGCTGAGCACCTCCGGGGCCACGCGGGTGATCACGCGCAGGCGGTCGCCGAACCGCGCCTTCTCCAGCACGAGGTAGCGCTCGATCGACCGCAGCTCCTCGGCGAGGGTCGTGTAGTCGCCGTGCTGGCGGAACGAGTACCGGGTGAAGTCGGCGAACTCCAGCAGCAGCTCGCGGGCCCGCTCGGGATCCGTGCGCACGAACGAGGCGATCGCACCGAGCGAGTTGTAGATGAAGTGGGGCGAGATCTGCGCCCGCAGCGCCCGCAGCTCGGCCTCCATCAGCGCCGTGCGCGAGGCGGACAGCTCGGCCAGCTCCAGCTGGCTGGAGACCCAGCCGGCCACCTCGGTGGTGGTGCGTGCGAGGCCCGCCGAGGCGCTGTCGTCGACCACCACGATGCTGCCGACGACCCTGCCCTCCACCGACAGCGGAGCGACGATGACGCGGTTCGACGCCTGAGTGCGCCCGTGCTCCAGCGCCACGGCGACGAGGTGGGCGGTGTGCTCGGTCTCGTCGCGACCGGCCCAGCCGAGCGGCCCGTGGGTGTCGGTGATGCCCACCGTCGGCGAGCCGATCAGCTGGCGCAGGTGCGGCAGGGCCCGGCCGACGCTCTCGGCGTCGAGCCCCGATCGCAGCGCAGGCGCGGCGAGGGCCGCCGTGTGGAGGGTCTCGTAGGTGGCTCGGTCCTCCGCCGACCCGAGGCTGCGGCGACGGCTCAGCAGCACCCACCGCGTGAGCAGGGCCAGACCGGCCAGCACGGCGACGACCGCCACCGCGATCGCGAGGTCGAGGGGGCTCACGTCAATCCAGGGAGAGCAGGATCGCGTCCGGCGGATCCGGCTCGCCGGCCAGCGCGGACTTGTCCACGACGGCGCGGACGCACCGGGTCTCGTGCCGCAGGCGCAGCTTGGCGGCGCCCGACGCGTACTCGCGCCACAGGTCGTGCACCGCGCCGAGGGCCGACTCGGGCACGGTCGCGCGGCGGGTCTGCTCGGCGAAGCGCAGCAGGTGGGCCAGGTCGAGCTCCTCCCAGGCGTTGAAGACCTCGACCTCGGGAGGACCGAACAGCCCCGACGCCGAGAACGTGTCGACGGCCGGCTCGGGGGCGTCGCGGTCGCCCGTGATCGCCCGCAGGCGGCGCATCCAGGGAATGGAGTCGTCGTAGCGCCGGCTCATGCTCGAGAGCAGCCCACCGGGGACCAGCACCCGCGCGTACTCGGCCAGCGCGGAGGGCGACTCCTCGAAGAACGGGGTGATCACGACGTCGAAGGTGTTCGAGCGCAGGGGCAGCCGGTCGCCGCCGGAGCGGATGTACGACAGGTCGGGGTTGCGGACCTGCTCGACGTCGTCGCCCAGGATGGTGACGTCGTGGCCCTGCTCGGCGAGCTCGTAGGCCAGGCCGCCGTCGCCGAGGTGCAGCACCGTGGAGAGGCGGTCGCCCACCATCCACTTGGCCGCGCGCGCTGCGGGGATGACGTCCACGTTCCGAGGCTACCGCCGGTCACGCCCGGCGCCCGGAGGCGTGCTGGGTACGCTGCCTGCGTGTCAGATCCGTTCATCGCAGCCGCGTCCCTCGAGGGCGTTCCGTCGGCGTTCCGCGCCGCCCGCGACGGGATGGACGCCGTCCTGCGCGACCGTGGCCTGCGCCGCAGCACGCCCGACGACACGGCGCGATCGCTGCTGATCGGCGCCTGGGCCACGGCCACGCTGGAGGGCAGCGAGTGCGAGCTCGACGAGCTCGCCTCCGGCGGGGGCGACGCCACGGCCCGAGCGGCGGTGCGGCTGTCCACCAAGCTGCTCGGCCTGCTGCCCACGTGGCAGCGCTCGCCGGTGCAGGCGATGGCCCGGATGCACGCCCTCGCGGCCGCCGGCTCGGTGCCCGACGACGACCTCGGCCGTCCGGTGAACCCGGCCGGGACGGCGCGGCTGACCCAGCTGGCCTCGTTGCTGGGCGCGAAGACCGAGGCGCCGGCCCTCGTGGTGGCCGCGCTCGTGCACGCCGAGATCGCCTCCGCGGGCGCGTTCGTTTCGCACAACGGCGTGGTGGCGCGTGCGGCAGAGCGGCTCGTGATGCTCGCGCGCGGGGTGGATCCCGCGTCGGTCACCGTGCCGGAGGCCGGTCACGTGGCTGCGGCCCCCGACTACTTCGCGGCGCTGGAGGCCTACGGGGCCGAGGAGGCGGGCGTCCACCGCTGGCTGCTCTACGCCGCGGAGGCGTTCACGCGCGGTGCCGAGGCCTCTCCGCTCGCCTCACGCTGAGGCTCTGGAGCCGGGCACAGGACGACGGCGTCGGGGCTGGCCCGACGCCGTCGTGAAAGTCCGCATCTCGGCTACCAAGCGTGCCTTCGTCAATCATCGCCTCGGGGCCGGCATCGCGAACGACGGCGGGTGTCCCGTCTGCGATTGCCCTGTGGAAGGGAGATCGCCGCGTGGGTACCTTGCTGCGGACTGCTCTGGAATTCTGTCTCCAGCGTGCCTCACTGTGACCCGAATCACAAGGGACTTCGGGGCACGGTGAGTGCGGATCACAGGGCTTCGCGCGGGCGGCGACGGATCGCCGCCGTGATCCCGAGGGCCAGCAGCGAGGCGGAGGCCGCGATCCCGCCGAGTGCCATCGCCTTGCCCGTGGTGGTCTCGGGGACGAGGCGCGAGCGCAGCGCCGTGGGCCGCTCGAAGGTCAGGATCGGCCAGCCCTCCTCGACGGCGCGGCGGCGCAGTCCCTTGTCCGGATTCACGGCGAAGGGGTGGCCGACCGCCTCCAGCATCGGGATGTCGGTCTCGGAATCGGAGTAGCCGAAGCTGTGGTCGAGGTCGTAGCCCTGGGAGGCGGCGAGCTCGCGCATCGCGGTGACCTTGTTGGGACCGTACGAGTAGTGCAGGACCTTCCCCGAGTAGCGGCCGTCGACCTCCTCGAGGCGGGTGGCGATCGCGTGCGTGGCGCCCAGCATCTCGGCGATCGGCTCGACCATCTCGGATCCTGACGCCGACACGATGATGACGTCGTGGCCCGCCTCGCGGTGCTCCTCGATGAGGTCGAGCGCCTCGGAGTAGACCAGCGGCTCGATCACGTCGTGCAGGGCCTCGCGGACGATCTGGCGCACCGTGACGGCGTCCCAGCCGGTGACCATCGCGCTGATCTCGTCGCGCATCCGCTCCAGCATGTCGTGGTCGGCTCCGCCGGTGCTGAACACGAGCTGGGCGTAGGCGCTGCGCAGGACGGCGCGCCGGCTGAGCAGCCCCTCGGCGAAGAGGGACTTGCTGAAGGCAAGCGTGCTGGACCTCGCGATGATGGTCTTGTCGAGGTCGAAGAACGCGGCGGGACGTCCCGCGGGAGTCGCCATGTGCCCCAGCGTAGGCGGTCGCACCCGCAGGATGCGGACATTCCTCCACAGGCTGCGTCACACTCGTCGCGCCGTCCACAGGCCCGGCTCGACCCCTCCCACTCGGCCCGGCGGCCCACGAGGGTGGGGCGATGGACGTACGCGAACCCGCCGCCGCACCCTTGGTGGTCACCCATGACGAGTCCTTCGCGGAGAGTTCGCGGCGCTGGTGCGCCGCCGCCGGGCGCGAGCCCGAGACCCTGGAGGCAGCGCAGGACGTCCGCCGCGCGTGGCGGTCTGCATCCGCCGTGCTCGTCGACGCGCGCAGTCTCGAGGCGTTGCTGGCCGTGGACCTGCCGCGACGTGACGAGGTGGTGGTCGTCGCCGAGGACCCGCGCGAGGCGTGGCGTCCTGCCCTCGACCTGGGCGCGCGCGACGTGCTGGCCGACCACGAGGACGCCGCGATCGTGGGGGCTCTGGTGCGCGCGCTCGACGGCTCGGGGGAGGCGTGCGCGATAGCGGTGGTCGGGGCGTGCGGTGGGGTCGGCGCGTCCACGCTGGCCGCGGCCACCGCCGGTCTGGCGGCGCGGCGCGACCTGAGGCCGGTGCTCGTCGACGGCGACCCGATGGGAGGCGGGCTCGATCTCGTCACGGGCGCCGAGGCCGTCGACGGGTCACGCTGGAACGACCTCGACGGGGCGGTGGGCCACGTGGGCGCGGCCGAGCTCGTCGAGAACCTGCCCGTCCACCGAGGCCTCGCGCACGTGTCGTTCGGCCGGGCCGGTCGACCGGTCCACGGCAGCGCACCGGTGATCAGCGCCGCGATGCGAGGGTTCGACGTCGTGGTCGCCGACGTGCCCCGCCACCTGGACGACCTCGGTCGCGAGCTGGTGTCGCGCTCGGTGCTCACGGTGGTCGTCGTGCCACGACGGCTCCGGGCCCTGGTGGCGGCGCGCGCCCTGGTCGACAGGCTCGCGTCATGGTCGGGTGCGGTCGCGATCGTCACCCGACCGGCGCCGTCGGGGATGCCGTCGGCTGCCGTCGGCAAGGAGCTGGGTCTGCCCGTGCTGGCCGACCTCGGCACCTCGCGAAGGCTGGCGGCCGACCTCGAGCACGGCCTCGGCCCGATGCACGCCCGCACCGTGGTGGGTGCGGCGCGCCGGGTGCTCGACACGGTCGGGCTGCGGTGAGCGGGGTACGTCCCGAGGTGGTCGAACGGGTCCGCCGACGGCTGGCCGCGTCGGGCGCCGAGCCCACGCCGCACTCGGTGGCCGAGGCGTTGCGTGCCGAGGACCAGCTGTGGGGAACCACCACGGTGCTCGCGATCGTCGAGCAGCTCCGCAGCGAGGTGCTGGGCGCCGGGGTGCTGCAGCCGTTGCTTGACCTGCCGGGTGTCACCGACGTCCTCGTGAACGGTGCTGACGGGGTCTACGTCGATGCGGGTGACGGCCTGGTGCTGCGACCCGACGTCACCTTCGCCGACGAGCCCACGGTGCGCCGGCTGGCGCAGCGGCTCGCGGCCACCGCCGGACGCCGGCTCGACGACGCCTCGCCGTGGGTCGACGGCCGTCTCGGCGACGGCACCCGGTTGCACGCCGTGCTGTCGCCGGTGGCGCGCACGGGCACCGTGATCTCTCTGCGCGTGCCACCCCGCCGAGCGATGACCCTCGCCGAGCTGGAGGCGGGCGGGTCCGTCGCGCCGCCGATGGCCGACGCCCTGCGGGACCTGGTCGCCACGCGCCGCAGTTTCCTTGTCACGGGCGGCACGGGGACCGGGAAGACCACGGTCCTCGCGGCCCTCCTCGGGCTGGTGCCGGTCGAGCAGCGGATCGTGGTGGTCGAGGACTCCGACGAGCTGCGGCCGCGCCACCCGCACGTCGTCGGGCTCGTCGCCCGGCCGCCGAACGTCGAGGGTGCGGGCACCGTCGGGCTCCGCGATCTCGTCCGCCAGGCGCTGCGCATGCGCCCGGACCGCATCGTGGTGGGCGAGGTGCGCGGCGCCGAGGTCGTCGACCTCCTGGCGGCGCTCAACACCGGTCACGAGGGTGGCTGCGGCACGGTGCACGCGAACGCACCCGACGACGTCCCGGCCCGGATGGAGGCGCTCGGCATCGCGGCCGGGCTCACTCGCGACGCGGTCCACGCCCAGGTCGCCGCCGGCCTCGACGCCGTCGTCCACGTCGCCCGCCACGCCGACGGGCGGCGCGAGGTCGCCGCGCTGGCCGACCTCGGCACCGACCAGCGCGGCCGGTTGCTCGTGCGACCCCGGCTGCGGGTCCACCGTGGCCGGCCCGTCGACCCGTGAGGGAGGTCGGTGCGCTGCTGGCGGTGGCGGCGGTGCTGGTCTGGCGGCCGCCGTGGGCGTGGGTGCGGCTGCGGACGGAACGGGGCGCGCGACGACGGCCCGGTCCGCGATCGTTCCTCGCACTGGCGGGCCTCGGCTCGGCGCTCAGCCTGTCCACCCTCCCGCCGGCGCCCACGATCCTGGCCTGGACCGGCATGGCGGTGGCCGTGGCCGCCGGCGTCCGGTACGCCAGGTCGCGAGCGCGTCTCGCCCGCCTCGCCGTCCGGGACGAGTGCCAGCTGGTGATCGACGGGCTCGTCGGCGAGCTCCGCAGCGGAATCCCGCCGGCGACGGCCGTGCAGCGGCTCGAGGGCGAGGCGCCGATCCTGCGTCCTGCCGCGATGGCGGCGATGACCGGAGGCGATGTGGCGGCCGCCCTGGTGGAGGTCGGTCGCCGCCCGGGTGCCGGCTCGCTCGGGTCGCTCGGCCAGGCCTGGGCGGTGTCGCAGGCGTGCGGTGTACCGCTCGCCGACACGCTCGAGCGCGTGCGTGAGGCGGCGCGGGAGGAGCGTGAGCTCGACCGCGAGCTGTCCGCCGGGGTCGCCCCGGCGCGCGCGACCGCCCTGCTGGTGATCGCGATGCCGCCCCTGGGACTCGGCCTGGGCACCGGACTCGGGGTCGACCCGTTGCGGGTCGTCACCACCACGACCGCCGGGGCACTCTGCGTCGCGCTCGGTGTCGCCTTCGCGGTCGCCGGGGTGCTGTGGATCGAGCAGATCGCCGACCGTCTCGAGGCCGGCGGATGATCGCGGGCCTGCTGGTCGCGTGCGCGCTGCTGCTCGTGGTGCCCGGACCGGCGCGGCGGCGCCGCCGACGACTGCGCCGTGACGCACCTCCGCGGCGGCTCGACCGCGCCGTGCTCGTCGCGGCCGGCGTCCCGCTGGCCGGCTGGATGGTCTTCGGGAGCATCGGGCTGCTGGCCGGTGTCGCCGCCGCGCCCCTCGTGCACCGGCACGTGGGGCGCTGGGAGTCCGTGGGCGAGACGCGGCGCAGGGTCCTGCTCGTCCGGGAAGCCCCGCTGGCGCTCGACCTCGTGGCGGCGGTGCTCGCGGCGGGCCGGTCGCCGCACGAGGCCGTCATCGCGGTCGCGACCCAAACGCCCGGTCCCGTGGGTCACGAGCTGACTGCACTCGCCCACCGTGTGCGGCTGGCGGCGGACCCGGCGACGGCGTGGAGATCACTCGACGGCGACGTCCTCGAGCCGGTCGGGCGCGCGTTCGCGCGGGCGGAGGCTTCCGGAGCCGCCGTCGTCCCGCTGATCCGCGACGCCGCCGAGGACCTCCGGCGTGCCGATCGCGCGCAGCGGCGCGAGGCGGTGGGACGGGTCGGGGTCCGCACCACCCTGCCGATGGGGCTGTGCCTGCTGCCGGCGTTCGTCCTGGTCGGTGTGGCGCCGACGGTGCTCGCGGTCCTCGGCTCGGTCCGCTTCTGAGTTGTCCCCATGCGGAGCCCACGCCATCGGGCTTGTCCCCAGCCCGCCGCGGCCACCGCACTTCCGGGCAGCAGCAGCCCATCTTCGGGTGTCACATCATCCGTTGGAAGGACACCCATGAAGTTGATCACCGCCCTGCGCCGCCGCGTCGACCGAGCCGACGAGCGGGGCATGAGCACGTCCGAGTACGCCGTCGGAACGCTGGGCGCCTGCACGATCGGTGGCGTCCTGGTGAAGGTCGGCCAGTCCGAGTGGTTCGGCGAGCTGGTGCAGGACCTCATCAGCCGGATCCCCGACCTGCTGCCGTTCTGACCCCCGTGGCCGCGGCACCCCGCGCGGGTGCCGCGGCCACCCGTCCCGGAGGAGGGACATGCACCGTCTTCACCGCACCGCCACGGACGAGCAGGGCCAGGTGACGGCCGAGTTCGCCGTGGGCGCCCTCGGCGCCGTCACGATCGCGGGCGTCATCCTGGGCGGCCCCGAGGCGGTCGTCGGCCGGTGGGCGCGCTCGGTCGTCGCCGAGCAGCTCACCCGGGCTCTCGCGTCACCCCTGCCCGATCTCGTCCGATGGCCGTGGTGAGGCGTACCGAGCGCGGCATGGTCACGGCCGAGACCGTGGTCGTGCTGCCGTTCGTCGTGCTGGTGGCCTTCGTGCTGGTCTGGGTCGTCTCGCTGGGTGTCACCCAGATGCGGGTGTCCGACGCCTCGCGTGAGGCGGCGCGCCTCATCGCTCGCGGCCAGCCCGTCGACGAGGCCCGCAGGGCGGTCGAGCAGGCCGTGCCCGGCTCGCGGGTGCGGATCCAGGTCGACGACGGCCGGGCCGGCGTCACCGTGAGGTACCGGGCGCGGCTGCCGCTCGTGCCACGGGTCCGCCTCGACCTGGAGGGCCGGTCCGTGGCGGTCGTCGAGTGAGGCCCGATCGCGGCTCGGCGACGGTGCAGGCCCTCGCCGTCGTCGCACTGCTGGGCCTGGTGGCGTTCACGTGCCTGCAGGTGGCGCTGGCCGTCTCGTTGCGGCAGCGCGCCGCGGCGGCCGCCGACCTGTCGGCACTCGCCGCGTCGCGTGCCAGCGTCGAGGGGAAGGAGCCCTGCGGGGTCGCCCGCTCGGTGGCGGCCGAGAACGGCGCGCGGTTGCGGACGTGCCGGATGGACGCCGACGTCGCCACGGTCACCGCACGGGCCGAGGGTCCGCGCTGGTCGATCGGGCGCTGGATGTCCGACCAGCGGGCCCGCGCCGCCCCCGCCTGGTACCTCGAGTGAGGGGCCGGCGGGGGCGGAGGCCGGGACTACCTCCGAGCGTCCTCGGTGGCGTCGAGCTCGGCCGCGTCGATCTCGTTCGCGTCGTCCTCGGTGGGAGTCGTCTCCTCGAACACGAGGGCGAAGTCCTCGCCGTGCTGCTCGACCCCGGCCAGGACGGCGTCCTCCACGAGGGTCTGACCCAGGTCCTCGCGCAGGATGATCGGATCGAGGCGCAGGTCGCGGTAGAGCGACACGCACAGCAGCACCATCACCAGCAGGAACGGCAGCGCCGCCACGATGGTTAGCGCCTGGAGGCCCTGCAGGGCCACCGGGTCGCCGGGATCGCCGATGAGCAGCATGATGGCCGCCACGGCGCCGGTCAGCGAACCCCAGAAGACGACGGTCCACGTCGACGGGTGGATCGAGCCGCGCTGCGACAGGGTGCCCATCACGAGCGAGGCGGCATCGGCACCCGACACGAAGAAGATGCCCACGAGGAGCATCACGAGCACCGTGGTGATCGCCGGGATCGGGTACTGCTGCAGCAGGTCGAACAGCGCGTAGTTGGAGTTCACCGACGACTCGCCGCCGGAGATGGCGTCGGCCTCGCTGATGCCCGCGCCGCCGAAGATGGCGAACCAGATGAGGCTGACCATGCTGGGCACCAGCAGGACGCCGGTGACGAACTGGCGGATCGTGCGGCCGCGGCTGATGCGAGCGATGAACATGCCGACGAAGGGCGTCCACGAGACCCACCAGGCCCAGTAGAAGATCGTCCACGCGCCGAGCCAGTCGGCCACGTCGTCGCCACCGCTGGCGTTGGTGCGACCGGCCATCTCGGGCAGGAAGGCCACGTAGTCGGCGATCGACGTCGGGATGAGGTTGAGCATCGTCAGCGTGGGGCCGGCGATGAAGACGAAGGCCGCCAGGACGAGCGCGAGCACCATGTTGATGTTCGACAGCCACTGGATCCCCTTGGCGACGCCCGAGACGGCCGAGAGGATGAACAGGATCGTCAGCACCACGATGATCGAGACGACGAGCGTCTCGCCGACGGACTCGACCCAGCCGTTGTGCTCGATGCCGGCACCGATCTGCAGGGCGCCCAGGCCCAGCGAGGCGGCCGAGCCGAACAGCGTGGCGAAGATGGCCATGATGTCGATGGCCTTGCCGATCGGGCCCTCGGTCTGGCGGCGACCCAGCACGCGGGTGAACGCGGCGGAGATCAGCTGCGGGCGACCGAGGCGGAAGGTGCCGTAGCCGATCGCCAGGCCCACGACCGCGTAGACGGCCCACGGGTGAAGGGTCCAGTGGAACAGGGTCTGCGACATGGCCACCTGGACGGCGGCGTCGGAGCCGGCCGCGGCCGTGTCCGGCGGCGGGGAGAGGTAGAACGTCAGCGGCTCGGCGACACCCCAGAACATCAGGCCGATGCCCATGCCCGCGCTGAACATCATCGCGATCCACGAGGTGGTCCGGAACTCCGGTCGCTCGCCGTCCTGGCCGAGCGGGATCTTGCCGTAGCGGCTGGCGGCGAGCCAGATCGCGAACACGACGAAGCCGGTGGTCGACAGGACGAACAGCCAACCGGTGTACTCGATCACCCAGGACTGGGCCTGCGAGGCACGTTCACCGAGTGCGGCCTGGTCGAGGATGCCCCACAGCACGACGACCAGGGCGAGTGCGGCAGCGACGCCGAAGACGACGCGGTCGAGCGAAGATTCTGGTCGGTGTTCCACCTCCGGCTCGAAGATGTCGGTGGATGTTCGGTCGTTGCCGGTGGGCATCAGTAACTACCTCTCATGGTCGGAAAGGATGGGGTGCAAACCTGTCAACCCTTGCATCCGAGGCCAAGAAGAGCCAATCGCGCTCGCCGTTCAGGCGGGTGCGGACGACAGCACGGCGTCGAGCAGCAGGACCGCTCCGGCCTTGTCCAACGGGTGGTTCCCGTTGCCGCACTTGGGTGACACGACGCACGACGGACACCCGTCGCGGCAGGGGCAGTCGGCGATGGTCTGACGGGTCATCCGCAGCCACGCGGCCATCTGCTCGTACCCTCGTTCGGCGAACCCGGCACCGCCGCGATGGCCGTCGTGGACGAACACCGTGAGCCGCCCCGTGTCGGGGTGGTAGGCCGTCGACAGCCCGCCGATGTCCCAGCGGTCGCAGGTGGCCAAGAGGGGCAGGATGCCGATCGCGGCGTGCTCCGCGGCGTGCGCCGCACCGGGCAGCAGCTCGGGATCCATCAGCTCGCCGGCCACGTCGGGGTCGAGCGTCCACCACACGGCCGCGGTGGGCAGCGTCCGCTCGGGCAGGTCGAGGGGCTCCTCGCCGATCACGCGGCCCGTGCTGCGGTCGCGGATCTGGTAGCCGATCACCTGGCTGGCGACCTCGACGTCGCCGAAGGCCACGGTGGCCGGGCCCCACTCGACCCGGCGGCGCTCCTCGATGACCGTCACGGCCGTCGAGCTGCGGGCGCTCGTGGTGTGGTGGACGTCGGCGCGCCGGACGACGGCGGCTCCCTGGTCGGGGTCGTAGGACTCCACGAGGTGGTCCTCGCCGCGGTGCACGTAGATCGCCCCCTCGTGCACCTCGGCGTCGGCGGAACCGGCGTCAACGGTGCCGACGAGGCGCCCTGTGCTGCCTTCGACGATCTGCACGGGGTGCCCACCTGCGGAGCGAATGTCGGCCAGGTCGGCAGCCCGTTCGCGGCTGGTCCAGAACCAGCCGGCGGCGCGGCGGCGCAGCATCCCGGCGGCCTCGAGCGCGGCGACGCCCTCGGCGGCGCGCGGGCCGAACGGGCCGAAGTCGGCCTCGGTGAGCGGCAGCTCCTGGGCGGCCGCGGCGAGGTGCGGGCCGAGCACGTAGGGGTTCTCGGGGTCGAACACCGTGGCCTCGACCGGCGCGCCCAGGACTGCCTCGGGATGGTGCACGAGGAAGGAGTCGAGCGGGTCGTCGCGGGCGATCATCACGCCTACGGAGTCGACGCCGGCGCGACCGGCGCGGCCCCACTGCTGCCACAGGGCCGCCCGGGTGCCGGGGAAGCCGACCGTGACGACGGCGTCGAGCCCGGCGATGTCGATGCCCAGCTCGAGGGCGTTGGTGCTGGCCAGGCCGAGCAGATCGCCCGAGCGGAGGCGGCCCTCCAGCTCGCGCCGCTCCTCCGGGAGGTAGCCGCCGCGGTAGGTGGCCACCCGTCCCGCGAGCTCGGGCTCGACCTCGGCCAGCGCGCGCGACGTGGTCATCGCCAGCTGCTCGGCACCGCGGCGCGAGCGCACGAACACCAGCGTGCGGGTGCCCCCGACGACGAAGTCGGTCAGCAGGTCGGCGGCCTCCGAGCCCGCGGACCGGCGCACCTCCACGCCGTCGTCGCGCGCCGCCTGCAGCGGCGGCTGCCAGAACGCCACGGTGCGCGCGGCGTGGGGCGAGGCGTCCTCGGTGACGGCGGTGACCGGAGCGCCGATGAGCCGCTCGGCCGACGCCGCCGGCTCGGCGACCGTGGCCGAGGACAGCACGAACAACGGGTCGGCGCCGTAGTGCCGGCAGATCCGTCGGAGGCGGCGCAGGATCAGGGCGACGTGCGCACCGAAGACTCCGCGGTAGTGGTGGCACTCGTCGATCACGACGACGCGCAGACCGGCCAGCAGGCGTGCCCAGCGGTCGTGCTGGGGCAGGATCGTGCGGTGCAGGATGTCGGGATTGGCCAGCACCCAGTTCGCGTGGTCGCGCGCCCAGACCCGCTCCTCGCGGCTGTTGTCGCCGTCGACCGTGGCGGGCCGCAGGCCGGGCACTCCGGTGGGCAGGCGGCGCAGCTGGTCGGCCGCGAGTGCCTTGGTGGGCGCGAGGTAGAGCACCGACGGCCGCCGGGCGCCAGCGAGCCCGGAGCCGCCACGGCCCTCGCGCAGCGCCTGAAGCGCGGTCGCCTGGTAGACGAGCGACTTGCCCGAGGCCGTCCCGGTGGAGACCACGACATGGCGCCGGTCGTGCAGGGCCGCGAGGGCCTCGGCCTGGTGCCCCCACAGCACGTCGGCCCCCTCTGCGGCGAACAGCTCGCGCACCTCGGGGTCGATCCAGTCGGGCCACGGCTCGACGACGGGCTCCACCGCGGGGTGGTGCTGCACGTGCACGAGCCGCTCCGCATGGCGGGCGAGAACGGGGTGCAGGGGCATGGGAAGAAGTCTCCCGCACGCACCTGACAGGCCCGGCGCGTGCATTCGACTGGGGAGAAGCGGGTCCGGATGATTGAATTCGGACATGGATCTCACTCTCACCGAACGGGAGTCGCCTCCGTTCCACGTGGTCGAGGTCGCGGGGGAGATCGATGTCTACACCGCGCCGCGCCTCCGCGAAGTCGTCGTCGGAGCGATCGACGACGGACACACCCGGTTGGTCATCGACATCGAGAACGTCGCGTTCCTCGACTCGACCGGCCTCGGCGTGCTCGTCGGAGCGCTGAAGCGCGTGCGCGCCGACCATGGCTCGCTCGACATCATCTGCACCAGCGAGCGACTGCTGCGCATCTTCGCGATCACCGGCCTGGACAAGGTCTTCGGTCTGCACACCTCGATGGACGAGCTGGTCTCCTGAGCGTGACGGGCCCGGACGTCGGCAGGCTGCGCGAAGCGATCGCCGGGTTCACCGTCGACGCCGTCTACGGCGTGCTCGGCGAGGCCGCCTGGCGTGCCCTCGCCCGCAACGAGACCACGCCCGGACTCCGCGCGACCACCGACGGCTCGGCCCTGTCCACGCTGATCCGCCTGTTCCAGCTCCAGGCCGTCGTCCCGCGGACGCACGCCGAGGCGGCCTTCGGTGCAGCGTGGGAGTCGGCGCGCTCGCTCGGCCTCGTCGAGGTCGACGGCGACGACGCCCGCGCGCTGCTCGACCTGCGTCCGTACGGCGACGAGGAGCACGACTGGTGGGTCGTCTGCGACCTGACGCCCGGACTCGACGGTCGCGAGAACCCGCGCGACCCCTCCTACGTGCTGGGCATCAGCGAGGCCTCCTCGTCGCTGGCGCAGCTGACCGTGCGGCCGGACGTCGGCCGTGCGCTCGACCTCGGCACGGGGTGCGGGGTGCAGGCGCTGCACCTGGCGACCCATGCGCGCGAGGTCGTCGCCACCGACGTGAATGCTCGCGCCGTCCGGCTTGCACGACTCACCGCGGCGCTGAACGGGATCGACGTCGACGTGCGCGACGGCAGCCTGTTCGACCCGGTCGAGGGTGAGCGCTTCGACCTGATCAGCACCAACCCGCCGTTCGTGGTCTCGCCGCCCGAGGGCGACCGGCTGGTCTACCGCGAGACCGGGTTCCCCGGTGACGAGGTCGTGCGGCGCATCGTCACGCAGGCCGACGCCCATCTGAACGACGGCGGCTGGTGCCAAGTGCTCGCGGCGTGGATCCACGAGGACGGCGTCCCGTGGCAGGAGCGGCTCGGCGCCTGGATCGAGCCCACCGGCCTCGACGCCTGGGTCGTGCAGCGCGAGCGCGTCGACCTGCCCGAGTACGCCGAGATGTGGCTGGCCGACGCGGGCCTGCGCCACGGCGCGGGCCACCGCGAGCGCTACGACCGGTGGCTCACGTGGTTCGCCGAGCAGCGGATCGAGGCGATGGGCTTCGGCTGGATCACGCTGCGCAGGGCCGGCCGCGCCGTGCCCCAGGTGCGGATCGAGGAGTACACGGGCCCGGTCGCCCAGCCCGTCGGCCCCGAGTTCGCCGCCTGGGCCGAGCGCGCCGACGCGCTCGACGCCGGCGACGTGCTCGACCGGCGCTGGCGCGTGGGCGCCGACGTGGTGCAGGAGACGGCCGGCCCGGTCGGTGCGCCGGACCCCGCCGTGATCCGGGCCGTGCGGATGTCGGGCCTGCGCACCTCGCGCCAGCTCGACACGATCGAGGCGGGCCTGCTGTCGGCCAGCGACGGCGACCTCACGGCGGGGCAGATCCTCGACGCGATCTCCCAGCTGCTCGACCAGGACGCCGCGCAGGTCAGGAGCACCTACGCCCCGATCGTGACGGACCTCGTCGCCGACGGCTTCCTGACGGCCTGACGCTCAGACGTCGCTGACCTCGGCCGGGCGGCGCGAGCGCTGCGCCGCCAGCGACCCCATCGCGATCAGCAGCGCCGCGCCTCCGCCGACGGCGAAGCCGGCCGCCGCTCCCTCGTGGTCGATGGCCAGGCCGATGAGCGGTGCCGCGACCGCTCCGCCGACCGTGAACGCCGTGGCCTGGTAGCCCATCGCCTCGCCGCGCCACGCCTCGTCGGTGAGCTTCGCGATCCACTCGCTGCACGCGGTCATGATCGGCGCGCAGAGCAGGCCCGCCGGGATGCACGCGATCGCCAGGACCCACGGCGTGTGGGCGATGCCGATCGGGATCGTCAGGACACCCATCGCCAGCAGCAGATAGGAAG
The DNA here is from genome assembly GCF_002476985.1 of Aeromicrobium sp. UBA7512. NCBI lineage: Bacteria > Bacillati > Actinomycetota > Actinomycetes > Propionibacteriales > Nocardioidaceae > Aeromicrobium > Aeromicrobium sp. UBA7512. Next base: position 647,932 of record NZ_DLNK01000007.1, read on the forward strand.
GACGGATCGAGGCGGGCCGGGCTCCGTAGATCAGTCCGCCCACGAGGGAGGAGAGTCCCCAGCCCAGGTAGACCACGCCGACCAGCCCGACCGCGTCGAGCTCGCGCAGGACGGCGATGATGCCCAGGTCGGTGGCCATCAGCGCGATCATCGCGCCGCCGGAGATGAGGAAGAGGAACACCAGGTCGGTGGTGAGCCAGCGGGTGCCGGGCTCACGGGCCACGGTCACCGAGTCGGCGCTGCGGGTGGGCGGGTCGAGCCGCCACAGGATGCCCAGCCCGATCGCGACGGTGCCCGCGACCGCCACCAGAGCGACCTGCGGCGACGCGGCCACGACGAGGGCGCCCGCGGCGGCGGGACCGATGATGAAGGAGGCCTCCGCGCACACCGAGTCCAGCGCGAACGCGCTCCGGTGATGGCTCGAGGGCAGCCGCGCGGCGAGCGAGATCCGCACGATCGAGTGCACCGGAGCGATGAACAGCCCGGCGGCGAACGCCAGCGGCAGCAGCCACAGGTAGGTGGAGACCGCCGCCAGCGGGTAGACGACGAACAGCACCGCGATCGACGGGAGCAGTGCCCGGCGCAGGCCCAGCCGGTCGATCAGGCGACCGCGCCACGGGGCGCCGACGGCCGCTCCGACGGTCTCGGCGGCGGCGATCAGACCGGCCTGTCCGTAGCTGCCGCCCAGACCCTCGACGACGAGCAGCGTCAGGACGAGCGGCAGCGCCATCAGGGGGATTCGCGCGAGGAACGCCGCGACGTACAGAGGTACGGTTCCGGGTGACCTGAGCACGTCCCCGTAGGTCACCTTCTCCACTTGCGGGATTCTTCCACGCCTGAGGGCGGTGAGAAAAATGGTTGACAGGAGGCGCTACGGTGGGCCTCCCACGGCCCCACATCCCCATCAGGCCTGCTCGGAGGAACCCAACGTGACATCACTGGTGATCGTCGAGTCGCCCAACAAGGTGCGCAGCATCGCTGCCTACCTGGGCGACGGCTACGTCGTCTCCTCCTCGGTCGGTCACATCCGCGACCTGCCGCAGGGAGCCGACCAGATCCCCGCCAAGTACAAGGGTGAGGCCTGGGCCCGGCTGGGCGTCGACGTCGACAACCGGTTCGAGCCGGTCTACGTCGTCCCCGCCGAGAAGAAGAAGCAGATCACCGAGTTGAAGCGGCTGCTGAAGGACGCCGACGAGCTCGTCCTGGCGACGGATGAGGACCGCGAGGGCGAGGCCATCGCGTGGCACCTCTTCGACGAGCTCAAGCCGAAGGTCCCGGTGAAGCGCATCGCCTTCAACGAGATCACGAAGGAGGCGATCGACCGCGCGATCGCCAACCCCCGCGACATCGACCAGGACCTCGTCGACGCGCAGGAGACCCGCCGCATTCTCGACCGTCTCTACGGCTATGAGATCAGCCCGGTCCTGTGGAAGAAGGTCATGAGCGGCCTGTCCGCCGGCCGCGTGCAGTCCGTCGCCACCCGTCTCGTCGTCGAGCGCGAGCGCGACCGGATGGCCTTCCGCACCGCCTCCTACTGGGATCTCGAGGCCACCTTCGGCTGCGACCTGGAGCCCTCGCGCTTCCCGGCGAAGCTGGCCACGGTCGACGGCAAGCGCGTCGCCTCGGGTTCGAACTTCGACAGCACCGGCACCCTGAAGGGCGACGTCGTCCACCTCGACGAGCCCACGGCCGCCGGCCTGGCCACCGCCCTGGAGGGTCGTGAGTTCGCGGTCCGCTCGGTGGAGTCCAAGCCCTACACGCGCCGGCCCTACGCGCCGTTCCGCACCACCACGCTGCAGCAGGAGGGCTCGCGCAAGCACGGCTTCGGCGCCCAGCGCACGATGTCGATCGCCCAGAAGCTGTACGAGGGCGGCTACATCACCTACATGCGCACCGACTCGGTCACGCTCTCGCAGACGGCGCTCAAGGCCGCCCGTGCCCAGGTCAAGGAGCTCTACGGAGCCGACTACCTGCCCGACAGCCCCCGCGTCTACACCTCCAAGGTCAAGAACGCCCAGGAGGCGCACGAGGCGATCCGTCCCGCGGGCGAGAGCTTCCGCACCCCGAAGGAGACCGGACTCTCCGGCGACGAGCTCAAGCTGTACGAGCTGATCTGGAAGCGCACGATCGCCTCGCAGATGGCCGACGCGAAGGGCAACTCGGTCTCGATCCGCATCGGCGCGGCCACCGAGGACGGCCGCGACGTCGAGTTCGGTGCATCCGGCCGCACCATCACCTTCCACGGCTTCCTCAAGGCGTACGTCGAGTCCACCGAGGACCCCGACGCCGAGGGCGACGACCAGCAGACCAAGCTGCCCAACCTCTCCGAGGGCGACCGCGTCACCGCGGTCGAGCTGGCGGCCGCGGGCCACCAGACGAAGCCGCCGGCGCGCTACACCGAGGCCAGCCTGATCAAGGAGCTGGAGGACCGTGAGATCGGCCGTCCCTCCACCTACGCCTCGATCGTCAACACGATCCAGAACCGCGGCTACGTCTACAAGAAGGGCACGGCGCTGGTGCCGGCCTGGGTCGCGTTCAGCGTGATCCGGCTGATGGAGCAGCACTTCCCGCGCCTCGTGCAGTACGAGTTCACCGCCGAGCTCGAGGGCGTGCTCGACGAGATCTCGCACGGCCGCGAGAACCGCGTGTCCGTCCTCGAGGCCTTCTGGGCCGGCGAGAACGAGAACGACACCGGCCTGAAGCGGCTGGTGGACAACCTCCCCGAGATCGACGCGCGTGGCCTGGCCACGTTCGACCTCGGCGAGGGCATCGCCGTGCGCGTCGGCCGCTACGGCCCGTACGTCGAGGGCCCGCCGATGGTCGCGGCGAAGGACGGCGGCGAGCAGCCCACGCGCGCCAACGTGCCCGAGGACCTGCCGCCGGACGAGCTCACACTCGAGAAGGCCAAGGAGCTGCTGGCCACCCCGGCCGGCATGGAGAAGGTGCTGGGCACCCACCCCGAGACCGGCCTGGAGGTCGTCGCCAAGAACGGCCGCTACGGCCCGTACGTCACCGAGGCGCTGCCCGAGGACGCGAAGAAGAGCGCGAAGCCGCGCACGGCGAGCCTGTTCAAGTCGATGGACCTCGACTCGGTCACCCTCGAGGACGCGGTGCGCCTGCTGACGCTCCCGCGCGTGGTCGGCACCGACGCCGAGGGCCAGGAGATCACGGCGCAGAACGGTCGCTACGGGCCCTACCTGAAGAAGGGCACCGACTCGCGTTCGCTGGAGAGCGAGGAGCAGCTGCTCACGATCACCGAGGAGGAGGCCCTCGCGATCTACGCGCAGCCCAAGACCTACGGACGTCGCGCTGCCGCCGCTCCGCTCAAGGAGCTGGGCGAGGACCCGACGAGCGGCCAGCCGATCGTGGCGAAGGACGGCCGCTTCGGCGCCTACGTCACCGACGGCGAGTACAACGCCACGCTGCGCAAGGACGACGACATCGCCACCCTGACGCACGAGCGTGCGGTGGAGCTGCTGGCCGAGCGTCGCGCGAAGGGGCCCGCCAAGAAGGGCGGCAAGAAGACGACGAAGAAGGCCACGAAGAAGCCGGCCGCGAAGAAGACCACGGCCAAGAAGACGGCCGCGAAGAAGACCACGAAGAAGCCGGCCGCGAAGAAGTCCTGACCCGGGCGCGGGCCAAGGTCTCGCCCGCGACCTCGCTCGTGCCCTACGGTGAAGGCAATCTTCGCCGATCGGAGCAGGTCATGACCGAGATCCCGACGTACACGATGGCTCAACGGCTGGGCGCCGAGGCACTCGGCACCTTCTGGCTGGTCTTCGGTGGCTGTGGCACGGCGATCTTCGCCGCCACCGCCATCCCGGTCGATGCGCAGATGGCGGTCGGGGTGGGCTGGCTGGGCGTCGCCTTCGCCTTCGGCCTCACCGTGCTCACGGGCGCCTACGCCTTCGGACACGTCTCCGGCGGCCACTTCAACCCGGCGGTGTCCGTCGGACTCGCGATGGCCAAGCGCTTCGACTGGAAGGACCTGCCGGGCTACGTCGTCGCGCAGGTGGCGGGTGCCACCGTGGCCGGCGCGGTCCTGCTCGTGATCGCGCAGGGCATCGACGGCGGGTTCGACGCGGTCGAGTCGGGCTTCGCCACGAACGGCTACGACGACCGCTCGCCGATGGGCTACAACCTGATGTCGGTCGCACTCATCGAGGTCGTGCTGACGGCGGTCTTCCTCTACGTGATCCTCGGCGCCACGGCCAAGCGCGCGGCCGTCGGCTTCGCGGGTCTGTCGATCGGCCTGGCGCTGACGCTGATCCACCTCATCAGCATCCCGGTCTCCAACACCTCGGTGAACCCCGCACGGTCGCTGGGCGTGGCCTGGTTCGCCGGCAGCGATGCCCTCATGCAGGTGTGGATCTTCATCCTCGCGCCGGTGCTGGGCGCGGCGATCGCCGGCTTCACGCACAGCTTCCTGCTCGGCCCCGACCTCGAGACCGACCGGTAGCGCAGGTCCCGCCCACCATCGGTCCGGGTGTCGGCAGCGCCGACTAGGCTCGCCCCATGCAGCCAACGGACGACCCCCTCGTCACCGAGGTCGGCGTCTTCGTCGCCTTCGAGGGCGGCGAGGGATCGGGCAAGTCCACCCAGTCGCGCCTGCTCGCCACGTGGGTCCAGTCCCAGGGCAAGACCGCGCTGCTCACGCGTGAGCCCGGGGGCACCGGAGTCGGCGCGATGCTGCGCTCGATCGTGCTCGACCCGGCCACCGGCGACCTCTCGCCCCGCACCGAGGCCCTGATCTACGCCGCCGACAAGGCCGAGCACGTCGACACCCTGATCCTGCCGGCCCTGGCCGACGGCACCGTCGTCATCACCGACCGCTACGTCGACTCCACCCTCGCCTATCAAGGGGCCGGGCGGGCGCTGCACGTCGGTGAGCTCGAGTCGCTGGCCCGGTGGGCCACGGCCGATCTCCGTCCGCACCTCACGGTCGTGCTCGACGTCGACCCGCGGACCGGCCTGGGCCGGGCCGGCGAGCCCGACCGGATCGAGGGCGAGCCGGTGGAGTTCCACGAGCGCGTGCGCCAGCACTTCCTCGACCTCGCCGCGGCCGATCCCGAGCACTACGTCGTGCTCGACGCGAGCGAGTCGCCCGAGGCGATCCACGACCGGGTCGTCGCCGCCGTGGGGCCGTGGCTGGCCCAGGCCCGAGGAGCCGAGGCGTGACCGCTCCCGTCTGGGCCGAGCTCGTCGGGCAGGACGACGTCGTCGCCACCCTGGGCTCCGCGGTGGCCGGGCAGATGACCCACGCCTGGCTGTTCACCGGACCGCCCGGATCTGGGCGCTCCAACGCCGCGATCGCCTTCGCCGCCGCGCTGCAGTGCGAGAACGGCGGCTGCGGCACGTGCCGGTCGTGCGTCACCGCCGCGGCCGGAAGCCATCCCGACATCGCCGTCATCAACACCGACGGACTGAGCATCGGTGTCGACGCGGCCCGCGACGCGGTCCGGCGCGCGGCGCTGCACCCCTCGCAGGGTCGCTACCAGATCCTCGTGGTGGAGGACGCCGACCGGCTCACCGACCAGGCCGCCAACGCGTTGCTCAAGGCGATCGAGGAGCCGGCGTCGGGCACCGTGTGGCTGCTGTGCGCCCCCGCCGTGGAGGACGTCATCATGACGATCCGCTCGCGGTGTCGTCCCGTGCTCCTGCGCACCCCTCCGGCCTCGGCGATCGCCCGGCTGCTGCACGAGCGCGACGGCATCGAGCTGGAGGTCGCCCGGCGGGCGGCCGCCGCCGCGCAGGGACACATCGGCCGGGCACGCGGACTCGCGCGTGACCCCGAGGCGCGTCGCCGGCGGGCCGAGATCCTGTCGCTGCCGGTCGGGCTGCGCGGTCTCGGCGACTGCTTCCGCGCCGCCCAGCGGATCGACCAGGAGGCCAACGCCCGGGCCAAGGAGCGCTGCGACGTGCTCGACGCCCGCGAGCTGTCGAACCTCCAGGAGTCGTGGGGCGTCGAGGAGCGGGGTCGCCGCCCTGCCGGGTACGCGGGCGCGCTGTCCTCGCTCACGAAGGAGCAGGAGCGGCGCCGCAAGCGGATGGCGCGCGACGCCATCGACGGCGTGCTGCTCGACCTGCTCTCCTTCCAGCGCGACGTACTGACGCTGCAGCTCGGCACGGGCGCCGATGCGATCAACGCCGACGTCGCCGACGACATCGCCACCATGGCGGCGCGCACCACGCCCGAAGGCACGCTGGCGTCGATCGACGCGATCGTGGCGTGCCGCGACGCGCTCCAGGCCAACGCGGCGCCCCAGCTGGCGCTCGAGCACATGATGTCGAGGTTCCTCGGATGAAGCGCATCACCGTGATCGCGCTGGTCTCCGTGCTCGTGGTCGCGCTGGTGGCGGGCGCGGTCAGCGCGCTGTTCCTCGTCGACCGCCCGGCTCCCGACCCGAAGCCCACGGGCGAGGCGGCACCGGCCGGCCTCGAGCGGTTCTACGCGCAGGAGCCCACGTGGCGCGACTGCCGCGACGACCGCTGCACCACGATCGAGGTCCCGGTCGACTACGCCCGTCCCGACGGCGAGACGCTGCGGTTGGCCGTGCGCCGCGTCCCGGCCACCGGCGACCGCGAGTCCGCGATCTTCACGAACCCCGGCGGTCCGGGCGGCTCGGCCCTCGACTTCGTCGGCTACCTCGCGAGCGAGCTGCCCGACGACCTGCGCCGCACCAACGACGTGATCGGCGTCGACCCGCGCGGCGTCGGCGAGAGCACGCCCCTGGAGTGCCTCTCCGACGAGCGGTTCGACGCCTTCATCGACACCGATCCCGACCCCGACGACGAGGCGGGCGTCGCCGCGCTCACGCGCTCGGTCGAGGAGATGGGCACCGCCTGCCGCGAGAAGTCCGGCGAGCTCTCCGCCCACGTCTCCACCGACGAGGCCGCCCGCGACCACGACATCGCCCGCGCCGTGCTGGGCCAGGAGACGATGCGCTGGTTCGGCTTCTCCTACGGCACCCAGCTGGGTGCCACGTACGCCGACCTGTTCCCCGAGAAGGTCGACAAGATGGTCCTCGACGGGGCCGTCGACGTCACCCTCGACGCGGCGGGTCAGGGACTGGGGCAGGCCACCGGCTTCCAGGCCGCGCTCGAGGCCTACCTCGCCTCCTGCCTCGACGAGGACGAGTGCCCGGTCGGCGACTCGGTGAGCGAGGGCATGTCCACGATCACCACGCTCATGGGCCAGCTCAGCAAGGATCCCCTCGAGGCGCCGGGAGGCCGGCTGCTGACCGAGGGCCCCGCCTTCTACGGCATCGCCATGGCGCTGTACTCCCAGGAGTCGTGGCCGTACCTCACCAGCGCGCTGCGTGGACTCGTCAAGGGCGACCCCACGGTGATGCTCGTGCTGAGCGACACCTACTTCGACCGCAAGCCCGACGGGTCCTTCGGCTCGAACTCCGGGCAGGTCATCTACGCGATCAACTGCCTCGACTCCGACGACGCGCCCGACGCCGCGCGGACGAAGGCCCTCATCCCGCAGTTCCGCGACGTGTCCCCGGTGTTCGGGGCGTCGCTGGGCTGGGGTGTCATGGCCTGCCACGACTGGCCGATCAAGGGCGAGCACCCGCAGCAGGCGGTCACCGCCGAGGGCGCCCCGCCGATCCTGGTCGTCGGCACCACGCGCGACCCGGCCACCCCGTACGAGTGGTCCGAGGCGATGGCCGACCAGCTCGACTCAGGCGTCCTGCTCACCCGTGAGGGCGACGGCCACACGGCCTACACCTCGGGGAACTCCTGCATCCGCGAGGCGGTCGACGCCTACTTCGGCGGCACCGTCCCGAAGGACGGCACGGTCTGCAAGGAGTGACCTGCGGGAAGCGCTGGGAGTGACGTTCGCGGGGGTGACACGCCGTGGAGCACCCCGCGAACGTCACTCCCAGCGCTCAGTCGCGGATGGCCTCGTGGTGCCGAATGACCTCGCTGATGATGAAGTTGAGGAACTTCTCCGCGAACGCGGGGTCGAGGTCGGCCTCCAGCGCCTTCGAGCGGAGCCGCTCGATCTGGCGCGACTCGCGCTCGGGATCGGCCGGCGGGAGGTCGTGCTCGGCCTTCAGCCTCCCCACACGCTTGGTGCACTTGAACCGCTCCGCCAGGAGGTGCACGAGGGCCGCGTCGATGTTGTCGATGCTGGCACGGATGTCGTCGAGCTCGGCCTGGGTCGGTGCGTCCACGCGGCCGATCATACGGACAGAACCCGGGTTTCCGTCCCGCTGGGCCGAGGCGGTATAGTCCACACTTGGTTCGGCGGGTGATCCTCGCCGGATCGCGCCGCCTTAGCTCAGTCGGTAGAGCATCTCACTCGTAATGAGAAGGTCGTCAGTTCGATTCTGACAGGCGGCTCCACCAGAATCATTGGAATGGCGCGGGTTTCTGCACTGGCAGAGTCCGCGCCTTCGTCATTCCGCGCCGGTTGGGCTCGCCGTCGGCCCGAGCGCGCACGTCCCCGAACATGAGCCCCGCCTCAGGTTGGTTTGAACGCCGCCTGTAGGTTGATGGCACTGCCCAGGTGCTTCGGCCCGGGTGGTGGCCGGAGCAGCACCGGCCTCTCGCCGCCCCAACCACCATCGGGAGGTTGGGGCGGTCCTCTGCCCTCAGCGATCTCAGCTGAACGCGCCGAACTCCTTGATCGAGTAGCCGTAGCGCGTCGCCCGCTCGACGCCCTGCATCCGCACGAACCGCGCCGAGCTCGGCGCGAACTTCACGGTGTCGAGCCCGCCGTTGCCGGAGCCGACGACGGCCACGTCGCGCCACTGCTTCCCGTCGAGGGAGGTCTGCACGCGGTACTGGCGCGCGTACGCGCTCTCCCACTCGATCGTGACCTTGCTGACCGGGCGCACCGACAGCAGCTCCACCTGGAACCAGGCGTCGTCCTGGCCGTACTTGCTGGCCCAGCGGGTCGAGAGCTTGCCGTCGATCGCGCGACCGGGCTTCAGGTCCGTCAGCAGGTTCCACTCGGTGGAGCTGGCCGACGCGATCGCCTCGCGCGCGAGGTTGGCGCCCGGCTGGAAGTCGGAGGTGGCGCCCCACGTCTGCAGGTAGGACTCCGACCCGGCGGCGAGGTCGTCGACGATCGCGGACCCGGCCAGGGTGCGCAGGCTCTCGATCCAGTCGGGGACGAGACCGTAGTGCGGGACGCCCTCGGCGTTGTAGTCCCACGTGCGCTCACCGGTGACCTGCCGGTCGAAGACCGTGCCGTCGACGCCGGTGAACGGGTAGGAGATCTTCGCGCCGTCCTCGGGCGGCGCGGCGGTGCCGCCGAAGCCGTTCATGTCGGTGCCGTAGCCGTAGGCGACGCCGTACTTGTCGCGCATCGGCTTCGTCTCGCGCCACTGCGTCGCGAACTCGGTGGCCGTGTGCCCGTACTGCGTCGCGAAGCCGCCGAGGCCGTAGAGCCGGTCCATGTACGCCGTCGACAGCCAGTCGTGGGTCGAGAGGGCGCCGGGGTAGGCCTCGGCCTCGAGGATGTCGAGGGCGCGGCCGGCGGCCTTGGCGCTCATGTGGTCCAGCTCGACCATCATGTTGCGCTTGATCATCCCGCGCAGGGCGTACTCGCCGAGCTCGGTGAGGCCGCGCGGGTTGCAGTGCGGCCCCTTCGGGTAGACCGGCAGCACCGCGGGCAGGCCCGGGACGCTCGCGATCTCGCTGGGCAGCACACCGCCGATCACGGTGTTGTCGGCGACCTCGCCCTCGCGGCACGTCGCGGGGTTCCACCAGGTGCCCGTGGTCAGGAACTGACCGGCGTTCACCAGCAGCCCGGCCGTGCCCTCGTCGTAGCGCACGCCGCACAGCGCGTTGTCGAACTTGTGGCACAGGAACATGCTCGAGACGCCCTTGCCCTGGAGCTCGTCGAGGCCCCGGTCGATGTCGGCCTTCGTGCACTGCGGCGCGCCGAGCACCTGCTTGCAGCCGAACGGCTCGGACACCTCGACGCCGAGGACGACGGCCAGCTTGCCGTCGGCCACGACCGCACGGGCCTGCTCCGGCGTGGTGACGACGCGGTACCAGCCCTTGCCGGCGCCGCCGAACTGCCGGTCGACGAACGCCTGCAGGTCGTACGTGGCCTTGATCTGGCGACGGACGGTGTCCATGTCGTCGCAGCTGTACTTGTTGGGGCCGGCGATGACACCGAGGATCGGGCACAGTCCCGGGTTGGAGACCATGTCGTTCACCATGATCCGCTGGCCGCCGCGCCACGCGCGCTCGACCCACTTGTAGTACATCTGCTGGTGCGTGAAGGAGGAGTAGGTCGGCCAGTCCTTGAACGTGGGCCAGCCGACCGTGTCGTGCGCGTCGAGGGGGCCGCGGCCGGCACCGGAGTTCGTCAGGTTCTCCAGGATCGAGACGCCGTGACGGTCGCAGTCCTTGAGCGCGTCCGCGATGCCCTTCTCACTCCAGGTGGAGCCGCAGACCGCGTTCCCACCCATGCCGAGGTCCATGAACATGTGGGTGTGGGCGTCGATGAAGCCGCTCACCTCGCCGCCGGGCCCCGTGCCGCGCATCGGCTCGCCGGTCGCGTTGACCTCGGACTCGGGGGAGGGGGTGCTGGTCGCGACCCACCAGCCCGACTCGGCAGAGGCTCCGGTCCCTCCGGTGACCAGGACCAGGGCGCCGAGCGCCGCCACCAGGAATGCCTTGAGCCGTCGTGACACGAGAGTCCCCCTACGAGATGCCGTTGGCGTGACTCTAGGTGTGAGGCAGGCCACATGCAAACGGGAGTTGCACGATCGTCTCAGTTCGAGCGCAGCGCGCGCAGGCGCGCGACCGCCTCCTCGAGCACCTCGGTGCGCTTGCAGAACGCCCAGCGGACGAGGGTGCGTCCGGGGTTCGAGCCGTCGGGCCGGTCGTCGTGGAACACCTGGTGCGGGACGGCGACGACGCCGGCGAGACGGGGCAGCGTGCGGCAGAACTCGAGGCCGTCGGAGAAGCCGAGGGGCGCCACGTCGGTCGTCGCGAAGTAGGTCCCCTCGGGGATGAAGACGTCGAAGCCCGCGTCGGACAGCCCGGTGCAGAGAAGGTCGCGACGCTTGCGCAGCCCGTCGCGCAGGTCGGTGAAGAACTCGTCGGGCAGGTCGAGTGCCGTGGCGATCGCCGGCTGGAACGGCGCGCCGGAGGTGTAGGTGAGGAACTGCTTCGCACCCATGAGGGCGTCCACGAGGTCGGCCGGTCCGGTCGCCCAGCCGATCTTCCAACCGGTGAAGGAGAAGGTCTTCCCGGCGCTGCTGACGGTGAGCGTCCGCTCGGCCATGCCCGGCAGTGTCGCGATCGGCACGTGCGGCCGCGCGAACGCGAGATGCTCGTAGACCTCGTCGGACACGACGACCAGGTCGTGCTCGATGGCCACCTCGGCGACGGCGGCCAGCTCCTGCGGCGTCAGCACCGTCCCGGTCGGGTTGTGCGGTGTGTTGAGGACGATCGCGGTGGTGCGCGGCGTGACCGCGGCGCGCAGCTCGTCCACCGGCAGCCGGAAGTCGGGAGCGCGCACGGTCACCGCGACGTGGCGGGCGCCGGCCATCTGGATCACGGCGCGGTAGGAGTCGTAGTAGGGCTCCAGCACGAGCACGTCGTCGCCGGGATTCACCAGCCCGAGCAGCGCGGCCGCGACGGCCTCGGTCGCGCCGGTGGTCACCACCACCTCTCGCGCCGGGTCGAGCTCGATGCCGTGGAAGCGGTGCTGGTGCCGGGCGATCGACTCGCGCAGGGGTGCCATGCCGGTGCCGGGTGCGTACTGGTTGTGGCCCGCGGTGATGGCGTCGCGCGCCGCCTGCCGGATCACCTCGGGGCCGTCCTCGTCGGGGAAGCCCTGACCGAGGTTGATCGCGCCGGTCTGCGTGGCCAGGGCACTCATCTCCGCGAAGATCGTGGTGCCGATTCCATCGAGTCGAGCGCTGCGCCTGCTCACCTGATCGACGATAGCGGGGCCCATCGGATCTTCGGAGGTAGCAGGGGGAGGACATAGGTCGGCCCGCCGTTCTCGGGGGGTGAAACGGCGGGCCGACGGCAGGAACGACGGCTCAAGAGCTCCCCGAACCTGCTCCTCCAGAATACATGGGGCCCCCAACCGCCGGAGCGAAATCGCGAACTTCGCCGAAGAGATCGCGGAGTCCGGTTCGCGTGCGTGGCCGGCCCCGGGACAATGGTGACGTGTCCTCCGCCTCCACGCGCTCCGTCGGCTCCCGCGTCGTGCTGGTGCTCGGCCTCGTGCTGGTGCTGACCGGTGTGGGGATCCTGGGCTGGGTGGGCTGGCAGTACTGGGGCACGAACGTCGTCGCCCAGCGCGACCACGAGCGCATCCGCGGCGAGATCTCCGAGGCCTGGAAGGCCCAGGAGGATCCCATCGCCGGGGTCGGCCTGCTGCGGATCAAGCGCTTCGGATCCGACTTCGAGGTGCCGATCCTCGACGGCGACGACGACGCCACCCTCGCGAAGGGCGTGGGCCGGCACGAGGAGAGCGCCCAGCCGGGCCGCGTGGGCAACCTCGTGCTCTCGGGCCACCGGGTCACGCACGGCGAGCCGTTCCGCAAGTTCCTCGACCTGCGCGCGGGCGACGAGGTCGTCGTGGAGACCCGCACGCACGTCCACACCTACGTCCTGCGCCAGGACGGCGACGAGATCCGCGTGCCGTTCACGACGTCCTGGCCGCTGTGGCCCGTCCCCGACCCCGACGCGGAGGGGGAGCCCGCCACCGAGCGCGTCATCACACTCGTCACCTGCTCCGAGCTGTTCCACACCGACGACCGCAGCGTCGTCGTGGGCGACCTCGCCTCCTCCGAGCGGAAGCCGGGCACCTAGGCCCCCTACGCTGGCGGGGTGCACGACTACCAGCGCCGCTTCATCGAGTTCGCCCTCGAGCACGAGGTCCTGCGCTTCGGCGAGTTCACGCTGAAGTCGGTGCGCACGTCGCCGTACTTCTTCAACGCGGGCGCGTTCGACACCGGCGCACGGCTGTCGGCGCTCGGCGGGTTCTACGCCGACGCGATCGCGGGCGCCGGACCCGAGTTCGACGTCCTGCTCGGCCCCGCCTACAAGGGCATCCCGCTCGCCGCGGCGACGGCGGTGCGGCTGGCCCAGGACCACGACCGCGACGTGCCGTGGTGCTTCAACCGCAAGGAGGCCAAGGACCATGGGGAGGGCGGCCTCTTCGTCGGCGCCGCCCCGCGCGGCCGGCTGCTGGTGATCGACGACGTCATCACCGCCGGCACCGCCATCCGCGAGGTCATCGCACTGGTCGAGCCCCTCGACGCCGAGGTGGCGGGCGTGGTCGTGGCCGTCGACCGCCGCGAGCGCGGCACGGGCGACCTCTCCGCGATCCAGGAGGTCGAGCGCGACCACGGGATCACGGTGACGTCCATCGTCACCTTCGACGACATCATCGAGTACCTCGAGGAGTCCGGCCGGTACGCCGAGCACCTGCCGGCCGTCCGCGCGTACCGCGAGCAGTACGGGGTGTCGTGACCGTCGGCCCGTGGCAGGGCCCCTGGCCGGACGACCCGCGCCTGGATCCCGAGCTGCTGCGCGAGGGGGACACCCGCAACGTCGTCGACCGCTACCGCTACTGGACCGTGGAGGCGATCGTCGCCGACCTCGACCTCCAGCGCCACCGCCTGCACGTCGCGATCGAGAACTGGCAGCACGACTTCAACATCGGCTCGATCGTGCGCACCGCGAACGCGTTCAACGTCGGCGGCGTGCACATCATCGGCAAGCGCCGCTGGAACCGCCGCGGGGCGATGGTCACCGACCGCTACGTCCACGTGCACCACCACGAGGACGTCGCCGCGTTCGCCGCGTGGGCGGCCGAGTCGGGACTCACCGTGGTCGGCGTCGACAACCTGCCCGGCGCCGTCCCGCTGGAGACGACGAACCTCCCGCGCGACGCCGTCCTGGTGTTCGGCCAGGAGGGTCCGGGCCTCACGCCCGAGGCCGCCGCGGTGTGCGAGCGCCTGGTCGCGATCGCCCAGTTCGGCTCGACCCGATCGATCAACGCGGGTGCTGCCGCCGCGATCACGATGCACGCCTGGATCCGTGAGCATGCCGACCTCGCGTCGGTGGAATACTGACCCGCAACACGAGTTCCCACAGGAGGACCCATGCCCGTCGCCACTCCCGAGGTCTACGCAGAGATGCTGGACAAGGCGAAGAACAACTCCTTCGCCTACCCCGCGATCAACGTCTCGTCCTCGCAGACGCTGAACGCCGCCTTGGCCGGCTTCGCCGAGGCCGGCAGCGACGGGATCATCCAGGTCTCCACCGGCGGCGCCGACTACTTCTCCGGCCCCACCGTCAAGAACATGGTCTCCGGCTCGCTGGCGTTCGCCGCGTTCGCGCAGGAGGTCGCCAAGAAGTACCCGATCAACGTGGCGCTGCACACCGACCACTGCCCCAAGGACAAGCTCGACGGCTTCGTTCGTCCGCTGCTCGAGGCCTCGGCCGAGCGGGTCAAGGGCGGCGACCTGCCGTACTTCCAGTCGCACATGTGGGACGGCTCGGCCGTGCCGCTCGCCGAGAACCTCGAGATCGCGCAGGAGCTGCTGGCCAAGGCGCACGCCGCGAACATCATCCTCGAGGTCGAGATCGGCGTCGTCGGCGGCGAGGAGGACGGTGTCGAGGCGGAGATCAACGACAAGCTCTACACATCCCCCGAGGACGCCATCGCGCTGGTCGAGGCGCTCGGCCTGGGCGAGAACGGCCGGTACCTCACCGCGCTGACGTTCGGCAACGTGCACGGCGTCTACAAGCCGGGCAACGTGAAGCTGCGTCCCGAGGTGCTCAAGGCCGCGCAGGACGCCGTCGCCGCGAAGTTCGGCCAGGACCGCCCCTTCGACTTCGTCTTCCACGGCGGATCGGGCTCGCTGCCCGAGGAGATCAGCGCCGCGGTCGACTACGGCGTCGTGAAGATGAACGTGGACACCGACACCCAGTACGCGTTCACGCGCCCGGTCGTCGGTCACATGTTCCAGAACTACGACGGCGTCCTGAAGGTCGACGGCGAGGTCGGCAACAAGAAGGCCTACGACCCCCGCGCGTGGGGCAAGGCCGCCGAGGCCGGCATGGCGGCGCGTGTCGTCGAGGCCTGCGAGAACCTGCGCAGCGCCGGCACGCACTGACGCACCGAACGACGGCGGGGACGGCTTCGTCCCCGCCGTCGTCGCGTCCGGACCGGGTCTCGGTGGCCGGGACCGCGCGCCCCCGGGCCGGGCCGGCGCCCCCGCCGGCGACTAGGATCCGAAATGGCATCCGGGCGTCCGAGCTCGGCGTGATGAAGGGGAAACCATGGCGAAGATCGTCCTCACCGGCGTCGACAACACCGAGCCCGCGGCCGCCGCGGCGCGCAAGGCGGCCGAGCTCGCCGCTGCGATGGGCGCCCGACTGCACGTGCTCTCGGCGTACGGCAGCTTCGAGGCCGAGCGGATCGACGTCGGCTCCGAGGAGCTGCTGATCACGAGCGAGCAGGCGGCCCAGGGTGTGGCGAGCGACGTCTTCGCGGGGATCCGCCGCGAGTTCCCCGAGCTCGAGGTGACGTACGGCGCCGCCGAGGGCAACCCCGCCGACGCGCTGGTCCGTGCGGCCGAGGAGCTCGACGTCGACGTCATCGTCGTGGGCAACAAGCGCGTGCAGGGCCTGGCCCGGATCCTGGGCAGCATCGCCCGGGACGTGGCCGCGCACGCACCGTGCGACGTCTACATCGCGCACACGCACCAGCGGTCCTGATGGGGTCGCCCGTCTAGGCTGGCTCACCATGACCAACCTTCTGGGAGAACCGCCCGAGACCCTGCTGCCCGAGGACCCGGGCGCGGCCCTGCTGGCCGAGGGAGCGCCCCCCGAGGAGGTCGCCGAGCGTCACCCCGACTCGGTGGCCGCCTGGGCGCGCCTGGCCGACGCCGCGCTCGCCGAGGACCGTCATCTCGAGGGCTACGCGTTCGCGCGCACGGCCTATCACCGCTCCCTGGACTCGCTGCGCCGCAACGGCTGGCGCGGGCACGGCCCGGTGCCGTGGTCGCACGAGGCCAACCGCGGATTCCTCCACGCCCTCGCCGTCCTGGCCACCGCCAGCGAGCGGCTCGGCGACGTCGAGGAGGCGCACCGCTGCCGCGAGTTCCTGCGCGAGTCGAGCCGCGAGGGCTACGACGCGCTCGTGGGCTGACTCAGTCGGGAAGGCGCATCGCGAGGCCGCCGGCGTGCAGCTCCCACCCGTGCTCCCGGCGCGGGTCGGAGAGCTCGCCGTCGGTCGTGCAGCGCACGGGCTCGCCCTCCACCCGCACCGACTGGGCCCGCGTGTAGTGCACGAAGTCGGCGCCCGGGTGGGTGCCGCGGCGCAGGTGCAGGGCGTAGGCGATCCGCTGGGGCAGCCGGGCCGCGAACGCGACGGCCACGTCCATGGCCCCGTCGTCGACGATGGCGTGCGGCAGCAGCTCGCCGCCGCCGCCCACGAAGCGCCCGTTGCCGACCGCGACCTGGGCCACGCGACCGCTGAGCGTGCGGTCGTCGATGGTCACGTGCACGTCGGCGCTGCGGCTGAAGAGGGTCGAGATCGCCCCGAGCACGTAGGCGATCGGACCGAGCGCCGGCTTGACGGGCTCGGCCCGCGCGGCGGCCTCGGCGCCGATGCCCACGTGCGCCGCGTTCACCACGACCCGCCCCGTGGAGTCCAGGATCAGGTCGATCGGCCGGACCGAGCCGTTGGCCAGGTCGCGGGCGGCCACCACGGGATCGGTGGACAGGTCGAGGGTCCGGGCGAAGTCGTTGCCCGTGCCCAGCGGGACGAGACCCACCGGGGTGCCCGGCAGCCGGCCGGCGTCGTGCAGCGCCTGGACGACCGCGTGCAGGCTGCCGTCCCCGCCCATGGAGATCACCAGGTCGACGTCGGGGTGCTTCGCCAGGGCCGCGGCCAGGTCGTCGGGGTCCTCGGTCGCCACGTGGTCGACGTCGGCGACCTCGCGCAGGGCCGAGAGCGCCCGGGCGATGACCTCCTCGTCGGAGGTGCCCGCATTCGCGTTGCTGACCGCCAGCCAGGAGTTCACCCCTCTGACGTTAGCGGGTGAGCGCGCCTCGCAGGAGGTTCGAGGCGTACGTGAAGAACGCGTTGACGTTCTCGACGGCCGTGGGCGTCTGCGGGACGCTGCACATGACGTAGAGCTCGGTGGGCGTGCGGTTGATCCACACGTTCACGTTGTCGTCGTAGCCCTGGCCGGTGGTCCCGTGGAAGCGGTCCTGCGCCCACTTCTCCTGGCCGGGGATCATCCGGCCGTCGAGGTAGGACACGATCGCCGGCCGGTGGGTGTCCTCGAGCGAGAAGCCGAAGACCTCCTGGACGACCTCCATGACCCGCAGTGCCGGCACCGGCTCGCAGACGCGGGCCTCGCGGAACTTCCGGCGCACGTCGCGGGCGACCTCGAAGAGCGTGTCCTCGGGTCCGACCGGGATGTGGATGGGCAGGACGTTGATCATCCAGCCCATCGTCACGAGCGTCTCGGCGGTGTCGCGCGTCGCGACGGGGTTGAAGAACCGGTACGCGCTCCGGCCGGCGAGGTCACGCGCCGCCAGCGCGAACGAGGCGTAGACGACCGACGGGAACGTGGCCTCCTCCTCCTTGGCGATGGCCTCGAGCCGGTCGCACTCCTCGGCGCTGAGGATGTCGTAGTCCATGGGGATCAGCCAGAACCGCTCGCCCTCGGCGATCCCGAGGTCCATGGGGAATCCGTCCTTCGCGACCACGCCGTCCATCGCGTAGTCGGCCCAGAACTGCATCGACGGGTGCTCGATGTCGTACTGCTGCGCGGCGTCGCGCTCCTCCTGCGCGTACGTCATGTAGCCCTTCACCGGGGGCAGGTCGACGTGCTCGGCGCCGGTCTCGTTGGCGTACAGCTGGGAGAGCTCCATGTAGCCCAGCAGGACGCTGAAGCCGTCGCCGTAGCAGTGGTCGAAGCCGCAGAAGATGGTGGACGTGTCGTCGCCGGAGACGCCCGCGATCGCGTAGCCGAAGTTGTCGATCGGGTCGACGGCGTCGCTGAAGTGCTTGAGCAGCACGTTGTTCACGTCCGGCCCGGGGTGCGAGCCGAGCGGCGTGACGGTGAGCGTCATGTCCTCGGGGGCGACCGCATGGCGGGTCATCTCGCCGTCAGGGTCGTCGGGGTTGTCCCGGAAGGTCCCCCAGAGGACCTCGTGCCGGCGGACCCACGTCGTGGCCGCGCGCTGCAGGGCATCGACGTCGAGCGGGCCAGGGACGTCGAAGCACAGGCCGAGCCAATTGGCGTCGGCCGAGCCCACCCGCTCCATCGCCCGGCGCAGCCGCAGGTGCTGGTCCTGCATGTAGGAGGGCCGGTGCTCGTTCGCGGGCGCGACCGCGAGGGCCGCGTATGACTCCTCGGACGGGCGGAGCAGGAACACGTCACCGTCGATGGTGTCGAGCTCCTCGATGCGGGTCATCCTCATGCCAGTGCCTCCGTCGGATCGTTGACCTCACGCGTGACCGCCACCATCTGCTCCCGCATCCGGTTCATCACGCGGTCGAGCCACTCGATGCAGGGCGGGGTGTCGGGGGTGCGGTGGACCAGCTCGGTGCCGTACGGCATCGAGTTGACCCACAGGTGCATCTCGTCGCTGGGCTCGACCTCGCCCAGGAAGACGGTGGAGTCCATCTCCTCCCAGCCGTCGCGCCCGGGGCAGTGGCGCGAGTCCAGGAACGACACGACCGCGGCGGGCCGCATCGTGGTGCCGAGCAGCTGGTTGGCCAGCGGCAGCGGGATCGTCTCGGCGGTGCGGGCGAACTGCCACGCCTCCGCCGTGCGCCGGGCCAGCTCGGTGAGGGGGAGGTCGCGGCCCATGTCGACCGTCATCGGCACGATCCCGGAGAACCAGCCGATGGCCTGGTGCCACTCCTGCCGGTGCCGGTTGTGCGTCGACATCAGCACGGTGAGGCGATCGTCGGGCTCCTCGGCGACCATGGCGCGCAGCAGCACCGCCGTGAAGGCCAGCGCGGGCGGGACGTCGTTGCGCTCGCACCACCGGTGGAAGGCCTTGCTCAGGCGGGGACCGGCGAAGGTCGGGTAGCGCATCCGGTGCTGGATCAGGTCACCACGGCGGACGCCCGTGCCCCGGGGCAGGCCGGGCAGGTTGCCGGTGGCGTCGGCGGCGCGCCGCCAGGGCTCGAGGGCCGGGCTGTCGACCGTGATGGCGTCCTGGATGGCGCGCTGCTCGACGGCGAAGTCCACGTAGCTGCCCACGGGGGTCGGCAGCGGCGCGTGGTTCAGCTCGGCCTCGAGGTGCAGCTTGAGCTCGCCCATCGTCAGATAGGCGCTGTAGCCGTCGAAGGTCACGTGGTCGAAGGCGGCGAAGACGGTGATGTCGCCGTTCTCGTCGGTCACGGTGATCACCGTGGCGGCGGGCCACGACAGCGGCCCGGTGAGGTCGTCCAGCTCGGCCATCACCGCGTCGAACGCCTCGCCGGGATCGGCGAAGTGCCCCACGTGGCGCGGCTGGAAGCCGATCAGCTCGGCGTCGACGATGCGGCGCTCGTAGCTGCCGTCGTCGCGGCGGACGAACATGCACCGCAGGCTCTCGTGGCGGGCGCAGAACCGGCGCAGCGTGCCCGCGAGCGAGACGAAGTCGGCACCGTGCAGCGTGGCGCGCAGGCCGATCCACGGGTTGACCTCGTCGTCGACGTGGCGCGGGAGGCTGGCGATGTCGAGGCGGCGCTGCTGGTCGGGGGTGACGGGGCGCGGGTCCGGCGGAGCGGTGGCGAAGGCGCGCAGCGTCGAGGAGCGGGGCACCCAGAGGTGGATGTCTCCCGCCGGGACGAGCGTCAGGCGATGGGGATGCAAGGGAGTCCTCCTTCGAGTGCCGTTGGGCCCGGGGGAGTCCCACTGCAACTCACCGTTACACGAGCAGTTACGGGAAGGCTACTGCAGGAATCCGTGACGTCCATCACTCGGAACGAACTCGTGCGGATGTCTCATTTGGCAGGCGCTCATGGCCCCCCGGGTCGCGGGCCTGTGCCCCCGCGACGCTCGCTTCTCGGTAGGATCGACGAGTAAGAGCCCCCGTAGCGGGGCTTTCCGTCTGGTGGAGGGGTGGCTCGCATGCCCGCAGTCGTGATCGTCGGAGCCCAGTGGGGTGACGAGGGCAAGGGCAAGGCGACCGATCTCCTGGGCAGCCGCGTCGACTACGTCGTGAAGTTCAACGGCGGCAACAACGCCGGCCACACCGTCGTCATCGGTGACGAGAAGTACGCACTGCACCTGCTCCCGAGCGGCATCCTCACCCCGGGCTGCGTGCCGGTGATCGGCAACGGCGTCGTCATCGACCTCGACGTGCTCTTCCAGGAGATCGACGGCCTGAACGCGCGTGGGATCGACACCTCGCGCCTGCTCGTCAGCGCCAACGCGCACATCATCGCCGACTACAACCGCACGCTGGACAAGGTCAACGAGCGCTTCCTCGGCAGCCGCAAGATCGGCACCACCGGCCGCGGCATCGGCCCGACCTACGCCGACAAGATGAACCGCCTCGGCATCCGCGTGCAGGACCTCTTCGACGAGAAGATCCTCCGCGCGAAGGTGGAGGGCGCGCTCGACCTCAAGAACCAGATCCTCACCAAGGTCTACAACCGACGCGCCGTGTCGGCCGAGGAGATCGTGGAGTCCCTGCTCGGTCACGTCGAGCGCCTGCGGCCGTTCGTCGCCGACACCGCCCTCGTGCTGCACGACGCCCTGCGCGAGGACAAGACGGTGCTGCTCGAGGCCGGCCAGGCCACGCTGCTCGACGTCGACCACGGCACCTACCCGTTCGTCACCAGCTCGTCGGCCACCACCGGCGGCGCGTGCACGGGCTCGGGCATCGCGCCCACCGAGATCACCCGCGTGATCGGCATCGTCAAGGCCTACGCCACCCGCGTCGGCGAGGGCCCGTTCCCCACCGAGCTGTTCGACGCCGACGGCGACCGCCTGCGCGAGAACGGCGGCGAGTTCGGCACGACGACGGGCCGCCCGCGCCGCTGCGGCTGGTACGACGCGCCCGTGGCCCGCTACGCGGCCCGCATCAACGGCGTCACCGACTTCGTGATGACCAAGCTCGACGTCCTGACCGGCTGGGAGCAGATCCCGGTGTGCGTCGCGTACGACGTCGACGGCGAGCGCGTCGACGAGATGCCGATGACCCAGACGGGCTTCCACCACGCGAAGCCGATCTTCGAGTACTTCCCGGGCTGGTCCGAGGACATCAGCGGCGCCCGGGAGCTCTCCGACCTGCCCGCGAACGCGCAGTCGTACGTGCGCGAGATCGAGGCGATCAGCGGCTCGCGGATCAGCGCCGTCGGCGTGGGTCCCGACCGCGAGGAGACGGTCGTCCTGCACGACCTGCTCTGACCTGAAACACCTGGCACATACGGGGGCACGTGTGAACGAGGAGAAGCGGTTCGAGTGGCAGGCGTTCCGCCGGGCCCGGTGGGGTCCGGTGCGCGTCGTGGTGCGCGACGGCCTGATCGAGGCCACGGTCGAAAACGCGGTCGTCGAGCTCGACGTGACGGACCGCCGGCCCGCGGCCGAGCGCGAGGCGAACCAGTGGCGCAGCGTCTTCGACGACGGCGTCCCGGTCAGCCTGAACGGCGCGCGGGTCGCCACGGTGACCACCGCGCAGGGCAGTCCCGGCGGCCTGGTCCGCCGGAAGCGGCACACCATCACGGGCGACGCGGGGTTCGTCCTGCCCGGGATGGAGTACACCGGTCGCTCGCTGCCCGACCTGGTGACGCTGCGCTGCGACGCCGGAGTCCTCGTGGCGTCGCGCCGGTGGGCCTCGCCGATCAACGTGGCGGTGACGGAGTGGTCGATCGTCAGGGAGTATGACCTCATCGCGCCGCGCGTGACGAAGCTCGCGGCGCCCGAGCACATCGCCCTGTGGGCCGCACTGAAGGAGAGTCAGCGCTCATGACCGTGGAGATGGACTACGACCAGCTGACGCTCTCGGCCACCCGCGCCGAGGAGCTCGCCAGCAAGATCCGTTCGAACGCCGCCTCGGCGAGGTCGGCCAGCCCCGTGGCGCTGCCGAGCCTGGAGAACATCGAGGCCAAGGCGACGTTCCTGGACGACGCCGCCGAGAAGCTCAAAGGCCTCGCCGACATCGCGCTGCTGCTCGACGAGTCGGGCGAGGGCAAGGTCTCGATGTCGCTCGGCGCCATCAACGACACCCTCAACGACCTGCTGGGCGAGTACCTCGGCGCCGAGTTCGGCAACATCTTCGGCAACGACGACGACTTCCCGCTCATCTCGATCGCCGCGGCGCTGGGCAAGATGAAGAAGATGGCCACGGGTGTCGCGCCGATCTTCCAGACCGGCCTCGTCGGCCGCCAGATGCTGACCCGCATGGCGAACGCCGGCGGGCGCACCGGCGAGTGGGCCCGCTGGATGCTCTCCGGTGGCGGCCGGCACGCCGCGCCGCCGACCGCTCTGCTCAACAAGCTGCCGAAGTGGGCCGGACCGGGCACCCGGTTCCCCACCGCGGGCTGGGCCGACCCGCTCGCGCGCAATCCCGGCGGACTGGGCCTCATGCGCGGCCTGGGCATCGTCGGCGGCGTCTACAGCACCGCCGTCGGGGTCAACAACCTCATCCAGCAGGGCAACCCGATCGACGCGTTCGAGCGCGAGGGTGCGGGCTACGTCGCCGACGTCGCCGAGACCGCCTTCAGCGCCTCCACGACCGCGTTCCTGATCGCACCGAACCCGGTCACCGGCGCCATCGCCGTGACCACCGGCCTGGTCTGGGCGGGGGCCGAGGTCGTCGACCACTGGGACGAGATCAGCGAGACGGCCTCGAACGCCTGGGACACCGTCACCGACGGCGACACCTGGTCCGACGTCGGCGACACGCTCACCTTCTGGGACTGATCACGACATGAACGACACCCCTGCGAACGCTGGAGCCACCGTGCCGAAACTCGACGAGACCTTCCTGCAGTTGACCGTCGGCTACGACGACCTGATCAAGCTCGCCGAGGTCCATGCGGGCCGGATCAGCCCGGGCGACGCGCCCACGCGCCTGCGCCAGGAGGGACTCGTGACCTCCACGGGCGTCCATCCCACGGCCGCGAGCCTGGTCGAGGTCGCGGTGGGCCCGGCACGCAGCATCGTCGTCGAGCGCTTCGACGGCGCCACCCTGAAGCCCCTGTTCATCGGCTGGATGCCCGACGGCCGCGCCACCACCAGCACGCCCGACGCCGAGGGCGCGGTCGTCGTGACGGCCACCGAGCTCGGCCTGCTGCGTGACCAGCTGCGCCAGTGGCTGGCGATCTTCGACCGCGAGGTCGTCGACGACCGCGACACCGTGGGCACGAACACCACGGTCATCGACGCGGCCATGACGCTCGACGGCGTCGACCCGAGCGGTGACGCGGCGCTCGATCCGATCCTCGAGGGGTGGCGCCTGGCCTGGCGCGCGACGGGCAACTGGGCCGAGCGCGACGTCGACGCCTCCGTCACCGTCGTCGACGCGGGCGCCCAGGGCTGGTACCGCGTCGAGCACGCGCCCCGCACCGGCAACGAGGAGGTCGAGGTCTCGCTCGTCCCGCTCACCCTCGAGGAGGTCGTCGCGGCGCTGGGCGACGTCGTCACGGGCCGCAGGTCCCAGGTGGCCGATGACTGACGTCCTCCCGCCCTCCGATCTCGTCTCGCGGCAGCAGGCGGCGCGCTTCACCCGCCTCATGCGGGTGCTGGAGCGGCAGCACCGGCGTCCCGAGGCGATGGCGGGCTTCTTCGCGGCCATCGGGGCCCACGGCGTCGTCGCGGCGCTGGCCACGATCGCGTTCGGACCCCACCGCGAGGACCTCACCGACTGGGACCGACTGCCCGACCTGCTGCGCGACGGGCTGCACGCGGCTGCCTCGTGGCCCGAGTTCGACGCCGAGGGGTTTGGCGCCGACCTCGCCGAGCTGCTGCGCGAGGACGACGAGGACCGTCGCGGCACCGTCTCGGCGGTCACCTCGTTCCTGCTGGCCTCCGGCCGCTACGACGAGCGGCTGCTGGCCGGCTGGACCCGCGCCTTCGACGAGCTCACGCTCCCGGTCGAGCAGCCCCTCACGTGGGCCTCGTTCTTGACCGGCACCGACGGGCCGCGTCCGTGGGACGGCCTCGTGGCGCTCGCTCGCGAGGTCGCCGCCGGCTCCGCCGACGCCCCGTCGTGATCGGTGCCGGCGCCGGGCGCCGCTAGGCTCGACGGGTGAAGGTTCTCGTCATCGGCACCGGCGGCCGCGAGCACGCCCTGTCCCTGGCCCTCTCCCGTGACTCCCAGGTCACCGAGGTCCACGCCGCCCCGGGCAACCCGGGCATGGCGGCCGTCGCCACGCTGCACCCGGTCGACCCACTGGACGGCGCGGCCGTGGCCGACCTCGCCACGAGGATCGGTGCCGGCCTGGTCGTCGTCGGCCCCGAGGCGCCCTTGGTGGCCGGCGTCGCCGACGCCGTTCGGGAGGCCGGCATCGCCTGCTTCGGCCCCACGGCCGAGGCGGCCCAGCTCGAGGGCTCGAAGGCGTTCGCGAAGCAGGTCATGGCCGCCGCCGACGTCCCCACCGCGATGGCCCGGGTGTGCGAGACCCCCGAACAGGTGGCCGATGCGCTCGACACCTTCGGCCCGCCCTACGTCGTCAAGGACGACGCGCTCGCCGCGGGCAAGGGCGTCGTCGTCACCGAGGACCGGCAGGTCGCGTTCGACCACGGCGTCTCCTGCGCCCGCGTCGTGATCGAGGAGTACCTCGACGGTCCGGAGGTCTCGCTGTTCGCGATCACCGACGGCTCGACGGTGCTGCCGCTGCAGCCGGCCCAGGACTTCAAGCGCGCCCTCGACGGCGACGAAGGGCCCAACACCGGCGGCATGGGGGCGTACACGCCGCTCGCATGGGCGCCCGACGACCTCGTGAGCGACGTGACCCAGCGCGTCCTGCTGCCCACCGTGAAGGAGATGGCCGCGCGCGGCACCCCCTTCCAGGGTCTGCTCTACGCAGGCCTGGCCCTCACCAGCCGGGGCATGCGCGTGGTCGAGTTCAACGCGCGCTTCGGCGACCCCGAGACCCAGGCCCTGCTGTCGCTGCTGAGGACACCCCTGTCGGCGCTGCTGCACGGCGCGGCCACCGGCACGCTCGCCGAGGTCGGCCTGCCGCAGTGGCGCGACGGGTCGGCCGTCACGGTGGTCATCGCGTCGGAGCACTACCCGGAGTCGCCGGTCACGGGCGACCGCATCGACGGCGTCGACGAGGCCGACGCGCTCGAGGGCGTCGACGTGATCCACGCGGGGACCAAGATCGACGAGGACGGCAACCTCGTGACGGCGGGTGGACGCGTCCTGTCGGTCACCGCCGTGGGTGCCGATCTCGACGAGGCGCGACGTCGCGCGTACGCCGGGGTAGATCTGGTCCGGATCCGCGGGGCCCACCACCGGCGGGACATCGCGGCGCATCTCCCGGAATGACGGGACGCACGCATTGCCCGGTTCCGTCAGCGTGATGTTGATCATCGCGACGATCCGCCACCGAGATGCGGCGTGAAACCGTCAACCCATACTCTGGAGTCATGTACGCGTCGTGGCAGGGCCTTCCCGAGCTGCCCGAGATCGACCTCGCCCTGGTCCATGCCCTCCAGGTGGCGCCGCGCGCGCCGTGGAGCGCGATCGGTCGCACGATCGGCGTCGACCCGGCCACTGCCGCCCGCCGGTGGGACCGCCTGGTCGCCGAGCGTCTCGCCTGGTTCGTGGTCCGCCCGAGCGCGGAGCAGCTGGCGGCCGACCGCGACGCCGTCGTCCTGAAGCTGAAGGTCCGTCCCGGCTCGGAGGTGCGGGTCGCCGAGAGGATCGCCGCCGAGGAGGAGGTCTACGCGGTCGACCTCCTCGCCGGCGAGGACGACATCGCCGTGGTGCTGGTCGGCCGCGGACTCGGCGCGATGCGTGAGCGCGTCGACGCCCTCGTGGGCTCGGACCCCGACGTCTTCATGACGCGCGTCTTCTTCATCGCCACGGTCCACCGTGAGGACGCGCAGTGGCGTCTCGGAGCGCTGACCGCCGATCAGGAGCTCGCGCTCGACCGGCGCACCGACGGCCCCGTGTCCGCTCCTGACGACGACGTCCTCCAGCAGCTCACCGAGGCCCTGGTCGAGGAGCCGCGGATGAGCGTCGCGGACATCGCCCGCCGGCTCGACCGGCCCGAGCCGACGGCACGCCGCCTGCTCGACCGGGCGCTGCGCTCGCGCGCGATCCGCCTCGGCTGCGACGTGGTGGCCTCGGCAGGTGGCGCCGGCCGCGCGGTGATGCTGGAGGTCCGGGCCGACGATCCGCGGGCCGTCGGCCCCGTGATGAGCGAGTTCCCGTGCGTCGTGCGCTGCGCCGCCGTGGTGGCTCCGGGCAACCTCGCCCTCGTCGCGCGGTTCGGCGCACTCGGGGACCTCGTCGACTTCGAGGCCGCCGCCGCAGCGCAGGTGCCGGGGTGGCAGGTGCTCGACCGGGCCACGATCGTCCGCAGCGTCAAGCGCCAGGGGCGGGTCCTGGACGACGACGGCCGCGTCCTGCTCTCCGGCGCCGCAGGCTGAACTGCGACAATGGGCGGGTGACCACTCCGAACGTCCTCGCCTCCCGTTACGCGTCCGCCGAGCTGGCACGCATCTGGTCGCCCGAGCACAAGATCGTCCTCGAGCGCCAGCTGTGGATCGCGGTCCTGAAGGCCCAGCGCGACCTCGGCGTCGAGACCCCCGACGGCGTCATCGAGGCGCACGAGGCGGTCGTCGACCAGGTCGACCTCGAGTCGATCGCCGCGCGCGAGCGCGTGACCCGTCACGACGTGAAGGCCCGCATCGAGGAGTTCGCCGCTCTCGCCGGCAGCGAGCACATCCACAAGGGCATGACCTCGCGCGACCTGACCGAGAACGTCGAGCAGCTCCAGGTCCGTGCCTCGCTGGCGCTGGTGCGCGACCGGGCCGTCGCCGCGCTGGCGCGCCTGGGCCGACTGGCGGGTGAGCACGCCGAGCTGGTGATGGCCGGACGCAGCCACAACGTCGCCGCGCAGGCCACCACGATGGGCAAGCGCTTCGCGACCACGGCCGACGAGCTGCTCGTCGGCATCGAGCGCGTCGAGCAGCTGATCGCCCGGTACCCGCTGCGCGGGATCAAGGGCCCGGTCGGCACCGGCCAGGACATGCTCGACCTCCTCGGTGGCGACGAGGCGAAGCTGGCCGACCTCGAGCAGCGCGTCGCGGCGCACCTGGGCTTCGAGCGCACGTTCACGAGCGTCGGCCAGGTCTACCCGCGGTCCCTCGACTTCGACGCCGTCAGCGCGCTCGTGCAGCTGGTCGCCGCGCCGTCGAGCCTGGCGCTCACGGTGCGCCTCATGGCGGGCAACGAGCTGGTCACCGAGGGATTCAAGCCGGGCCAGGTCGGCTCGTCGGCGATGCCGCACAAGATGAACACCCGCTCGTGCGAGCGCGTCAACGGTCTCGCGGTCGTGCTGCGCGGCTACGCGTCGATGGTGGGCGAGCTCTCCGGCGACCAGTGGAACGAGGGCGACGTGTCGTGCTCGGTCGTGCGCCGCGTGGCTCTCCCGGACGCGTTCTACGCCGCCGACGGCCTGTTCGAGACGTTCCTGACCGTGCTGGACGAGTTCGGCGTGTTCCCGGCCGTGGTCCAGCGCGAGCTCGACCGCTACCTGCCGTTCCTGGCCACCACGAAGGTCCTGATGGCCGCGGTGCGGCACGGCGTCGGTCGCGAGACCGCCCACGAGGCCATCAAGGAGCACGCCGTCGCGGTCGCGCTCGAGATGCGTGAGCAGGGGACCGCCGACAACGACCTGCTCGACCGGCTGGCCGCCGACGACCGTCTCGGTCTCACCGCCGAGGACCTCCAACGTCTCGTGGCCGAGCCGCTGGCCTTCACGGGCGCCGCCGTCTCCCAGGTCTCCGCGGTGCTGTCGCAGGTCGACGCCGTGCTGAAGCGCCACCCCGAGGCCGCCGCCTACGCGCCGGGCGCCATCCTCTGACGATTCGCCGGGTCACCTGATCTCGGTACGCGGCTCGCTGCGCTCCCCAGCTACTCGATCACCGCGGCCGGGTACACGTGATCTCGATACGCGGCTCGCTGCGCTCGCCAGCTACTCGATCACCGGCGGCCGGGGTCACGTGATCTCGATACGCGGCTCGCTGCGCTCGCCGGCTACTCGATCACCGGAGCCGGTGATCGAGTGCCTGCGAGGAACGAGCAGGTGTATCGAGATCAGGCGAGCCAGGCCAGCACGACAGGACCGGGGTGCTCCGCCCACGTCGCGGTGAGGAGTCCGGTGGCCTCCGCGGGCGCCTGAGCGTCGACGATCCGGGCCACGTGGAGCGTGCCGTCGCCCGATCCGCTGCCGTGCACCGCCGCGGTGAACGAGCGACGGGAGATGGGCGTGCCGTCGGGGGTCAACATCGTGACCTCGCCGCGGCCCTCGCGGATCACGGCGGTCGTCTCGGCGACGTAGACGGGATCGGTCGCGCCGTCGTAGATCCAACGGCGACCCAGCGCCGAGTGGTCCATCTCGCCCACGAGCTCACCGCCGTCGAGCGGTGCCGAGCGGTAGGTCAGCGGGACGTGCACGACCGTGTCGCCGACGGGCAGCAGGAACCCCTCGATCCCCACCTCGCCCTCGGGATCGTCGAAGCGGAAGTTGGCCTGGAAGGGGGGAACCGACGCGCCGGCCGGCCACCACGGCTGGCGGGGCAGCCATGCCTCGAGCAGCTCGGCCTTGGTGGGGTTCAGCTCGGAACCCGGATGAACGACGCCCATGGCGTCATCGTGCCACGGGTCGCAGCCGCGCGAAGGCCAATCCGGCTGCCACGACCGACAGCAGCGCGGCGCCCACGATCGGCGCCACGTCGTTGAGGCCGTAGAGCCCGGCGCCCATGACCGGACCCGCCACGTAGGTGAGGCCGACGGTGGCGGAGAGCTGCCCCGCGACGGCGGCGTGCTCGCTCGGCTCGACCGCGAGGGTGGCACCGGCGTTGTAGCCGGGCACCGCGAGCCCCAGCCCCGCCGCGACGACGACCATCGCCGGGAGCAGGGTGGCCGTGCTGGAGGCGAACACGGCGCCGGCGTAGCCGACCGCCGCGACCAGGCTGCCGACCACGATGAGCGCCCGCGGCCCGCCGGGCACCCGCGGTGCCACGAAGGCCTGCGTCACCGCGAACCCGATGCCGATCAGCACGCCGGCGACGGCGACTACCTGCGCGGTGGCGGTGTCCGACAGTCCGAGCCGGTCCTGCACGAGGAAGCCCAGGATGATCTCCACGAGCGCCAGGCCCAGGAACAGCGCGCCACCGGCCAGGAGGAACGGCAGCACGCGAGGATCGCGGAACCCGAGTCGCTCGCGCTCCGGTCGCTCCTGCCGCTCGGGCACCGGCAGGAGCCAGACGGCGACGAGCGTGGCACCGACCAGCACCGGCGCGAGGTACACCGGCAGCAGCAGTCCGCCGATCGCCGCGAGGCCGCCGAGCGCGGGCCCGACCACCAGGGAGATGCCCTGGACCGCGCCGAACGCGCCCATCGCCTTCGTGCGCTCGATCGCGCCCTGGCTCGTGGAGGCGAGGTACGTCAGCGCCGCCACCGGCACGGCCGCGAAGCCCAGCCCGTAGAGCACCCCCCGCGTCAGCGCGAACGCCCCGAGGACGACCCAGCGGGGCAGCTCCTCCCGTGCCGAGATCTCGGTCATCACGGCGAACCCGGTGGCACCCACGGTGGCGATCAGCAGCCCGCGGACCAGCACGGTGTGCACGCCGATGCGATCGACCTCGCGGCCCCACCACGGCCCGGCGATCACGAGCATCGCCGCCGACAGCGTCATGACGGCGCCGAGATCGACCTCGCCGAGGCCGACGAGTCGTGTGACGGGCGCCAGGACCGGGACGAGCATCCCCTGCGCGCTGTAGACGACGAGGGCCGACACCAGCAGGGTCGTGGTCATGGTCCGGGTCGATGGCACCGGCACAGCCTGCCACGGAAACGCGCGGCTGGGCAGGCCACTAGCCTGATGCCATGCCGCTGGAGATCCCCGGAGCCACCCACCTGCACTCGGGCAAGGTGCGCGACCTGTACACGTACGGCGACCACCTGCTGATGGTCGCCTCCGACCGGGTGAGCGCCTACGACTTCATCCTCGAGCCAGGGATCCCCGACAAGGGCGAGATCCTCACCCGGATGAGCCTGTGGTGGTTCGACCAGCTGGCCGACCTCGTGCCGCACCACGTCGTCAGCACCGACGTGCCGCCCGAGGTCGCGGGGCGGGCGCTGGTCGTCGAGCGGCTCGACATGTTCCCGGTGGAGTGCGTCGCTCGCGGCTACCTCACCGGCTCCGGGCTGATCGACTACCGCGAGACGGGCGCCGTGTGCGGCATCCCGCTGCCCGACGGCCTCGTCGACGGCTCGCGGCTGGACGAGCCGATCTTCACCCCCGCCACGAAGGCCGACCTGGGCGAGCACGACGAGAACGTCTCGTTCGAGGCGATCGTGGAGACCGTCGGCGCCGAGATGGCCGAGCGACTGCGCGACCTCACCCTGGCGGTCTACGGCCGCGCCGAGGAGATCGCCCGGGAGCGGGGGATCATCCTGGCCGACACGAAGCTCGAGTTCGGCGCCCGCCCGGACGGCACCATCGTCCTGGCCGACGAGGTGCTGACGCCCGACTCCTCGCGCTTCTGGCCCGCCGACCGGTACGTGCCCGGCCAGGCCCAGCCCAGCTACGACAAGCAGTTCGTCCGCGACTGGCTGACGTCGGCCGAGTCGGGCTGGGACCGGGCGTCGGACACGCCGCCGCCGCGACTGCCCGACGAGATCGTCGAGCGCACCCGCGAGCGCTACATCGAGGCCTACGAGAGGCTCACCGGTCTGACCTGGTGAGGTCATGGACAGGGTGTCGGAGGCGGTCCGGGCCTCGATTACAGTGTCGATGTAACTGAGGACACACCCCCCGAAAGAAGGCACCGTGACCAATCTCGCCGCGATCCTCGACGACACGACCGCCAAGTACCCCGAGCGCACCGCCATCGTCTTCGGCGACACGCGGC
This sequence comes from Aeromicrobium sp. UBA7512, assembly GCF_002476985.1. Taxonomy (NCBI): domain Bacteria; kingdom Bacillati; phylum Actinomycetota; class Actinomycetes; order Propionibacteriales; family Nocardioidaceae; genus Aeromicrobium; species Aeromicrobium sp. UBA7512. The sequence continues at coordinate 678,993 of NZ_DLNK01000007.1, forward strand.
TGAACTACGCGCAGGTCAACGGTGCGGCCAACCAGGTCGCGAACCTGCTGGTCGAGCGGGGGATCAAGCCCGGCGACAAGGTCGCGATCTCGATCCCGAACCTGCCCTACTTCACGATCGTCTACTTCGGCATCCTCAAGGCCGGCGCCACGGTCGTCCCGCTCAACGTGCTGCTGTCCGAGCGTGAGGTCGCCTACCACCTCGACGACTCCGACGCGGTGGCCTTCTTCGCGTTCGAGGGCACGCCCGACCTGCCGATCGGCGACCGCGCCTGGGCCGGCTTCAACCAGGTCGAGGGCTGCAAGGAGTTCTTCCTCATCAAGCTCGACTCGGCCGCGCCCGAGCCCATGGAGGCGCCCGAGTTCTACGGACCCCTCGTGGCGAAGCAGTCGCCCGAGTTCACCACCGTCGACCGCGACGACGACGACACCGCCGTCATCCTCTACACGTCGGGCACCACCGGCCAGCCCAAGGGCGCCGAGCTGATGCACCGCAACCTGCGCGCGAACGCCGGCCTCGGCCCGTCGCTGTTCGGCGCCGACGAGAGCGACCCCGACACCTACCTCGCCGTGCTGCCGCTGTTCCACATCTTCGGCCAGAGCGTCATCCAGAACACCGCGATCCTGTTCGGCGGCACGATCGTCTACCTGCCGCGCTTCGAGCCCGACGCCGCGCTGGCGCTGCTGCTCAAGGAGAAGATCACCTTCTTCGCCGGCGTCCCGACGATGTACTGGGGCCTGCTGCAGGCCCTGGCGCAGTCCGACGGCGGCGTCGACGTCGAGGCGATCGCGGCGACCCTGCGCGTCGCCGCGTCCGGTGGCGCGGCGCTGCCCGTCGACATCCACCGCCAGTTCGAGGAGAAGTTCGGCATCGTCATCCAGGAGGGCTACGGCCTGTCCGAGACGTCGCCGGTCGCCTCGTTCGGTGTCCGTGGCGAGCCCGTCCGCGTCGGCTCGATCGGCCGGGCCGTCGAGGGCGTCGAGCTCAAGCTCATCAACGACGACTGGTCCGACCTGGCCCACGACCCCGAGGCGATCGGCGAGATCGCCATCAAGGGCCACGGCATCATGAAGGGCTACTACAACCGCCCCGCCGCCACCGCCGAGGCGATCCACGGCGAGTGGTTCCGCACGGGCGACCTCGCGCGCAAGGACGACGATGACTACTTCTACATCGTCGACCGCAGCAAGGACATGATCATCCGCGGCGGCTACAACGTGTACCCGCGCGAGCTGGAGGAGGTGCTGATGACGCACCCGGCGGTCTCGCTGGTCGCCGTCATCGGCGTCCCGCACGAGTCGCACGGCGAGGAGATCAAGGCGGTCGTGGTCAAGAACACCGACGATCCCACCACCGAGGCCGAGCTGCGCGAGTGGGCCAAGGGCCAGTTCGCCCAGTACAAGTACCCGCGCATCGTGGAGTTCCGCGACGCGCTGCCGATGACCGCGACGGGCAAGATCCTCAAGCGCGAGATCGACTGATCGCCGCCCGTGAAACCGCGGCGTCGTCCCAGTAGGCTCGCGGCGTGCATGCAGGCGATGGCGTGACGACGCCGCGGTTCTCACTTCTGACCACCGTCGAGGACGCGAGCCGTGAGGCGTTCGACCTCACGGCGGCGTCCGTACGCGGGCAGCGCCTGCGGGACTGGCAGTGGGTGGTGGTCCACGGTCCCGCGGCGGCGTCCGAGGTCGTCGACGCCCTGCGCGAGGCGGCCGCGGCCGAGCCGAGGATCGTCACGGTGGAGTCCGCGGCGGGCCCGTCCGCGGGCCTGGACGCCGCGACCGGTGACTTCGTCGGCCTGCTCGACCTCGGCGACGAGCTGACGGCCCAGGCCCTCGTGGTCGTGGCGAAGGCTGTCGACGCCGCCGGCGACGAGCTCGACGTGGTCTACAGCGACCACGACGAGCCCGCGCCCGACGGTTCCGGGCGCCGGCCGTACTTCAAGCCCGACTGGTCACCGGAGCGGCTGCTGCACCACGCCTACGTGGGACGTCTCAGCGTCCTGCGTCGCAGCTCCCTCCTCGCCGCGGGCGGCTTCCCGCCCGGCAGCGGACCGGCCGCCGGGCTCGACGCGCTCCTGCGGGTCAGCAAGCGCGGCGGCGACGTGCGACACGTGCAGCGCGTCCTCTACCGCCGGAACGGGGGACCCGAGCACGAGGCCGCGGACGCCGTCCCCGTCGTGCAGGCCCACCTCGACCGCGTGGGGATCGAGGCCACCGTCACGGTGTCGGAGACGCCGGGGCTGCTGCGCATCGTCCGTCGTCCCGACGTCACGACGCCCACCTCGATCATCATCCCGACGATCGGCACGTCCGGCGAGGTCTGGGGTGCCCACCGCAACCTCGTCACCGAGACCGTGCGCACGGTGGCCGAGCACACGCGCCACACCGACCTCGAGTTCGTGATCGTCTACGACCGGCCCACGCCGGAGCAGGTGCTCGAGGAGCTGCGAGCGCTCCGCGAGAGCCACGGCCTGCGGATCCGGCTCGTCGTCTTCACCGAGAAGTTCAACTTCAGCGCCAAGTGCAACGTCGGGGCGGCCTACGCGGCCGGTGACGTCCTCGTCTTCCTCAACGACGACATGGCGGCGCGCAGCGACGAGGTCATCGAGACGCTCATCGCCCCACTGCGCGAGCCCGGCGTGGGCGCGACCGGCGCCAAGCTCTTCTTCGAGGACGGCACCGTGCAGCACGGCGGGGTCCGCTTCGGCAGCGGCTTCCTGTCCGATCCGTACCGCACCGCCGCCGAGGACGCCCCCGGCGAGCTGGGCGAACTGCAGGTCAATCGCGAGGTCACGGCGCTGACGGGTGCCTGCGTGGCGGTGCGGCGCGACGTGTTCGAGGCGGTGGGCGGCTTCAGCGAGCGGTTCCCGATGAACTTCAACGACGTCGACTTCGGGCTCAAGACGAGCCGCGCAGGACTGCGGTCGCTGTGGCTGCACGAGGTCCGCCTGTGGCACTTCGAGTCCGTCACGCGCGACAACGCCGTCCGCCCGTGGGAGTTCGCGCGGCTCGAGAACCGCTGGGGACGGCGCAAGGCCGTGCGCGAGCGCTACTCCAACAACGTGCGCTGACCGGCCTCAGCGACGGCGGAGCCGGCGCCGGACACGACCTGCCGTGCGCCGTAGCGCACCGGAGGTGGGTGCCGACGGGGCCGCGGGCTTCTCCAGCTCGCGCACCTGGGCGCGCAGGCGCTTGACCATCCCCTGCAGCCGCCGAGTCTCCGCCGCAGCCACGGCGGCCGTGGTCTCGAGCCCGATGATGCGATCGCGCTCGACCAGCTGCGCGCGCCAGGCGGCGGTCATCACGTGCTCGGCGTCGGGGCCCGGACGCACCCAGCGCGGGTCCTTGCCGACGACGAGCTCCGGCGTCGTGGCGACCTCGCCGGCGCGAGGCGGCCGGACGGCGAGCTGGAACTGGTAGACCATCGCATCGGGCTGGGTCCGGATCCACGCCAGCACGCCGGCCGGCAGGGCGTGGGGGTCCACGTCCACCTCGACCCCCAGGGGGTCCGCCGTGGTGCCACGCAGCTCGTCGGTCACCAGGCCCGCGTCGGCGACCATCTGCAGCAGGCCCTCGCGGGAGAAGAACCGGATGTGGGTGTGGTCGAGCAGGCCGGTGTCGGTCGTGCGCCAGCGGCCCTGCAGCAGCGCCAGCCGCAGCGAGCCGTGGGTGACGTTGGGGATCGAGATGACGATGCGGCCGCCGGGAGCCAGCAGGCGTGCGCTGTCGGCGAGCACGCCGACGGGGTCCATGACGTGCTCGAGCACGTCGGCGAAGATGATGGCGTCGAAGGAGCCCGTCTCGAAGTGCCCGCTCAGGGGCGCCGCGTCGAGGTCGCCCACGACCACCGACTCCAGGTGCTCCGCGGCGATCGCCGCGGCCTCGGCGTCGAGCTCGAAACCGCTCACGCGGCAGCCGCGCTCGATCAGGACTCGGCCGAGGTCACCGGCCCAGCACCCGACGTCCAGCACGCGGTGGGCGTCGCCGAGCAGATCGATCACCTGAGCGTGGCTCGTGTTCAGGTTCGTCGGGTCGATCTCGACGGCGTAGTGCGACATGGGCGGTCAACTCTCTGTTCGACAGGCGGGGGGTCAGCTGCCGTAAAGGGACTTCACCCGGGCCACGACACGAGCGGAGGCCCGGTCGTCGACGTGGTCGAAGAAGAGCCGACGCCGCCAGGCGTAGTCCTCCTCCTGGTCGGGCGTCAGCGGATCGAAGAAGCCGTCGAGCGCCGCGGCGAGGTCGTCGAAGGTCTCGCACACGGGCCCGGGAAGAACCTGGCTCAGATCATAGAACAGCCCGCGCTCCTGCCGGGCGTAGCGATCGAGGTCGTACGCGAAGCTCGCCATGGGCCGTCCGGTCAGCATGAAGTCGACGAGGCAGCTCGAGTAGTCGCTGACGAGGCCGGCGGCGCTGCGGTAGAGCACCTCGAGGTCGGGGTAGCGCCGACTGGACACGTCGATGGCCCCGAGGGGCGCCAGCTGGTGCCAGTAGGTCTTGGCCGAGTCGGCCATGTGCTCGCGGACGCCGAGCACCGCGTCGTGCCGGTACATCCAGTCCTGGAGCCACGCGAGCTCCTCGGGGCTGAACCGGTAGTAGGCCTCGTCCTGCGCGTCCTTGAAGGTCGGCAGGAACAGCACCAGCCTGCGCCCCTGCGTGTCCTCCTCGAGCCGGCGCGCGGACTCGGCGAGATCGGCCGGGAGGCGTTCGGGCTCGCACCGGATGTAGTCGTTGCGCGGCAGTCCGGTGGGCCACATGTCGGCGTGGGCCAGGGGCCAGAAGGCCGACCGCATCGTGAGGGAGTCGAGCCGGCTCGAGGTGACCACGGCGCGGGTGGCCGCGTGCTCGCGGCCCTCGGCCCGCTCCAGCTCGGGCGGCGGGTCGATCATCGCCGAGCCGAAGCGCTTGAGCGGGATCCCGTGCCACAGGTTGACGAAGTTGTGGGTGATCGGGGAGACCGGCCAGTGCCCGTTGATCCGGGGTCCGTGCTTGACGAAGATCTGGCGTGACCTGACGAGGTGGTGCTGGCCCTCGCGGCTCATCAGCGGGACGGTGACCACGTTCTCGCCGGGCAGGTCGATCCGGCGCGACCGGGTCAGGATGATCTTCTTGATCGACGGGTCGTGGGCGACCTCGTCGAACAGGGCCCGCTCGTTGCCCGAGAGCGTGTGGGAGTACGCGCACACCGGGAACGCCCACCAGTGGTCGAACTTGGGGGCCCAGCGGTCCTCGGTGCGGAAGCGCGCCCACGCCCAGGGCTCGTGGTAGTCGACGGTGCCGTCGGGGCGCGTCGTGATCGAGAGGCTGTGCCGCAGCTGGTCGTCCGCGCTGACCCGGAGCAGGTTGCGCTCGAAGGACTCGACGTCGGCGCCCGGGACGAGGTCGAGAATCCGCTCCTTCCACGCGGCGAGATCGGGCGTGCGCCGCGGGTTCTCCGAGATCAGGTTGCGCTTGAGTAGCGGGAACCCCTGGGCGACGACGCCCCAGTAGTCGGTCGTGTAGGCCGGCAGGTAGGGGTAGAGGCCGTCGACGATCGTCGCGAAGTCGAAGCCGTGGGTCAGCAGGTACCGGCTCAGGCCGATCTCGTACTTGAGGATGACCAGCGGCTTCTTCGCCTGGCGTCGGACGGAGTCGATCCGCGCGCGGAACCCCGGGTCGGCGACGACGGGACGGCGGAAGACGAGGAAGTACGAGCTCAGGTGCAGGTGGTCGAGCGGGTCAATCTCGTTGGTGACGCGCCAGCGCTGCTTCGCCTCCGCCAGCGGCAGGGGAGCGTCGTCGCCGTGGTCGCGGGAGTAGGGCCGCTTCGTGGCGTGCAGGCCCCACCAGTCGCCGGGGGTGGCGTCCATCCGCGCGAACACGTCGTCGAGGGGGCGCAGCAGGTAGGCGCTGTCGTTCACGAAGACGACCTCGTCGTACGTCTCCAGGACGTCCCAGCCGACGAGGTCCTGGGCGAGCATCGACCACGAGCCGAAGTCGTACCGGCCGTGCCGGATGGCCCAGGCGCCGCGGGTCACGTCGGCCAGCTTCTCCAGCTCGCCGGGCGCCATCGTGGAGTCGGCCAGGTAGTAGACGTCGGCATGGCGCGACAGCTCGGTGACGTAGGCGACGACGTGGTCGTCGACGATGCCGTCGGGGTCGTAGCCCACGAAGAGGCAGACCCGCCGAACCGCCTGGCCGGGCTCGAACGTCGTGGGCGGTCGCACGTCGTGGGCGGGCGGCAGCGTGGGCAGGCCCTGGTGGCGCCCCGAGACCAGGTGGTGCACCAGCGGGTTGACGTCCTCGCGCGTCGGGTCGAGGTGCTCGTTCCAGTACCACCACAGGTCGAAGTCGATCCGCGGGTTGACCAGCTGCTTCCATCCGGTGCCGCAGTAGTGCTTGTACGGTCCGGTCTGGGCGGCCCGCACGACTGACTGGGAGCGCCGGTAGGCCTTGACGTCGAGCGCCTTCGCGCGCTTGACGAGGGCGATCTCGCAGGCCAGCACGACCGCTTCCGGGGCAGTCGCGGCGGTGTCCGGGGCCGGCGACAGTCCCGAGGACAGCACCTCGTCGAGCAGTGCCTGCGCGGCCTCGGCGGACTCGTTCCGGGCTGCGTCCCACCGCGCGGCGAAGGCGAGCCAGGCCAGGGCGAACTCGTCGTGCGTCATGCGGCACCTCCCTCGAGCTCGAGGCGTATGCGCTCGACGGCCCGTTCCGTGCTGCGTCCGTCGAGGTGGTCGATCAGCAGGTCGCGCGTGCGCAGGTAGCGCCGCCAGGGCGCGGTGGAGTCGAGGGCCTGCGAGAGCGCCGCGTGGAAGGAGTCGAAGTCGCGGCAGACGGGCCCGGGGAACAGGTGCTCGAGGTCGAACAGCAGCGAGTCGGCCACGTCGTCGAGGTCGTGGGCGAAGCTGACGACGGGACGGCCGGTGGCCATGAAGTCGAGCCCGATGCCGTCGTGGTCGGTGACCAGGAGGTCGGTGGCGCGCAGCACGGCCTGGGTGCGGGGAAACCGATGCGCCGACAGGTCGAGCGCCGATCCGGCGAACCTCTGCAGGTAGGCGCGCTCGAGGTCGCCCCGGGGGTCGCGGATCCCCCACACGGCGTCGTTCGACTCCGCCCAGGTAACGAGCGCGTCGATCTCGCTCGGGGAGTACGGATACGGCTTCGCCGAGCCCGTGGAGGACCGGCGCGTCGTGGCCAGCAGCACGAGGCGGCGTCCGCGCAGGAGGTCGCGGACGCCCTGCTCCTGGGCGGCGACCTCGGCCGGAGGCATCTCGGCGACGAGATGGTCGTGCGCCGGGATGCCGGTCAGCCAGGCCTCGGTGAACCGCGCGGGCCAGTGGGCCGCGAGCGTGGCCGACCGGTCGACGGCCGACGCGGTCAGCACTCCGCTGATCGCCTGGCGTGGGATCTGGTGCAGCATCTCGAGCGGTCCCGTGTCGGAGGGGTGGACGTCGCCCGGGTGGTCGGCCGGCTTGAGCATCCGGGCGGTGGCCGAGAGCGACAGTCCCTCGCGCACCGCGACGACGACGTGGCGCTCGGGCAGTCCCGCGAGGCCGAGCGTGCGGTAGGGCCGCTCCTTCACCAGGATGACGCCGGCGCCCAGCAACGCCTCGCGTCCCTGCGGGCTGCGCTGGGGGAGCCGGGTCACGTTGCGACCGGGCACGTCGAGGCGCGCCGATCGCGTGAGGACGATCTTCTCGATCTCGGGGTCGTCGCCGACGAGGTCGAGGATCGCGCGGCTGTTGTCGGGCAGCTCGCCCGTGGCGGGGTCGACGACGAACACCCAGCGGTCGGGCCGGCGCGGCGCCGCGGTGTCGGCCTTCTTGAACTGGCGGGACGTCATCGGCGTGGGCACGACGACCTCGCCGTCGGGGCCGGTGTGGATCGAGAAGCTGCGCTGCAGGAGGTCGTCGGGAGCCGTGCGGAGCAGGTTCTCCTCGAACACCTCCACGGGAGCGTCGGGCGCGACCTCCAGGAGCCGCTCCTTCCACCGCGAGATCTCGGGCACGTCGTAGTGGTTCTGGTACAGCAGGAACCGCTTCAGGACGGGGAACCCCTCACCGATCATGTGGAACGCCCAGGGCGTGAAGATCGGGTGGAACGGATACAGGTGCGGCATGAACGTCGAGAAGCGGTGGCCGTGGCCGATCAGCAGGTGGGTCAGCCCGATCTCGTACTTCTGGATCACCAGGCGCTTCGAGCGCTGTGCGGTGACGCTCTCGACGACCTTGCGGAAGACGGGGCTGTCGAGCACGGGACGCCGGAAGGCCAGGAAGTAGGAGCCGACGAGGAAGTCGTAGGTCACCGATTCCTCGAACCGGTCGAGCAGCTCCTCGCGCACCGTGTCGAGCGGGATCGGGTCGGGGAACCCGTTCTCGGGGACGTCGCGCGTCATCGCGATGCCCTTCGTGGCCTGCAGACCCCACCAGTCGCACGCCTGGGCGTCCATGCGCTCGAACACCACGTCGAGCGGACGCACGAGGTAGGACGAGTCGTTGACGAACAGGACCTCGTCGTACTGCTCGAGCCGCTCCCACCCGACGAGCTCGCTGGCGAGCATCGCGTAGGAGCCGAAGTCGTAGGCGCCGTGGCGGATCGCCCAGGCGTCGTGCGCGACCTCGCGCAGCTTGGCCAGCTCGGTGTCGGGCAGGTACCCGTCGAAGAGGCAGAAGACGTCGCTGAACCGGGCCAGCTCGCGGAGCAGGAGCAGGGCCGCCTCGTCGACGACCCCCTCGGTGTCGAAGCCGGCGAAGAGGGTCGCGCGGCGCACCGGCCGGTCGGTGGGCAGCACCGCACCCGGGCCCGCGGCGGTGGTGGCCGGACGGGTGGACAGTCCCGCGTCACGACCGACGAGCGCGTAGTGGACGAGGGGGTTGATCGTCTCCTCGGCCGGGTCGAGGTGGTTGGCCCAGTACCACCACACGTCGAAGTCGGCGTTCGGCTTGCGCAGCTGCTTCCATCCCGTGGTGCAGAAGTGCTCGAGCAGGTCGGTGACGGTGTCGGGCAGCTCGGGCAGGGAGAGCGCGTAGTACGCCTCGTCGAAGAACGGGGCGACGGCGGCCGTCTCGGCCTGGAGTCTGCCGCGTTCGGACATCGTCTCGAGCGCGGCCAGGTCGTCGGCGGTCACTGGTGCGTGCGGAGGTGGTTGAGGAGGGGATTGGCCTTCTTGCGCGCGACGAGCGGGTGCTTCGCGAGGTAGCGCCTGGTGCTGAAGTCGGGTCCCGGGTCCTTGCCCTCGGCGGCGCCGTGCCGCAGGTAGTGCAGCGCCGGGCTCAGGCCGGTGGTCACGACCTCGGGGTAGGCCCGCAGGTACCAGGCCCCGTCGAACAGGGCGGAGGCGCGCAGCTCCGTGACGTCCTCGATCTCCTCGCCCGTGGCCGCGTTGGGCATCACGCGACGCTTCAGCCAGCCCTTCGGGCCGCTGGTCTGCCGCTCCTCGGCCGTCAACCGGGCGTCGAGGACACGGGAGATCTCCAAGGACTGCTCCCGGCCGCGATCGTGCTCGGCCTCGCGCTCGGCGCAGACCTCGTGCTGCTCGCGCAGGGAGGCGAGTTCGCGACGGCACCGCTCGAGCTCGGACCGGAGTTCGGCGTCCTCGTCGACGTCTGAATACACCCGCGCGTCCCCCTGTCGTGTCGGCCCCGTCATCATAACTGCTGGGGGACACCGCCCGTCCTCCGTCATCTCCGCGCAGGAGATGTCCGCCCGACCAGGCCAGGGGAGCACACATGACGGACACGACGTCGCGAGAGCGGACCGGGGCCACCCCGGTCGAGCGCGTCACGCGCGCCGTCGTCGTGCTCGGCTTCGTCCTGCTCGTCGCGCTGACGTTCGGTCCGGCGCTGTTCGGCTTCGGGGTCTTCCTCGACGTCGACTTCCTCCGGGCGTACTGGCCGTTCACCGCGACCGGCGCTGTTCCGGCGGGAGCGATGTGGTGCCGCGGCGACACGTTCGACGCCCTGTACCCCGCGATCGTCAACACCGTCGAGTCCGCCCGGAGCGGGGTGTGGCCGACGTGGACGCCCTACGAGGTCGGCGGGGCACCCATGGCGTCGTTGCCGAACCACACGGTGCTCAGCCCCGTCACCTGGCCGTTCTGGGTGCTGCCGAGCCACGTGGCGCCGGCGTGGGTGAAGCTCACCGAGCTCGTCATCGTCGTCGTGGGGATGTTGGCCCTGCTGGGCCGCTGGGGTGTCCGTCGCAGCGCGGGCCTGCTCGCTGCCTTCGTGTTCTTCACGTGCGGCTTCATGCTGATGTGGACGAACTGGCCCCACACGCGCGTCGCCGTGTTCATCCCGCTGCTGCTCTGGGCGCTGGACCGGGTCGTGGTGGAGCGTCGCGCGCGCGACGTCGCCTGGGTCGGCCTCGTCGTGGCGAGCATGCTGCTGGGTGGCTTCCCGGCGGTGACGCTCTTCGCACTGACGACCGGCGCCGTCTACGTGCTGGTGGTGGGATGGCGCCAGCAGGGCACCCGCGCGACGGTCCTCGCGTACGCCGGCGCGGCGGGTGGCGTGGTGCTGGGCGTGGCGCTGGCGGCGGTCCAGATCCTGCCCTTCGCGATGAACCTCCAGACCGTGCTGGCCGGACGGGAGCCGCGCGAGGCGTCCCCGAGTGAGCTGCTCGTGACGAGCGTGGCACCACGGGCGTGGGGCACGTGCGTCGACAACGCGCGCTGGAGCAGCACCAACCCGATCGAGGGCATCGCCTACGTCGGCGTCGGCGCCGTGCTCCTCGTGCTGACGCTCCTCGTGCTGGGGCGCAGCGCCCGCGTCCGCCCGGGGGTCGTGGCGCTCATCTCGGTGCTCCTGGCCGCCTGGGTCTGGCTGACGTGGTTCGGCGGGGCGCCGCTGGACCTGCTGCAGCAGCTGCCGGGATTCGACACGAACAAGATCGGCCGCGCGACCTCCATCGTCGGGTTCCTGGTGGCCCTCGCGGCTGCCTTCGGCCTCGACCGGCTGATGTCGGACGACGACGGACCGGGTCCCCGTCCCGAGCGCCGGCGTCTTCCCCTCGTGGGCCGCCTCGCGGTGGGCGCCGTCCTCGCGCTCGGTGCCCTCTACGTCGGGTGGCGGGTGCACGAGGTCGCCGCCATCACGGGCGCCACGGGCCTCGTCAGGGACCAGCTCGTCGCGCCCGCGATCTGGGCCCTCGCCGGCGTCGCAGTCCTGGCCGCGGGACTCCTCAGCCGCCGGGTGCGTCCGTTCGTCCCGCTCGCCCTGGTCGTGATCGTCATCGTCCAGGCCGTCGTGTTCGCGCGGCACGTCTGGCCACTCAGCGACCGCAGCAACCTGTACCCCGTGACGGAGGCCCACGAGTTCCTCCAGGCGAACATCGGCGCCGATCGCTACGCCAGCGGTGGCATGTGGGGCTACCCGGCCACGTCCGACTACTACAAGCTCCGGACGCCGGTGGGACACGAGTTCACCGCGCCGGCCTGGATGCAGTTGCTCCAGGCGGTGTCGCCCGACACCCAGGTGACGCGGACCTACACCCGCTTCGCCGACCTCCCCACCCCCGAGATCGGCGACGACCCGCTCCTGGACCAGTTCTCCGTGAAGTACTGGGCCGTCCGGCCCAGCCAGATCGTCGGCAGGGCCGACGATCCGTCCGGCGAGCGCTCGGGGACCGTGACCCTCGGCGACGAGGAACGGGCGTCCTGCGAGCTGCCGGCGGGACCACTGCGCGGTGTCGTCCTGTCCCTCGACCGGACCGTTCCGCTGGAGGACGACGACCGGGTCCAGGCGCACGTCCGGGTCACGGCCGGGGGCGAGGTGGTGGAGGGCGCTCGCGCCTTCAACACGACGATGGAGGACGGCCAGCTGCGCATCGGTGTGGCCGGTGAGGACCTGCCCTCCTCGGATGACGCCGAGGTCGAGGTGTGGTTCTCCGGCGCGCCCCGCGCGGTCGAGCTCGACGCGACCGCCGACGGACTCTCGTGCCGCGCCCTGCGCCCGGACGATGACGGCCTCAAGCTCGTGCACGTCGACGCCGGCTCGCTGGTCTACGAGCGGTCGACCTCGCTGCCGAGAATCCGCTGGGCGGGCGAGAGCCGCGTGGTGGAGTCCGCCGACGAGCGGCTCGAGCTGCTGGGGAAGGGCGTGCCCGCCGACCGCGTGCTGCTGGACGAGACCGGTCCGTTCGAGGCCGAGGGCTCGAGCGCCCGCGTCGACACGGTCCGCGATGACGCGGGATCGATCGAGGTCGAGGTCGACGCCGACGGTGACGGCTACCTCGTCGTGGGCGATTCGATCCTCCGCGAGGGCTGGGAGGCCACCGTCGACGGCGAGCCGGTCGACCTCGTGGCCGCGAACCACGCCTTCGCGGCCGTGCCGGTGCCCGACGGCCGCCACACGGTGGAGCTGGCGTACCGGGCGCCCGGACTCGCGCCGGGACTGGCCATCAGCGCGGGAGCCGCGCTGCTCACGGCCGGTGTGTTCGTCGTCCCGCTGGTCCGGCGCCGGACGAGGTCAGGCGGCGACGCGGTGGATGACCAGCTGGATGCCCGCGAGGAGTAGGTCGACCAGCGTCGCGAGGCAGCGCACGACCAGCGCCACGACGAGCGCCGTGGACGTCGGCATCGATCCGGCGAGCGCCAGCACCAGCACGGCGTCGCGGACGCCCGCGCCGGCCGGCAGGAAGAACGCGGCCATGCCCAGCGTGTACGCCAGGGCATAGCCGACGATCGAGGGCGCCAGGGTCTCCACCGGGTCACCGTCGAGGCCGATGACGATGAACCACACCTGCAGCCCCAGCAGCAGCCAGGTGAGGCACTGCCACGCGGTGGCCTTGAGCAGGGACCTCCAGCCGATCGCCTCAGGGAGGGGCTCGCGGCGCGCGAGGCGCAGCAGCCGGTTGAGCACGCGGTCCAGCAGCCGTGGGTGGATCGCGACGTAGAGCAGGGGCAGGACGAGGACGAGCCACCAGAACCGGTGGCGCAGCTCGGGGGTGACCCACGGCATCAACGCCACGGCGACCGTGATCCCGGCGACGCCGGAGATGACCAGCGCCAGCACGCCCAGCACGGCGGCGGACCGCCGCGGGACCCGGTGCTCGCGCCCCATCTCCATCTGGGCCACGATCGACCAGAGGCTGCCCGGGACGTACTTGCCGAGCTGGCTCACGAAGAAGATGTGCGCCGAGATCCTCAGGCCCAGGCGCGATCCCAGACCCGCAAGGAGCTCGCGCCAGACCTGCAGGGACGCCAGCATGCCCAGCACCGCGAACACCGACGCCGCGGCCACGGTCCATGGCGGGATGCGCTCGAGGTCGTCGGCGATCGCCTGGTAGTTGCGGGTGATGGCCACGGCGGCCAGGGCCAGCATCACGACGAGCGCCGCCCGTCGGGCCCACGCACGGGCGCCGCTGCGCTTCTCGCCCGTCGGGGCAGGCCCCACCGGCTGCGCGTCCACGTGCTGAGGCTAGCAACCGCTCGACAGGGCGGACCGAGCCCAGCGGCTACAGTGTCGGGCGTGCGCATCGTGGCCTTCGGAACCTACGACTCCGCCGTCCACCCCCGCGTCGCGGTGCTGATCGCCGGCCTGCGGGCGTGGAACCAGGACGTCGTCGAGCTCAACCGGCCCCTGGGCTACTCGACGGCCGAGCGCGTCACGCTCGTGCAGGAGCCGTGGCGGCTCCCCGGCTTCGGGCTGCGCCTGCTGCGCCGCTGGGCGTCCCTCGTGCGCCTCGGCCTCAAGGAGCGCAGGCGCGGACGTCCCGACGCCGTGCTCGTGGGCTACCTCGGTCACTTCGACGTCGTGCTCGCCCGGCTGGTCTTCGGCCGCGTCCCGATCGTGCTCGACCACCTCGTCTCGGCCTCGGGCACGGTCCTCGACCGGGGCCTGGCCTCCCGCCGGTCCCTGCGCGGACGCGTGATGGTGGCGATCGATCGGTTGGCCCTGGCCTGCGCCGACGTGGTCGTCGTCGACACCGCCGAGCGGGTGCCGGCCCTCGCCGAGGGCGGCCGCCGCGACGTCGTCGTGTGTCCCGTGGGGGCTTCCGACGAGTGGTTCGCCGCGAGCGGGGCCGCCGCTGACCGCGGCGTCGACGAGCCGCTGCGCGCGATCTTCTTCGGCCTTTTCACGCCGCTCCAGGGCGCCACGACGATCGCCCGGGCGGCCGCGCTGCTCGAGCCCGACGACCGCGTCGAGATCACCCTGGTCGGGCGCGGCCAGGACTGGGACGAGGCCCGGCGGATCGTCGGCGACCACCCGGCGGTGCGCTGGATCGAGTGGCTCGAGCCCGCCGACCTCATCCGCCTCGTCGCGACCCAGGACGTGTGCCTGGGGATCTTCGGGACGACCGCCAAGGCGCGCGAGGTCGTGCCCACGAAGGTGTTCCAGGGCGCGGCGGCCGGCTGTGCCGTCGTCACCTCCGACACGGCCTCCCAGCGCGGCGTGCTGGGCGACGACGCGGCCTACGTTCCCCCGGGCGATGCCGAGGCCCTGGCTGCGGTGCTGCGAGAGTTGTCCGTGGACCGCGGCCGGCTGGACTCCCTGCGCGAGCGCATGGGGGAGCGGGCGGCCCGCGAGTTCACCGCGGCGGAAGCCGTACGACCGATGATGAGCGAGATCGGCGGAATCACGCCGGTCGAGGAGGAGTGAGCGTGTCGAAGACAAGCGCAGGACTGCCGCCGCTGGCGATCCGGGCCTGGCTGCGTTACGTCGTGGTCCAGCGGGTCTTCGAGCGGATCGCGCCGCGCACCGTGCTTGAGGTCGGCTGCGGCCAGGGCGCCATCGGGGCGCGGCTGGCCCAGCACAGCGAGTACCTCGCGGTCGAGCCCGACGACAGCTCCTATGCCGTGGCCGCCTCCCGGATCGAGCCCTCCGGCGGCACGGTGATCCACGGCGTGCACGCCGACGTGCCGGCCGCCTCCACGTTCGACGTGGTGTGCGCCTTCGAGGTGCTCGAGCACCTCGAGCACGACGACCAGGCCCTCGAGGACTGGGTGGCGTCGATCCGCCCCGGTGGTCACCTCGTGATGTCCGTGCCCGCGTTCCAGCGCCGGTTCGGCCCGATGGACACGAACGCCGGCCACTTCCGCCGGTACGAGCCGCAGGAGCTGCGCGCGCAGCTGGAGCGCGCGGGCCTCGTGGACGTCGAGACGACGGTCTACGGCTGGCCGCTGGGCTACGCGCTCGAGGCCGTGCGCAACCGTGTCGACGCCCGCAAGCTCGCGCGGCGCGAGGCGTCGATGGAGGACCTGACCTTCGCCAGCGGCCGCACGTTCCAGCCGCCCAACCGGCTCGTGGGCCTGGCGGTCGCCGTGCTCGTGCGCCCGTTCTGCCTGCTCCAGCGCCTGCGGCCCGACCGGGGCATCGGCCTGGTCGTCTCCGCTCGCAAGCCCGCCTGATTCCGCCCCGTAGAATGGCTCGCGAGCGCCCGTACCCGATCTTGAGGAAACCGTGAAACTAGTCGTTCAGATCCCGTGCCTGAATGAGGAGGAGACGCTCCCTCTGGTGCTGGCGTCCATCCCGCGAGAGATCCCCGGCGTCGACGAGATCGTCGTGCTGGTCATCGACGACGGCTGCACCGACCGCACGGTCGAGGTGGCGCGCGAGCACGGTGTGACCGAGTTCGTCCACCACGTGCGGAACCAGGGTCTCGGCCGCTCGTTCCACGACGGCGTCATCCGGGCGCTCGAGCTCGGCGCCGACGTGGTGGTGAACACCGACGGCGACAACCAGTACCCGCAGGAGCGGATCACCGACCTCGTCCAGCCGATCGTCGCCGGGAAGGCCGACATCGTCATCGCCGACCGGCAGGTGCACCTCGTCGAGCACTTCTCCTGGGCCAAGAAGCAGCTGCAGAAGGTCGGCAGCGCCGTGGTGAACCGGGCTGCTGGCACGAAGCTGCCCGACGCCGCGAGCGGCTTCCGCGCCTACTCGCGCGAGAGCCTGATCCTGCTGAACACGATCACGCGGTTCAGCTACTGCATGGAGACGATCATCCAGGCGGGCAACAAGAACCTGAAGATCGTCAGCATCCCGGTCGTCACCAACGCCAAGACGCGCGAGTCGCGCCTGTTCAAGACCACGCCCGAGCACATCGCCAAGTCCGCCATGGCGATCATCCGGTCGTTCATCATGTACAAGCCGTACGTGATCTTCAGCTGGCTCACGCTGTTCTTCGGCGTGGTCGGGATGATCCCGTTCCTGCGCTACGGCGTGCTGTGGACGCAAGGCGAGCAGGGCGGCCACCTGCAGTCGCTGCTGCTCGGCGTGCTGCTGCTGACGATGGCGATGCTGTGCGTGATGCTCGGCGTCGTGGCCGACCTGATCCGCACCAACCGCGTGCTCATCGAGGACAACCTCGAGCACACGAAGCGGCTGCGGTTCGGCGACTCGGCCGAGGAGTCGCTCGTGCGCCACGGCCTCTCGAAGGTCACCTACGAGCGCGTCGAGTCCTCGCCGTCCTGACCCGAGGGGTCAGGGCCTGCCGAGCGCCCGGTAGGTCCAGCCGGCGGCCCGCCACTGCTCGGGGTCGAGCGCGTTGCGGCCGTCCAGGATCCGTCGCTGGCGCACCTTCGCGCCGGCCACGGCCGGGTCGAGGTCGCGGTACTCGCGCCACTCGGTGAGCAGCAGCACGAGGTCGGCCCCGGCGAGGGCCTCCTCGGTGTCCTCCACGTAGAGCAGGTTCGGGTACGACGACTTCGCGTTGCCGAGCGCGGCGGGGTCGGTGACCCGCACCGTGGCGCCCTGGAGGCGCAGCTGCTCGGCCACGTTCAGGGCGGGGGAGTCGCGGATGTCGTCCGAGTCGGGCTTGAACGACGCGCCCAGCACGGTGACGCTGCGGCCCAGCAGCGAGCCGCCGCACTCCTCGCGGGCGAGGTCGACCATCCGGACCCGGCGACGGGTGTTGATGGCGTCGACCTCCGCCAGGAAGCTCAGCGTCTGGTCGGCGCCGAGCTCGCCGGCGCGCGCCATGAACGCGCGGATGTCCTTGGGCAGGCAGCCGCCGCCGAAGCCGAGGCCGGCGTTGAGGAACTTGCGGCCGATGCGGTCGTCGAGGCCGATGGCGTCGGCGAGCGCCGTGACGTCGGCGTCGGTGCGCTCGCACAGCTCGGCCATCGCGTTGATGAAGGAGATCTTCGTGGCCAGGAACGAGTTGGCAGCGACCTTGACCAGCTGGGCGGTCGCGGGATCCATCACCAGGCGCGGCGTGTCCTCGCCCAGGATCGTGGCGTAGACCTCGTCGAGCAGCGCGGTGGCGCGCTCGCCGGCCTCACCGTCCGGGACGCCGTAGACGAGGCGGTCGGGGTGCAGCGTGTCCTGCACGGCGAAGCCCTCACGCAGGAACTCGGGGTTCCACACGAGCATCGCGTCGGGCTGGACGTCGGCCAGCCGGGCCGCGAGCCGCTCGGCGGTGCCGACGGGCACGGTGGACTTGCCGGCGATCAGGGCGCCCGGCGCGACGACGTCGAGCAGGCTCGCGAAGGCGCCGTCGACGTAGCGCAGGTCGGCCGCGTACTCGCCCTGCTTCTGCGGGGTGCCCACGCACAGGAAGTGCACCTGGGCGTCGGCCGCGTCGGCGAAGTCGGAGGTGAACGAGAGCCGTCCGCTCGCCAGCGTGCGCTCGAGCAGCTCGGGCAGGTTGGGCTCGAAGAACGGGGCGCGGCCGGCGGCCAGGCTCTCGATCTTGGCCAGGTCGGTGTCGACGCCGACGACCTCGTGGCCGAGCTCCGCCATGCTGGCGGCGTGGACGGCGCCGAGGTATCCGCAGCCGATGACACTGATCTTCATGGAGCCACCGTAGCGAGTGCACCCGTGCCCCGGGGTCGAAGGGACCAACCGTCCCAGCCCGCCGGCCCGCTCGTGGTGCCCCGCTCGTCGTGCACAGGGGAAAGCCGATGTGGGAGGGTCGATCCATGACGGTCGACATCACGCACAACGAAGCGGAGCAGCAGTACGAGATCGCGGTCGACGGTGAGCGCGCCGGCTTCACCGAGGCGCGTGAGGAGGGCGACGTCGTCGTCTTCCCCCACACCGTGATCGACGAGCGGTTCGAGGGTCAGGGCCTGGCGAGCCAGCTCGTCACCTTCGCGCTCGACGACGTGCGCGCCCGCGGCAAGAAGGCCAAGGTCCACTGCAGCTACATCAAGCGCTTCGTCGAGAAGCGCCCGCAGTACCAGGACCTGCTGGCCTAGTGACGCAGGTCCTGCGACGCCGGCTCACGCTGCTGGGGCCGGCGTTCATCGCTGCCGTCGCGTACGTGGACCCGGGCAACGTCGCGACCAACCTGACCGCGGGGGCGCGGTTCGGGTACACCCTGGTCTGGGTCATCGTGCTGGCCAACCTCATGGCGGTGCTGATCCAGTACCTCTCGGCCAAGCTCGGGCTGGTCACACGTCGGTCGCTGGCGGCGCAGGTCGGCGGCCGCCTCTCGGTGCGCGCCCGCTTCCTCTACTGGCTCCAGGCCGAGGGGATCGCCATCGCGACCGACCTGGCCGAGGTCATCGGCGGCGCGATCGCGTTCCACCTGCTCTTCGGCGTGCCGCTGCCGCTGGGTGCCCTATTGACGGCCGCGGTGGCGGTGATCGTGCTCGCCGTCGGCGACCGCTGGGGCCAGGGCGTGCTGGAGCGGATCATCCTCGGATTCCTGCTGCTGATCGCCGTGGGCTTCCTCGCCGGACTCGTCGTCGGCCCGCCGCCGGCGGGCGAGGTGGCGCAGGGGCTGGTGCCGCGCTTCGACGGCGCCGAGAGCGTCCTGCTGGCCTCGGGCATCGTCGGCGCGACCGTCATGCCGCACGCGGTCTACCTGCACTCGAGCCTCACCGCCGACCGGCTGGGCGTGCGCGGTGAGCACTCGTCCGTCCGCGACCTGCTGGCCGCCACCCGGATCGACGTCGTGCTGGCGCTCATCCTGGCCGGCATGCTGAACCTCGGCCTGCTGCTGATGGCCGCCGCGAACCTCCAGGGCATGCCCGGCACCGACACGATCGCCGGCGCGCACGAGCTGATCAGCAGTGAGATCGGCGTGGGCGTGGCCCTGCTCTTCGCGGTGGCGCTGCTCGGCTCGGGAATCTCCTCCACCTCCGTGGGCAGCGCGGCGGGCGCGGAGGTGATGCGCGCCCTGACGCCGTGGTCGCTCAAGCCGGTGACCCGTCGCCTGATCACGCTGGTGCCCGCGCTGGTCGTGCTGCTGCTGGGCATCGACCCGACGCGCGCCCTCGTGGTCTCGCAGGTCGTGCTGTCGATGGGCATCCCGTTCGCGGTGGTCCCGCTGGTGTGGCTGACCGCGTCGCGCGCCGTGATGGGCGAGTACGTCAACCGGCGCCTCACCACGGCGCTCGCGTCGCTGGCCGCCGCCGCGATCGTGGCGCTGAACGTCGTGCTGTTGTGGCTGACGTTCGCCGGTTGAGCCTCGTAGGCTGACCCCATGCCCGAGATGCCCGAGGTCGAGGCGCTCGTCCACTGGCTGGGCGACAAGCTCGACGGTGCCGTGGTGGCCGAGATCGAGCCCGCGTCGTTCGCCGTGCTCAAGACCTACGACCCGCCCGTCTCGGCCTTCTCCGGGCTGACCGTCACCGGTGTCACCCGGCACGGCAAGTTCATCGACATCGACGTGGACGGCCTGCACCTGGTGATCCACCTGGCCAAGGCGGGCTGGCTGCGGTGGTCGGACCACTTCGGGGACAGCCGGGTCAAGATGGGCGGCCCGCTCGCCCTGCGCTTCCGCGTGGACCGCGGCGACGGCCCGCACGAGGGCTTCGACCTCACCGAGGCGGGCACCCGCAAGGGCCTGGCGGTCTACGCCGTGCGCGATCCGCAGGAGGTCGGGGGGATCGAGCGGCTCGGCCCCGACCCGCTGGCGCCCGGCTTCGACCTGCGGCCGCTGCTGCAGCGCCGGATGCAGGTCAAGCGGCTGCTGCGCGACCAGACCGTCGTGGCGGGCATCGGCAACGCCTACAGCGACGAGATCCTGCACGCCGCGAGGCTGTCGCCGTTCGCGATCGCCGAGAAGCTGGACGAGGACGAGGTGGTGCGGCTGGAGACCGCCGTGACGTCGGTGCTCACCGAGGCGGTCGCCGCGGCCGACGGCAAGCCCGCCGCCGACCTCAAGGATGCCAAGCGCGAGCGCATGCGCGTGCACGGCCGCGCGGGCCAGAAGTGCGACGTCTGCGGCGACACCGTGGCCGAGGTCGTGTTCGCCGACTCCTCGCTGCAGTACTGCCCGACCTGCCAGACCGGCGGCACGCTGCTCAAGGACCGCACCACGTCGAAGTTCCTGAAGTAGCCCTGCGGGCAGACGAAGGGGCGAGAGCCTCGCGGCCCTCGCCCCTCCTTCACACCTGTGGTTCGGTCACTTCTTGACGGTGACGACGACCTTCGTCTTGGCCGATCCGCCCTTGCCGTCGCGGATGCTGACGTAGAAGGCGGCCTTGCCCTTGAAGTTCTTCCGCGGCTTGAAGGTGAGCTTGGACCCCCGGACCGAGACCTTGCCGGCCTTCTTGGAGACCTTGCCGGCCTTGAAGGTCAGACGGTTGCGGTCGGCGTCCGTCGCACGGATGACGAACTTCTTGGCCTTGTTCTTCTTCGTGACGACCTTGACCGTGCGCGGCGCCTTGGGCGCGGCGTTCACCTGCCGGATCGAGGCGAGCGTCCGGGCCTGCGTCGTCGAGCAGTCCATCGTTGCGGGGACGTTGCCGCCGGAACCGTAGATGGTCGCGGTGACGTAGAACTTCGCGGGCATGCTCAGCGTGGCCGCGCCCGCGGTGTAGGCCGGCGTGGTGATGGCCGGGACGGTGCCCTTCGCCGCGATCGTCCAGGCGGAGTCGGCGGGGATGGGAGCCCGCGCCGCCGAGAGCGAGGGAATGCGGACGTTCATCGAGCGGCCGGCGGAGCTCAGGGTCACGGCCGCGTTCGTCGACTGGCCCGAGGCCTCGGTGCCCAGCAGGCGCGTGCCGTCACGCAGCACGTCGGGCATGGCCAGCGTGATCGCGACGGGCGTCGGAGCGATGCGCTCACCGCGGAACACGGTGGCGGGAATCCGGGTCACGGTCCTGACGCCGACCTCCCGCAGGCCGAGGTCGAGCGGGCCGGCGAAGACCTGGCACTGGTAGGTGAACGACTTGTCGACGGGCTGGCTTCCGGCGGCCTGGGCGGGGGCGGAGAAGCCGATCGCGGCGAAGGTACCGCCGACGAGTGCGGCGGTGACGGGGAGCGCGACACGGCGCGCCATGAGGGAAGAACGGGTCACGAGGGACACCTCTCTGGGACGGTGCTCGCCGGGGTGGGATCTCGGCGCGCAAGAACGGGCGTGCGGGGAACCTAGCACGCGAAACTGTGAGTTACAACACAAGATACAACGCGTGTTCGTGGGGCCCGCCGAAATGGCCCATCGGTCGTCCTCGGGTGGGTCATCGACCCCCCTCCTAGGCTGGTGACATGGGCATCGGGAAGACGGGGCGGCGCGTCAACGCCGCGGTCGGCGGGTTCACGACGCGGGTGGACGGTCAGACCGAGCTCGCCGCCGCGCGCGCGGCCCAGGCGCTGCGCCTCGCGGTGCGGCTGCTGCGCTGGCCCTCGCTGGGCGTGATGGTCGTGTCGTGGCCGTTCCTCGCCGGACTGGCGATCGTCAGCGTGCTGGCGGACGACGTCTGGCTGAGCGTGCTCGCCGGGCTGATCGCGGGCGTCGGTGCCCTGCTGTCCGGCGCGTTCGCCTGGCGCCGGCAGCGGATCCTCGCCGCGGTGGAGGACGAGCAGCAGCTCGCCACCGAGCTGGGCATCGCGGTCGCGATGAGCGATGACGTGGGCGAGGCCCGCCTCGTGCTGGGTCAGCTGGCCGGAGCCACGGGCGGCGTCCGTGTGTTCTCGCGGCTCAAGGGCCTGTGGCGCGGCTTCGGTCTCGGCCCCGGTGTGCTCCAGGACGCCGCCGACCTGCCGCGGGCGCGCTGGTTCTTCCCGCCGACGGTCGGCACCACCGTCACCCTGTTCCTCGGCGTGCTGTGGCTCGTGCCGATCTCGTTCGTCAGCTGCCTGCTGCTGGCGATCGCCCTCGCCGCCCGCTGACCC
>NZ_DLNK01000007.1:701217-1107680 GCF_002476985.1 Aeromicrobium sp. UBA7512
CCCGCCACTCGCGACCCCGGAATGCGCCACTCGACGACCGCGGAGGTGCCCACCGCGGCGCCGTGCGGTCCCGGGTGCGGTCCCAGGGCTGATCCGCCCGGAAGACCGGGCCGGACGGGTCGTTAGGCTGGGGCGCGTGTCGCGCGACGTCGAACTCACCGTGGTCGAGGGCGGCAACGCCCTCTCGGCCTTCCGCTCCCGAGCCCTGCTGGCCCGCCTCCAGGAGGTGGCGCCCGGGCTGACCGACGTCCGTGCGCGGCACGTGCACTGGGTCGCCAGCGAACGACCCCTCGATGCCGCCACGACCGACACGGTGACCCGGATCCTCGACTACGGTGACCCGGCCCAGGACGGACCCGACGGCGCGCTCGTCGTGGTCGGGCCCCGGCTCGGCACGATCTCGCCGTGGTCGAGCAAGGCCACCGACATCGTCCACAACTGCGGGCTCGACGTGCGGCGGGTCGAGCGGGTCACCGAGTACACCCTCGTCGGCGCCGAGCCCACCCCCGAGCAGCTGGCCGCCTGCGCCGACGTGCTGCACGACCGCATGACCGAGGCCGCGCTCTACTCCCGTGAAGCGGCCGCCGACCTCTTCGACGAGCGCGAGGCCGAGCCGATGCAGCGGATCGACGTCCTCGGCGGTGGCCGCGAGGCGCTCGTCGCGGCCGACACCGAGTTCGGCCTGGCGCTGTCCCCGGACGAGATCGACTACCTCGTCAACGCCTTTACGGACCTGGACCGCAACCCCACCGACGTCGAGCTGATGATGTTCGCCCAGGCGAACTCCGAGCACTGCCGCCACAAGATCTTCAACGCCGACTTCGTGGTCGACGGCGAGCCGCAGGACCGGTCGCTGTTCGCGATGATCCGGCACACCGAGGCGATCGCGGGCCACGGCACCGTCGTGGCCTACAAGGACAACGCCTCGATCATGGAGGGCGGCCCGGCCACGCGCTGGCTGCCCGAGGCGGCCGACGGCCCCAGCCGCTACGCCCCCCGCGACGGCGAGGTGCACGTGCTGATGAAGGTCGAGACGCACAACCACCCCACGGCGATCTCGCCCTTCCCGGGCGCCGCCACCGGCGCCGGTGGCGAGATCCGCGACGAGGGCGCCACGGGCCGCGGCTCGCAGCCCAAGGCCGGCCTGACGGGCTTCGTCGTGTCGAACCTCCACCTGCCCGGCACCGACGAGCCGTGGGAGACCGAGCAGTACGGCCGCCCGGCCCACATCGCCAGCCCGCTGGACATCATGACCGAGGGCCCGATCGGCGCCGCGGCGTTCAACAACGAGTTCGGGCGTCCGGGCCTCGGTGGCTTCTTCCGCGTCTACGAGCAGACCGTCGACGGCGTCCGGCGCGGCTACCACAAGCCGATCATGAGCGCGGGCGGCCTGGGCTCGATCAGCGCTGAGATGACCGAGAAGATCCCCTTCCCCGCCGGCAGCCTGCTGGTGCAGCTGGGCGGTCCCGGCATGCGCATCGGCATGGGCGGCAGTGCGGCCTCGTCGCAGGCGGCCGGCGCCAACGCCGCCGAGCTCGACTTCGACTCGGTGCAGCGCGGCAACCCCGAGATCGAACGGCGCGCGCAGGAGGTCATCAACCACTGCTGGTCCCTCGGCGAGGAGAACCCGATCCTGTCGATCCACGACGTGGGAGCGGGCGGACTCTCGAACGCGTTCCCCGAGCTCGTCGACGACGCCGGGGTCGGTGCCACGTTCGAGCTGGGTGCGGTGCCGCTCGAGGAGAGCGGCCTGGCGCCCAAGGAGGCGTGGTGCAACGAGAGCCAGGAGCGCTACGTCCTGGCGATCGCGCCGGAGTCGCTGGAGCGGTTCGCCGCGCTGGCCGACCGCGAGCGCTGCCCGTTCGCCGTCGTGGGCGTGGCCCGTGACGACGCGCAGCTCGTGCTCGAGCCGGTCGACCCCGCCGACGAGACGCCGATCGACATGCCGCTGGAGGTCCTGCTCGGCAAGCCGCCGAAGATGACCCGCGACGCCACCCGCGTGGCCCGGTCGACGAGCGAGCTCGACCTCGCGGACGTCGACGTGGCCGAGGTGGCCCACGACGTCCTGCGTCACCCCTCGGTGGCTTCGAAGCGCTTCCTCGTCACGATCGGCGACCGCACGGTTGGGGGCCTCACCCACCGCGACCAGATGGTCGGTCCGTGGCAGGTGCCGGTGGCCGACGTCGCCGTGACGCTCTCGGACCACGTGGGATTCGCCGGTCAGGCGATGGCCAGCGGCGAGCGCACGCCGTTGGCCGCGGTCGACGGCCCGGCCTCCGGCCGGATGGCCGTGGGCGAGGCGATCACGAACCTGCTGGCCGCGCCGATCCACCTGCCGGGCGTCAAGCTCTCGTGCAACTGGATGGCTGCGTGCGGAGAGGACGGCGAGGACGCCGCCCTCTACGACACCGTGCACGCCGTCGCGATGGAGCTGTGCCCGGCCCTGGGGATCTCGGTCCCGGTGGGCAAGGACTCGCTGTCGATGCGCACGCGCTGGACCGAGGAGGACGGCACCGAGAAGCAGGTGACCGCGCCGGTGTCTCTCGTCGTCACGGCGTTCGCGTCGCTGCCCGACGTGCGCGGCACGGCCACTCCCGAGCTGCCCGCCGGAGCGGCGCTGCTGCTGGCCGACCTCGGTGCCGGCCGCAACCGCCTCGGCGGCTCGATGCTGGCCCAGGTGCGCGGGGAGTTCGGTGGCACGGTGCCCGACCTCGACGACCCGGCGCGCCTCGTCGCCCTGGTCGACGGCGTCAACGCGCTGCGCGACGCCGGCCTGCTGCTGGGGTACCACGATCGCTCCGACGGCGGCCTGTGGGCCGCGGTGTGCGAGATGGCGTTCGCCGGGGGTGTGGGCGTCGACCTCGACGTCGACGACCTGGCCGCCCTGTTCACCGAGGAGCTCGGCACCGTCCTGGCCGTGCCCGCCGAGCAGGCCGACGAC
Organism: Aeromicrobium sp. UBA7512; assembly: GCF_002476985.1. NCBI lineage: Bacteria > Bacillati > Actinomycetota > Actinomycetes > Propionibacteriales > Nocardioidaceae > Aeromicrobium > Aeromicrobium sp. UBA7512. The sequence goes on from NZ_DLNK01000007.1 coordinate 704,159, forward strand.
GCCCTGGCGCTGCTGCGGCAGCACGGCCTGGCCGACCTTGTGCACCGTGTGGGAGCGTCCACGCCGGTCCGTCACGTCCGGGTGCCCGCCCTCGGGCTCGACGAGCCGCTCGAGGGCCTGGCCCAGACGTGGGACGAGGTCTCGTGGCGGATCTCGCGCCTGCGCGACAACCCCGAGTGCGCCGACGCCGAGCATGCCGCGATCGGCGCCGCCGTCCCGACGCTCACGGTGGAGCCCACCTTCGACCCCACCGACGACGTCGCCGCGCCGTACCTCGTGGGTCGCCGGCCGAAGGTGGCGATCCTGCGCGAGCAGGGCGTCAACTCCCACGTCGAGACCGCCTTCGGCTTCGACCGCGCCGGCTTCGACACGTACGACGTGCACATGACCGACCTGCAGTCGGGCCGCTTCGACCTCGCCGACGTGGTGGGCCTGGCGGCCTGCGGCGGGTTCTCCTATGGCGACACGCTGGGCGCCGGGGAGGGTTGGGCGCGATCGGTGCTGTTCAACCCCGCGCTCACCGACGCGTTCGCCGGGTTCTTCTCCCGCCCCGACACGTTCGGCATCGGCATCTGCAACGGCTGCCAGATGTTCGCCTCGCTGGCCGACATCATCCCGGGCGCCGAGGCATGGCCGCGGTTCACGCGCAACGCCTCGGAGCAGTACGAGGCGCGCCTGTCCCTCGTCGAGGTGCTCGACTCACCCTCGGTCTTCTTCTCCGGCATGGCCGGCTCGAAGGTGCCGATCGCGGTGGCCCACGGTGAGGGCTTCGCGAACTTCTCGGTGCGCGGCGACGCGGCCACCGTGCAGCGGACGGCGCGCTTCGTGGACGTGAGCGGTCAGGTGGCCACGGACTATCCGGCGAACCCCAACGGCTCACCCGACGGCCTCACCGCCGTCACGACGACCGACGGCCGGTTCACCGCGATGATGCCGCACGCCGAGCGCGTGCAGCGCAACGCGCAGCTGTCGTGGACCTCGGCCGACCCGTCGGTGGAGAGCCCGTGGCTGCGGATGTTCCGCAACGCCCGGGTCTGGGTCGGCTGACAAGACCCGCAGCGGCCATCGGCGTCTAGTCACAACGGACGGTTTTCGCTTCCGGGCTTGGGTGAGGGGCCCCTCACCCGCGTACTCTCGGTATGTGGCCCTGTACCCCCCGGCGAACGCACGAGCGAGCCGCTCGACGATCGGCTGCGCGACGATGCCGCGCTGGCCGAGATCGAGCTGACCTCTCGGCTGATGATCGCCGCCTCGGGAGCCGCCGAGCCACTCTCCCAGGAGGAGATCGACGGACTCCTGGGCATCGCCCCCGACGCCTGAACGGCCTCGGTTGGCGGCTGCGCTCGCCCAACACCTACCATGGGCAGAGTCTGCCCGCCCCATGCCGAGGAGTACCCGCGTGCGTTTTCGCATCCGACCGGTCGAGGCTTCGTTCTACGACCTCTTCACCGAGATGGCCAACCACCTGGTCATCGGGTCGGGCATCGTCGCCCGGCTGCTGGACCCCGAGGCGGACAAGGCTGCTCTCGCCGACCAGATGAGCGACGCCGAGCACGCGGCCGACGACACGACCCACGCGATCATCAAGCTGGTGAACAGCACGTTCATCACGCCGTTCGACCGTGAGGACATCTACGCGCTGGCCAGCAGCCTCGACGACGTCATGGACTACATGGAGGAGGTCGTTGACTGCGCGGCCCTCTACGGCATCACCGAGTTCCCCGAGGACTTCGCCGCCCAGGTGCAGGTGCTGCAGCGCGCGTCGAACCTCACCGCCGAGGCCATGCCGCGGCTGCGCACGATGAAGGACCTCGACGACTTCTGGATCGAGATCAACCGCCTCGAGAACGAGGGCGACCGCAACCACCGCCGCCTGCTCGCCGACCTGTTCGACGGCAACTACAAGGCGATGCAGGTGCTGAAGCTCAAGGACATCGTCGAGGCCGTCGAGTCGGCCATCGACGCGCTGGAGTCGGTGGCGAACACCGTCGAGCAGATCGCCGTCAAGGAGTCCTGAGTGGACTTGGTGATGGTCATGGTGGTCACGGTCGTCGTGATCGCCCTCGTCTTCGACTACACGAACGGCTTCCACGACGCCGCCAACGCCATCGCCACCTCGGTGTCGACGCGTGCCCTCACGCCTCGCGTCGCCCTCGCGATGGCCGCGATCCTGAACTTCGTGGGCGCGTGGCTGGGCGTCGAGGTCGCCAAGACCATCCAGGGCATCATCGACATCGACGGAGCCACCGGATCCAGTGCGGCCGACCGGGCCCACGCGCTGACGATCGTGCTGGCGGCCCTCGTCGGCGCGATCACCTGGAACCTCATCACGTGGTACTTCGGCATCCCGTCGTCGTCGTCGCACGCCCTGATCGGCGGCATCGTCGGCGCCGGCATCGCCTCGGCCACCACGGTCGAGTGGAGCACGCTCGTCGACAAGGTCGCGATCCCGATGGTGCTGAGCCCGGCGTTGGGCTTCTTCCTCGCGTTCGGGTTGATGACTGCCATCATGTGGATCTTCCGCCGCGCCAAGCCGGCCCGCGTGCAGCGCGGCTTCCGTGCGTCGCAGACCGTCTCGGCGGCCGCTATGGCGCTGGGCCACGGCCTGCAGGACGCGCAGAAGACGATGGGCATCATCGTCTTGGCGCTCACGGCCGGCGGCCTGCACACCACCGACGACGTCCCTCTGTGGGTCATCGTCGCCTCCGCCAGCGCGATCGCGGCTGGCACGTACTCCGGCGGCTTCCGGATCATGCGCACCCTCGGGCGCCGCATCATCGAGCTCGATCCGCCGAAGGGCTTCGCCGCCGAGGCCACCGCGGCCAGCGTCCTCTACGTCATGGCGATCGGCCTGCACGCGCCGGTCTCGACCACCCACACGATCACCTCGGCGATCATGGGCGCCGGCGCCACGAAGCGCTTCAGCGCCGTGCGCTGGGGTGTCGCGAAGGGCATCGTCATCGCGTGGATCATCACGATGCCGGCGGCCGCCGCCGTCGCCGCGGCCTTCTACTTCGTCGCCCGCCCGTTCCTGCCCTGAGTGGTCACGGCCGGTGATCGAGTGCCGGCGAGCTTGCGAGACGGTGTACCGAGATCAGGTGGCTGAGGAGATCCCGTGGCTGGGGCGGCCCGTCCGCCGACCGGGTCTCGATACGGTCGGCCGCTGAGCGGCCTCCCTGCTCGACCTGGGTTCGCACCTCGCTCGCAGAGCGAGCTCGGGCTCACCCGAACCGGCCCTGGATGTAGGCCTCGGTGGCCGGGTCCTCGGGGTTGGCGAACATCTTCTCGGTGGGACCGAGCTCCACGAGGCGTCCGGGCTGACCCACGCCGGCGAGGTTGAAGAACGCCGTCTGGTCCGAGACGCGCGCGGCCTGCTGCATGTTGTGGGTGACGATCACGATCGTGTAGTCGTTCTTGAGCTCGTGGATCAGGTCCTCGATGACGCTCGTCGAGATCGGGTCGAGCGCCGAGCACGGCTCGTCCATCAGCAGCACCTCGGGCTCCACGGCCACGGCGCGCGCGATGCACAGACGCTGCTGCTGCCCGCCGGACAGGCTCGAGCCGGGACGCTCGAGGCGGTCCTTGACCTCGGCCCACAGGCCAGCGCGGCGCAGCGAGCGCTCCACCACGTCGTCGGCCTCGGACTTCTTCATGCGCTTGCTGTTGAGGCGCTGGCCCGCGAGGACGTTCTCGGCGATCGACATCGTCGGGAACGGGTTGGGGCGCTGGAAGACCATGCCGATCTTGCGGCGAACGTTCACCGGGTCCATGTCGGAGGCGTAGAGATCCTGGCCGTCGACCAGCACCTTGCCCTCGACGCGGGCGCCGCGGATCACCTCGTGCATGCGGTTCAGCGACCGCAGGAACGTGGACTTGCCGCAGCCCGACGGGCCGATGAAGGCCGTCACGGCGCGGGCGGGGACGGCGATGTTCACGCCTTCGACGGCGAGGAAGTCGCCGTAGTAGATGTTCAGGTCCGAGACGTCGATGCTCTTGGCCATGGGGGTTTCCTTCCGGGAGGTCAGCGCTCGCCCTGGGGCGAGAAGAAGTGGGAGACGAGGCGGGCGACGAGGTTCAGCAGCATCACGATGAGCAGCAGCACGAGTGCCGCGCCCCAGGCCCGCTCGATGCTCGGCTCCGGCGGGACGCCGGGCTGCATGATGGAGGAGTAGGTGAAGACCGGCAGGGTCGCCATGCGGCCGTCGAACAGGTTGAAGTTCACCGAGTCGGTGGCTCCGGCGATCACCAGCAGGGGAGCGGTCTCGCCGATGACGCGGGCGATCGCCAGGGTGATGCCGGTGACGATGCCGGCCAGCGCGGTGGGCAGCACGACCTTCACGATGGTGCGCCACTTCGGCACCCCGAGCGCGTAGGAGGCCTCGCGCAGCTCGTTCGGGACGAGCTTGAGCATCTCCTCGCAGGAGCGCACCACGACCGGGACCATCAGCACCGAGAGCGCCACGGCGCCGCCGATGCCCATCCGGACGCCGTCGCCGAAGAACACCACGAACAGCGCGTAGGCGAACAGGCCGGCGACGATCGAGGGGATGCCGGTCATGACGTCCACCAGGAACCGGATCGAGCTCGAGAGCCGGCCGTCCTCGCCGTACTCGATCAGGTAGATCGCGGTGAACAGGCCGATCGGGACCGAGATGACGGTGGCGGCCGCCGTGATCAGCAGGGTGCCGACGATCGCGTGGTAGATGCCGCCGCCCTCGCCCACGACGTTGCGCATCGAGTAGGTGAAGAACTCGCTGCTCAGGACGGGCAGGCCACGCTCGAGAACGCTCCACATGATGCTGCCGAGCGGGATCAGCGCCAGCCCGAACGCGGAGGTGACCAGCAGGGTCACGAGCCGGTCGGTGGCCTTGCGGCGGCCCTCGACGAGCCACGACCAGATCGGGACGATCCACGCGAGGGCGTAGCCGACGAAGGCCAGGCGCAGGTCCACGAGGCCGAAGATGCCCGCGAGGACCAGCAGGAGCGCGGCAGCGTGAATCACCCGGGGTGCCGCGGTCGGCAGCGCGTGCGTGCGCAGCGAGTCGGCGAGGTCGCCGGACGGCGGGGCGGGGGAGAGAGTCGTGGTCATGTCAGTTCGCTCCGGAGAATTCCTTGTTGCGCTCGACGATGGCGCGGGCGGCGAAGTTCACGGCGAAGGTGATGACGAACAGCACCAGTCCGGTGGCGATCAGCACGTTCACGTTCAGGCCGCTGGCCTCGGGGAACGACTGCGCGATGTTCGCCGCGATCGTGTTGGGGTTGCTCGAGCTGATGACGTTGAAGCTGACGACGCCCGAGGCGCTCAGCACCATGGCGACGGCCATGGTCTCGCCCAGGGCCCGGCCCAGGGCGAGCATCGCCGCCGACACCATGCCGGAGCGGGCGTACGGGAAGACGGCCATCTTCGTCATCTCCCAGCGGGTGGCGCCGAGCGCCAGGGCGGCCTCCTCGTGCAGGCGCGGCGTCTGCAGGAAGATCTCGCGGCAGATCGCGGTCATGATCGGCAGCACCATGATCGCGAGCACGAGGGCGGCGGTCAGCAGCGTGCGCCCGGTGGCCGAGGCCGGCCCGGCGAACAGCGGGATGAAGCCGAGGTTCTCCTCGAGCCACACGTACAGCGGCTGGATCGCCGACGAGAGCGTGATGATCCCCCACGTGCCGTAGACGACGCTCGGCACGGCGGCGAGCAGGTCGATGAGGTAGCCGATCGGCTGCGCCAGGCGGCGCGGCGCGTAGTGCGAGATGAACAGCGCGACGCCGATGGCGACCGGCGTGGCGATCAGCAGCGCGATGAACGCGGCCCACAGCGTGCCGAAGACCAGCGGACCGACGTACTGCAGGAACGACTCGCCGCTCTTGACCTCGTCGGGCGACGCGGTGATGCCGGGGATCCCCTCGGCGGTCAGGAAGATGCCGACGCCGGCGAGCGTCGCCAGGATGACGACGGCCGCGCCCAGCGAGATGCCGCGGAAGACGCGATCTCCCGGGCGGGTCGCCGTGCGCGGTTCGGTGGAGGTGCTCACATGGTGTCCTTGATGGAGTTCGTCTGGTGCCCATGACCCGGGCGAGGGGTCAGCCCCCTCGCCCGGACCGAAGGCATCAGCTGATGGTGTCGATCGCGGCCTGCGCCTTGGCGGAGAAGTCCTCCGACAGGGGCGCGGAGCCGGCGGCCTCGGCGGAGGCGTCCTGGCCCTCGCTGCCGGCGACGTAGGTCAGCCACTCCTTGACGAGCTCGGCCTCGGCGGCGTCCTCGTACTTCTGGCAGGCGATCTGGTACGAGACCAGGACGATCGGGTAGACACCCGCGGCCTCGGTCTTGCGGTCGATCTCCAGGGCCAGGTCGGTCTCGGCGCGACCCTCCACCTGCGTGGCGGCGTCGAGGACCTTGGCGGCGGCCTCGGGGGTCGGCGCGACGAACTCCTCGCCGACCTTGACTGCGACGGTGCTCAGCTCGCCGGCCTGGCTGGCGTCGGCGTAGCCGATCGTGCCCTGGCCGCCGGAGACGGCCTGGATCACGCCGGAGGTCTGCTGGGCAGCCTCGCCACCCTTGACCGGCCACTCCTCGACCTCACCGTGCGTCCACGAGCCACCCGAGGCGGCGTCGAGGTAGGCGGTGAAGTTCTCGGTGGTGCCCGAGGCGTCGCCGCGGTGGACGGGCGTGATCGTGGAGTCGGGCAGCTCGGCGTCCGGGTTGTCCTCGGCGATCGCGTCGTCGTTCCACTTCGTGACGTCGCCGGCGAAGATCGCGCCGATGGTCTCCGGCGAGAGCTGGAGGCCGTCGACACCGTCGAGGTTGTAGACGACGGCGACGGGGCTGACGTAGACCGGCACGGTCACGACGTCGGAGCCGCAGCGCTCCTTCGCGGAGGTGACCTCCGCGTCGTCGAGGTAGGCGTCGGAGCCGGCGAACGAGACGCCACCGGCGATGAACTGCTCACGACCGCCGCCGGAGCCGATGGCGTCGTAGTTGACCGTGACATCGGCGTTGGCGGTCTGGAAGCCCTGCTTCCAGGCGTCGACTGCCGACTGCTGCGAGCTGGCGCCGGCGCCGTTGAGCGTGCCGCTGAGCGAGCTGTCGGAGGAATCGTCCGCGTTGGCGGACTCGTTGGCGGCACCACAGGCCGACAGGCCGAACAGCAGCGCGGAACCCGCCGCGGTGGCGGCCAGGGTGCGCATGGACTTGCGGTTCACGTGTGTTCCCTCTCTGGAGCGTGTGTGAGGCGACTGCCTCGAACACCGCCACGCTAGGAACCGCAGGTGTAGGGAACCCGCGACGAGGGTGAACGGAAGGTGAACCCTGGCGGAAGGCTGGGAGATCGATGCCGGGAATCCGGGGAATCAGACCAGCTCGGAGGCCAGCACCTTGCCCTTGCGGTGGTGGATCACCAGGGCGTGGCCGGGGGCGAGCACGGGTCCGCTGACGCCGAGCGCGGCGTAGACGTCGCGCAGCGTGGGCCGGTGCGTGCAGGCCACGGTGGGCCGCTTGGTGCCCAGCAGGGCCTCGACGGCCCGCTCGACCTTGGCCGGGGACGCGCCCTCCACGAGTCGGTCGTCGAGCTCGAGCAGCTCGTCGGTGGCGGCGACGTAGGGGTCCACCGTCTGCACCGTGCGGGTGGCCGGGCTGCTGACGATGCGCCGCACGCCGAAGGCACTGAGCAGCGGCACGAGCTCCTTCGCGCGGTCGTGACCTGCCGCGGCGAGGGGGCGGTCGCGGTCGCCACCGTCGAACGCGTCGCGGGGGACCGCCTTGGCGTGGCGCAGGACCACGAGCGTGCGCGCCTTGTGCGACTTCCTCGCCACGAGGTCCTCGAAGGACTCCAGCAGCCGGCGGTCGTGCTCGTAGGTGAGCTTCTTGCGGGCCGCGCGGGGCGCGAACCACCTCACGTCGTCGACCTCGCGGTTGGGGCGGAAGTCGCTCTGGTCGTCCAGCGGGCGGGCGACCCAGTAGGCGACCTGCTTGAGGCCGCCGCGGACGCGGTAGGTCACCTCAGGCAGGGGATGGATCAGCCGGACGCGGTAGCCGGTCTCCTCGAGGATCTCGCGGACGGCCGTGACGGGCAGCGGCTCCTCCGGGTCGGCCTTGCCCTTGGGGAAGGTCCAGTCGTCGTATCCCGGCCGGTGCACGAGCAGCACCTCGATGCCGCCGGACCCGCTCGGACCGGCCTTGCGCCAGACGATGCCGCCCGCGGCGGGGATGACCTTGCTCGCCATGGTGACAGTGTGCGCTCTCAGGCCCGTGACCGGCGAGAGCGTGCCCGCTCGATGAGGAGCTCCTGGACGTTCGCGCCGACGACGCGGGTCCATGCCCCGTCCGGGCCGAGGTGCCACGCGAGGGTCTCGTCCGACACCATCGTCTCCAGCAGGCCGGCCAGCTGGTCGACGTGGGCCTGCGACGGCACCCGCACGAGCACCTCGACGCGGCGGTCGAGGTTGCGGTGCATGAGGTCGGACGAGCCGATCCACACCTCGCGGTCGTCGCCCACGCCGAAGACGAACACGCGGCTGTGCTCCAGGAAGCGCCCCAGGACGCTGCGCACGCGGATGCGCTCGGACAGGCCCGGCACGCCGGGGCGCAGGGCGCAGATCCCGCGGATGATGAGATCGACGCCGACGCCGGCGCGGGACGCCTCGTAGAGCTTGTCGATGATCGCCTCGTCGACGAGGGAGTTGAGCTTGAACGCGATGTGCGCGGGCTTGCCCTCGCGGTGCCGCCGGATCTCGCGGTCGATGCGGTCGACCAGGCCCGACCGCAGCTCGCGCGGGGCGACGAGCAGGGAGTCGTAGTCGCTGGTCATCGCGAAGCCGGAGAGGCTGTTGAACAGCTCGGTGAGGTCGTGGGTGATCTCGCGGTTCGAGGTCAGCAGGCCGAAGTCCTCGTAGTGGCGGGCGGTCTTGGGGTTGTAATTGCCGGTGCCGATGTGGGCGTAGCGGCGCAGCCCGTCGGGCTCGTCGCGGATCACCAGGGCGAGCTTGCAGTGCGTCTTGAGGCCGACGAGCCCGTAGACGACGTGGCAGCCGGCGCGCTCCAGCTTGCGGGCCCAGCGGATGTTGGCCTGCTCGTCGAACCGCGCCTTGATCTCCACGAGCACCAGCACCTGCTTGCCCGAGCGGGCGGCGTCGACCAGCGAGTCGATGATCGGGGAGTCGCCCGAGGTGCGGTAGAGCGTCTGCTTGATCGCCAGCACGTGCGGGTCGGCGGCGGCCTGCTCGATGAACCGCTGCACGCTCGTGGCGAACGAGTCGTAGGGGTGGTGCACCAGCACGTCGCGCTTGCGCAGCGCGCTGAACATGTCGGCCGGGCTCGAGGTCTCCACCTCGGCGAGGTGCTCGTGCGTGCCCGGCACGAACGGCGGGAACTTCAGGTCGGGACGGTCGTTGTCGGCGATCTCGTTGAGGCTGCGCAGGTCGAGCGGGCCGCTCAGACGGAAGACCTCCTCGTCCGAGACGCCCAGCTCGCTGACGAGCAGCTCCAGGACGGCGTCGGACATGTTCTCGTCGACCTCGAGCCGCACCGGCGGGCCGAAGCGACGGCGCAGCAGCTCCTTCTCGAGCGCCTTCAGCAGGTTCTCCGCGTCGTCCTCCTCGACCTCCAGGTCCTCGTTGCGCGTGACGCGGAACGTGTGGTGGTCGATGATCTCCATGCCCGGGAACAGGCTGTCGAGGTTGGCGGCGATGACGTCCTCGAGGGCGACGTAGCGGCCGTCGGAGGCCTTGGTCCACCGCTGGATCACCGGGGGGACCTTGACCCTCGCGAAGTGCTCCTTGCCGGTGCGGGGGTTGCGCATCACGAGCGCGATGTTGAGCGACAGGCCCGAGATGTAGGGGAACGGGTGGGCCGGGTCGACCGCCAGCGGCGTCAGCACCGGGAAGACACGGTGGTGGTAGAACTCCGTGATCCGGGCGCGCTCCTCGTCGGTGAGCTCGTGCCAGCGCAGCAGGTGGATCTGCTCCTCGGCGAGCGCCGGCATGATCGAGTCGTGCAGCAGGCGCGCCTGGCGCTCCATCAGCACCCGGCTGGCCTGGAGGCTGGACGACAGGACGTCGCGGGGGTTCAGCCCGCTCGCGGAGGGGACGGCCACGCCGGCGGCGATGCGTCGCTTGAGGCCGGCGATCCGGACCATGAAGAACTCGTCGAGGTTGCTGCCGAAGATCGCCAGGAAGCGCGTGCGCTCCAGCAGCGGGAGGGAGTCGAGCTCGGCCAGCTCCAGCACGCGTGCGTTGAACGCGATCCACGACAGCTCGCGGTCGAGGAAGCGGTCGTCGGGCAGCCCGCCGTCGTGCGCGTCGTAGGGCGGATCGACGTCGAACTCGTCAGGGGAGGACGCGAGCGGCTCGGGGACCGTCAGGTCGGTGGTCTCCATGGGCTCACGATGACACGGGAAGGTGACGGGACGGTGAACTCAGCCGAGCGCCTGGACCATGAGGTAGGCGCCGCCGGCGATCGCGGCCCACAGCGGGACCGACAGCAGGACGAGGAAGAGCATGGAGCGGCGGAAGCCGGGGCGGGCCACCGGAGTCTCGCCCGAGGGCGCGGCCAGGCTGGGCTGCGGGTCCTTCTGGTCGACCTTGAGTGCTTTGGCAGTGCCCATCGACTTGTCCTCTCGTCGCCTACGAGACGTGGTGTCGTCCCCTTCATGATGCGCCATGTCCCAAGAAAAAGCGCGTCAATGGTCGGATCGGCGTGACTGACGTGACGGATGGGGCTGCTACGTTCGCCCCCATGAGCGTCTCAGGACGGGCCCGAAGGGCCGCTGTCGCCGCCGTCGGCGCGGCTCCCAGGCCGCTGAAGCGGGTCGCCTTCGGACGGCCGGTCCGGCACGGCGACCAGGTGCTGCACCCCGACATGCAGGCCCTGCTGGCGCTCCTGCGACTCGAGAATCCCGACCCCGCCGCCACCCCGATCAGCCGTCAGCGACGCGACCTGGTCCGCGCCGATCGGCTGCTCGGCGGCGCCCAGCCCATCGGCGCCGTCACCGAGCGCCAGATCGCCGGTCCGGCGGGCCCGCTCCGGCTCCGGTTCTACACGCCGCGGGACCTGCGTGGGCCCTCGCCCGCGCTGGTGTGGTTCCACGGCGGCGGGTTCACCCTCGGCGACCTGGACAGCCACGACGCGGTGTGCCGCTACCTGGCGGAGCAGGCGATGGTGCGCGTCGTCGCGGTGGACTACCGGCTCGCTCCCGAGCACCCGTTCCCCGCAGCCGTGGACGACTGCCTCGCGGCGTGGAGCTGGGTCTGCGAGAACGCGTCGGGCCTGGCGCTCGACCCCGACCGGATCGCGGTCGGCGGTGACAGCGCCGGGGGCAACCTGGCCACCGTCGTGGCCCAGGAGATGGTCCGCTCCGGCGGGCCGGTGCCGCGCTTCCAGCTGCTGGTCTACCCGGTCACGGACTTCACCACGATCACGCGCAGCCGGCGCGAGTTCGGCCACGGGTACTTCCTCACCGAGGACCTCATGGACGAGTTCTCCGGTGCGTACCTCGCCCGCGGCGAGGACCGCTCGGACCCACGGATCTCCCCGATCCGGGGCGACCTGCACGAGCTGCCGCCCGCGCACGTCGTCACCGCGGCCTTCGACCCGCTGCGCGACGAGGGCGAGGCCTACGCCGAGGCGCTGCGCGAGGCCGGGGTCCCAGTGACCGCCCAGCGTGAGGAAGGGCTGATCCACGGCTTCGCGACCATGGTCGGGTTCGGTACCGCCGCGCCGGCCGCCGTGCGCAGGATCGCCGCCGAGCTGCAGCGCGGCCTGGTCTGACTCAGTCCTGCGTGGCGTAGAGGGCGTCGCGGGCCTTCTCGGTGAACCCGAGGCGCCGGTACACCGCCAGCGCCGGGTCGTTGTCCCCCTCGACGTACAGGTCGATCGCCGCCACGTCCTGCGACCACAGGTGGCGCAGCCCGACGGCCGTGAGGGCGGTGCCCAGCCCGCCGCCGTGGGCGGACGGATCGACGCCCACCACGTAGACCTCGCCGACGCCGTCCTCGACCTTGGTCCAGTGGAATCCGACCACCGCGCCGTCGCGCTCGGCGACGAACAGGCCGGTGGGGTCGAACCACGCCTGGGCGCGGCGCCGGTCGAAGTCGACGCGGTCCATCGCCCCCTGCTCCGGGTGGTGCGCGAACGCGCGGGCGTTCACCGCGACGACGGCGTCGGCGTCGGCCTCCTCGAAGGGCCGGATCGAGAGACCCGCGGGCAGGCGCGGCTCCTCGACCTCGCGGTCGGAGGTGGTCAGAACGAGCAGCGTGCGCACGGCGTGCAGCCCGGCCGCCGCGGCGAGGGCCTGGGCGCCCGGCAGGTCACCATGGGCCCAGAACCGGGTCTCGCCGCGGGCGACCAGGTCGTCGACGAGCGCGCGGCCGCGGCCCTGGCGGCGGTAGCGCGGGTGGACGACGAACTCGACGGGGGCGTCGCCGACCGCGACGGCACCCACGACTTCGTCGTACCGATCCAGGCGCAGGGCAGTGCCATCGCGCAGCGCGATCGTGGTGGCCTCGTTGAAGGGGGCGACGCCGTCGGCCTCGAGGGCGGCCTCGGCCAGGTCGAGGAGCGTCATGCCTGCCCCCTCAGCTCACGCAGGTGATGGGCCACCTCGGCCGCCATCGCCCGGGCGAAGGACTCGGGGTCGTCGTCGTCCGGCTCGGGCACGAGGTGGTGCACCGCGCCGGACTCGTGGAGGTCGAAGGCGCTGATGCGCTGCTCGGCGGACAGCTGGGCGGCGTGGTCGACGTCGCCGAACACGATGGCGCTCGCACCCTCGGGCGGCAGCGGCGACAGCCACGAGTTCTCGGCCGCGATCGTGCGCGAGGCCGGCAGCAGCGCCAGCGCGCCGCCGCCGCAGCCCTGGCCCAGCAGCACCGAGACGGAGGGGACGCGCATCGTCGACATCGAGCTGATGCAGCGGGCGATCTCGCCCGCGATGGCACCCTGCTCGGCATCGGGGGACAGCTCGGCCCCCGGGGTGTCGATGAACGACACGAGCGGCAGGCCGAGCTCGTTCGCGAGCTTCATGCCGCGCCGCGCCTCACGCAGGGCCGCGGGGCCCATCGGCTTGATCCGGCTCTGGGTCGTGCGGTCCTGGCCGATCACGACGCAGGGCTCGCCGTCGATCCGGGCCAGCGCGACGATCATCGCGGCGTCGCGCTCGCCGCGCTCGGTGCCCTGCAGGCGGATGATCTCGTCGCAGCCCCAGCGCAGCACCTCACGGACGCCGGGGCGGTCGGGGGTGCGAGTGAGCAGCACCGAGTCCCACGTCTCGTGGCGGCGCTCCGTCGCGCCCGGACGCCGGGCCCGGGTGGACTCCCTCGGCGGGTCGATGAGGATCGACAGGGCCGTGTCCACCATGAACGGCAGCTCCTCGGGCATCACGACGGCGTCGATGATCCCGCGGTTCGCGAGGTTGTCCGAGGTCTGGATGCCGGGCGGGAAGGGGGCGCCGTTGAGCAGCTCGTAGACCTTCGGGCCGAGGAAGCCGATGAGGGCCCCGGGCTCGGCGATCGTGATGTGGCCGAGCGAGCCCCACGAGGCGAAGACGCCGCCGGTGGTGGGGTGGCGCAGGTAGATGAGGTAGGGCAGGCCGGCCGCCTTGTGGTCCATCAGCGCGCGGGAGATGTCGACCATGCGGACGAACGCGGGCGTGCCCTCCTGCATGCGCGTGCCGCCCGAGGCCGTGGTTGCCAGCACGGGGATCCCCTCGGCGGTGGCGCGTCGCACGGCGCGCACGATGCGCTCGGCCGCCACCTGCCCGATCGATCCGGCGAGGAACTTGAACTCGTTCACCAGGACGGCCACCGGCCGGCCTCGCATGAGGGCGCGACCGGTGATGATCGACTCGTCGGTGCCCGCGCGCTCGGCCGCGGCCAGCAGGTCGGTGCGGTAGGGCTCGGGGTGCACGGTGTGGTCGACCGGCTCGTCCCACGACTCCCAGGATCCGGGGTCGAGGACGAGGTCGATCAGTTCACGGGCGGTGAGGCGGGACACGGCACCCAGTATGGCTGGCCCGCGCGCTGTCGACCCGTTACGCCGTCCCTCGTGGACCACTACAGTGACCGCCGTGTCCACGTTCCACGCCATCATCCCGGCCGGCGGCGCCGGAACCCGCCTGTGGCCGCTGTCGCGGAAGGCCCGGCCGAAGTTCCTGCTCGATCTCGAGGGCACCGGCCGCACGCTGATCCAGCAGACCTGGGACCGGATGCTGCCGCTCGCGTCAGTCGAGCACATCCACGTGGTCTCCGGCGCCGCGCACGGCAGCGCGATCGCCGCGCAGCTGCCCGAGCTGGTGAACCTGCTGCTCGAGCCGTCGCCGCGCGAGTCGATGCCGGCGATCGGCCTCGCCGCCGCGATCATCGAGCGCGCCGACCCCGACGCCGTCGTGGGCTCGTTCGCCGCCGACCACCGCATCCCCGACCCCGACCGCTTCCCCGACGCCGTGCGCGAGGCGATCGCCGTGGCCGAGCAGGGTCACATCGTCACGATCGGGATCGAGCCCACCGAGCCGTCCACCGCGTTCGGCTACATCGCGTCGGGCGACCCGCTCGAGGGGTTCGGATCGGCCCGGGCGGTGCGCAGCTTCGTGGAGAAGCCCGACGAGGCGACCGCGCGCGGCTACCTGGCCTCGGGCGACCACGTGTGGAACGCCGGGATGTTCGTGGCCCGCGCGTCGGTCCTGCTCGACTCGCTCGCGCGCTTCCGGCCCGAGCTCGCCGCCGGCCTCCGGGCGGTCGCGGCCGCGTGGGGCACCCCGGCCTTCGTGGCCGAGCTCGGTCGCACCTGGCCGACGCTGGAGAAGATCGCCATCGACCACGCCGTCGCCGAGCCGGTGGCCGCGGAGGGTGGCATGGCGGTCGTCCCGGCCACCTTCGGGTGGGACGACCTAGGCGACTTCGCCTCGATCGCGCCGCTCGGCTCGTCCCCCGACGTGCTCTGGGTGGACGCCGACGGCGTGGCCCGCGGGCAGGAGGGCGTGCAGATCGCCGTGCTCGGCCTGCGCAACGTGGCCGTCGTGCAGACCGACGACGCCGTGCTGGTGCTCGACCTCGCCCAGTCGCAGCGGGTCAAGGAGATCGTGGCGCAGCTGCCCGGGCTCGACCGCGCCGACCTGCTCTGATCCTCAGGGGATCGCGCGCACGGGCCGGTGGCCCACCAGGTCCTTGAGCTCGGAGTCGGGCGTGCCGGGACCGGGCAGGTAGATCTGGGCGATCTCGCCCGTGCCCACGAGGGTGAGGTCGCCGTCCTCGGCGTCGGTGTAGACCGTCTCGCCGCGGCTCAGCGGGACCTTCTCGCCGCGCGAGTTCAGCAGCTGCACGGCACCGCCGATGCACATGACGATCGAGTGCGCGGCGGCGATGATCGAGACGCCGTCGGGGTCGGCGGGGGACACCTGGGTGACCGCGAGCGCGAACTCCTCGACCTCCGGGTGGTAGACCTCCGTGGAGAACGAGGGGTACCCCGGCTCGACCCGAGCGACGCGGGCCATGCCGGCCTCGAGGCAGCGGATGAGCCCCTCGGGGTCGAGCGCCTTGCGGGTGAGTCCGGCGCGCATGACGTTGTCGGAGTTGACCATGGCCTCCAGGCACAGGCCCGACAGGTGCGCGTGGATGACGCCCGTGCCCAGGAACATCGCCTCGCCCGGCTGGAGCGTGAAGCGGTTGAGCAGCAGCGAGACCACGATGCCCACGTCGTCGGGATGGTGCCGGGCGATCATCGCCGCGGTGCTGTAGGCGCGCTTGATGTCGACGCCGTCGTGCACGAGCGCCTTGCACTGGATGACGACCTGGGCGATCTCGGCCGGCGGCGGGGGCGCGATCAGCAGGTTCTCCAGGACGCGGACGATGCCCTTGAAGCCCGTCTTCGCGCGCAGGGTGGCGGACGCGGCGTTGATCGTGGGGGTGTCGAGCTGGGAGAAGACGCGCAGGATCTCGGCGGTGGGGCGGAAGCCCACGAGGGTGTCGAAGGTGCTGAGCGCGTAGACCATCTCGGGCTTGTGGTTCGGGTCCTTGAACACGCGCTGCGGCGAGTCCAGCGGCACGCCGGCCGCCTCCTCGCGCGCGAATCCCTCCCTGGCCTCGGCCTGGCCGGGGTGCACCTGGATCGACAGCGGCTGCTCGGCCGCGAGGATCTTCAGCATGAAGGGGATCTCGCCGGCCACGTCGGACAGCGGGCGCAGGCCCTCGGGCGTCTCGACCTGCGAGGGGGCCAGGGGATGGGTGCCCAGCCACATCTCGGCGACCGGTTCCCCCGATCCCGTGCGCCCCAGGAATCGAGGAATGTCACTCGTGGAGCCCCAGTCGTACGCCTGGGTCATGTTGTGCAGACGGCGCATGTACTCAACAGTAGACTCCCTCGCGTGTCCGGACCCCGACTCGTCGCCTTCGATCTCGACGACACGCTCGCCCCGTCGAAGTGCGCGATCCCCGAGGCCATCGGCGACCAGCTCGTCCGGCTCGCCGAACGCGTCGAGGTCGCGATCATCTCCGGTGGCCAGCTGGAGCAGTTCCGCAAGCAGGTCGTGGAGCAGCTGCCGCCCGCTCCGGCCGAGGTCCTGGAGCGGATCCACCTGCTGCCCACGTGCGGCACCCAGTACTACCGGCTGCGCGGCGACGAGATCGTCACGGTCTACGCGCACGCCCTGACCGAGGACGAGCGCGATCGCGCGCTCGCCGCGGTCGAGCAGGAGGCGAAGCGCCTCGGCCTGTGGGAGTCGCAGACCTGGGGCGACATCCTGGAGGACCGCGGCTCGCAGATCACCTTCTCCGCGCTCGGCCAAAGGGCGCCGATCGAGGCGAAGATGGCGTGGGACCCCGACGGGAGGAAGAAGGGCGCGCTGCGCGACGCCGTCGCCGCCGTGCTGCCCGATCTCGAGGTGCGCTCGGGCGGCTCCACCTCGGTCGACATCACCCACCGCGGGATCGACAAGGCCTACGGGATGAAGCAACTGGCGGACGCCACCGGCATCAGCCTCGACGACATGCTGTTCGTCGGCGACCGGCTCGACCCCGAGGGCAACGACTACCCGGTGCTGGCGCTCGGCGTCCCGTGCCACGCGGTCGAGGGCTGGCCGGACACGGTGGAGTACCTCGACGAGCTCATCCCCACGCTGGGCTGAGCCACGCTCACTCGCCGGGGGCGCGGATCAGGCGCGGCCCGCGACCTGACGGCGCGCGGACTCCTGGCGCTCGGCGGCGCGCTCGGCCGCGACCTCGCCGGACTCGCGGCGTGAGACGAACCGGTAGCCCACGTTGCGGACGGTGCCGATGAGCGTCTCGTTCTCGGGGCCCAGCTTGGCGCGCAGGCGGCGGACGTGGACGTCGACGGTGCGGGTGCCGCCGAAGTAGTCGTAGCCCCACACCTCCTGCAGCAGCTGCTGACGGGTGAACACGCGGCCCGGGTGCTGGGCCAGGAACTTGAGGAGCTCGAACTCCTTGAACGTCAGGTCCAGGACCCGGCCGTCGAGCTTGGCGGTGTACGTGACGTCGTCGACGACGAGGCCGCTGGCACTGATGATGTGGCTGTCGTCCTCGGACTTGTCGCCGTCGGCGGCGACGCGGCCCATGGCCAGGCGCAGGCGGGCCTCCAGCTCGGCCGGGCCGGCGGTGGTGAGGATGACGTCGTCCATGCCCCAGTCGGCGGCGGCGACGGTGAGTCCGCCCTCGGTGAGGATGAGGACGAGCGGGCACTCGATGCCGGTCGTGCGGATCACGCGGGTGAGGCTGCGGACCTGCGCCAGGTCGTGGCGGCCGTCGACCAGGACGGCGTCGCACGGGGGCGCGTCGATGAGGGCGCTGGCCTCCGCGGGCAGGATCTTGACGTGGTGGGGGAGCAGCGCGAGTGAGGGCAGGACCTCGACCGAGGACTGCGAGCTCTTGGTCAGCAGCAACAGGTGGGACACGTGGTTGGCCTCCTATACACGTCGAGGCCCCGACGAACGCACCGTGTTCATCGAAGCCTCATTGCCTCGTCGACCATACTTCATGTCACGGGGCTGTGACGAGCGGCGCTCCATCAGTGAGAACCACGTCACACCGATGTCACACGCGGAACGAACCGAGGAGGAGAGCCGGTGGACGGAGTCGAGGTGCTCCTGGTGGCCGTCGTCGTGGCGGTCGTGCTGGCCGCCGCGATGCGGTGGAAGAACGGCCGGTTCGCCGGATCGGCGGGCGACGAGGAGGACGGGCGGCTGAGCCCGCACGACCTCGGTGTGCCGCTGGGGGAGCGGGCCACGCTGGTCCAGTTCTCCAGCGCCTTCTGCGCCCCGTGCCGTGCCACCCGGCAGGTCCTGGGTCAGGTGACCGCCCTCGTCCCGGGCGTCTCCGCGGTGGAGATCGACGCCGAGTCCGAGCTCGATCTCGTCCGGCGGGTGGGCGTGCTGCGGACGCCCACGGTGCTGGTGCTCGACGCGTCGGGCCGCATCGTGGAACGCGCGTCGGGGGCCCCGACGCGCGACCAGGTGCTGGTGGCGTTGGACCGCGCTCTCGCCTGAGTCGTCTCACTTGACGGACGCCAGTCTCGCTGAATGAGATTCAACGGAGGTCGGGTGTGCCCTACCGCCTACTGTGGGCGCATGTTCACGACACACCTCACCCGACGCCGCGCAGTGGACAACTGCCGCACGCGTTCGGCGCTGTGTCGTCTGCGCTGACACCTCCGCCCGTACGTTCGTCAGCCCTCACTCCTGTTCGGAGAACCTCCATGCCTCACGACACCTCAGTCGTCGATCCGCGCGCGCTCCGCTTCACGGCCGCGATCACCGCCGCCGTCCTGGCGCTGGTGCTCGTGCTGCCGTCGCCGTGGCGCGAGGTGCTGCTGGCCGTCCAGGTCGGCGTCTTCGCCCTCGGTGTGTTCGTGTCGCTGTCGGCGTCGCCGTGGGCGTGGCTGTTCCGCACCGCCGTCCGGCCGCGGATCGGGGCTCCTGCCCGGACCGAGGACTCCCGCCCCCCGCGCTTCGCGCAGGCGGTCGGCCTGGCCTTCACCCTGATCGGCCTCGTCGCCCTCGCGACCGGCCTGACCACCGTCGGACTCGTCGCCGTGGGCTTCGCCCTCGTCGCCGCCCTGCTCAACGCCACCACGGGCTTCTGCCTGGGCTGCGAGCTCTACCTGACCACCCGCCGCCTCGCCAGGCCACTGGCATGAGCGCCTGAACCACACGTCGCAACCACCACTCCGCAGAGGAAAAGGAACCACCATGAGCCGCGAGACCGCACTCGTCACCGCCGACTGGGTCGAGGAACACCTGAACGACGAGAACGTCGTCCTCATCGAGGTCGACGAGGACGTCGAGGCCTACGACAAGGGCCACATCCCCGGCGCCATCAAGCTGGACTGGAAGAAGGACCTGCAGGACGGGGTCCGCCACGACTTCATCAGCAAGGACCGCCTCGAGGCCCTGCTGAGCGAGAAGGGCGTGTCGAACGACGACACGGTCGTCTTCTACGGCGGCAACAACAACTGGTTCGCGGCCTACGCGTACTGGTACCTCAAGTACTACGGCCACACCGACCTGCGCCTGCTCGACGGCGGCCGCAAGAAATGGGAGCTCGACAGCCGTGAGCTGACCGACGAGACCCCCGCCCGCGCGGCCACCACCTACACGGCGCAGGAGCCCAATGAGGACATCCGCGCCTACCGCGAGGAGGTCGTCGAGGCCATCGGCACCAAGAACCTCATCGACGTGCGCAGCCCCGACGAGTTCGCCGGTCGCCTGCTCGCCCCGGCGCACCTGCCCCAGGAGGCCGCGCAGATCGGTGGCCACATCCCCACCGCCGGCAACGTGCCGTGGAGCAAGGCCGCGAACGATGACGGCACGTTCCGCAAGGACGAGGAGCTCTCGGCGCTGTACGCAGGCGCCGGCCTCGACGAGGGCAAGGACACCATCGCGTACTGCCGCATCGGCGAGCGCAGCTCGCACACGTGGTTCGTGCTGAGCGAGATCCTCGGCTACCCCAACGTCAAGAACTACGACGGCTCGTGGAGCGAGTACGGCTCGCTGCGCGGCGTGCCGGTCGCCCTCGGCGACGAGCCCGGAAAGGCCTGACCATGTGTGGAGCGATCAAGGGCGGACCGAGCCTCGAGGGCGTCGACGTGACGAACCAGGCCGTGATCCAGGGAGTCGTGCTGCGCGACGAGCAGCCGGTGGGCAACGCCTACGTGCGCCTGCTCGACCGCAACGGTGAGTTCACCGCCGAGGTGCCGACGTCGGCGACCGGCCAGTTCCGGTTCTTCGCCGCGCCCGGCACCTGGACGCTGCGCACGCTGGCGCCGCGAGCGGAGGTGGTCGACTCGCAGGTGGTCGCCGCCAAGGGCTCGGTCGCGGACGTGGCCGTCGCCATCTGACCCAGCAGCACCGAAGGGCCCCGGGAGTGATCTCCCGGGGCCCTTCGTCATGCGTGTGGACCTGGTGGCGCAGCGGTGGACAAACGGTGCCGAAGTGGGGACCGGCGGTGGATTCCACGTGGACATCGTGTGGATCTGGCCTCCGTAGCGTTCTTCTTGTCAACCCAGCCAGACCGCAGAGTGCGGCCGGCACCCGAACACAGGAGAAGCACATGCGCACCAGCCGTTCCACCAAGGTCCTCGTCCCCCTCGCCACGCTGCTGGCCGCCGGCGTCATCGCCGTGGGCTCGGGCGCGACCTTCAGCTCGACCACGGGCAACACCATCAGCGCCGCCACCTCCGGCACGCTGACGCAGAGCAACTCCAAGGCCGGCCAGGCGGTCTTCAACCTCGACAACCTCAAGCCGGGCGACGTCCTCAACGGCTCGCTCAAGCTGACCAACACCGGCACGCTGCCCGCGAACTTCTCGCTGACCGAGGTGGCCTCCACCAACGGCTTCGACGGTGAGAACCTCAAGCTCGTCATCAAGAACACGACGAAGAACACGACCGTCTACTCGGGCACCTTCGGCGGCCTGGCCGACGGCACCAAGAACACGCTCGGCACGTGGGCCGCCGGCGAGGCGAACGACTACACCTTCACGGTCACCCTCGACCAGGCCGCGTCCAACACGCAGCAGGGCAAGGCCGCGACCGCCACGTACACCTGGGACGCCGTCCAGCTGGACGGGACCACCACGAACCAGTGACGCCCCGCTCCGGGGAACTGGGTTGACGGCAGGGCGTCGTTCGGGCGCCCTGCCACCCAGCCCGGAGCACACCGACCCACCAGTACCGACCGACGAAGGAGACCCCGATGAAGCACCTCACGCGAGCAGCCCGCCTCCTCGGCCGTGGCGTCACCACGCTGCTCCTCCTCGTCGTCACCGTCGCCAGCGTGGCCTACATCACCCCCAGCCTCTTCGGCTTCGAGCGCTACGTGATCACCGGCGGCTCGATGTCCGGCACGTTCGAGAAGGGCTCGATCGCCTTCGAGCGCCCCGTGCCCGTGGCCGACCTCGCCGTCGGCGACGTCATCACCTACCTCCCCCCGGCCGACAGCGGCGTCTCGACGCTCGTCACGCACCGCATCACGCAGATCGAGCCCGGCGAGAGCGGCGCCCGCCTCTTCACGACCCAGGGCGACGCCAACCCCGACCCAGACCCGTGGGAGTTCAGCCTCCTCTCGGGCACCCAGCCGGTCGTGGAGCAGACCGTCCCGTACGTCGGGTACGCCTTCATGGCCCTGGCCGACCGCGAGACCCGCATGCTCGTCATCGGCGTGCCGGCCGGACTCATCGCCCTGATCGCCCTGGTCGATCTCGGCCGCGCCCTGCGTCGCCCCGAGGACGACGACGCGCCCGCGCCGCTGACGCCCACCGCCGGCGCCCCGGCGAAGAAGGCCGGCGCCCGGGCCATCCCCGTGGCCGTCGCCGGCCGCCACGCGCTCACCTGAGCCGTCCCCCGCGTCCACTGCGAAGTGTGGAACTCCCGAGGATCTCGTGTGGATCGCCCGTGGAGCGCTGCTCCGTAGCGTTGACCACATGAACCGGAACCAGAAGGCAGGTGGACCCGTGCGCATCGACTCCGCGCGTCGTTCCCTGACCCTGCTGGCCGTTCTGGCCCTGCTCGCGGTGGCCGCCTTCATCTCCCCGGGCTTCTCGTCCGCGACCTTCACCTCCACCACGCAGGGCACCGCCACCGTGCGCGCCGCCGCGGACTGGACGCCTCCGACCGTCGCCGTGACGTCCCCCGGCACGGCGGTCCAGGGCACCGTGACGATCGAGGCGCAGGCCTCCGACTCCGGGCTCGGCGTCAAGGACGTCACGGTCGAGTACAGCCCCGTCGGATCCGGCACCTGGACCGCGCTGTGCACCGACGCGACCGCCCCGTACTCCTGCGCATGGACCACCACCGCACTCGCCGACGGCCGCTACGATCTCCGGGCCCGTGCGACCGACCTGGCCGGGTACGAGACCACGTCCGACGCCGTCCGCACGGCGGTCGCGAACAAGCTGCTCGTCGTGATGAACGACCCGGGCGACACGGTCCGCGGCACGGTGCAGCTCTCCGCGGGCGCCTTCAACACCGGCACGCTCAGCCACACGGTGCGCCTCCAGTACCGCCTGGTGGGCGCCTCCACCTGGTCCACCGCCTGCTCGAACCTCGTCTCTCCCTACACGTGCTCGTGGAACTCGGCCGGCGTCGCGTCGGGTGACTACGAGTTCCGCGCCCAGCTCACGGCCGGCTCGACCACCACCACGTCGGAGGTCGTCACCGACGTCACCGTCGACAACGTCGCCCCGACCGTCACGATGATCGACCCCGGCACGCCGCTGAGCGGCACGCGCACCTTCGCCGCCACGGCCGCCGACGCCCACTCCGGCGTCGCCACCGTGGAGCTCCAGTACGCGGCTTCCGGCACCTCCACCTGGAAGTCGCTGTGCACGATCGAGGCCGAGCCGTGGTCCTGCCGCGCCGGCACCTCGGCCCTGGCGAACGGCACGTACTCGTTCCGCGCGGTCGCCACCGACGAGGCCGGCAACACGACGACCTCGGCCACCGTGGCGAACCGCGTCGTCGACAACACGGTGTCCTCGGTGTCGCTCGACGATCCCGGCGCCCTGCTGAGCCGCACGGCCACCCTCACCGCCGTCGCCAGCTCCACCGCCGGCGTCACGTCGGTGCGCATCCAGTACGCCCCGACCGGCGGCACCACCTGGACCGACGTCTGCACCGACACCACGTCGCCCTACACCTGCGCGTGGGACACGACGAAGGTCGCCAGCGCCGTGTACGACCTGCGCGCCGCCCTGCTCGACGGCTCCGGCCGGACGACGGTCTCGGCTCTCGAGACGGTGCCGGTGGACAACAGCCCCCTCGCGGGAGCCGACGTCCAGACCGCCAACGGCTCGGGCAGCACCGCCGGCCTGCCGGGCGCGAACGACACGATCACCTTCACGTACACCGCACAGGTCAACCCGGCCTCGGTCATGGCGGGCTGGAACGGGTCGGCCACGAACGTGCAGGTCCGGCTCCGTGACGGCAACCTGCCGGCGCTGCTCCGCGGCAGCAAGGGCGACACGCTCGACGTCCTCAACGGCAGCACCGTGCTGGGCCTGGGCTCGGTCAACCTCAAGGGCGACTACGTCCGGCTGCTGCGCACCGTCAGCCTGAACGCGACGATGACCGCCAGCACCACCACGGTGAACGGCCTGGACCGCACCGTCGTCACGCTGAAGCTCGGCACCTTCGCCAGTGGCAAGGCGAGCGACCTGCGGACGAACACCACCGCCGCCGCGATGGTGTGGACCCCGAGCAGTGCGGCCACCGATCTGTCGGGCATCCGTTCCTCCACCGCCAACGTCACCGAATCCGGCACCGCCGACAAGGACTTCTGATGCAACGCCTGCGCACGACCGCCTCTCGTTGGGCCGCGGCCGCCTGCCTCGCGATCGGCCTGGTCTACCTGACCCTGCTCCCGGCCGCACCGTCACGCGTCTACGTCGTGATGGAGATCGTGATCGCCGCGGTCGCCGGTCTCACCGCCGTGAAGATGTGGATGCACAACTGCTTCGAGTCGCACCTGGGCGCCGGCGCGCTCGTGGCCGCGACGGCGGGCAGCAGCCTGCTGGCCATGACGGTGGGACTCCCCGGCGACGGTGGTGGAGACTTCTCGGCCACCCGGCTGGCGCTGATCGCGCTCAGCGCGGCGGTCGTGGTGCTGCTGGTGCAGGACGGGCGAGTGAGACGGGAGCACGCTCTCCGCACCCGCCGGCCCTATGCTCGGTGACCGTGGCCACTCACGTGCTCGTCGTCGAGGACGACGACAAGATCGCCCCGCCCCTGGTCCGCACGCTCGAGCGTGAGGGCTACACCGTCGAGCGGGTGGCGGAGGGCCTCACGGCCGTCGAGCGGATCAGGGCCGGAGGCGTCGACCTCGTGCTGCTCGACCTGGGCCTGCCGGACATCGACGGGCTCGAGGTCTGCCGCCAGGTCCGCGAGGGCGGCTACCTCGGCGGCATCATCATCCTGACGGCGCGCGGCGGTGAGCTCGATCGCGTGGTCGGCCTCGACGTGGGGGCCGACGACTATCTCTCCAAGCCCTTCGCCCTGGCCGAGCTCCTCGCGCGGGCACGGGCGCTGCTGCGCCGCAGCGCGGCGGTCGAGCCCGTCGAGCCCGCGGTGGCCGCGGCACCCGCCTCCTCCGGCCTGCGCGTGGACCCGGCGTCGCGCCGGATCTGGGTGGGCATCACGGAGGTGGCCGTGACGTCGAAGGAGTTCGACGTCCTCGTCCTGCTCGACGAGGTGCGCGGAGCGGTGGTGACCCGCGAGCGCCTGACCAGCGACGTCTGGGACGAGAACTGGTTCGGCTCGACGAAGATGGTCGACGCCACGGTGGGCCGCCTGCGTCAGAAGCTCGAGGACGCCGGGGCGCCGGTGCAGATCACGAACGTCCGCGGCGTGGGCTTCCGGCTGGAGGACCAGGCCGATGCGTGAGCGGCTGGTCGTGGCCCTCGTGGGCATGACCGCGGCGATGCTCGCCCTCTACGGCATCCCGCGCGCCTACATGCTCGCCGACCTCGTCACCTCGTACGAGGAGCGCAAGATCGAGCGGGCCGCCGACCAGCTGGCCGCCGTCGTCGACGAGCGGCGCAAGAACGACTCCGCGGTCGACGTGGAGTTCCTCAGCGGCTTCCTCAGCGAGGCCGAGACACTGACCTACGAGCCCGAGACCGGGGCTCCCGTCGTCGCCGGGCCCGAGGTCGACCCCGCGGACGACATCGTGGAGACGCGCGACCTGGAGGACGGCGGGACGCTCACTCTGTCGCGGTCGCGCGACCTCATCGAGGAGCGGATCTCCGACGCGCTCGTGCCGCTGATCCTCATCGGCCTCAGCCTCGTGGCGATCGCCGCGGCCTTCGGCTACGTCCTGGCGCGGCGGCTGTCGCGGCCCTTCGACGAGCTCGCCGAGGCGGCCGACCGGTTGGGCCTCGGACGCTTCGACGTGGATCCCCCGCACTACTCGATCCCCGAGGCCGAGGCGATCGGCGCCGCTCTGCGGACGAGCTCCGCCCGGCTGGGCGAGCTCGTGCGACGGGAGCGCGAGTTCGCGGCCAACGCCTCGCACCAGCTGCGGACGCCGATCACGGCGCTGCGCCTCGAGCTGGAGGACCTCTCGATGTGGCCGCAGACGCCGCCCGAGGTCGCCGAGGAGCTCAATCGCTACCTGCCTGAGCTCGACCGGCTGAGCAGCGCGATCGACGAGCTGCTGGGCCTGGCCCGGGGTCAACGACTCGGCGACGCCTCCGACGTCGACCTGAGCGAGCTGGTGAGCGACGTGGTCGCTCGCTGGAAGCCCATCGTCGCGCCCGACAACTACATGGTGCACCAGATCGAGCGGGGCCAGGTCTTCGCTCGCGTCGTCCCGGGGCCGGTGGTGCAGATCCTCGACGTGCTCATCGAGAACGCGTCGAGCCACGGCGTCAGCCCGGTCACCGTCGAGGCCAAGGACACCGGCTCCTACGTGGAGATCGTGGTGGCCGACCGCGGGCGCCGCACCTTCGGGAATGAGATCTTCAACCGCGGTGCCAGTCGCAAGCAGGGCGACGTGGGAGGTCTCGGACTGACGATCGCCGCCGACCTCGCGAGCACGATGGGCGGCTACCTCGAGCTCGTCGAGGCCGAGCACACCACCTTCCGGCTGCTGCTGCCGGGCCTCGGCGACTCAGGTGAGGTCGCGGTAGTGGTCGAGGAGGCGTGAGAGGACGCCCAGCGCGTCCTGCATCTCCTCGATGTGCGCCGGGTCCAGCACCCGCAGCATCTCCTTGAGGCCCGTCGTGGAGATGCCCTTCGTGCGCGGCAGGTACTCCACCCGGCACAGGTCGGACAGGTCGTCGAACTTGCCCGTCCAGTCGTCGCCCATCACGAACACGTCGACCTCCTGCTCGACGATGTCGCGGCGCTTCTGCTCCCACGACTCCTCGGGCAGGACCAGGTCGACGCCCTTGATCGCGCCCACGATGGCGGCGCGATCGGCGTAGGGGACCACCGTGCTCTTGCCCTTCCCGGCGTTGAAGTCGTCGGTGGAGACCCCGACCACGAGCCGGTCGCCCATCGAGGACAGGCGCTCCAGCAGGCGCAGGTGGCCGATGTGGAAGAGGTCGAAGGTTCCGTAGGTCAGGACGGTCGTCACGAGTTCAGGATACGGACGCCGCGGGGCCGCTCCCGACCGGCGCGCACGGGCGGTCGAGGTTACGGTCGGAGCATGACCGACTGGCAGGATCCCGCCGCCGTTTCCCTCATGCTCGACGACCTCGACACGTGGGCCGTCGTGGGGTTGTCGAACAACACCTCGCGCACCGCCTACTCGATCGCGCAGCTGCTCCAGCGGCGCGGCAAGCGCATCGTGCCCATCCACCCCGACGCGCCGGTGGTGCTGGGGGAGCAGGGCTACGCGACGCTGGCCGACGTGCCGTTCCCGATCGACGTCGTCGACGTCTTCCGCCGCTCCGAGGAGGCCGGGCCGTTCGCCGACCAGGCCGTGGAGATCGGCGCGCAGGCGGTCTGGTTCCAGCTGGGGGTCATCGACCAGGCCGCCTTCGAGCGCACGATCGACGCCGGACTGGCCATGGTGATGGACACGTGCCCGGCGATCGAGTGGAACCGCCGGGGCGCCTAGGTCAGGAGACCTCTTCGGGGTCGGGCAGGACGTCGTCGGGGTACTTCTGCAGGTACTCCGCCATGCGGTCCTTGCTCAGCGCGGTGAACAGCTCCTCCATCTTGTCCGGCTGGAGCACCACGACGCTGCCGTAGGTGGGGTCGGTCTGGGTGCCCTGCACCGGGGCCGTCATGAAGGTGACGTCATCAGTGCGGATGCCGCGGAGCGACAGCGCCAGCTTGGCCATCGCCGTGCCCGACCAGCCCTCGTCGACCGTGAGGTTCTTGGTCAGCGCCGAGACCGTCTTGGTGAGCTTCGTCGGGCTCGTGGTGACGCCCGAGCTGAGCATCTTGCCCATGAGGGAGCGCATGAAGTTCTGCTGGCGCTTGATCCGGTCGAAGTCGCCACCGGCGAGTCCGTACCGCGTGCGGACGTAGTCGAGCGCCTTCTTGCCCTCCAGCGTCTGCGTGCCCGAGTCCCACTGGATCTTCTGCTGGGGGTCGTAGAACGACTCCGGGATCGTCACCTCGACGCCGCCGACGGCGGACGACAGGTCCTTGAAGCCCTCCCAGTCGATGATCGTCAGGTGGTCCATCTTCAGGCCGGTGAGGTTCTCCACTGTGTTGATCGCCGCGCGCGGCCCGCCGGCGCTGAACGCGGCGTTGATCTTCTCGGAGTGGTCGGTCTCGCCCTTCTCGTCGTAGATCGGGACGAACGAGTCGCGGGGCAGCGAGACGAGGTAGACCTTCTTCCGGTCCGCCGGGATGTGCACCACCATGAGCGTGTCGCTGCGGTACTTGCCGGTGGGCCAGTCGCCCGAGGCGGCGTCCTCGGCGATCGTGGTCTTCTTGGACTGGCCCTCCTGGGGCTCGCCCTTGTCAGAGCCCAGCAGCAGGATGTTGAGCGCGCGGCCCTCGTCGGGGTCGGGCTGCTCCTCGATGACCTTCACCTTGTCGACGTCGTCGAGCTTGCGCTTGAGGTTCCAGGCGTAGGCCGAACCTCCCACGAGCGGCAGCAGCACGATCAGCACGGCCGCCCAGACGATGGCAGGGTGGCGCTGGCGGAAGGAACGACGGTTCGACGCGCGCGATCCGGGTCGCCGGACCGCTTCGGGTGCGTCTGTCACCGCTCACTCCTCATGGTTGTCACAACCTTTCCAGTATGACGGCCGTTGCTGAGAGGAGTTTTCAGGAATCCAACACGATCGTCACGGGGCCGTCATTGACCAGCTCGACCGCCATGTCGGCGCCGAAGACGCCGCGCTCCACGGGCATGCCGGCGCTCTCGACGGCGGCACAGAACGCGTCGTAGAGCGGCTCGGCCACGGGGCCGGGAGCCGCTGCGCCCCACGAGGGCCGGCGTCCCTTGCGGGTGTCGGCGTACAGCGTGAACTGGCTGATCGCCAGGACCCCGCCACCGATCTCGTCCACCGACCGCTCTCCGGCCATGATGCGGAGCCGGGCGATCTTGGCGGCCAGCTGCCGTGCGTCCTCGGCGGTGTCCTCGTGGGTGACGCCCAGCAGCACCACGAGCCCCGGCCCGTCGAGGCGGCCCACGGCCTCGCCGTCGACACGGACTTCGGCCCGGCTCACCCGCTGCACCACCGCACGCATGGCAGGAGCGTAGCGGCGCCTTCTCCGGCGGCCGATAGCATGGAACCCATGGCCTTCCAGATTCCCACCGACCTGCACCCCGAGCTGATGCCCGTGGCGTGGCTCCTCGGGACCTGGCACGGCAACGGCCGCGGCGACTACCCCACCATCGAGGCGTTCGGCTACGAGCAGGAGGTGGCCTTCGCCCATGACGGCCGGCCGTTCCTGCACTACTTCAGCCGCACCTGGATCACCGACGAGGCGGGGGAGCGCGTTCGCCCCGGCGCCCTCGAGACCGGCTTCCTGCGTCCCTCGGAGGAGGGCAGGGTCGAGCTGGTCCTGGCGCACCCCACCGGGTACGCCGAGATCTGGTACGGCGAGGTGGACGGCGCCCGGATCACCCTGGCCACCGACGTCGTGGCCCGTACCGTGACCGCCAAGGAGTACACCGCGGGACAGCGGATGTACGGACTCGTCGAGGGCGCGCTGATGTACGCCTACGACATGGCCGCCGAGGGTCAGCCCATGCAGTCGCACCTCTGGGGAAAGCTCGAGCGTGCGTAGCCCGCTGCTGGACCGCCAGGGCGCCGTCGACTCCGAGGGTCTCGACGCGGGCGTCGCGGCGCACTACGGCTCCACCTTCGCCGCCGAGCAGCGCGCGCTGCTGTCGGGCGAGGGCTTCGTCGACCTCTCGAACCGCGACGTCCTGCGGATCACCGGTCCCGACCGGCTGACGTGGTTGCACTCGCTCACCACGCAGTACCTCGAGGGCCTGGCCGCCGGTCGCTGGACCGACGTGCTGCTGCTCTCGCCGCAGGGCCGGATCGAGCACGACTTCAGCGGCGTCGACGACGGCGAGACCTTCTGGGCCCACACCGAGCCCGGTGCGGGCGCGGCGCTGGTGCAGTTCCTCGACCGGATGCGCTTCATGTCGCGCGTCGAGGTCGCGGCGGTCGACGACCGCTTCGTCGTCGGCCGGTACGCCGACGGCCTCGTCACCGAGCTCACCGACGACCTGACCTCCGTGCCGGGCACGCCCGTGGGCGTGCTGGCCTGGGAGGCGCTGCGGATCGAGGCGGGACGGCCCCGCTTCGGCCTCGACACCGACGAGCGCACGATCCCCAACGAGGTCGGGCTGCTCGGCTCGGCCGTCCACCTCGACAAGGGCTGCTACCGGGGCCAGGAGACGGTGGCCCGCGTCTACAACCTCGGCCGCCCGCCCCGCCGGCTGACCCTGCTCCACGTCGACGGCTCCGTCGACCACCTCCCGGCGCACGGTGCCGACGTCCTCCTCGGCGACAAGGTCGTCGGGCAGGTCGGCAGTGCCGCACGCCACCACGAGCTCGGGCCCATCGCGCTCGCGCTGATCAAGCGGAACACCCCGGTCGACGCCACGCTCCTCGCCGACGGCGTCGCCGCCGCCCAGGAACCGATCGTCGACCCCGACGCAGGCCTGCACGTGCGGGCCGGATTGAACCTGTGATGACCGAAGAGACCTCTTTCGACCACCTCGGCCTGGACGACTCGCTCGTCGCCGTGGTGCGCGGGCTCGGCTACGAGACGCCCAGCCCGATCCAGGCGCAGGCGATCCCCGCGCTGCTCAAGGGCGGCGACGTCGTGGGCCTGGCCCAGACCGGCACCGGCAAGACCGCCGCGTTCGCGCTGCCCATGGTCCAGCGCCTCGACCCCGGCTCGCCGCGCACCCAGGCGCTCGTCCTGGCGCCCACGCGCGAGCTCGCGCTGCAGGTCAGCGAGGCGATCCAGAGCTACTCCGCCGGCACGGGCCTGAAGGTGCTGCCGGTCTACGGCGGCCAGAGCTACGGCGCCCAGCTGCAGGGCCTCAAGCGCGGTGCGCAGGTCGTCGTCGGCACGCCCGGTCGCGTGATCGACCACCTCGACCGCGGCTCGCTCGACCTGTCGCACCTGGAGATGCTCGTCCTCGACGAGGCCGACGAGATGCTCAACATGGGCTTCGCCGAGGACGTCGAGCGCATCCTGGCCGACACCCCCGAGTACAAGCAGGTCGCCCTCTTCTCCGCGACGATGCCCCCGGGCATCCGCCGGCTCGCGAAGCGGTACCTGCACGACCCGCAGGACATCTCGACCCCCGAGGCCAAGCGCAGCACCACCAGCGTGCGCCAGCGCTGGATGCCGGTCTCGCACCACAACAAGCTCGACGCGCTGACGCGCGTGCTCGAGGTCGAGCAGGGCGACGCGATGCTGATCTTCGTGCGCACGAAGTCGGCCACCGAGGAGCTCGCCGAGAAGCTCCGCAGCCGCGGCTACACCGTGGCCGCGCTCAACGGCGACCTCGCCCAGGCCCAGCGCGAGCGCACCGTCGGCCAGCTCAAGAGCGGCGCGATCGACATCGTGGTGGCCACCGACGTGGCCGCACGCGGGCTCGACGTGGACCGCATCACCCACGTGGTCAACTACGACATCCCGCACGACCCCGAGGCCTACGTTCACCGCATCGGCCGCACGGGCCGCGCCGGCCGCTCGGGCGACGCCATCGTGTTCGTCACCCCGCGCGAGCGCCGGATGCTCGAGTCCCTCGAGCGGGTCTCGGGCCGGCCGGTGGAGCAGATGCCGGTGCCGACGCCCGACGAGGTCAACGCCCGCCGCGCCGACCGGTTCGCCAGCTCGATCACCAACGCCATGGGCGACCCGCAGTTCAGCGTGTACCGCGGGCTCGTGGAGCAGTACGCGCAGGAGCACGACGTCGACATGACCGACATCGCGGCCGCACTCGCCGTGATGGGTCAGGACGACAAGGAGTTCTTCCTGCGTCCCGACCCGCCGCAGGAGAAGCGGGCCCCGCGCGAGCGCAGTGAGCGCGCTCCGCGTCCCACCTCCGACGGCATGGCCACCTACCGGCTGGCGGTGGGCAAGCGCCACAAGATCCGGCCCGCGATGGTCGTCGGCGCGCTCGCCAACGAGGGCGGCCTGAAGCGCTCGGACTTCGGCAAGATCACGATCGGGCTCGAGCACACGATCGTGGAGCTGCCGGCCGACCTGCCCGACGCGGTGTTCGACCAGCTGGCCGGCACCCGCATCTCGGGCCGCAAGATCGACATCCAGCCCGACGCGGGCCGTCCCGGCGGCGACCGCAAGCGTCCGCCGTCGAAGCCCTACGCCAAGGGCGCGGGCAAGCCGTACTCCAAGCCCGACGCGAAGGACAAGAAGCCCCGCCACAAGAAGGGCTGAGGCCGGCGCGCCCGGGTCAGGAGATCTGGGCGCGCACCAGCAGCGGGTGGTGGTCCGAGGGCAGCGGGGCCACGAAGCGGCCGCCGGACATCAGGCCGACGTTGGCCCACTGC
Organism: Aeromicrobium sp. UBA7512; assembly: GCF_002476985.1. Classification (NCBI taxonomy): domain Bacteria; kingdom Bacillati; phylum Actinomycetota; class Actinomycetes; order Propionibacteriales; family Nocardioidaceae; genus Aeromicrobium; species Aeromicrobium sp. UBA7512. The sequence goes on from NZ_DLNK01000007.1 coordinate 736,091, forward strand.
ACCACGCGCGACCGGCCGGGGCGCACCCAGACCTTGTCCACGTGGTCGCCCCACGTCACACCGACGACGGGCTGCGTGGACCAGCGCGGGTTGGCGGTGTTGAAGTGCTGGCGCGACACCGAGCGGGCCTGCTCGTAGGCGTCGTAGAAGCCGTTCGCGTGCATCACGGACTCGAGCCGGCTGTTGCCGGCGCGGCTGCGGTTCGTGTTGAAGTCGCCGATCAGGACGACGGGCAGGTTGTGCATCCGCTTGCCCCACCACGCGAGCTGGCCGTTGAGGTCGGAGAAGATCTTCGAGGTCTGGGAGGCGCGGACGCCGGCGTTGGAGCGGGCCTCGTCGACCTTGAGGTGGACGCCCACGAAGACGGCGGCCTGGCCGCTGGCCCGGTGGCGCAGGACCGTCCAGGGTGCGTCCTTGCCCTCGGGCTCGGCAACGCCGTCGAGCGGCAGCACGCACGGCTCGACCCGCACGTCCTTCCTGGCGACTGGGTCCCACGTGGTCTCGCACTCGGACGACTGCTGGGTGGCCGACAGGCGCTGCGTCACCTGCTCGAAGGCGGCGGTGCGGTAGAAGATGCGGTTGTCCTTGCCACCGAGGGTCTCGGTGTAGCCGGGGATCTGGGCGCCCTTCCACTGGCTGGCCTCCTGGACGGCCAGGACGTCGGGCCTGATCCGCTGGACCTCCCGGACCACGAGGGGCATCCGCGAGCTCCAGCGGCTGCACGCGTTCGAGCAGACGTTGTAGCTCATCAGCTTGTAGGCGGGGTACCGCTTGGTGCTGAGGGACTTCGAGGCTGCGGGGGTCACGCGGGCGATGCGGGCCGACCGCTTGCCGGCCTTGGAGCCGTTCACGGCACGCACCTGGATCCAGACGGTGCGGTTGCGGCGCAGCTTCGTGATCGTCGCCCGCCGGGACTTCGTGGTGACGCGGGCCTTCTTGGCCTTCAGGACTCCGGCGCGGGAGCCCGCGGCGAAGACCTGGTACTTCTTGGCTCGCGTGGCCTTCGGCCAGGTGATCGAGACCTTGGCGTACTTCTTGCCACCGGACTCGTAGGTGGCGGCGCCGGTGACCGACACCAGGCCGACCCCGCCGGGCTTCTTGGAGGCCGCCTCCGCGGGCGTGCCGAGCGTCGCCGCGGTGAGGACGGCGATCACGGAACAGGCGAGCAGGCGAAGACGCATGGTCGAGAGCCTAACCGCCGGATGTCACTTCAGTCACATCGTTTTCAGCAGGAGGACAGGGCCGGACGTCAGTTGAGCGTGCCCGGTGCGACGTCCTCGTCGATCTCCGCGGGCACGGTGACGACCTCGCTGGGCTCCTTCACGAGCTCCTCGTCCTCGCGCTCGAGGGCCACGGTGGCGCCGATCATGTTGTGGTCGGACAGCCACGGTCCGACGTAGGTGGTGCCGCTCAGGCTGGCCCACTGCTTCCAGGCCGGGACGGCCCACTGGTCGGATACGTAGATGTGGTCGACGTGGTCGGCGGACATGATCGCCGAGTCGCCGCGGCGGCTGCCGGTGTTGACCTGGGCGTTCTCGGTGTCCTCGGCGACTTCCACAGAGTCGCGGTACCCGTTCGCGCGCACGATCGGGCCGACGGTGTCGCCGTTGCGGTGCGTTCCCGAGTTGAAGTCGCCGGCCAGCACGACCGGATCGCCCGCGGGATTGACCGAGGCGAGGCCACCCATCAGGGTGCGCATCTCGGAGGCGCGCTGACCGGTCTTGTTGTGGCCGCTGAGGAGGTGGACGCTGACGACGACGAACGGCCGCTCGGTCTCCTTGTCCTCCAGGCGCGCCCACGTGGCCCAGCGGCCGTGGCCCAGCGACCAGCGACCGCCGGCGAGCTGCTCGAACTTCTCCGGCGAGTAGAAGAGGTAGCGCGAGTTGCCGCCGCCCTGGGCCATCACGAGCCCGCGCGGTCCTCCGCTGAAGGCGGCGTTCGTGGTCGGGCCGACCCGCTTCCCGCCCGCCTCCTGGACGGCCATGATGTCGACCTCGGCCGCGTGGACCTGCGCGGCCTGCGGCCCGCGGCGGCCGCCGAAGCCCGAGCACGCCTCGGCGCAGATGTTCCACGAGCCGATCGTGAACTCCGACGCCTCGGGGGGAGTGGTGACCTTGATCGGCGGCCCGAACTCGCTGACGCCGGCCTCGCCGACGGCACGGACGCGCACGTAGTAGGTCTTCTCGGGCTTGAGCGAGGTGGTGGCGAAGGCGGTGCCACCCTCCTTCAGGCGCCGGACCTTGCGCGGCAGCTCGCGCTTGGAATGGGACACCGCGACGTCGTAGGTGGTGGCGTAGGCGGCGCGCTTCCACTTCAGCACGGCGCCGTCGGGCGCCGTGAGCTTCACCTTAGGCTTCGCCGGCACGTGGGGCAGCAGCGTGACGGTGCCCTCGACCGCCATCTCGGTGTCTCCCTCGTCGACGGCCTCGACGCGGTAGCTCACGCGGCCCTTGGGGTCGGCGGCGTCCGGCGCGGGCAGGACCGCCTGCGGCTGGGTGGTGATGAGGGTGCGCGTGGGCTTGGTCAGGTCCTCGCCGAGGCTGACCCGGTACTCGCTGCCGTTGCCCGCCCACGCGAGCGACACCTCGCGGGGATCGACGTCGACCGAGGTGACCTTGAGATAGGGCTCCTCGAGCCCCGCCAGCTCGACGACCGGGCCGCGGCCCTCGGAGTCGGTGGTGGCGGCCAGCAGGCCGGCGAACCCGGTCAGCGCGACGCCCGCGCCCACCAGGCACACTGAGCGAAAAAGACCGGCCACGTGGGCATCCTACGGGGTCGCGACGACCAGCCTCGCGACGACGGGATTGTGGTCGGACGGGAACGGCGTGGAGTACTCGCGGCCGGTCTCGGTCTGGATGAAGTTCGCCGGCATCGACCAAGCCTCCACCGTGATTCCCGAGCTCGGGACGAAGATCGCGTCGACGTGGTGACCGTTCGACTTCGGCACCGGCACACCGGCGTTCGCGCTGTTCAGCTCGGCGTTGATCGCCGAGCCGGCGAGGCCGAGCGAGTTCACGATGCCGTGGCGCGCGAAGCGCTGGGTGGGGGCGTCGAAGCCACCGGGGTAGTTGTCCTGGTTCGCGTTCGACTCGTTCGAGTTGAAGTCCCCGCCCCACACCACCGGGAGGCGGTGCGGGTTGAGGGCGTTGACCTTGGAGATCAGCCGCGCGGTCTGCTTGAGGCGTAGCTCGTCACGAGCGGCGCCCTTGTGCGGCTCGAGGTGGGCGTTGGTGACGATGAAGGCGGTCCCCGTCTTCCGGTCGCGCAGCAGGTTCCACGTGGCGTACCGGCCGGTGGCGGAGTCCAGCGTGAGGCCGCCACCGCCGAGGGCGGTGAACCGCGACGACCGGAAGTAGATCGTCTTGGCGCTCTTGTAGGCGCCGCGGGTGAAGCCGGGCAGCTGCGTGTGGAAGGCGGTCCGGGTCGCCGACTCCTGCGTCACCACGACGTCGGGGGAGCCCGACCGGACGACCGCGCCGGCCAGCGGCTTGCGCACGGCCCAGGTCGGCACGTTGCGCAGGAACCACGCGCCGCTGTCGGCGCTGCGGCACTTGTCCTCGCCGCACAGGTTGTACGTCGCGACGGTGACCCGCGAGGGGACGGCGGCCAGCTTGGTGCGCGTGACGGGACCCCACGCGCCCTTGACCTTCCCGTTCACGCCACGGACCCGGGCGTGGTAGGTCATGCCGCCGTTGAGGTCGTCGATTCTGGCGCCGAGGCCCTTGCGGCCCGCCTGGACGACCCGGCCGCTGAAGCGATGGTTGGTCGACAGCTGGATCTCATAGCTCGAGGCGCTCCTGACCTTCGACCAGTGGTACGACAGGTAGTGCCCACGGCCGCCCACGACGCGGTTCGCGGTGCCCTTGCCGACGCGCAGGTTCGCCTTCTTCCAGCGCGTGGCGGCCTTGTACTTCCCGCGGTAGGAGGTGAGGCGGTAGTAGAAGTCGGTGCCGGAGTTGGGCCGCAGCGCCCGGAACGTGATGGAGTTCCGGCGCGTCTTGACCTTGCGGATGCAGGACCTCGCGCGTGGAGCCGTCTTGACGCAGATCGCGACCTTCTTGGCGCGGGCAGGACGCGCCCAGTGGATCGTGAGCGTCGACGTGCTGGTCTTCGCTCGGATCTTCGTGACCTTGGCGGGCTTCTTCGGGGCGGCGTCCGCAGCGGCGGCGGGGGCGATGAGGAAGGTGCCGGTGAGGGCGAACGCGAGCAGGGCCCGGTGGAGCAAGGAGGTCATGGAGAAGCGGGCTGGGTCGAAGGTGCGGCCGCCCGAGAGCACATCGGCCACCACAGGCTAACGCGAGCCCCACCCGTTTCACGTCTTTTCACCCCGTCGTGTCCGTTGCATCACACTTGCTTGCAAATGCTAACTTTTGCAAGCACGCTGGAGACATGGGAAAGCTGAACGTGTCGGGAAGCGTCGGGTCGGCCGTGGGGTCGCTCGGCGAGTACCTGCGCGACCAGCGCACCCAGGCGCAGATGTCGCTGCGACAGCTGGCCGAGCTCGCGGACGTCTCGAATCCGTACCTCAGCCAGATCGAGCGAGGTCTGCGCAAACCGTCCGCCGAGGTGCTGCAGCAGATCGCGAAGGCACTGAGGATCTCGGCCGAGTCGCTCTACGTCCGCGCCGGCATCCTCGATGCCGAGCAGTCGGGAGCGCCCCTGGTCGAGGACGCCATCGACCGCGATCCGCGGTTGACCGCACGCCAGAAGACGGCGCTGCGGGACATCTACCGTTCGTTCGTCGGAACCGCAGACCTCGAGGAGAACCCATGAGCATCACCGACACCATCAACGCCCAGATCAAGTCCATCCTGGACGACATCGCCGCCCTGCCGTCCACGGTCAAGGGCTTCGACGTGAGCACCCTGCAGAAGAAGGCCGAGACCCTCGCGCAGACCGCGCTCGGCTCCGCCACGGCCGCCTACTCCGACCTCGTGAAGAAGAGCGACGACTTCCGCGTCCTGGCCAAGAGCCTGACCGTCGACGACGTCCGCACGGCCGCCGAGGACTTCTCGGCCCGCGCCGAGGCCTTCGTCGCCGAGCTGCGCGGCAAGGTCGAGGACGTCAAGGTCGACGACCTCAAGAGCGCCGTCGACGACTTCCGCGAGAAGGCCGACGACCTGGTCGACGACCTCAAGGGCAAGGCCGAGGAGATCATCGACGAGCTCACCGCCAAGGCCGAGGACCTGACCGGCAAGGCCGCCGAGGCCGTCGAGGACGCCACCGAGAGCGCCGGTGCGGCTGCCGCGTCGTTCGCCAGCTCGGCCCGCATCCGCAAGGCCACGGCGCCGACCGGCACGAAGAAGGCCACGCCGGCCAAGAAGTCGAGCACCTCCGCCGCGACCGCCGCGAAGAAGGAGTCGGCGGCGAAGAAGACCGCCGCCAAGAAGTCGACGGCGAAGTCCACCGCGGCGAAGAAGTCGACGGCGAAGTCCACCACCGCCAAGAAGGCCTCGACCGCGAAGTCCACGACGGCCAAGAAGGCGCCGGCCACGAAGTCCGCTTCCACCGCGACCGCCAAGAAGACCTCCGCGGCCAAGAAGACGACGCCGGCCAAGAAGGCCACGGCGACGAAGTCCGCCGCCGCGAAGAAGGCGCCGGCGAAGAAGGCCTCGACCTCGTCGACGACCACGTCGTCCACGGGTGCGCCGAGCACCTCGGCCTGACCTCGTCCCCCAGGGAATCCACGGTGGGCACCACCTCAGGGTGGTGCCCACCGTAGTCTTCCCCCCATGGGTTTCGTGACCGGACTGATCTGGTGGGTCTTGATGTGCACCAAGGTCTTCGCCCTGGTCGACTGCGTCCGCCGCAAGCCGTACGACTTCGAGATGGCCGGCACGCTGCCCAAGAACATCTGGCTGGTGATCCTGCCGCTGTCGATCTTCGTCGACATCGTCGTGCGCCAGCCGATCAGCATCCTGCCGCTGCTGGGCACCGTCGCCGCGCTGGTCTACCTCGCGCAGACGCGGGGCTCGGGCTACTGACCCTCGCCCCGCGCACGCTCACCCGCGGCTGCGGGCGTACGCCTTGCGGAAGCCGTCGAACGCCTCCCACAGGCTGACCAGGCCCACGCCGACCGCGATCCCGTTCATCGCCTTCTGGGTGACGTCGGCGTCCCACCCCAGGTGGGTGATCAGGTCGGGGTTCACGATGGCCCCGTCGAGCAGCAGCACGATGGTGGGCACGGCGAACAGCAGGGTGAGCGCGAGGTTCGCCCAGGCCGCCGGCCAGGTCCAGCCGGTGCGGTGGATCCACAGCAGGTGACCCAGCTCGAGCGCCAGGGTCAGCAGCACGAGCGGCAGGTACCAGGACCACAGGTCCGGGTCGGCCATCGGGATCCGCTCGCCGTCGGCGAAGAACGGCGAGCCGAAGTGCTGCCACACGATCAGGACCGCGAAGATCGGCAGGAAGACCAGCCCGGCGACGAGGTCGGCGGTGCCGGTGCCCGCGTCGGTCTCGGGCAGCTGGTCGACCGACCAGGTCTCGACCTCGGCCTTCGTCCCCGTCCACTCCAGGACCACGAACACGAGGGTCGTCCAGAAGACCAGGTGCACGATCATCTCGAGCATCATCCACACGCCGCCGCCGATGATCGACCCGATCGAGTCGCCGTCGAATGCGTCGACGAGGACGACGACCGCGGTGACGATCGGTGCCACGACCGCGACGAGGATCGTCGTGAGACGCAGCCACGGGAAGAACAGTCGAGGGCCGATGAGCACGGGCTCGCGCCCCGTGTAGTCGACGGCCACGCGCAGCGGGTCGCCGAGCTCCTCGAGGGCCTCGCGCTCCGCGTCAGGCGTGCCGCCGCGGGCGGCGACGGTGTCGCCGATCCGCTCGCGCAGCTCGGCGGCGACCTCGGTGCGGGTGCTGCCCGGCAGCCAGCGGGTGGCTGCGTGGACGTACCGGTCGGTCAGGGTGGTGGTCATCAGCTTCCTCCGGAGGTGAGCCGCCCCAGGGCGGTGTCGATCTCGTGCCAGTCGGCCAGCAGGGCCTCGGTGAGGCGCTCCCCGGCTTCACTCGTGCGGTAGAACTTCCGCGGCCGTGCCTCGTCGGTGTTCCACGCGCTGGTGAGCAGTCCCTGCTTCTCGAGGCGTCGCAGCAGGGGGTAGAGCGTGTTGCCGTCCACGGCGATGCCCGCCGCGGCCAGCGACTCGAGCAGGCCGTAGCCGTACCCCGGCTCGCGCAGGCTGAGCAGTGACGCGAGCACGACGGTGCCCCGGCGCAGCTCCTGCAGATGTTGCTGGGTCAACTCGTCCATGCGTCACACCATAGTGTGCGTCACACACTATACGCAAGACGCACAGGTTAGCGGCGGGCTTGGAAACGACGAACCCCTCCCCGGCGAGGCCGGGGAGGGGTTCGGGTGGAGCGGGGGTCAGCTCACTTGCGCTTGCGGGCGGTGCGGGAGCGCTCGCCGGCGTCCAGGACCACCTTGCGGATGCGCACGTTGGCCGGGGTGACCTCGACGCACTCGTCCTCGCGGCAGAACTCCAGGCACTGCTCGAGCGAGAGCTTCTTCGGCGGGATGACCTTCTCGAAGTTGTCCGAGGTGGCCGAGCGGATGTTGGTCTGCTTCTTCTCCTTGGTGATGTTGACGTCCATGTCGTCATCACGGGAGTTCTCGCCGACGATCATGCCCTCGTACACCTCGGTGGCGGGCTCGACGAAGAGCGTGCCGCGCTCCTGGAGGTTGGTCATGGCGAACGAGGTGACGGCGCCGGCGCGGTCGGCCACCAGCGAGCCCGAGGGGCGCGTGGAGATCTCGCCGAACCAGGGCTCGTAGCCCTCGGAGATGTGGTGGGCGATGCCGGTGCCGCGGGTGTCGGTGAGGAACTCGGTGCGGAAGCCGATCAGGCCACGCGCCGGGACCAGGAACTCCATGCGGACCCAGCCGGTGCCGTGGTTGACCATCTGCTCCATGCGGCCCTTGCGGACGGCCAGCAGCTGGGTGATCGTGCCGAGGTACTCCTCGGGCGCGTCGATGGTGAGGCGCTCGACGGGCTCGTGCAGCTTGCCGTTGATCTCGCGCGTGACCACCTGCGGCTTGCCGACGGTCAGCTCGTAGCCCTCGCGACGCATCTGCTCGACGAGGATGGCCAGCGCCAGCTCGCCGCGGCCCTGGACCTCCCACGCGTCGGGACGCTCGGTGGGCAGCACGCGGATCGAGACGTTGCCGATCAGCTCGGACTCGAGGCGGTCCTTGACGAGGCGGGCGGTGACCTTCGTGCCCTTCTCGCGACCGGCCAGCGGCGAGGTGTTGGTGCCGATGGTCATCGAGATCGCGGGCTCGTCGACGTGGATGAGCGGCAGCGCGACCGGGTTCTCGGGGTCGGCCAGGGTCTCGCCGATGTTGATGTCGCTGATGCCCGCGATGGCGACAATGTCGCCGGGGCCGGCCTTCTCGCCCGGCTTGCGGTCGAGGGCCTCGGTGATGAGCAGCTCGGTGATCTTGACGCGGTCGACCGAGCCGTCGCGCTTCATCCACGCGACCTGCTGGCCCTTCTTGAGCTCGCCCTCCTCGACCCGCACGAGCGCCAAGCGGCCCAGGAAGGGGGAGGAGTCGAGGTTGGTGACGTGCGCCTGCAGCGGCGCGCCCTCGGTGTACTCGGGGGCCGGGACGTGCTCCATGATCGTCTGGAACAGCGGGATGAGGTTCTCGCCCGCGGGCAGCGTGCCGTCCTCGGGCTTCTCCAGCGAGGCGATGCCGGCCTTGCCGGAGGCGTAGACGACGGGGAAGTCGAGCGCGTCGTCGGCGGCGTCCTCGGGCAGCAGGTCCATGAAGAGGTCGTACGTCTCGTCGACGACCTCGGCGATGCGGGCGTCGGGACGGTCGACCTTGTTCACGACCAGGATGACGGGCATCTTCGCCAGCAGCGCCTTGCGCAGCACGAAGCGGGTCTGGGGCAGCGGGCCCTCGGAGGCGTCGACCAGCAGCACGACGGCGTCGACCATCGACAGGCCGCGCTCGACCTCGCCACCGAAGTCGGCGTGGCCGGGGGTGTCGATGATGTTGATCGTGACGGCGTTGCCGGGGATGTCCTCGGTGCCGGGTCCGTAGTACTTGACCGCGGTGTTCTTCGCGAGGATCGTGATGCCCTTCTCGCGCTCGAGATCACCCGAGTCCATGACCCGATCGGTCACTTCCTGGTGGTCGGAGTACGCGCCCTGCTGTTGCAGCATCGCGTCGACGAGAGTGGTCTTGCCATGGTCGACGTGGGCGACGATGGCGACATTGCGCAGATCAGAGCGTGTAGGCACTCGCGCAATTCTACGGCAGGTTCTGAAACTCCCGGTCCACGCAGGGCGTAACGAAGGTCACGCCCTCGCAATAGTTGCAGGTGCGTTAGTATTCTCGAGCCATGAACGACTCACCCCACGCCTGCGCGTTCGACGCCGTCCGAGGATTCCTCGGGCAGGTCTTCACGACGGCCGAGGGCGAGTCGCTGGAGACGGTCGCAGGCCTGAAACTGTCCTTCACGCAGGCCAGACTGGTCTTCGCGCTCGCCCATCACGACCATCCGGTCGCCATCGGCGACCTCGCCGAGGCGGTGGGGTTGTCGGCGGCCTCGGCCGGTCGCAACGTCGAGCAGCTGGTGCGCAAGAAGCTTCTCGTGCGCACCGAGAACCCGGAGGACCGAAGGGTCAAGCTCGTCGCCGTCACCGATCGCGGTCGGAGTCTGGCGCAGAGCCACCTCAAGTCGAAGGAGGACGCCGTGCGCACGCTGCTCGACGACCTCGACACCGCACAGTGCCTCGCTCTCGTCGAGGCCCTCAAGCCACTTTCGAAGGAAGAACCAGATGTCAGCCAGTCCTCCTGAAGACGTCGTCATCGACGACGACAAGATCACCCCGGAGATCCTCAAGGTCGCCGGGGTGGTGGTGCTCGGCGCGATCATGTCCATCCTGGACGTCACGGTCGTGAACGTCGCGCTGCCCACGTTCCAGACCGAGCTGTCCACCGACGGCGAGCCGCTCGCGTACGCGACCGTCGCCTGGACGGCCACCGCGTACATGCTGGCGCTCGCGGCCGTCATCCCGCTCACCGGCTGGGCCGCCGACCGCTTCGGCACCAAGCGCCTCTACATGACCGCGATCGCGCTGTTCACGCTCGGCTCCGTCCTGTGCGCCGCGGCGTGGAACATCGAGTCGCTCATCGCCTTCCGCGTGCTCCAGGGCCTCGGCGGCGGCATGCTGATGCCGCTGGGCATGACGATCATGACCCGGGCTGCCGGGCCGCACCGCATGGGTCGCCTCATGGCGATCCTGGGCATTCCGATGCTGCTCGGCCCCATCCTCGGCCCGATCATCGGCGGCATCCTCATCGACGCCGCGTCCTGGCACTGGGTGTTCCTCATCAACCTGCCGATCGGCGCGATCGGCTTGGTCTACGCCGCCCGCGTGCTGCCGAAGGACGCCCCCGAGCCGAGCGAGTCGCTCGACGTCGTCGGCATGCTGCTGATGTCGCCCGGCCTGGCGCTGCTGCTGTACGGCATCTCGTCCATCCCCGGCGAGGGCACGGCGCTCGCCAGCAAGGTGATCGTCCCGACCGTCATCGGCCTGCTGCTGATCGGTGCGTTCGTCGTCTGGTCGTTCAAGCCCAAGCACCCGCTGCTCGACCTGCGGCTGCTCGGCAACCGCAACCTGCGCGTGTCGCTCATCGTGATGTTCCTGTTCGCGAGCGCCTTCTTCGGCGCGCTGCTGCTGGTGCCCACGTACTTCCAGCAGGTGCACGGGGAGTCGGTCATGATGGCCGGCATCCTGGTGGCCCCGCAGGGCATCGGCGCGATGCTGACGATGCCGATCGCCGGTGCGCTCGTCGACCGGATCCCGGTCGGGCGGATCGTCCCGTTCGGCTTCATCGGCATCCTCGTCGGCATGTTCGGCGTGGCGATGAGCACCGAGCCCAGCACCCCCTACTGGCAGATCATCCTGTGGCTGTTCGTCATGGGGCTGGGCATGGGCGCCACGATGATGCCGATCTTCACCTCGGCGCTCAAGACCCTCACCTCCCACGAGGTGGCGCGCGGCTCGACGTTGCTGAACGTCGTGCAGCAGGTCGCCAGCGCCTCGGGCATCGCGGTCATCTCGGTCGTGCTGACCAACGGCATGCAGAAGGGCTCGATCATCCCCGGCTCGGAGAAGATTCCCGGTGTCGAGGAGGGCCTCACGCCCGCCCAGCTGGCGGCCGGTTCGCACACCGACCGTGGCGCGGAGCTCGTCTCGCTGCTGGGCGTCACGCCCGACCAGTTGCAGGCCGGGTTCAACGACCTGGCCCAGGCGTTCGAGCAGTCCTACTGGGTCGCGTTCGCCGTGCTCCTGGTGACGCTGATCCCGGTCGCGTTCCTGCCTCGCAAGAGCGAGCCGGTCCGGCTGCTCGACGACCAGGGCCAGCCCCCGGTCGTCATGCACTGATCGACCGACCACGCGAACGGCCCACCCGGACTCCGGGTGGGCCGTTCGTCGTCCCCGGGGTGCGCGCCTGCAGGACTACTGTTCATCCATGCCCAGTCCCGAGACCCTGCTGGCGTTCTCCCTCGCGTCGCTGGTCCTGATCCTCGTGCCCGGCCCGAGCGTCCTGTTCGTCATCGGGCGGTCGCTGGCGCACGGACGCCGCGCCGGGATCCTCAGCGTGGTGGGGAACGGACTCGGCGGCCTGCCGATCGTCGCGGCCGTGGCGCTCGGGCTCGGCGCGATCGTCGCCGGCTCGGCCGTGGTGTTCACCGTCGTGAAGGTGCTCGGCGCCGCCTACCTCGTCCACCTGGGGATCCAGGCCATCCGTCACGGGAGGATCGACCTGGCGGCCGCCGAGGACGGCGGCACCACCGACTCGCCGTGGCGCAGCCTCGCCGAGGGCTTCGTCGTCGGCGTCACCAACCCCAAGACGATCGTCTTCTTCGTCGCCGTGCTGCCGCAGTTCGTGGACTTCGGGGCCGGGGCCATCGGTGCGCAGATGCTCGTGCTCGGCGTGCTCTTCCTGCTCATCGCGATCGTGTGCGACTCGGGCTGGGCGCTGCTGGCGGGCACGGCGCGCGCCTGGTTCGTGCGGTCGCCCCGCCGGCTCACCGCGGTGCGGCGCACCGGTGGGGCGATGCTCGTCGGGCTGGGCGGCATCATGCTGACCGCGCCGCGCACCTGAGCCGTCAGCGGCGACCGGCCTGCAGCGCGGCCCACACGCGACGGTCGGCCGTCTGGTAGCCCGGCAGCCCCACGTTCTTGCGGTACGCGCGCACGGCGCCGGCGGTGCGGGCGTCGTAGATGCCCGTCACCGAGACCGAGTGGCCCGCGGCGCGCAGCGTGCGCTGGAGCCGGTGCACGGGCTCGCCCACCTTGCCCCGCTTGAGCGCGATCGGCGTCTTGCCGCGCGACAGCAGGGCGGTCCACAGCGGACGCGACACCGACGAGGTCTGCTTCCAGCCCAGCGAGGCACGGTAGGAGTTGACGGCCTTCGTGGTCCGCGCGTTCCAGCGGCCGGTGACGGTGGCCTGGTGTCCGGCGCGCTTGAGCAGGCACTGCAGCAGCTTCACGTCGCCACCGCGCGAGCCCGCCTTGAGACCGCGGTAGCGCTTCAGCGTGGGCGTGATGCCACAGACCTTCTGCTCCTTCTTGGCCCTGGACCCACCGCCCACGGTGAGGACGTTCTTGTCGATCGTGACCTTGCGTCCGCCGTAGGAGACCGCCACGTTGTTGTGGTACTGGTGCAGCCGGTCGCGCCTCCAGAACGTGTGGGAGAGGTAGGGCCGGCCGTCGGTGTTGGCCTTCCGGTTGGTCCAGGCGAACCACATCTGGTCGGGGAAGTCGAAGCCGCTGCGCTTCGCGTGGCGCGCCTCGTCGACGGCCTGGATCGCGGCGGAGGCGCTGGAGTAGAGGCCCACCTTGTAGTCGCGCTGGTGGACGCGCTGGACGAAGGCGTCGATGAAGGTCATCACGGAGGCGCTGCACCGCGCGTTGGTGCGGTCGTACCACTCGATGTCGAGGTAGACCGCGTTCCCCTTCGCGAAGCCGTAGCGTGCGGCGCTGCGCACCGCCTCGTCGGCGTCGGCGCGGGCCTGGGCGCGGGCCCTCGTCAGGTCGTACGACATGCGCTTCTTCGAGGACTTCGAGTCGAAGCAGGGCGCCTGGTAGCCCACGTGGATCGGCAGGAACAGCCAGCCGCGGGACGCCTGGCGCTGGACCCAGGTCGGGCTGAGGTGCGGCTGCTTCGACTCGTCGCAGTAGCGCGAGTTGCCCGACGTGTAGATGCCGACGACCGTGTAGGGCGACGCCACGTTCCACGCGTCCATCACCTCGTTGGAGGGGGACACGCAGGTGTCGAACGCGTAGCCGCCGAAGCGCTTCGGCGAGCTGGGCTTCGCCGCGTGGGCGGGGGCCGCCAGCATCGAGGCGACGAGGAGGAGTCCGAGCACCACGCCCAGGCGGCGGGCGATCGGGACGAGGCGGGAGCGCATCGTTCCAGCCTAAGCGGAGGCGGCCGCTCCTCCAACGGATTTGCGACGAACGAGAGAATCCCCGGTCGGGGACCGGGGATCTCAAGGTGGTGGCCAGGGCCGGGGTCGAACCGGCGACCTTCCGCTTTTCAGGCGGACGCTCGTACCAACTGAGCTACCTGGCCGTGCTCTGACGAGCGACGTTCACCCTACCGCACCCGCCGGGACGCGCAGAAATCGGCCGGACGTATCAGCGGCGGCGGTCGCGTCTCCCTCCCTGCGTACCGGCTCGCACGGACGACAGCCGTGCCACCGGTCGCCGTACCCGAGACGAGAGAAGAACCATGACCCCCGCTCCCTTGTTGCTCCCCGGCCAGGCCGCCGCTCCGGAAGGGCCTGCCGACATGACGATGATGTACGTCCTGCACCACGCTTTCCGCCGCGACCTGCGCGACTTCGACCGCGCGGCCGCGACGACGGCGACGGGTGACAGTGCCCGGTGGACCCTGCTGGCGCAACGCTGGCAGCGGTTCACGCACGAGCTGCACCAGCACCACACGAAGGAGGACGAGATCCTCTGGCCGCTGCTGCTCGAGCGCGTCCGCGCGGCCTCCGACACGGCGTCGGAGCGTGTCCTGCAGGAGATGGAGGCCGAGCACGCCGTGCTGGACCCGCTGCTCACCGCCGCGACCACCGAGCTGGAGCGGCTGTCGCAGGCGGCCGACCAGCGCGCCCACGACCTGCTGTGCGACACCCTCGGGGACCTCGTCGAGGTGCTGGGGTTCCACCTGGCCCACGAGGAGTCGGCGGCGGTCGCAATCCTCCAGCGGTACCTCGGCGGCGACGAGTGGGAGGAGCTCGAGCGCACCCGCTTCCGCTCGAAGCAGAGCCTCGCGGAGGCGCGCTTCTTCGTGCCGTGGGCGCTCAAGGGCCTGCCGGCTCACGCCGAGCACCGGGTGCTGAACCTGGGCGGGCCGCCGCTGCGCGTCGTCCACGCGCTCTCGCGCCGGAAGTTCGCCGCGCTGGAGGCCGAGGTGTTCGGTCAGCCCGGCTGAGCACGGGTGCGGGAATGACGAGAGCCCCGCCCATTCGGGCGGGGCTCTCAGCACTGGCGACCCCGACGGGACTCGAACCCGCGACCTCCGCCGTGACAGGGCGGCGCGCTAACCAACTGCGCCACGGGGCCTCATGCTGTGCGGTTGAACCGCGACCGCAAGCCTACCCGACGGTTCTCCGAGTCTCCAAAACGGGGTCCCTCACAGCGTGACGACCCACGGCTCGCGCGGGAGGGATGCGAGGTCGAGCTCGTCGAGCAGCGCCTCGGGCGACCTGGCACCGACCCCGAGGGAGGCGCCGATGAGGTCCCAGGCCCGCTCGGGGGAGAGGTCGCGCAGGGTCACCGGGCCGTCGCGCTTCGCCAGCCGCCGGCCCTCGGCGTTGAGGGCGAGGGACACGTGCGCGTAGGTCGGCGGCGCGACTCCCAGCTCGTGGGTGAGGTACGCCTGCGCCGGGGCGGCGTGCAGCAGGTCGTCGCCGCGCACGACCTGGTCGACGCCCTGGTCCGCGTCGTCCACGACCACCGCGAGGTTGTAGGCGTGGGCGCCGTCGCCACGGCGCAGCACGAGGTCGTCCACGTGTCCGGTGATCTCGCCGTGGAGCGCGTCCCGGATCGTCCACGTGCGCTCGCGGGCGCGCAGCCGCACGGCCGGCGGGCGCTCGGCCCGGCGCGCTGCGCGCTCGGCCTCGTCGAGGTCGCGGCACGTCCCGGGGTAGGAGCCGGGCGGCGCGTGCGGGGCGCTGACGGCCTCCGCGATCTCGCGCCGGGTGCAGAAGCACTCGAAGGTCAGGCCCTCCGCGGTCAGCCGCTCGAGCGCCGCGGCGTACAGCGGGTCGCGCTCGGACTGCCGCACGACCGGCTCCTCCCACGCGAGGCCCAGCGCCGCGAGGTCGGCCAGTTGGCTGGCCTCGAACTCCGGACGCGAGCGCTGCCGGTCGAGGTCCTCCACGCGCACCAGGAACGGGCGGCCGGTCGACCGGGCGAACCACCACGCCAGGATCGCCGTGCGCAGGTTCCCCAGGTGCAGGTCGCCCGAGGGCGAGGGTGCGAAGCGTCCGGCGGGCACGATCCGACCCTAGCGACCCGGCTCCTCGGGGGCGGTCACCCGCGGTGCGCCGACGAGCCGGGCGAGCAACGGGCAGATCAGGACGGTGACGGCGCCGGCAGCGACCAGCAGCGAGGCGTCGGCCGTGGACATGAGGTCCCTGTCGACCGCCACCGAGGTCACGGCCACGATGATGGGCAGGCCGGTGGCGGCGTAGAAGCCGATCGAGAGCGCGTCGCGGTTCTCGAAGCGCTCGTCGGCGGGACCCGTGAACCGCGAGGCGAGGAAGACGGGCACGCCGCGGACGAGCAGGATCAGCGCGATCACCGTCGCGAACGTCGCGGGGGCCGCCACGATCGCACCCGGGTCGATCGCCATCCCCGAGGTGACGAAGAAGATCGGGATGAGGAATCCGTAGGCGATCCCGTCGAGCTTGTGCTCGATGAGCTCCCACCCCTCCGGGATCGCGAAGCGCAGCAGGAAGCCGGCGGCGAAGGCGGCCAGGACGATGTCGAGCTCGAACGCGACGGCCACGGCCCCCAGCGACACGAGCAGCAGCATCGTCAGGCGGATCGGCAGCTGGGACGTGGTCTCGGCGCCCTCCTGGAGCGCTGCGCGCAGACGGCTCTCGCCGACGCGCAGTCGTCGCACGACGACCGCGAGGAAGCCCACGATGGCCACGAAAACGGTGAGGACCACGAGCGACGCCACCGAGCCGCGGGCACCGAGCGCCACCGCGATGGCGACGATCGGACCCAGCTCGCCGAACGCGCCGTGACGGAGCACCGACGCGCCGACCGGGGTCGAGAGCATCCCCCCGTCACGCAGGATCGGCAGCAGCGTGCCCAGGGCCGTTGAGGTGAGGGCGATCGCCAACGCGATGTCCTTCTCCCCGGAGCCGCGATCGCCCAGCAGCAGCGCCACGGCGCCGAAGGCGAGAGCCAGACAGAGGCACCACGTGAGCATGGCGCGGCGGCCCGCGCCACCGGTGAGCTCCGCGATGTCGATCTCGTAGCCGGCGAGCAGGAACAGCATCGCCAGGCCGAGCTCGCGCAGCATGCCGATCGCCGGGTCCATCCCGGCCAGGTCCAGGGCGAAGGGGCCGATCACCAGTCCCAGCCCCAGCAGCAGGACGACCTCCGGCACCAGACGACCGCGGACGAGCCGGGCCAGCAGCGGCGCGGCGACCATCGCGAGGCTGATCCAGAACAGCGAAGTCGCTGCCTCCTGCTCCATGGGCACCTCCGTCGGTGAGCGCTGCGCCCGAGCAGCGTGCACTCATCATGGCCCGGCCGCGCCCAGGAACCGAGCCCACTGCGCGAGGACGCCGCGAGCCTGCCAGTGTGGGACGGGAAGCAGTTCCGTCCTCACCGTCCACGCCGTCGTTCGCCCCAGGAGACATCCCGATGCCCGAGACCACCTTCCAGGCCTACCAGGTCACCGCGCCCAAGCAGCCCGCCGAGCTCGTGACGCTGAGCCGGGACGACCTCGGCGAGGGCGACCTGCTCGTGCGGGTCACCCACTCGTCGCTCAACTACAAGGACGGCCTGGCGATGCTCGGCAAGCCGGGCGTCGTCCGGACGTTTCCGCTGACGTGCGGCATCGACCTGGCCGGCGAGGTGGTCGAGGCCGGCGGTGGCTTCGCCGAGGGCGACCAGGTCGTGCTGACAGGCGCCGAGCTGTCCGAGACCCGCCCGGGCGGCTACTCGCAGTACCAGCGCGTCGAGGCGGAGTCGGTCGTGGCGGCGCCCGAGCGGCTCGGGCCGTGGGGCGCGATGGCCGTCGGCACGGGCGGCCTGACGGCCATGCTGTGCGTGCTGCGGCTCGAGGCGGCCGGCGTGAAGCCCGAGGACGGTCCGGTGCTGGTCACCGGCGCGACCGGCGGCGTCGGCAGCTTCGCGGTGTCGATCCTGTCCCGCCTCGGGTACGAGGTCCACGCGGCCACAGGCAAGGACAGCGAGCACCCGTACCTGACGAGCCTCGGCGCCGCGCAGATCATCGCGCGCGACGAGCTCTCCGGCGAGCCGCGCCCGCTCGCCAAGGAGCGCTGGGCCGCCGCGGTCGACAGCGTCGGCGGCACGACGCTGGCGAACGTGCTGTCGCAGATCTCGTACGGCGGGTCGGTGGCCGCGTGCGGACTGGCCGGCGGTCACGGGCTGCCCGCCACGGTGATGCCG
This sequence comes from Aeromicrobium sp. UBA7512, assembly GCF_002476985.1. NCBI lineage: Bacteria > Bacillati > Actinomycetota > Actinomycetes > Propionibacteriales > Nocardioidaceae > Aeromicrobium > Aeromicrobium sp. UBA7512. Next base: position 753,797 of record NZ_DLNK01000007.1, read on the forward strand.
TTCATCCTGCGCAACGTCGCGTTGCTGGGCGTCGACAGCGTCCACGCGACGCCCGAGGCTCGGGCGCAGGCCTGGGCTCGCCTCGACGAGCTCTTCACGGCGGACGACCTCCGTGAGGTGGCCGTGGACGCCGCGTTCACCGACCTGCCCGAGCTCAGCGAGAAGATCCTCGCCGGCCAGGTGCGCGGCCGCTACGTGATCGACGTCGCAGGCGCCTGACGCCTCGTCGGGCGCCTCAGCCCTGCGGGGCGGGGCGCTCGGTGAGCCGGATGACCGGGATCTCGCGATCCGTCTTGTCGTTGTACGAGGCGAAGTTCGGCGCCGTGGCGATGATCGAGGCCAGGGCGTCGGCGCGCTCCTGGCCGTGCAGCTGCTCGGCCGTCACGTCGATCTTGCGGTCGCCGATCTCGATCGTCACGTTCCCCGGGTGCGCGGCGATGTTGTGGTACCAGGCTGGATTCCTGGCGGCGCCGTTGGCCGAGGCCACGACGAGCCACGAGCCGTCGCCACCCGGGAACCACGCGACGGGCACCTCGCGCCGCTCGCCGCTCTTCGCGCCGACCGTGGTCAGCGCAAGGATCCTCATCGGGCCGAGCTTCGCGGACTCCGATCGCCGGGCCTTGCGCACCATGAACCGGTTGACCAGACGGACGACGGGGTTGCTCGTGCTCTTCTTGCCGCGTGTTCCGCGGGGAGTGTCGAAGCTCATGGTGGTGCCTTCCGCAGGTCGGTTCCCTCGAACCTAGCGGGGCTGCGGCTCCGGGGCGGTGACACTCGCGACGTCGGCCGGGGTGCGCAGCCAGCGCCAGTAGATCGCGATGCCGATTGCGGACCCGGTGGAGTTGAGGATCATGTCGAGCATCGTGTCGGCGTAGCCGCGCGAGTGGTGGGTCGACTGCAGTTGGTCCGAGGCCCACTCGCCGATCTCCCACAGCGAGCCGATGCCGAGCCACGACAGCCACAGCGCGACCAGCAGCAGCGCGGCCGTGTCGGCGCGGTACCGATGCAGCACCAGCCGGGCGATCCCCATCGTGCTCACGAGCGAGAAGGTGAAGTGCGCGAAATCGTCGTACCACCAGATGCGGTCGTAGAAGTCCAGGCCCCAGCCCAGGACGGCACCCAGGATCACGATGGTCAGGCCCGTCAGCACCACCGGGTCGCGCAGGGTCTGCCACAGCGCGATGCACCCGACGACGCTCGCGGCCATCGTGAGCCGGGTGAAGTGGTCGTCCGCGGTGAGCCCGACGACGGCGGCGCCGATCATCACGAGGATCGTGAAGGTCATGGCGGCCCAGTGCAGGCGGGGGGACTCGTCCTCCGCGGGTGCGGCGGGAGGCAAGGTGCGTGAAGGCATGGCAGCAGATCGGGTCGGGGACGGTGCGTCGGAAGTACCCCCTACGGGATTCGAACCCGCGCTACCGCCTTGAAAGGGCGGCGTCCTAGGCCGCTAGACGAAGGGGGCCGGACAACCAGACCAGCATAGGGCAACCTGTCGCTCCGGTCCGACGCGGTGGCCGTGACGTTTCAGGGGCTCACGCCGGCGTGTCGCCCCCGCGAACGTCGCTGCCAGCGCTGCGGGGCGCCTCCTAGACTCGGGGCGTGATCGACCTCGACGCGGACCGGTTCGAGCAGCTGGTGACCGCCGCGCTGGCCGAGGTGCCCGCCGAACTGGCCGACCTGCTCGACAACGTGGTGCTGTTCATCGAGGACGACGCGCCGCCGCACGACCCCCACCTGCTGGGGCTCTACGACGGCATCCCGCTGACCGAGCGCGACTCCACGTACGCGGGCGTCGTGCCCGACCGCATCTTCGTCTACCGCCACCCCACGCTCGCGATCTGCGACACGGAGGAGGACGTGGTGGAGGAGGTCCGCATCACCGTGGTCCACGAGATCGCGCACTTCTTCGGCATCGACGACGCCCGACTGCACGAGCTCGGCTATGCCTGAGCGCGTCGTCCGGAGGGCCGCAGAGCGCTACCGCACCGTCGCCGACGGCACCGAGACGCTCCACTCGTTCTCCTACGGCAGGCACTACGACGCCGCGAACGTCGCCTTCGGCCCGATCGTCGCGATCAACGAGGAGCGGCTCGCGCCGGGCGCCGGCTACGACGAGCACCACCACGCCGACGCCGACATCGTCACGTGGGTCCTCGACGGGGTGCTCGCCCACGAGGACTCCACGGGACAGCGCGGCGAGGTCGCCCCGGGCCTGGCCCAGCGGCTCAGCGCGGGCTCGGGCGTCACCCACGCCGAGCGCAACGCGAGCGACTCCGCGCCGCTGCGCTTCGTCCAGATGATGCTGCGCAGCCGCAACGGGGACGCTCCCGAGTACGCCCAGGTGCAGGTCCCCGACGGCCCGGGACTGCACGAGACGGTGCCCGTCCACGCCGACGCCCGGCTGCTCGTGGCGCGTCCCGCCGAGGCCCCGATCGAGGTCGTCGCCGACGGTGGCGCGCTCCTGCACGTCACCCGGGGCCCGGCCACGGTCGACGGCACCCGACTCGACGCCGGCGACGAGCTGCGTGTCGACGGCGCAACGACGCTCCGACTCGCCGGGGAGGGCGCCGAGATCTTGGTCTGGCGGCTCGTCGGTCCGCAGCGCTAGCCTGCTTGCATGCGAGGGTGGACGAAGCACGCGAACGCCGTCGCCGCACTCCGCGCCTCGTGGGACGCGATTCCGCCCGACCAGCCGGTCCGCCTCGCGAAGCGCACGTCGAACCTCTTCCGGCCGCGCTCGCGTCCCGACGGTCCCGGCCTCGACGTCTCGGGCCTCGACGACGTCATCGCGATAGACCCGGTGGCCCGCACCGCCGACGTCCAGGGCATGTGCACCTACGAGCGCCTCGTCGACGAGACGCTGGCCCACGGTCTGATGCCCACGGTGGTGCCACAGCTGCGCACCATCACCCTCGGCGGCGCGGTCACCGGGCTGGGCATCGAGTCCACGTCGCTGCGGCTGGGCCTGCCCCACGAGGCGGTGCTCGAGATGGACGTCCTCACCGGCTCGGGCGAGATCGTCACGGCCACGCCCGACAACGAGCACGCCGAGCTGTTCGCCGCGTTCCCCAACTCCTACGGCAGCCTCGGCTACGCGGTGCGGCTGCGGATCGCCCTGGAGCCCGCCCCCGCCCAGGTGCGGCTGCGACACGTCCGGTTCGGGTCCGTCGTCGACGCGGCCAAGGCCATCGCCGAGATCGCCGACGCCGGCACGTGGCACGGGGTGGCAGTCGACGCGGTCGACGGCACCGCGTTCACGCCCGACGAGGTCTACCTGACGCTGGCGCAGTTCACCGACGGCGCCGGGGCCACCAGCGACTACACCGGCCAGGACGTCTTCTACCGCTCGATCCGGGAGCGCGCCGACGACGTCCTCACGATCCACGACTACCTGTGGCGCTGGGACACCGACTGGTTCTGGTGCTCGGGCGCGTTCGGCGCGCAGCACCCGCTCGTCCGCCGGGTCTGGCCGCGCCGCTGGCGCCGCAGCGACGTCTACCACCGCATCGTCGGGCTCGACTCGAAGGTGGGGATCAGCCGCCTGCTCGACCAGGTCCGGGCCGTCCCCGGCCGCGAGCGCATCATCCAGGACATCGAGGTCCCGCTGGAGCGGCTCGACGACTTCCTCACGTGGTTCGACCGCGAGGTAGGGATGCGTCCCGTCTGGCTGTGCCCGCTGCGCACCCGCCGCGCCTGGCCCACCTATCCGTTGGCGCCCGGCGAGGTCTACGTGAACGTCGGCTTCTGGGGCACGGTCGTCGTCCCGGCCGGCACCGCGCCCGGCACGGTCAACCGCCGCGTCGAGGCCGAGGTGCACCGGCTCGGCGGCCACAAGTCGCTGTACTCCGAGGCGTTCTACGACCGGCAGACCTTCGACTCCCTCTACGACACCGCGGGCCTCGACCGCGTGCGCGACCAGTACGACCCGCAGGCCCGACTCCACACTCTGTACGACAAGGCGGTGAGGAACTCATGAGCATCGCATCCGAGACGCGACTCACGATCGCTCAGGCATTCGACCGGCTGCTGCGTAATGGCATGCCCATCCGGTTCGAGGCGTTCGACGGCAGCTCGCTGGGCCCCGAGGACTCCCTCCTGCGCCTGCGCCTGCTCAACGAGCGAGGGCTGGCCTACCTCATGACCGCCCCGGGCGACCTCGGGTTCGCCCGCGCCTACGTCTCGGGCGACCTCGAGATCGACGGCGTCCACCCCGGCGACCCCTACGACATCATGGTCGCGCTCATGAGCCGTCTGCGCTTCCGGGTGCCGAGCGCGCCGGAGATGGTGCGGATCGTCCGCAGCCTGGGCCTGGGGAACCTCAAGCCGCCCACGCCGCCCACGGAGGAGCACCTGCCGAAGTGGCGCCGGGCCCTCGAGGGCCTGCGGCACAGCAAGGCGCGCGACGCCGAGGCCATCGAGCACCACTACGACGTCTCGAACCGCTTCTACGAGCTGGTGCTCGGCCCGTCGATGACCTACACGTGCGCCGTGTTCCCCAAGGCAGATGCCAGCCTGGAGGAGGCCCAGAGCGAGAAGTACGACCTGATCTGCCGCAAGCTCGACCTCAAGGCCGGCGACCGCCTGCTCGACCTGGGCTGCGGTTGGGGCGGCATGGTCCGCCACGCCGCCCAGCACTACGGCGTCCGGGCGCTCGGCGTCACGCTCTCGCGCGAGCAGGCCGCCTGGGCCGGGGCCGCGATCGAGCGCGAGGGCCTGTCGAGCCTGGCGGAGGTGCGCCACAGCGACTACCGCGACGTCACCGAGACCGGGTTCGACGCCATCAGCTCGATCGGCCTCACCGAGCACATCGGCGTGAGGAACTACGCCGCCTACTTCGAGTTCGCCCGCAGCAGGGTCAAGGTCGACGGCCGCATGCTCAACCACTGCATCACGCGCCGCGACAACACGGGCCCCGCCAACGCTGGGCAGTTCATCGACCGGTACGTGTTCCCCGACGGCGAGCTGACGGGTGCGGGCACCATCGTCACGGCGATGCAGGACGCCGGATTCGAGGTGCGCCACCTCGAGGACCTGCGCGACCACTACGCGCTGACGCTCAAGGCGTGGTGCCAGAACCTGGTGGATCACTGGGACGAGGCGCTCGACGAGGTCACCCCGGGCCGGGCCAAGGTGTGGGGTCTCTACATGGCAGGATCGAGGTTGGCCTTCGAGAGGAACGAGATCCAGTTGACCCACGTCCTGGGCGTGAACACCCCCGCCGACGGAAACTCCTCCTACCCCCTGCGAGTCGACTTCTGATGCGGATCGCGACGTGGAACGTCAACTCCGTCCGCAGCCGCATCGGTCGCGTCGTCAGCTGGCTCGAACGCCATGACGTCGACGTCCTGGCGATCCAGGAGACGAAGTGCCGTGAGGACCAGTTCCCGGCCCTCGAGCTGAGTGCGCTGGGCTACGAGTACGCCCACGTCGGCGTCAACCAGTGGAACGGCGTCGCGATCATCTCCCGCGTCGGCCTGGAGGACGTCGAGCGCTCGTTCGGCGTCGACCAGCCGATGTTCGAGGACCTGCTCGAGCCGCGCGCCATCGGCGCCACGTGCGGTGGCGTGCGGATGTGGAGCCTGTACGTGCCCAACGGGCGCGATCTCGACCACGCCCACTACGCCTACAAGCTCGACTGGCTGGCGCGGCTGCGCGCCTCCGGCGAGGCGTGGCTGGCCGAGGACCCCGACGCCCAGATCGCGCTGACCGGCGACTGGAACATCGCGCCGCAGGACGACGACGTGTGGGACATGGCCGTCTTCGAGGGGCGCACCCACGTGTCGCCCGCCGAGCGCGCCGCGTTCGCGGCGATCGTCGACACCGGCTACGCCGACGTGGTCCGGCCGCACACCCCCGGCCCGGGCGTGTACACGTACTGGGACTACACGCAGCTGAGCTTCCCGAAGAAGAAGGGCATGCGGATCGACTTCGTGCTCGGGTCGCCGGCCCTGGCCGCGCGCGTCGAGGGAGCGTTCATCGACCGCGAGGAGCGCAAGGGCAAGGGCGCCAGCGACCACGCACCCGTCGTGGTCGACCTCGCCGACTGAGTCTCAGGCCCTGCGCTCGCGGGCGTTCTCGACGCCCGCCTTCACGAGCAGGAACGGCACCAGGAACGACGCCAGTGCCGACGCCAGCCACACGATCACCGCGGCCAGCAGCCACGTGCTCAGGCCGTCGATCGTGAGGGCATCGCCGAACAGGGTCGCGACGAAGAGCGCCACGAGCGTGGACACGATGCCGACGCCGCCGAGGAACGCCTCGGCGTTCCGTCGCACCGCCACGAACACGGCCGGTGCGAGGATCGCCTGCGCCAGCGCGAAGATGACCACGGTGATGATGAAGCCCGACGGGGTGACCTCGAGGTCGTCCAGCACGGCATCGGCCACGAGCAGGCCGATGGCAGCGGAGACGAGGCTGACGACCGTGCGGATGAGCAATCGGATCATGCCCGCACTCTAGGGGTCGGAAGGGCCGCTGCCCAGAGTCAATCGCCCTCGTCGACGACCAGCGCCTCACGGTCGACCTGATCGGCCCGGAAGGCGGCCCGTCCGACCATGTGCGCCGACACCGGGGCCGTCAGCAGCTGGAACAGCGCCACGACCGCGACGAGGGTGAGATCGCCCAGGCTCTCGATCCGCAGGGCGAGCCCGGCCAGGATGAGCAGCAGCCCGAAGGTCTGCGGCTTCGTGGCCGCGTGCATCCGGGTGAGCACGTCGGGGAAGCGCACCACGCCGATGGCGGCGACCAGTGCGAACGAGGCGCCCAGGATCAGGAACGTGCCGGAGAGGACGTCGGCGACGAGGGTCCAGTCCATCACTGGCCACCGCCCGACGCCTGCGCGGCGTAGCGCGCGATGCTGACCGAGCCGAGGAACGCCACGAGCGCGAGGGCCACGAGGATCGGCAGGGTGGTGTTGTGGCGCCCGATCGCCGCCTCGACGCCGATCGCGCCGACGCACGCCGCCACGAACACGTCCGACGCGACGGTGCGGTCGAGCATCGTGGGACCGCGGACGATGCGGACCAGGCACAGCAGGCCCGTGAGGCCCAGCAGGACGGCACAGACGATTCCGACGAAGTTCATGCGTGCTCCTCGAGGAGTCGGCGTTCGCTCTCGCTGATCTCGGCCTCGGTGCCGATGGCCTTGAGCAGGCGGTGCTCCTGCAGCCGGGCCTTGCGGCGGGCGATCTCGACGCGCTCCGGGCTGCCGGCGTCCAGCACGTGAAGCCACATCCGCCGGCCCTCGGAGTCGAGCTCGATGAGCAGCGAGCCGGGCACCAGGGAGACCAGCTCGCCGGTGAGGGTCTGCCGCAGCTCGGAGTGGCTGACGAGGTCGATCCGCAGCACCGCGCTGGGCGGCGGCGCCTTCGGGCGGACGGCGAGCCAGGCCACGGTGAAGCTCGCGACGCTCAGGTCGGCGAGGAATCGCGCCACCAGCACCACGGAGGCCCACGGCCGGATCGTGCCGTTCACCGACACGCGCGGGAACGGGAACACCACGACGATGATCGCGCTCACGAGCAGCCCGCCGATGAGGTTGATGGGGGTGAGCTCGCCCCACAGCAGCAGCCACACGACCGTGAGCCACAGGATCACCGGGACGTGCCAGGGGTGCAGTCCCCGCGTGCGGTCAGCCATCGCCCAACACCGCCTCGATGTAGGGGGTGCGCTCGTGCAGCTCGTCGGCGGCGCGCTCGGTCATCGCGAAGAGCGGGCCGGCGAACACCGTCAGGGCGACGGTGACCACGCCGAGCGCGATCGTGGGGAGCGCCATGCGGGCGGGCAGTCGCTCGCCCTCGGTGTCGGTCTTCCAGGTGGTCTCGCGCTGGGTGGCGGTGGAGACGCCGCTGCGGCCGTGCAGCGAGCCACCGAGGCCGGCCGGGCCGAACGGCACCGGGGTGTCGTCCTCGGGGTCGGCGAGCGGCTGCCAGAAGGCGCGGTTCCAGATCTTCGCGACGGCGTACAGCGTGAGCAGGCTCGTGGCCACCGCGGCCCCGACGCCGAGCAGCGCGAGCCAGTCGCCCGCCTCCGCGCCCGCCTCGAGCAGCGCCAGCTTGCCCAGGAAGCCCGAGAACGGCGGGATCCCGGCCAGGTTCATGGCCGGGACGAAGAACATGACGGACAGCACCGGTGCGTAGCGGGCCAGCCCGCCGAGCCGGTCGAGGTTCGTCGTCCCGGACCGGTACTCCACCAGGCCGGCGACCAGGAAGAGCGTGGTCTGCACCGTGATGTGGTGGATGATGTAGAAGATCGCGCCGGCCACGCCGAGCTCGCTGCCCAGGGCGATGCCGAAGAGCATGTAGCCGATGTGGCTGACCAGGGTGAACGACAGCACACGTTTGATGTCCGACTGGGCGACCGCGCCCATGATGCCCACCACCATCGTCAGCACCGAGGCCCACAGCAGGATCGTGCGCAGCTCGTGCGTCGGGAACATCAGCGTCTGGGTGCGCAGCATCGCGTAGACGCCGACCTTGGTCAGCAGGCCGGCGAACACGGCCGTGACCGGCGCCGGGGCGGTCGGATAGGAGTCGGGGAGCCACGCCGACAGCGGGAACACCGCCGCCTTGACCGCGAAGGTCAGCAGGAGCAGCAGCTGCAGCATCGTGGCGGTGCTGTCGGGCAGGTCCTGCAGACGCAGCGCGAGCTGGGCGAAGTTCACCGTGCCGGTGGCGGCGTAGACGCAGGCGATCGCGATGAGGAACAGGGCCGACGAGGCCAGGCTCACGATGATGTAGATCGTTCCCGAGCGCACGCGTGCCTCGGTGCCGCCCAGCGTGATGAGCACGTACGACGACGCCAGCAGGATCTCGAAGCCCACGAACAGGTTGAACAGGTCGGCCGAGAGGAAGGCGTTGGACACGCCGGCGCTCAGCACCAGGAACGTGGGGTAGAAGACCGAGAGCGGGGTGTCGCGGCCGAACTCCACGATGCCCTGGCCGATCGAGTACAGCAGCACGCACAAGGTGACGATCGTCGAGATCAGCAGCAGCAGGGAGCTGAGTCGATCGGCGACGAGGCTGATGCCGATCTCGGCGGGCCAGCCTCCCACGTTGAACGCCTGCGGGCCGTGCTGGTCCGCGCGGACCAGGAGCACGGTGGCCGAGGCCACGACGGCCAGCAGTGTGAGGATGCTGATGACGCGCTGGGCCCCGGCGAACCGGCCGAACGCGAGGCACAGGCCCGCGCCCAGCAGGGGCAGGATCACGGGGGCGAGGACCAGCTGGTCCAGCAGGCTCTCGCTCATGCGGGCACCTCGTCGTCCTCGGGCGCGAGCGTGGAGTCGCCCGCGTAGCCCTCGTCGGGAAGCTCGGAGTCGGCCTCGTCGAAGGTGGCCGAGACCTCGTCGCGCTCGGCGCGCCGGCGGATCAGGTCGTCCTCGACGTCGTCCTGCACGTCGTCGGTGCCGGTCAGCTGCCATGCCCGGTAGGCCAGGGCCAGCCCGAACGCGGTGGTGCCCAGGGTGATCACGATCGCCGTCAGCGCCATCACCTGCGGCAGCGGATCGGCCATCGGGTCACCGGACAGGCCCAGGATCGGCGCCGCCCCGGCGGGTCCGGAGACCACGAGGAACAGCACGTTGAGGCCGTTGCCGATGAGGACGAAGCCCACGAGGATGCGGGTCAGGCTGCGCTCGAGCACGAGTGTGACGCCGCTGCCCACGAGGACACCGACGACGACGATGAGCATCAGGTTCGCAGTCACGCCGGCACCTGGTCCTTCCGGGGGTCGGGCGGGCCGGCGTCCTCGTCCTCCATGTGGGCGTCGATGCCACTGCCGAGGCTGCGCAGCACGTCGAGGGCCAGGCCGACGACGACGAGGTACACGCCGATGTCGAAGAAGACCGACGTGACCAGGTGCAGCTCGCCGAGCACGGGGATCGGGACGTCGATGATGGCGCTCTGCAGGACGCCGCCGCCGAGCAACGTGGGCAGCAGGCCCGAGAGGGCGGCGACCGCGAGGCCCAGGCCCAGCACGAATCCGGCGTCGACGGGTGCCGCGTTGTCGAGCTCCTCACGACCTCCGGCGAGGTAGCGGATCATCAGCGCGAGCCCGGCGATGAGACCGCCGGCGAAGCCGCCGCCGGGGGAGTTGTGGCCCGAGATCATGAGGTACACCGAGAACACGATCACCGTGTGGAAGACCAGGCGGGTGACGATCTCGAAGACGATCGAGCGGCGCTGGTCGTGGAGGTTGGCCGCGAGCCAGGCGTTGGAGTCGGTGGTGACCACGCGGCGCGGGCGCACCTGGCGCCCGGCGCGGTCGGTCAGCAGGAAGATCAGGCTGGCGATGCCGGTCGCGGCGACCACGAGGACGCTCAGCTCGCCGATGGTGTCCCAGGCCCGGATGTCGACCAAGGCCACGTTGACGATGTTCTTGCCCCCGCCGTACTCGTAGGCCGGCTCGGCCCAGCCCGCGGAGATGGGGGTGGCGGTGCGGGCGTTGGTGGCGACGAACGCGAAGCCGGCCACCGACAGGCCCACGGCCGTGCCGACGCCGACGCGCCACCAGCGGGCGATGTTGAACGGCCGGTCGCTGAAGAACGGGGGGAGGCGGCGCAGCACGAGCACGAACGTGACGAGCAGGAACGTCTCGACGAGCACCTGCGTGAGCGCGAGGTCGGGGGCGCCGTGGGCGACGAACAGGATCGAGGTGCCGTAGCCCGTGACGCCGAGCAGGAGCACCGCGCGCAGGCGGCGTCGCGACCGGACGGTGAGCACGGCCGCCGCGATCATCACGACGCCGACGACGATCTGCAGCGGGTTGTCGGAGAGCCGGACGTCGGGTCGCTCCCACGCGCGCACCAGGGCGGTGCCCGGCACCACCACGAGCGTCACCAGGATGATGCCGAGGTAGACCGGCAGCGAGCCCCGCTGCGTGCGGCCGGTGACCTCGACGGCGAGACGATCGACCCCGCGCATGACGCCCTGGTAGGCGCGCTCGGCGTCGGGGAAGGGAAGCCGGTCGACGATCGCGTGCTGCGCGGCCGCCACGGGGCGGCGCCACACGAACAGGGCGATGCCGGCCGCGACGGCGAGGACCGACAGCCACAGGGCCGGCGTGAAGCCGTGCCACAGCGTCAGCACCGCCTCGTGCGACCCCGCCGGGAACTGGTCGGAGTAGGTGGCCAGCCGCGGGGTCAGGAACGGCCCGGCGAGTCCGGCGACGAGGCTGAGGACCGCCAGCACGGCGGGCACTGCCGCGAACCAGGGGGAGAAGTCGCGGGGCCTGCACGGCTCGACGCCGGGCTTGTCGGCGAACGTGCCCCAGACGAAGCGGGCGCTGTACGCCACGGTGAGCACGGAGCCGAGCACGATGCCCGCGAGGGCGACCAGACCCCAGGCCGGGTGACCGAGGTCGTGGCCGAGATCGACGAAGGCCGCGAAGGCCGCCTCCTTCGCGGTGAAGCCGAACAGCACGGGCAGGCCGGCCATGGACGCCGCGGCGACGACCGTGGTGACGAAGAGCAGGGGGCGGGCCTGCCGCAGGCCGGACAGCTCGCGCAGGTCGCGCGTGCCGACCGAGCGGTCGATCACGCCGACGACCAGGAAGAGGGCCGACTTGAACAGGCCGTGCGCGCAGACCAGGGCCAGTCCGGCGAACGCGGCCGACCGCGTGCCCGCACCGACCACCGCCATGAGGAAGCCCAGCTGGCTGACCGTGCCGTAGGCCAGCAGCAGCTTCACGTCGTACTGCCGCAGCGCGCGCAGTCCGCCGAGGATCATCGTGGCGACGCCGAGGCCGATCAGCACGGGGCGCCACCCCGGAGTCTCGGCGAAGGCGGGGGCCAGCAGCGCGACGAGGTAGATGCCGGCCTTGACCATGGCCGCGGCGTGCAGGTAGGCGCTCACGGGGGTGGGGGCGGCCATCGCGCCCGGGAGCCAGAAGTGGAACGGCAGCAGGGCCGACTTGGAGAGCGCGCCCACCAGGACCAGGGCGATCGACGCGGTCACCGCGGTGCTCGGCTCGGGCGGGTCGGCGAGGATCTCGCTCAGCCGCGCCGTGCCGCTCAGCAGGTGCAGTCCGACCAGGCCCACCAGCATCGCCAGGCCACCGAACGTGGTCACGATGAGCGCGTTGAGGGCGGCGCGACGGTTGGCGCGGCGCTCGGGGTTGTGGCCGATCAGCAGGAACGACAGGACGGTCGTGAGCTCCCAGAACACGTAGAGCACGTAGACGTTGTCGGCGAGCACCAGGCCGAGCATCGCGCCGGCGAAGGCGGTCAGGACGCCGGAGAAGCGCCAGATCTCGGTGTCCTTGGGCCGGAAGTACCAGGCGCAGTAGACGAGCACGAGGGCGCCGACGCCCGTGACGAGCAGGGCCACGATCCCGCTGAGGGAGTTCACGGCGAAGTCCAGGTCGAGCCCGATCTGGGGAATCCAGGCCCGGTGCTCGTACGTCGGATCGCCGCCGGTGGCGCGCGAGACTGGCCCCAGGAGCCACACGAACGAGGCCGCCGGGACGAGCGCGAGGACGAGGAAAGCCCGTCTATCCACGATGCGGACGAGCGCAGGGGCGACCGCTGCAACGAGAAAGTGCAGCGCGACGAGGAAGACCATGGGCTCGGGCCAACCCTAGCGGGTAGCCCCCTGTGAACTGTCCGCCAGGAGTGCGAGAATGGACGCCATGGCCGACCCCGCGAACACCCGTTCCGCAGGTCTGCCGTCAGAAGGTCCCGGGACTCGGACCGGGGCCGAGATCTGGGTACGACGGATCGTCGTCGTGCTCGTGCTCGTGGTGGCGGCTCTCGTCGTCTACGGACTGCTGGCCGCGGCTCTGCCGCGCTGGTGGGCCCAACGCGTCGGGAACCAGGTCGACGGACGCATGACCGTCGGCATCTTCTGGGGTGTGTTCTACGGCTTCATCTTCAGCTTCCTCCCGGTGCTCGTCGTGTGGCAGGTACGACGCCCGTTCCTGAAGTGGCCGTGGAAGATCGGTGTCTTCCTGGTGGCCTTGCTGCTGGCGGCGCCGAACTGGCTCACCCTGTCGATCAGCCTCGGCGACAACAGTGCGTCGGACGCCGGATGGATCACGCTGGTGAACGAGGCGCCCGGCTTCCAGTGGGCGACCTTCTTCGGCGCCCTCGTGGGCGTGCTGGCGTCGTTCGCCCTGATCGCCACGATCACCGCGGCACGGCGACGCAAGGGCCAGGTCTCCCGACTCGAGGGTCAGTTGGCGGAACGGGACGCGGCGACGCGGGCGGGGACGGCAGAGTCGAACACCGAGCACCGAGAGGAACCGCCGCATGCCTGAAGCGTCCGCCCGTCCCACGTCCGAGCCGGGTCGTCCCGGCGCGGGACGGCGCGCCAAGAACGTCCTGCCCCCGCGCGAGGACCCGAACGCCTGGTACCGCCAGCCGCTCGCGTCCCTCGACTTCGAGACCACGGGAATCGATCCCCACAAGGACCGGATCCTGAGCTTCGCCGCGCTGTCGGACGTCGGCGGGGACCTCATGGGCATGGTCAACCCCGGCGTGCCGATCCCCGAGTCCTCGGCCGACATCCACGGCATCACCGCCTCCGACCTCGCGCGGGCGCCGATGTCGGCGCAGGCGCTGCGGCCCGTGCTGGCCTGGGTCCACGACGTGATCGAGCGCCGCATCGGCCTGGTCGTCTACAACGCCTCGTTCGACCTCACGCTGCTGCGCGCCGAGGCGATCCGCCACGACCTCGACCAGCCCGACTGGGACCGGCTGCTCGTCGTCGACCCGTTCGTCATCGACTGGGGCATCGACCGCGAGCGTGAGGGACAGCGCCGGCTGGCCGATGTCGCGGCGCACTACGGCGTCCGGCTCGACAAGGCGCACGACGCGGCCCACGACGCCCGCGCGGCGCGCGAGATCGCGATCACGATGGGCCAGAGCTTCGAGAAGGCCATCGGGTCGAGCCTGACGATGCTGATGGCGCAGCAGCGCTACTGGATCGCGGCGCGCACGATGGACTGGAACAAGCGCGCCCACGAGCTGGGCCGCGGGCTGACGATCCCCGACCGCAACTGGCCGTTCGCCTGAGTCAGTCCGAGGCCAGTGCCGCGTCGACCACCGACTTCGCCGCGGCCTGCACCTCGGCCAGGTGGTCGGCGCCGCGGAACGACTCGGCGTAGATCTTGTAGACGTCCTCGGTGCCCGACGGCCGGGCGGCGAACCACGCCGACTCCGTCGTGACCTTCAGGCCGCCGATGGCCGCGCCGTTGCCCGGAGCCTCCGTCAGCACCGCCGTGATCGGCTCACCGGCCAGCTCGGTGGCCGTGACGTCGTCGCGGCTCAGGTTCCCGAGCCGGGCCTTCTGGTCGCGGTCGGCGGGGGCGTCCACGCGGGCGTAGGCGGGATCGCCGTGCCGCTCGACCAGCTCGCCGTAGAGCACGCTCGGCGTCTTCCCGGTGGTGGCGATGATCTCCGAGGCCAGCAGCGCCGCGATGATGCCGTCCTTGTCGGTCGTCCAGACGCCGCCGTCGCGCCGCAGGAACGACGCGCCGGCCGACTCCTCGCCGCCGAAGCCGAACGAGCCGTCGATGAGCCCCGGCACGAACCACTTGAACCCGACAGGGACCTCCACGAGCGGACGGCCGATCTCCTGCGCGACCCGGTCGATCATCGAGGACGACACCAGCGTCTTGCCGATCCGCGCCCCGGCGGGCCAGTCGGGGCGGCTGCCGCCGAAGAGGTGGGCGATCGCGACCGCGAGGAAGTGGTTGGGGTTCATCAGGCCGGCGTCGGGGGTGACGATGCCGTGCCGGTCGGAGTCGGCGTCGTTGCCCGTGGCCACGTCGAACCGGTCGCGCTGCTCGATGAGCGAGGCCATGGCGGCGGGCGACGAGCAGTCCATCCGGATCTTGCCGTCCCAGTCCAGGGTCATGAAGCGGAACGTGCCGTCCACGAGCGGGTTGACCACGGTGAGGTCGAGCCCGTGCCGGTCGGCGATCTCACCCCAGTACGCCACGCTCGCGCCGCCGAGGGGGTCGGCGCCGATCCGCACGCCGGCACCCGCGATGGCCTCGAGGTCGACGACGTTCGGGAGGTCGTCGACGTACGTCCCGAGGAAGTCGTAGGGGCGGCAGGCGGCGCGGGCGCGGGAGAAGGGGACGCGGCGCACGCCCGAGAGGCCCGCGGCGATGAGCTCGTTCGCCCGGGCCGCGATGACGGACGTGGCGTCGCTGTCGGCGGGACCACCGTGGGGCGGGTTGTACTTGAAGCCGCCGTCGGCGGGCGGGTTGTGCGACGGCGTCACGACGATCCCGTCGGCCAGGCCGGTGGTCCTGCCGCGATTGGCTCGCAGGATCGCGTGCGACACCGCAGGCGTGGGCGTGTACCCGTCGCGGTCGTCCACCAGCACGTCGACGTCGTTGCCGACCAGCACTTCGATCGCCGTGGCCCACGCCGGCTCGGAGAGGGCGTGGGTGTCGCGTCCGATGAACAGCGGCCCGTCGATGCCCTGGTGGGCGCGGTAGTCGCAGATCGCCTGGGTCGTCGCCGCGATGTGGGCCTCGTTGAACGCGGTGTTCAGGCTCGACCCACGGTGGCCACTCGTGCCGAACGCCACGCGCTGCTCGACCACGTCGGGGTCGGGTCGCAACGTGTAGTAGGCCGTCACCAGATGGGCCAGGTCGACGAGGTCCTCCGCCGCGGCCGGCTGTCCTGCGCGATCCGTCATGCGTCCATCATGCCGTTTCCGGCGCTTCGCACCCGCTCGAGAATCTCGGAGGCGAGCAGGTCCGGGTGGGTGTCGGGGAGCCAGTGGCCGCTGTCGATCTCGACGAAGCGGTAGTCGCCGCTGACGTGGTCGCCGCAGCGCTCGGCGCCGTAGCGACCGATCGCGAGGTCGGTGGCGCCCCAGACGAACGTGGTGGGCACGGTGACCTCGGGCGTCGCCGAGAGCTCGGGGCCCATCGCGCGGTACCAGTTCAGGGTGGCCGTGAGGGCGCCCGGCTCGGCCAGCTTGTCGACGTAGGCGGCCTCGTCCTCGGGCTCGACGTCACCGCCGTACATCGCGCGCAGGCGGGCGCCGTCGTCCTCGAGCAGGACCTCCTCGGCCTTGCCCGGTCGGCGCAGCAGCCCGATGTACGCGCCGCGCTGCTGCTGGTCGGGGTCGCCGGCCAGCGCCTCGTTGTAGGCGGCCAGGTGCGGAACGGACACGGCCGTCAGCGTCAGCACGCGGTGGGCGTGGCGCGTGGCCACGACCCACGAGACGGCAGCGCCCCAGTCGTGGCCGACGAGGTGGAACCGCTCGTGCCCGAGCGCCGCCATGATCGCGACGACGTCGTCGGCGAGGATCTCGGCGCGGTAGTGCTCGACCCCCTCGGGACGCGCTCCCGGGCTGTAGCCGCGCTGGTCGGGGACGACGACCCGCAGTCCCTCGGCGGCGAGACGCTCGGCGACACCGCGCCACGAGCGACGGTCCTGGGGCCAGCCGTGCAGGAGGACCACCGGCGTGCCGTCCTCAGGGCCGAACAGGTCGAGGTCGAAGGTGAGGCCCGCGGCCTCCACGGTGCTCACAGCGCCCCCGCCGGGAGCTTCGGCCAGCAGTCCGTGGCCCGCGTCGCATCGAACCCTCCGGCGGCGCGGCTGCGCGCCTCCTTCTGGACGATCGCCGTCGCGAGGAGGAACAGGGCGAGCGAGTAGGTCAGCATGACGACGAAGCCGCCGAAGGCGGAGTCCTCGGGGACCCGGTCGGCGATGCGCGCCGCGATGAGGCCGTCGCTGAAGAGGAACAGCAACGCGCCGATCCCGGCCCGAAGATCCACCGCGAGCGCCGTGGCGGCCGTCGAGGCGAGCAGCAGGGCGTAGACGACGACCGGGCCACGCAGCCCCGGCTCGAGGCCCGACCAGACCCAGGCCAGCAGCAGGACCGCCCCGGCCGCGAGGGCGAGCGGGATCCAGACGGTGCGGCGCAGCACGTCGAGCGCGCCGCGACGGACGAAGAAGGTCACGAAGCACACGTGCGCCGCGGCGAAGGACGCCATGCCGGCGATGAAGAGGCCGTCGATCTCGAGGAAGAGGTCACCGAACAGGCACAGGACCAGCGCGATCGCGAGGAGTCGCGGACCGTGCTGCTCGATGACCCAGGCCACGAGGAGGGGGGCGATGAGGCACTTGGTGATGCTGTCCCAGGGCTGTGCCTCGGCGAGCACGAGGGCCAGGTGCACCACGACGGCGATGCCGAAGGCGGCGAGCCAGGGGCTCCGGAGCGAGTTCATGGGCTCACCGTAACGTGGCTCACACGTGCACAATGGATTCATGAGCACCGGAACGATCCAGGAGTTGGACCAGGACGAGTGCCGTGAGCTGCTGAAGGTCGGCAGGTTCGCGCGGATCGCGTTCGACACCGGCGAGCGCCTGGAGCTGCTGCCCGTCAACTACGCGTACGACGACGGCACGATCCTGATCAGCACGAGCCGCACCTCCGGGCTCGCCACGATCGTCGATCGCCGGTTCGTCCTCGAGGCGGATCACCACGACGACACCTACCAGACCGGCTGGAGCGTGATCGTGCGCGGAACCGCGCAGGAGGCCACGGCCGAGCAGCTGGAGTCGTTCGGCACGCGACTGCCGAGCTCGTGGGCGGGCGCGACGGGCGAGTCCACGCACATCGCGATCACCGTCGAGGACATCGGCGGCCGGCGCGTGCGCCAGTTCCCGAACTGATCGCTGAGCCCCGCGGTCAGTGGGGCGACATGAAGCCCAGGGTCGTCCGGCTTAGGCCCGGGAAGACGGTCCCGACGCCCACCTCGGGGAAGCGCGCCTGCAGGATCTCGCCCAGCACGTTGCGGTAGTCCGTGGTCACGGCGAGGTCGCCGTCGACCTGCTTGCCGTTCGCGAGCGTGGGCCAGTTCGCGTAGTAGCCGCCCCTGACGCCGGCGCCGAACGCGAAGACCGCGTTCCCGTAGCCGTGGTCGAGCCCGGCCGCTCCGTTCTGGCCCAGCCGACGGCCGAACTCGCTGAGCGTCACGATCGTCACCCGCGAGGCGTGCGGGCCCAGGTCGGTCAGGAACGCCGCGATGGACTGCGACATCTGCTCGATCTGGCGGCTGATCCGCCACGAGATGTCGACGTGGTGGTCCCAGCCGCCGAAGTCCACGGCGATCGCACGCACCCCGACGCCGGATCGGATCAGCGCGGCCGAGCTCGCCAGGGCCTTCCCGAGCTCGTTGTGCTGGGGATAGACGGCCCCGTTCTGCGGGCCCTTCTTCTCCTCGGCGGCGATCGTCCCGGTCCGCCGGTCGAGCGCGATGGCCTCCTGGCCCGCCCGGCCGATGACGGTCCCGGCGTCGCGGTACATGTCGGACAGGACCGAGCGCATCCGGGGGCCGAGGGTCGCGTGGTCGGCCCAGGGCGCGGAGAGCGAGGTGAAGTCCGAGGTCGCGAACGAGGGCTCGGGGCCGATCAGCGCCGTCGGCATGACGGTGGAGCCCACCTGGATGCCGTCGAACACGTCGTTGGGGGTGAAGCACCCGATCACGCGGTTGAGCCAGCCGATGCGCTCCGACGAGCCGGGGTCGGCGTCCTCCACGAGCTCCATCGCCTCGAAGTGCGAGCGGTTCGGCGTCGGCAGCCCGACCGCGTGGATGGCGGCCATCCTCCCGCTGTCCCACAGGCCCGCGAGCGGCGCGAACGACGGGTGCAGGCCGAAGCTCGCGTCGGGCCGGAACAGCTCGCCCTTCCTGACCGCGATGGACGGCCGCGCGGCGTAGTAGGCCGGCTCGGCGTGGGGCACCATCATCGACATGCCGTCGGCCCCGCCGCGCAGTGACAGCACGACGAGGATGTTGCCGTTCGTGGCGCCGTAGGCCGTGGACGTCAGCACGTCGCCGAACATCGCCGTGGACACGCCGGCCATGCCGATGAGACCGGCGGACTTGAGCAGGTTGCGGCGGGTGACGCCGTAGTCGGCGCAGGCGTCGTCGTGGCCGTCGGTCATCGCAGCATCGCCTCCGGCGCGTTGAGGATCGCCGTCCGGATCAGCGTCAGCATCCAGGCGAGGTAGTCGGTCTCGCGCTCCCACGACTTCGAGAACACGTGGGTGGCGGGCTTGTCGATCAGCGTCGCGGCGCCGTTCACCGTCTCGCGGGTGGCGCGGCGGCCGGTCATCATCACGGCCTGGTGGTGCACGAGGTCCTCCAGCGGCAGCGGCCACACCGGCGGGATGAGGTCGCGCACGAGCGGGCGCCTCGCCTGCTTCAGCGAGCCGTTGGTGCTGGCCATCCAGGAGTGCGCGGTCCACGTGCGCAGCATGCGGGCGGGGGAGAGGTAGGTGTCGGACTGCTCCGGCGAGCCATCGGGGCGTGGCCAGGAGAACGGCGCCTGTCCGGTCCAGCTGCACTGCCAGCTGAACGAGTCGACGTGACTGCCCGAGCCGGCGCCCGTGGGCACGATGTCGCACGCGCGCTGCGTGGCGAGGACGTCCTCGACGGGGGTGCGCGCCTTCAGGAACGCGGCCGCACGGAAGCCAGGGTGGCGCACCAGGGTGCGCAGGCACGCCGTGATGTCGCTGCCCGAGTCGAGATAGGTGGCGGTCACCGCGTCGACCGCGCTGGAGGGCGGGTCGTCGCTGATGAAACGCACGCACAGCCGGCGGGCGATGCGAGCGGCGGTCTCGGGCCGCCCGGCCAGCCAGTCGAGGTAGGCGTTCAGCTGGGCCCGGCCGTCCGCGTCGGCGTTCTCGAACCGCTGGCCCAGCACGGTGACGGCCCCGACGTGGTGCCGGCTCGGGTCGTAGCCGGCGGCGTAGTCCTTGCCGACGGCCACGGTGAACCCCGTGAGCAGCCGGGCCGAGCTCTTGACGTCGTCCTCGGTGTACCCGGCGGCTCGCCCGACGGTGTAGAGCTCGAGCAGCTCGCGACCCAGGTTCTCGTTGATCTGGGCCTTGGTGTTGCGGTGGTTCGACAGGTAGCCCGACATCGACGGATGGGTCACCGCGGCGCGCAGCAGCGCGCGGTAGGTCCCGAGCGCGTGCGGGCGGATGGCGGTGGTGTCGTAGTGCATGCGCCACGGGAAGCTCGAGTCCTCGCCCGCCGGGATGTGCAGCAGGTTCGACCAGAAGTCGACCATCACCTCGTGCACCTGGTTCGCGGCCACCACGCGCCGGCAGAGGGAGTGGCGGACGAGGTCGTTGCCGTACTGCCAGCCGCCGTAGACCCCGTCCCGCGCGTTCTGCCAGGCGACCGCGGGCGAGTCCTTGAGGTGCGGGAACCAGGCCAGGGTGGCGTCGGCCTCCGCATCGCGTCCGGGGGACAACTGGGCCTCGAACCAGGCATCGACGTCACGGTGGCGCAGGACGTCGGCCTCGAGCCGGCCGTTGTGGCCGTACGTGAAGCGTCGGACCACGTGCTGGGCGTACTCCGACAGGCGCGGCTGCGTCCCGGGCAGGGCGACCATCAGCACGCCCCCGAGCCGGTGGTCGCGCTCGTGTCCGAGGCGACCAGGACGGTGAGCCACCGGGTGTCGCCGACCACGGGCGCGGCGATGCCGTACTCGAAGCCGGGGGCGTCGTGGCAGGCCGACAGCAGGCGGCCGGTCTCGCCGTAGGGGGACGACAGCCAGGCGTCGACAGAGCCCTGGACGGCGGCGGCCGCGGTGGACCCGCCGACGGCGCGCGTGACGGTGGTGACGGTGCGTCCGGGACAGTCGGCCACCGGCAGGGGCCGCGCGGCCGCTCGGTGCTCGGCGGACCCGGGATCGACGGCGCGGCCGAGCGACGCCATCCAGGCGGAGTGGCGGCGTGCGGACGCGGTGAGACAGGCCTCGGCGCCGCGATCCGCGGCACCCTGGATCCCGGGGCGTGCGTAGGTCGTCCTGGCCGACCGCACTGCCGCCAGCAGGGTCTTCTCGTCGGCGGTCAGCGTGGCGGGGCGCGAGGGCACGGTCCGCTTCACCGCCCGCGCGGTGACGACGAGGGTCTTCGTGCGCGCGGTGGCGTGGACGTGGGTGCGACCCCCGGAGCGGTGCTTCACGCGTGGCGCGACGGCGCGGTAGCGGACGCTGCCGGTCGCGGGCTTGAGCCGGATGGTTGCACTGGCGCGCACGGTCCGCTTGGCGGCATTGCGCCAGACCTTGCGCCGCGCGTCCCAGCGCTGCAGGCGCACGGATCGCGGGTGCTTCGTGGACGTCCGAACGCGGAAGGTGATGACCTTGCCGGCGTCGACGGTGCGGGGCGTGGCGCTCAGCCGCAGCGCCGGCTTGGCCGCGGCCGGCGCGACCACGATGCTCCCCGAGCGGTTGCGGACGCCGTCGCGCTCCTGGGCCACGACCACGGCGCCCCCGGCGAGCGCCGTCACGACGACGGCCACGGCCGCCGCGGTGCCGATGTGGCGGATGTGACCCATGGGGATGATGATGACTCATTGCGCGCGGAAATGACAGCCGTTCGAGCACGAAAATGGCCCGCCCGGAGGGGCGGGCCACGATTTCGTGCGGTGGATCAGGCGCGGTCGTTCGAGGCCTCGAAGAGCGCGCCCTGCTCGCCCTGCGCCTCCTCGCCGGTCAGACCGGCCAGCGCACGACGCACGTTGGTGAGCTGAGCGTTGATGCTCTCGCGGCGGCGCTCGATCTCGGCGACCTCGCGCTCGGACTCGAGGCGGACGCGCTCAGCCTCGGCCTTGGCCTTCTCGACGATGGAGATCGCCTGGCGGTGGGCCTCGTCGGTGCGCTCGCGCTCGGTGCGCTCGGCCTCGACCCGCTTGGCCTCGGCGTCGGCCCGGCGAGCAGCGAGGTCCTTCTCGAAGTCGGCGACCGCGCGCTGGTGCTCGGCCGTGATCCGGTCGAGCTCGGCCTGCGCGGCCTGCGTGACCTTCGCGGCCTCGTCGAGGGCCTGCTTGCGCACCTGGTCGGCCTCGGCCTGCGCCTCGGCGCGGGTGGCCTCGGCGTAGTCGTCGGCCTCGCGGCGGGTGGCGCCGGCGTACTCGTCAGCCTCGCGGCGCGTGGTGACGTCGTAGGCGTCGGCCTCCTTGCGGAGCCGGCGCACGGCGTCGGCGGCGTCGGTGCGCTGCTTCTCGATCTCCTTGGCCGTGGCCTTGCGCAGCGTGGCCGACTCCTCCTCGGCGAGGCTCAGGATCTGGCCCACGCGCGCGCCCAGGTGGGAGAAGTTGGGCTCGGTGACCGAGGCCAGCCGCTCCTCGACCTCGGCGATCTGCTGGCGCAGGGCTTTCGCGTGCTCCTTGAGCGTGGCGATGTGGGCGTCGACCTCGGCGGGATCGTACCCGCGCATGACGGTCCGGAAGGAGGAAGTGGGGCTGCTCATGGTGTCACCATCATCTCAGAGAGGACAAGCACGCCACAGGCCGTCGGGACGCGGGACGGGTGTCCCGCCTCACGTCGTGGCGTCGTCCCTGGAGGTCGCCGGGCCCCCGGTGAGGGTGCTCAGCATCTGGCGCAGGTTGGCCAGCTGGTCGTTGATGCTGTCGCGTCGTTGCATCGCGGCGGCAACTTCTCGTTCCGACTCGGCCCGGATGCGGTCGGCCGTGGACTTCGCGTCGTGGACGAGGCCGTTCGCGCGGGCCTGGGCGTCCTCGATCAGGCGTCGGGCCTCGCGCTCGGCGTCGGCCCGCTCGGCCTCGGCGGCGGCCCGCTGCTCGCTCACCCGGCGCTCGATCTCGTCGAGCCGGGACCGGTGCTCGGCCTCGGCGTCGTTGAACTGCTGCTCCGCGGCGTCACGCCGGGCCGCCATGGCCACCTCGAAGTCGGCGTTCGCCGCGGCGGCCTTCGCGCGCTGGCGTTCGACGAGGGTCTCGGCCTCGTGGCGCCGGGTGGCGACCTCGCGCTCGGCGGTGTCGAGCAGGTCGGCAGCGGTGCTCCTGGCGTCCTCCACGGTGCGGGTCGCCTCGGCCTCGGCGTCGGCCCGGGTGGCCTCGGCATGGACCTGCGCCTCCTCGCGGAGGCGGGCGATCTCCTCGTGGGCGGCCGCGCGCGCGGCCTGCACCTCCGCCTCGGCAGACCCGCGCAGCTCGGCGGCCTCCTCGCGGGCGAGGGCCAGGACCTGGACCATCCGCTCGCCGAGGTGCTCGAACGACGCGGGCTCCTGCGGGCGCTCCTCCGGCGCCGGAGCGCTGTCGGGACGTTCGCGGAGGTGCTCGATCTCGCCCTCGAGCTCGTTGACGCGGGCCTGGACCTGGGCGGGGTCGAAACCGCGCAGCACGATGCGGAAGTCGGCGGTGGACTCGGTCATGCGGATGGGTGCTCCTCGTTGCCGGGGTGAGGGGTGTCAGGGCCCGAGAGAACCGTGATGACGTCGGAGAGGCGCGCCAGCTCGTCGGCCGCGCGGTCGCGCGCGACCAGCAGGGCGTCGGCCTCGTTGCGGGCCCGCTCCACGAGGACGCGGGCCTCCTCCTTGGCCTGCGCCAGGCGCTCGCGCGCCTCTGCGAGCAGGGCGGTGGCCTCGTCGCGACGGGCCTTGCTCTCGCGCAGCGCGTCGCGCTGGGTGGTGAGGACCTCGTCGCTGACCCGGCTGCGCAGCAGGCGGGCACTCGACTCGGCCTCGCCCAGGCGGCGGGAGGCCCGTTCCTGCGTGGCGTCGGCCATGGCCTGGGCCTGCGAGCGCAGCCGCGTGGCCTCCAGGCCGGCCTCGATCAGGATCCGCTCGGCGCGCTCCTGGGCGTCGGAGAGGACGTCGTCGGCGGCCCCGGCCAGGTCGGCTGCGGCAGCCTCGGCCTCGGCCAGCTGGGCGGAGAGCCGCTGGCGGATCCGGCCGGCGAGCCCACCGGCGACGAGGTGTGTGCGGCGCAGGACCTTGGCGGCGTCGCGGTGGCCCTGCTGGCGCATCCGCTCGGCCTCGAGCCGGCCGTTGCCGACCAGGAGGTCGATCGTGGTGCGGGTGTCGTCGAGTTCGGCCCGGGCGGCCGCGATGGTGCGCTCGGACTCGGCCCGGGCGTGCTCGATGCTGCTCTCGGCCTGCTCGCGTGCGTGGCTCAGCAGCCGTTCGGACTCCGAGCGGGCGCGGTCGGCCTCGTCGATCGCGGACTCCACGACCATCTCGGCGTTGCGCGTGGCGGCCTGAGAGATCTCGAGGGTGTGCTGCTCGGCCTCGTTGACGATGCGCTCGACGTACTCCTCGGCCTCGGTGGTGCGGCGCTCGGCGTCGGCCTCGGCCGTGCCCACCGCGGTGGCGGCGCGCTCCTCGGCCCGGCGGGTGATCTCGTCGGCCTTCTCGCGGGCGTCGGAGAGGAGACGGCCGGCCTCGACCGCGGCCTCGGTGAGCATCGCGTCGGTGCGCTCGCGCGCCTCCGCGAGCGCCTTCTCCGCGTCGCGCTCGGCGGCCTCGCGGCGCTCCTCGGCGTCGCGCACCAGCATCGTGGCCTGCTCGCTCGCGTCGGCGACGATCGTGGCCGCGTCCTCGGACGCGCGGTCGAGCTGCTCGGTGACGTTGACCAGCTGGGCCTGGGCGGTGTCGCGCACGTGGCGGGCGTCGTCGTAGAGCAGGTGGGCCTCGGCCTGCAGGCGCCTGGCCTCGGTGGTGATGCGCTCGGCCTCGGCGGCCGCGGAGGCCTCCAGCTCGAGGGCCACCTCCTGGGCATGGCGCAGCAGATCGGCGACACCGCGGGCGTGGGCGGTGGCCGATCCGGACCCGGTGCTGTGATCCCCCGACATGGTCTGGCCAGTGTCCCACGCGGGCCGGTCCGGATCGAGGGGTGAGACGGGCTTTTCCGGCCGGTGAGACGCGCCACACCCGAGGCCCCACAGGCTCGTCACAGGCGGGTGGAAGCGACGTCACATCTCGGCCGTCCACGGTGGTGCTCGACACCGACACGGAGGACTGCATGGGAACGATCGCGAGAGTGCTGGGAACCCGCCGCCGGCGGCTGATGGCGGTGAGCGTCGTCGTGGTGGTCGCGGCAGCGGCTTGGTACGTCGGACGCTCGGACGCCGACGGGGCGACCGGCACGACCGCGACCGCCGAAGCGACCGTCTCGACCGTGCAGGAC
Source organism: Aeromicrobium sp. UBA7512 (assembly GCF_002476985.1). Taxonomy (NCBI): domain Bacteria; kingdom Bacillati; phylum Actinomycetota; class Actinomycetes; order Propionibacteriales; family Nocardioidaceae; genus Aeromicrobium; species Aeromicrobium sp. UBA7512. Next base: position 778,705 of record NZ_DLNK01000007.1, read on the forward strand.
ACCGTGACCGGGTCAGGCACCCTCGCCGCGCGCCGCTCCTCCACGCTGACGTTCGGGTCGGCCGGGAGCGTCACGAAGGTCGCGGTCGCCGAGGGCGACACGGTCCGCCGGGGCGAGGTGCTCGCGTCGATCGACACGTCGGCGCTGGAGGCGGCACTGGCCTCGGCGCAGGCCCAGTTGACGGCGGCTGAGACGACTGCCGCGAACGACGGCAGCGAGACCTCGGCCCAGCAGGCCGCGAACGCGGCGCGGGTGGACAGCACGACGGCCGACGTCGCCGAGGCGCAGGACGCACTGGACGCGGCGACGCTGACGGCTCCCTTCTCGGGCCTGGTCGCCTCGGTCGGCTACGAGAAGGGCGACCGGGTGGGTTCGTCCGGTGGCGGTTCCGCCTCGGGCGCGACAGACGCGGCCACGACCTCCGCCGACACCTCGGGCATCACCGTGATCACGCCGCGGCGCTTCGTCCTGACCGCCGACGTCTCGGCCAGCGATGTCGAGCGCATCACGAAGGGCATGCAGGCCGAGATCACCCCGACGGGCGCGACCGAACCGGTCTTCGGCACGGTGCAGAGCGTGGGCCGGGTCGCCCAGACCGGCACCGACGGCACGGCGACGTTCCCCGTCACGATCGCGCTGACGGGCGAGCAGGAGGACCTCTACGCGGGAACCTCGGCCGACGTCTCGATCATCGTGGAGTCCCGCGACGACGTCCTGACCGTCCCGACCGCCGCGGTCACCACCGAGGGCGACACGACGTACGTCACGAAGGTGGCCGACGGCACGGCGACCAGGAGCGAGGTCGAGATCGGCGACACCTTCGGCATGACCACCGAGATCGTCTCCGGGCTCAGTGAGGGCGACACCGTCCGGTACGAGCAGACGACCCGCCGGCCTGGCGGCGGTAGCGCAGGCCAGGGCGGGATGCCCGGCGGCGGCACCGGGGGCTTCCCCGGTGGCGGGATGCCCGGCGGCGCTGCCCCGGCCATGCCGGGAGGCGACCAGTGAGCGCGCTGCTCTCCTTGCGCGACGTGCGCAAGGTGTACGCCACTGGCGCTCTCGAGGTGGCCGCGTTGGACGGCGTGACGCTCGACATCGAGGAGGGGGAGTACGTCGCGATCGTCGGGCCATCCGGCTCGGGCAAGTCGACGCTCATGAACATCCTCGGCTGTCTCGACGTGCCCACCCACGGGTCCTACCGGCTCGCCGGCGAGGACGTCTCTACGCTGGACGAGGTCCGCCTGGCGGACGTCCGCAACCGCCTCATCGGCTTCGTGTTCCAGCAGTTCAACCTGCTGTCGAGCCTGCCCGCGTGGCGCAACGTGGAGCTTCCGCTCGTCTATGCCGGGGTCGGCCGCGACGAGCGCCGCGAGCGCTCGGTCGCCGCGCTGGCCCGCGTCGGGCTGGGCGACCGCGCCGACCACCGCCCGGGCGAGCTCTCCGGCGGCCAGCAGCAACGCGTCGCCGTGGCGCGGGCGCTGGTGACCGACCCGGCGATGGTGCTGGCTGACGAGCCCACGGGCAACCTCGACTCGAGGTCCACGGCGGACGTCCTGGCGCTCCTCGACGAGCTGTCGGGAATGGGCCGCACGATCGTCCTCATCACGCACGAGCACGACGTGGCCGAGCGCGCCGACCGTCAGGTCGTCGTGCGGGACGGCCGCGTGGTCGAGTCCTCGGTCCGGAGCCTCGCATGAACTGGGCCGAGACGTTCCGCACCGGCCTCGAGGCGGTCCGCGCCCACGCCCTGCGATCGGCGCTGACGATGCTCGGCATCATCATCGGCGTCTCGTCGGTGATCCTGACCGTCGGCCTGGGCCAGGGGGCGCAGGACGAGGTCGCCGAGCAGATCGACTCGCTCGGCAGCAACCTGCTGGTGGTCGCGCCCGGCAGCTCCACCAGCGAGGGGCAGCGGGGCGGCTTCGGGTCGGCGACGACGCTGACGCTCTCCGACGCGGTCGCGATCGCCGACGAGACGGTCGTGCCCGACGTCCGGGCCGTGGCGCCCGCCACCTCCTCGTCGGTGTCTCTCGTCAACGGCACGACCAACTGGACGACCTCGCTGGTGGGCACGACGCCGTCGTGGGCGTCGGTGCGCAACCGCGAGATCGCGTCCGGCCGCTTCTTCACCGCGGCCGAGGCGGAGTCCGGCGCCAAAGTCATGGTCATCGGGCCCGACACGGCCACCGAGCTCTTCGCCGTCGGGTCGCCCGTCGGCCAGAAGGTGACGGTCAACGGGTCGGCGTTCACCGTGATCGGGGTGCTGGAGTCTTCGGGCGGCTCCTCCTCCGAGACGAGCCAGGACGACACCGCGGTGGTGCCCCTGGCGGCCGCCGCCGCCGCGACCGGATCCACCGGCACGACGCTCTCCTCGGTCTACGTGGAGGCCGCGTCCGCGGACCGGCTCTCCGCGGCCTACCAGGAGATCGAGGCGCTGATGACGAACCTGCACGGCATCACCGGCGACGACGAGGCCGACTTCACGATCACGAGCCAGGCGGCACTGCTGGAGACGGCGAACTCGACGAATCGGACCCTGACGGTCCTGCTCGGCGGCGTCGCGGCCATCTCGCTGCTCGTCGGCGGCATCGGCGTCATGAACATCATGCTCGTCTCGGTGACCGAGCGGATCCGCGAGATCGGCCTGCGCAAGGCCCTGGGCGCGACGCCGTCGGTGATCGGTCGCCAGTTCCTCGTCGAGGCTTCCATCCTCGGCCTCGCGGGCGGCCTCGCCGGCGTCGCCCTGGGCCTGGTCGGCGCGTGGGTCCTGCCTCCGTTGATCGACCAGCCCGTGTCCGTCTCCGCGGTCGCCACGGCGCTGGCGCTCGCGACCTCCCTGGCCCTCGGCCTCGGCTTCGGGGTCTACCCCGCCAGCCGCGCCGCCCGGCTCACCCCCATCGAAGCCCTCCGCAGCGAATGAACCCCACCATGACTGGAGCAACCATGAAGCGCACCTTCGCCCTGACCGCCACCGCCCTGACCCTCGCATTCTCCGTCGCAGCCTGCGGCGGGGCCGCGTCCGACACGCAGGCGGCCTCGTCCGAGCAGCAGCAGTCCCAGCAGGAGGGGGGCGGTGGCCGTCCTGGTGGCCAGCCCGGATCGGGGAAGGTCGCCGCCGTCGACGGCTCGACCGCCCAGGTCCAGGGCTCCTCCAGCCAGACCGCCGTCACCTGGACGGACTCGACGACGTTCACGCGTCAGGTGAGCGGGTCCCTCGAGGACGTCACGAAGGGCTCGTGCGTCGTCGTGACGGGCGGGGGATCGAGCGACGCGGTGACCGCGACGTCGGTCCGGGTCACGCAGCAGGCCGACGGCGAGTGTGCCGACGGCTTCGGAAGCGGCGGCCCCGGGGGCGGCGAGCGACCGACCGACCGGCCCAGCGGTGCCCCCGAGGGGCAGGAGCCGCCGTCGGCACCGCAGGGTGAGCGCCCCGGTGGCGCAAAGGGCGGCGGCATGACGGCCGGCGAGGTCACCGCGGTCTCCGGTAGCGGGTTCACGGTCGCGTCGAGCACGCCCGGGTCCGACGAGACCAGCGACGTGAAGGTCACCGTCGGCGACGACACGACTTACACGACCACGGCGAAGGCCGACGCCGATGACGTGAAGGTCGGCGTGTGCCTCCAGACCCGGGGCGAGACCGACTCGACCGGAGCCGTGAAGGCGACCTCGATCCAGATCAGCACGGCCGCCGACGGCAAGTGCGTGACGCGCGGCTCCGGCCGGCGCGACGACGCGCCTGCTGACGACTCGACGCAGCAGGACGAGGGCGAGGCGGCGTGATCCACGTCAGCAGGCGCCTGGGCGTCGCCGCGGTCGCGGCCGCCACGGTCGTGGGCGTGGGGCTGTTCGCTGCCTCCTCGACCGCAGGGGAGGACCGCTACCGGACCGTCGCGGCCACGCGCGGCGACGTCGAGCAGATCGTGTCGTACGACGGCACGATCGCCGCGTCGCAGCGGTCCGATCCCGTGTTCGCGACCGACGGCACGGTGAGGAAGGTGGCGGTGGAGGTCGGCGACGAGGTCGAGGCGGGCGACGTGCTCGCCACGCTCGACGCGAGCGACCTGAAGGCGGCCGTCATCGAAACGCGGGCCGACCTGGCCGACGCCGAGGCCTACCTGGACGACGTCGAGGACGGCCAGATCGACACGGTCGCCCGGGCATCCGGCGGTGGCGGGAGCGCGACGGAGTCGTCGGCCACGGACGCCGGCACGGTGACCCTGGCGCTCTACACGGAGTCGTCCTCGTCGCCCATGACCTTCGCCTCGACCAGCGACAGGCTGAAGGACGCGCTCGCCGAGCTGGCCGCTGAGCAGGAGACGGTGAAGTCGGCCCGGAGCGCCGCCACCGATGCCATCACCGCGGCGAAGGCAGCGCTCGCGGCGCAGCAGGCCGCCTGCGAGGAGGACGACCCCGCCACCGCGACGGCGATCTCGCAGGAGTGCCGGGATGCGCTCACCGCCGTGCAGGAGGCGCAGGACGTCGTCGCGGAGCAACAGGATGCGCTGCAGTCCGCGCTGGAGGCCCTCGGCTCGACCTTGGGTGACGCCGTGAAGCAACTGGAGAAGGACGCCGGCTCGGCCGATGCCTCCGGAGGCAGCGCTGACACGAAGGATGAGACGAAGGAGCAGGACTCCGGGAAGGCCGCGGGCCAGGACCGGGACTCCGGCGGCACCACCTCCCAGACGCCGGGTCAGGGCGCCCAGCCCGACGCGGGGAGCTCAGGCCCCGGCTCCGGGGCGGGGAGCTCGTCGGGCACCACCGCGACCGCCGCGGACCTCGCCTCGGCGCAGGCCGATGTCGACACGGCCGAGGCCGCGCTGACCTCCGCCAAGACCGACCTCGCGGCGGCGACCCTGACCGCCCCGTTCGACGGCACGGTCATGTCCGTCGGCATCGCTGCCGGTGACGAGGTCTCCACGTCGGACGCCGCTCTCGTACTGATCGGCGAGGGCGACACCACGGCGACCGTTAGCGTTCCCGTCGACGACCTCGCCGCGATCGAGGTCGGGCAGGCCGCCACCGTCACGCCAGGATCGGCCACCGCCGCGCGCGGCACGGTCTCGGCCGTCGGCCTGGTGCCGGAGGCGTCGGACGAGCAGGCGTCCGCGACCACGTACAGCGTCACGGTCACGCTCGACGACGACCTCGCGGCGCCCGAGGGCTCGGCGGCAGTCGTCGCGATCGTCACGGGGACGGCGTCGGACGTCGTCACCGTGCCTGCCTCGGCGGTGACCCGCCGGACGGCGACCCAGGGCAGCGTCCTGGTGCTGGCCGACGGCGAGGTCGAGCGGCGGCAGGTCACGCTGGGGACGATGGGGGCCACCTCCGCCGCCGTCACCGAGGGTGTCGACAAGGGCGAGCAGGTGGTGGTCGCGGATCTCGAGGCCGCGCTCCCGAGCAGTGACGAGGCGAGCACCCGATCGCTCACGGGCGGCGGGCGTGGAGGCCCACCGTCGGGAGGAGGGATGGGCGGCGGTCGCCCGCCCGGCTGAGGGCACGCGTCGGGGTGGGTCCCTACGATGGCCGGAGCCGGGTGGACCGCGTCGACGCGAGCCCGGACCAGCGCCGCACAGCGGCGACCCGAACGGGAGGACGAGCATGACCACCACGACCCGCGAGATCCATCTGGCCCAGCGCCCCACCGGCCTGCCGGGAGCCGAGACCTACCGGTTCGTCGAGCGCGAGCTGCGCGACCTGCGCGACGGCGACGTGCTGGTGGAGAACATCGTGCTCACCGTCGACCCGTACATGCGCCCCCGCATGAACGACGTGAAGTCCTACGTCCCGCCGTTCAAGCTCGACCACCCGCTCGACGGCGGGGCCATCGGCGTCGTCGTCGAGTCGCGCTCCGACGCGCTGCCCGTCGGCAGCATCGTGCGCCACGGCCTGGGCTGGCGTGAGCACGCCGTGCTGGCCGACCAGTACGCGACGAAGGTCGAGCTCAACGGCCTCCCGTCCTCCTACTTCCTGGGCGTGCTGGGGATGCCCGGCATGACCGCCTACGCGGGCCTGTTCGACGTCGCGGCGTTCCAGCCCGGCGACTCGGTATTCGTGTCGGCCGCGGCCGGCGCCGTGGGCAGCCTCGTCGGCCAGTTCGCCCGCCTCGCCGGGGCCGACCGCGTGGTCGGCAGCGCCGGCTCGGCCGAGAAGGTCGCGCTGCTGGTGGACGAGCTGAAGTTCGACGCCGGCATCAACTACCGCGAGGGCGACGTGATGGGCCAGGTCGGGGCGGCGTTCCCCGACGGCTTCGACGTCTACTTCGACAACGTGGGCGGCGACCACCTGGAGGCGGCGCTCGAGCACATCAACGAGCGGGGCCGGATGGCGCTGTGCGGCTCGATCTCGGGCTACAACGACCCGAACGCCAGCGGTCCGCGCAACATGTTCAAGGCCGTGGGCAAGCGCCTCACGCTGCGCGGCTTCATCGTGAGCGACCACGAGAGCCTGCGTCCCGAGTTCGAGCAGAAGGTGGGCCAGTGGCTGCGCGACGGCGACCTCGCCTACCGCGAGACCACGTGGAACGGCCTGGACGCCATGCCCGACGCCTTCGCGGGCCTGCTCACCGGCGCCAACACCGGCAAGGCGATCGTGCGCCTGCGCGAGGACCCGACCGCCTGAGCGTCGCGCCACTCGGTGGCGTGGTTCGTCATGTCGTGAGGGCGGGGAGGGGTGCGGTGGTGGGCCCCGTGGGACTCGAACCCACAACCCGCGGATTAAAAGTCCGCTGCTCTGCCAATTGAGCTAGAGGCCCGCGCCGGTGGCGCAGGGAACCAGTGTGCCAGCCGGTACGGGGCTGGCTCAGCCCCGGCGCAGCATCGCGCGCACCTTGCGCACGAGCCGGACGACGAGTCCGCCGGGCGTGACGCGCTCGATGCGGTCGATCCGCGTCGTCAGCTCGTCGATGCGCTGCTGCTGGCTCCTGAGCTTCGCGGCGCGTTGCTCGGCCAGGCGGGCGTGGCGAGAGCCGGCGCCCTGGTAGGTGGGCGTGTTGAAGGGGTACTCGTAGCGCTTCGGGTGCCGCGTGAGGTCGATGACCATGGCGTGCCGCAGCCACTCGAGCCGCGCGGCCACCTCGGACAGGTCGGGCGCCGCCAGGGTGTGCACCCCGGGCGGGAGCGAGGCCTGCGCCAGTCGCTCGTCGAACTGCGCGCCGTCGCGGCCGTCCTGCCAGCGGTGCTCGAGGCCGTTGCGCTCGAGGAAGGCGGTGTAGCGACCGAACCGCTCGGGCATGGCGGCGTGGAACGGCGCGAGGTCGGTGGCCTCGGCGAGGTCCTCCACGCGGATCGGCTCGTCGAAGTGCGGCTGGAGCCGGTGCGGCATGCGGTGGTACTCGGCCAGCTCGAGCGTGCGCGAGTCGTGCGCCAGCATGAGGGCGGGCGTGCCGGCCAGCAGCGCCGCGACGTTCCCGTGGAAGCGCGTGCCGTAGACGAAGTCCTGCTGGGCGAGGAAGTCGTACCAGGTCCAGGTGTCGACGAAGAGCCGCATGCGGTCCTGCTGGTACAGCGGGTGCCGCAGGTGCGTGGGCACCAGCGGATCGGTGACATGGGGGTGCGGGACGCCCCACAGCAGCAGCCGCAGGTCGTGCTGGTCCTGGCCGACGTAGGTGAGATTCGGGTGCCGCGCGGCCTGCTCGGTGGCGAACGCGCCGATCCCCGGCACCTCCGGCGTCAGGTTCAGCCCGAGACTCGCGTCGACGTCCACGGTGCCGGGCTCGCGCACGCGCAGGTCGGGGCCCTGCAGGAACAGCGACGGGCAGCCGATGACGTCGATCGCGTCGCCGGGGAAGCCGAGGTCGACGAGGAAGTCGCGGGTGAACTCACCGCGCACGCCGATCGAGGGGGAGCGCTCCAGCACGGCCGCCACGAAGCGACGGCTCACGTCGCGGACGCCCGCGAGGGCGTCGAACGAGCGGTCGGCCGGGGCCTGCGCGCCGATGCCGATGACGGTGGTGGGGATCGTCAGCTGCTCGATCAGCGCGGCCAGGTGGTCGAGCTTCTCCGCGAAGTCGGCGCGGAACGAGTTCGCCATCGGCACGACGAAGTGGTCGAACTCCTCGTTGATGCGGGCGGCGTCCTCGGCGGAGGCGACGCGACGCTCGCTCAGCGTGGAGTTCGCGACCAGCTCGTGCGGTGCCACGTCGAGGGCCTTCCACACCGAGTGCTGGAACAGGAAGTTCCCGCTGTTGGAGTTGAAGACGTCCTGCGTCAGCGTCGTCTCGGGTACGACTGCCGTGAACGGGTCCTTGCCCGCGCGGATCAGGATCCGAGCCATGGCGTCAGTGTGGCAGAGCGGACCGCGCGCGCGTGCGTGTGACCCTCGTCACCTCATCTCCCGTCCGCGGGTGCGGCGACGTAGACTGACGACGTCACTTTGTCTGGTACCCGCTCCGGGACTGGAACGAAAGGCAACACACATGTCGCACCCTCGCGTGGGTGTGGTCGGCGCCGGCCGTGTCGGTGCTGTCCTCGCCGCCCGGCTCCAGCGAGCCGGCCACCACATCGTCGGCGTCAGCGGACGCTCGGACGCCTCGCACCTGCGCGTCCAGACGCTGCTCGCGGACATCCCCGTGCTCGACCGCGCCGAGGTCGTCCGCCGGGCCGAGATCGTCATCCTCGCGGTGCCCGACGACGCGCTGGCCGACGTCGTCGCCGAGCTCGCGCCCTTCGCCGGTCCTGGCCGGCTCTTCGCGCACACCAGCGGCCGCCACGGGCTGGCCGTCCTCGCGCCGTTCGTCCAGGCCGGCGCCCGCGCGATCGCCATGCACCCCGCGATGACGTTCACCGGCACCGAGGTCGACATCGACCGCGGCTGCGTCTTCGGCGTCACCGCCGAGCCCGCCGACCGCGACGTCGCCGAGACCCTCGTCGCCGACCTCGGCGGCTCGGTCATGTGGGTCGAGGAGGCCGACCGCGCCACCTACCACGCGTCGCTGGCCCACGGCGCCAACCACCTGACCACGATCGTCACCCAGGCGATGGACCTGCTGCGCGAGATCGGGGCCGACGACCCGGCCGCCGTGCTGCGCCCGTTGCTGGCCGCCGCGCTCGACAACACGCTGGCCTACGGCGATGCCGCGCTCACCGGCCCCGTCGCCCGTGGCGACGTCGACACGGTGCGCGCCCACGTCGCGCACCTGCACGACCCGTCCGTGCGGCGCACCTACGCCGCGCTGGCCACCGCCACCGCCGATCGCGCCGAGTCCACCGGCCGCATCGACACCGACACGGCCGACGCCGTCCGCACCGCCGTGATCCGCGAGAAGGTCCGCTGATGCCACGCGTCGTCCGCACCGCGGCCGAGCTGCGCGCCGCCACGTCCGGCACCGTCGCCCTCGTGCCCACGATGGGCGCGCTGCACGACGGCCACCAGAGCCTGATGCAGCACGCGCGGCCGCTGGCCGAGACCCTCGTCGTGTCGATCTTCGTCAACCCCACGCAGTTCGCGCCGGGGGAGGACCTCGACGCCTACCCGCGCACCTTCGATGCCGACCTCGAGCGCTGCGACGCCGCCGGCGTGGACGTGGTCTTCGCGCCCACCGTCGACGAGATGTACCCGCACGGGCTCGACGGCACGATCATGGTCGACCCCGGTCCGCTCGCGTCGATCCTCGAGGGGGCCGAGCGGCCCACCCACTTCCGCGGGGTGCTCACCGTCGTCGCGAAGCTGTTCGGCCTCGTCCGCCCCGACGTGGCCGTGTTCGGCGAGAAGGATTACCAGCAGCTCACCCTGATCCGGCTGATGGCGCAGGAGCTGTGCCTGGGCGTCGACGTCGTCGGCTGCCCCACCGTCCGCGAGGCCGACGGCCTGGCGATGAGCTCGCGCAACCGCTACCTGACCGCGTCCGAGCGTGAGCGTGCCGCCGCCATCTCGGCCGCGCTCCGTGCCGGCGTCGACGCCGGACCCGACGGCCCCGAGGCCGTCCTCCACGCTGCCGGGAAGGTGCTGGCCGACGCCGGCATCGACCCGGACTATCTCGTGCTCACCAGCCCCGACCTCGGACCGGCGGAGGCCGGCCGGGAGTCTCGCCTGCTGGTGGCCGCCCGGGTGGGCCGACCGCGCCTGCTCGACAACTGCGCGGTCCCTCTCGGGACCGACGCGAAGAACCGAGGGAAGTGACCCGATGCTGCGCACCATGATGAAGTCCAAGATCCACCGCGCCACCGTGACCCAGGCCGACCTGCACTACGTCGGCTCGGTCACCGTCGACGAGGACCTGCTCGACGCGTCCGACATCCTGCCCGGTGAGCTCGTGCACATCGTCGACGTCACCAACGGCGCCCGTCTCGAGACCTACACGATCGCCGGCCCCCGCGGCTCGGGCGTCATCGGGATCAACGGCGCCGCCGCGCACCTCGTGCACCCCGGTGACATCGTCATCCTCATCGCCTACGCGCAGGTCGACGACGCCGAGGCGCGCCGGCTCGAGCCCAGCGTCGTGTTCGTCGACGCCGACAACTCGATCGTCACGCTCGGCCACGACGCCGCCGAGGTCCCGGCCGACTCCGGCCTCAAGCGGGGCGACCTGGTTTCGGTATGAGCGAGCGCCAGCGAGTGACCGTGGGATCGGTCATTCCGGCGACCTCGTACCTTTGCTCTTCGACGAGGGCGCCGGTATGACGCTGCTGGCGATCGACGCGGGCAACGCCGAGACCAGCATCGGGCTGTTCGACGGCGACGAGCTGGTCGCCGACTTCGTCGTTGCCTCCGACGAGCGCCGCACCTCCGACGAGTGGTTCCTGGTGGTGGAGGGCTTCCTGCGCCGCTCGGGCCTGCCCGAGGTCGACGAGATCGCCATGTGCTGCACCGTGCCGGCGCTGCTGGTGGCGCTGCGGCGCACGTACCTGCGCTACTACGAGAACATTCCCGCGTGGGTCGTCGGGCCCGGCGTCAAGACCGGCGTGCCCATCCACACCGACAATCCCCGTGAGGTCGGCACCGACCGCATCGTCAACGCGCTCGCGGCGAAGGAGCTCTACGGCGGGCCCGCGATCGTCGTGGACCTCACCGGCACGGCCACCGTGGTTGACGCCATCGATGCCGAGGGCCGCTACCTCGGTGGCGCGATCGCGCCGGGCGTCGAGGTCTCGCTCGACGCGATCGTCCGCCGCAGCGCCCAGCTGCGCAGCGTCGAGATCACCACGCCGCGCGACGTCATCGGCAAGAACACCGTGGAGGCGCTGCAGTCCGGGATCGTCTTCGGCTTCGCCGGCCTCATCGACGCGATCGTCGAGCGGATGATCGAGTCCCTCGGCGAGGACCCCGACGACGTCTCGGTCATCGCCACCGGCAGCCACGCCGCCGTCGTGCTCACCGAGTGCGAGACGATCACCGCCCGCGACGCGAAGCTCACCCTCCAGGGCCTGCGCCTCGTCGCCGCCAAGAACCGCTGAGGTCAGACGAGCGCGGGGCGGGCCGCCGAGACGTCGTTCGTGGTGATCCCGTCCACGCCGAGGGCGGCGAGCCGCTCCACCTGGCGCGGGTCGTCCACCGTCCAGGCGGTGAGGGTGCCGCCACCGGCGTGCACGCGGTCGACCAGGGCGCGGTCGACGCGGCGCGCGCTCACGTGGAACTCGTCGAAGCGATCGATGTCGGCGGCGTTCGGACGGCCGCGGCTCACGAGGCCCACGGCGTGGTGCACGGGCAGGGCGGCCTCGGCGACGTCGCGGTCGAAGCTCATCAGCGTGACGCGGCTGTGTCCACCGAGCTCGTCGAGGACGGCACGGACGTAGGAGCGGGCGTCCACGGGCGCCGACTTCATCTCGACGACCAGCCGCACCTCGGTGCCGCGCAGCGCGTGCACGACGTCGCGCAGGGTGGGCACCGGCGTGCCGGCGAAGGCCGGCGACTTCCAGCTGCCGGCGTCGAGCTGCGCCAGCTCGGCCAGGGTGAATCTCTGCACCGACAGGCCGACCTTCGAGGTCTGGACGTGCCGGATGTTCGTCGTGCGCAGGGGCGAGCGGTCGTGCATCAGCACGATCGAGCCGTCCGCGGTGGGCTGGACGTCGAACTCGAGGGCGTCGGCCCCCAGGCGCACCGCTTCGCGGAGCGCAGGAATGGTGTTCTCGGGGTGCGTCGCGCTCTGGCCCCGGTGTGCGGTGATCCGCGGAGCTGTCGTCATGCCTCCACGGTGCCCCGCGCACCTGACCGTGAGATGAACGCAGGCTGTGGATCCGCCCAACGTCCGACGCCCGCCGCGGGGCGGTCGACCCGTCCGGCCGACCGCCCCGGGGCGCGCTAGCCTCCGGGGATGAGGATCTTGCGCCTGGTCGCCGACGTGTTCTGGACCGTCAGCCGGTGGAGCTTCCGGTCGGAGCCGGCACCGAAGGGTCCCACGATCCTGCTGGCGGGACCGCACACGTCGAACTGGGACTTCGTCCTCATGCTGGCCATCGCGTGGAAGTGCGGCTTCCGACCCCACTTCCTGGGCAAGAAGGAGCTCTTCCGCGGCCCCGCCGGTCCGTTCATGCGCGCGCTCGGCGGCATCGAGGTCGACCGCAAGAACCCGGCGGGCCTCATCGACGAGCTCATCGAGCACGCGCGGTCGGGCGACAACTTCCAGCTCGTCATCACCCCCGAGGGGACCCGCGGCAACGTCAAGCGCTGGAAGTCGGGCTTCTACCGGCTGGCTCGCGAGGCCGACCTGCCCGTCACGCTCGGCTACTGCGACCGCACCACCATGACCGCCGGCCTCGGCCCGACGTTCCGCCTCACGGGCGACGTCCGCGCCGACATGGACGTCATCCGGGCCTTCTTCGCCGACAAGGCCGGTGTCCGCCCCGAGCGCCGCGTCGAGCCGCGCCTCGCCGAGGAGGACCGCCCGGCCGAGTGATCGGGGCTGCTCCCGAGCCGCCGCCGCCCGACTTTTGTGACACGGTTCGGGCGAGATCGGACCAGGACGGCGAACGCCGTCACAAAAGTCGGGGCTGGGGCGGGGAGCGTCGGTGCGCGCGACGGCGCGGACTAGACTCGTGCCTCGTGACCGAGACGCCTGAGCTTCCCGAGGACGACCTGCCCGAGCAGATGCGGGTGCGCCGGGAGAAGCGCCAGCGGATGCTGGACGCCGGCGTCGATCCGTACCCACTGCTCGTCGACCGCACCCACACGATTCGCGAGATCGTCGAGTCGCACGACCCCGAGCAGCTCGGCCCCGACGCCCACACCGGCCTGACCGTCTCGATCACCGGCCGCGTCATCTTCCTGCGCAACACCGGCAAGCTGTGCTTCGTCCGCCTGCGCGAGGGCGACGGCAGCGAGGTTCAGGCGATGCTCTCCCTCGCCGAGGTGGGGGAGGAGTCGCTGGCCGACTTCAAGGCTCTCGTCGACCTGGGCGACCACCTGGGAGTCACCGGCGAAGTCATCACGAGCCGCCGTGGCGAGCTGTCGGTCATGGCCACGGCGTGGCGGATCGCGACCAAGACGCTGCGTCCGATGCCGGTCGAGCACAAGCCGCTCTCCGACGAGGCCCGCACCCGGATGCGCTACCTCGACCTCGTGGTCCGCGAGGAGGCCCGCCAGAACGTGCGCGTCAAGGCCGCCGTGCTGAAGTCGCTGCGCTCCACGCTGGACCGCCACGGGTACATCGAGGTCGAGACTCCCGTCCTGCAGCACACCAACGGCGGCGCGGCGGCGCGCCCGTTCCACACGCACCTCAACGCCTTCGACGAGCCGCAGCTGCTGCGCATCGCGCTGGAGCTGCACCTCAAGCGCTCCCTCGTCGGCGGCATCGACAAGGTCTACGAGATCGGCAAGACGTTCCGCAACGAGGGCGTCGACAACACCCACAACCCCGAGTTCATGATGCTCGAGGCGTACGAGGCCTACGGCTCCTACGACACGATGGCCGAGCTCGTGCAGGACCTGGTCGTGGACGCCGCGCGCGCCGTCGGCAAGACGGTCGTCACGGGTCGCGACGGCACCACGATCGACCTCGAGGCGCCCTGGCGCCGCGCCACCATCCACGAGCTCGTCGCCGAGGCCACCGGCGCGGCCATCGACGTGCACACCCCCGAGGAGCAGGTGCGCGAGGTCGCTCGCGACCACGGCGTCGCCCTGCAGGACGGCTGGGGCGCGGGCGAGGTCGTGCTCGAGCTCTTCGAGAAGCTCGTCGAGCACACCCTCATCCAGCCCACGTTCGTGTGCGACTACCCCGAGGCCGTGCGCCCGCTGGCGAAGAAGCACCGCACCACCCCCGGCCTGGTCGAGGCGTGGGACCTCATCATCAACGGCGTCGAGCTGGCGCCCGCGTACTCCGAGCTCAACGATCCCGTCATCCAGCGCGAGCGGCTCGAGGAGCAGGCCCGCCTCGCGGCGGCCGGCGACCCCGAGGCGATGGACGTCGACGAGGACTTCCTGCGGGCGCTCGAGTTCGGCATGCCGCCCGCCGGTGGCATCGGTCTCGGCGTCGACCGGCTCGTGATGCTGCTGCAGGGCATCGGCATCCGGGAGGCCATCCTCTTCCCGGTGCAGCGCCGCGAGTAGGTATCACCGGTCGCGCGACTGATCTCGTCATCGACATCAGTCCGCAGGGACGCGCTCGGGGCGTCGGAGGCGGAACCTTCGATACCCCAGAGGTGTCCCCCCATGAGAACCGCTTCCGAACAGCTCGACGCCCTGCGGGGCCAGGTACGCGAGGTCGCCCCGGCGGTCACCGGCGACGAGGACCTCGGTCCCTTCAAGCTGCTGCCCGGCGTCTGGACGAACGAGCCCGACCTCGCCGGCCGCGGCTGGAACATGATCGCGCTGCCCTTCGGTCCGCCCCAGGGCGCGACCTTCCGGCCTGCGTACCGGCTGCTGCTCCACCAGTACAACGAGAAGCTGACCTTCAGCCTCGTCGACAAGGCCGTCCCCAACCGCGGCATCGCCCCGGCCAACGGCGGCGTCACCCCGCACGCCGATCAGCTCCTCGTGGCGCTCGACTACGAGCAGGGCATCAATCAGCTCGTCGGCGAGGACTTCCCCGCCTCGGGCCTGCAGGGCGACCCCGGTGGGGCGATCCACCACGAGCCCGGGCTCTTCCTCAACATGTCCGACCCGTTGAACGAGGACGTCGTCGACATCGCGCGGCTCGCGACCGTCCCGCACGGTGACTCCGTGCTGGGCCTGGGCACGGCGTCGATCTCCGACGGACCGCCGTCGATCCCGCCCATCAACGCCCTGCCGCTCGGCGTCAACCAGGACATCGAGAAGAACCCCTACCTGGCGCCCTACAAGCACTTCCACGACAACCTCTTCCGTGGACTGTTCGACCCGCTCGACTCGACGGCGCTGCTGAAGTCCGCGAACGAGGGCGTCGACATCGTGCGCACGACGAAGCTAGAGTTCGACAGCACCGTCGCCACCGGCGGCATCTCGAACATCCCCTTCATCGTGCGGCAGGCGAACGCCTCGGAGATGAAGTCGACCTTCTGGATCCAGGAGGTCCGGCGCGAGGACGGCACCATCGGCCTGCGCCTGCAGTACGTGCAGGTCGTCCAGCTGGACTTCTTCGACCGCTTCGACGGCGGCCCGGGCCGGATCAAGTGGCCCCACGTCAGCATCAACACGCTCGCGAAGGTCGAGGACTCTCCCGTCCCGTCACCCGCCGGCTACTCGGTGATGCCGAGCTGAAACCACTCCCACCCCTCCTGACAGGACCACCGAGATGACCGACATCCGCTTCGACGGCGACTTCATCCACCTCGAGGGCCTCGTCGTGCGTGCCACGGCGAACGACCTCATGCTCGACGCCACGGCGCGCCGCAGGACCAACACCCCGTTCCGGCGGGCGCTGGTCCACGACTTCGACGACGGCCTGACCCTCAATTGGGACAGCGACTACCCCGGCGGGGTCAGCGTCAACAGCTGCAAGCAGATCCTGGGCTTCAACAACCGGGACTGGCTGATCGTCCGCAGCCGGATCATGCAGCAGTTCGGGACCGACTTCATGCTCGATGGTGGCCCGGACCGGCGCGGGCGACTCTCGACCTCGCTGCGCCGCAACCCCTTCCGGCGCGCCCTGGTGCACGGCCCCGGCGACCAGCTGGTCCTGAACTGGGACCGCGACTACACCGGCGGCGTCGTCGTCAACGGCCGCGTGACCATGCCGGACGGCGCGGTCGTCGCCGGTCAGGACGTGGCCGCGACCCTGACGACCCTCGCCGGCCAGGTGACGTCGCTGACCACGCAGCTCGCCGCGGCCAGGGCGGCGATCGCCGACCTCACGGCCCGCGTGACGGCGCTGGAGTCGGAGGTCACGCCATGAGCGTGCGGTCGGTGCGCCAGGCCATGTCCGCCATGGGCCTCGGTGGCACGGGGAACCTCTCGGTGATGCGCGACGTGCTCGGGTTCTGGCGCGCCACGCCGCCCCCGGACCCCAGCACGGGGTCGCCGGTGCAGGTCACGCTCGGCGAGGCCTTCACCGCCCTCGAGCGCAAGCACGTGCACCTCAACCTGGTCGAGGTCGGCTTCGACGCCGCCGCGGTGACCCTGGCCGAGGCGGACGAGCGCGTGGACTACGCCGTCCACCGGATCCGCCGGATCTACGCGGACGCGTCGCTCGGCCTCGGCCGGGTCCAGTACTTCTGGCTCGACGTGCCCACCGCGAACGGGTACGAGGACCTCGGCAGCGAGTCCGAGGCCGACGACCTGTCCGACGACTGGGGTGTCCCGAACGACGGGATCGACATGTTCCTCGTCGCGAACATCAGCGACGACTTCGTGGGGATCTCCCCGGTGCCCGGTGACTGCACCAAGGGCGGGAAGTCCGACGGCCTCGTCGGCGGCGAGGTCGGGCGCGCGGCGGAGGCCTTCTCCCGCACGGCGGCGCACGAGCTGGGCCACTTCCTCGACCTCTCCCACAACCACGGGGACGACTGCCCGACGGCCACGTCGGCGCGGGAGAACCTCATGGCCCAGACGCGGTGCTCGGTGAGCGTCCGCAGCTCGGTCCTGTTGACCTCGGGCCAGGGCAGCACCGTGCGCGGTCGCTGCCAGACCCGTGCGGGCCAGTGAGCCCCGCACGCGAAAGGACGCATCATGCCTGACACCACCCCCTTCGAACAGCGCGGCGACGACGAGCTCGTCGAGCTCGCGCACCGCTCGCGCGGCGACATCGCGAAGGAGTCCCTCGTCGCCCTCGTACGGCGCGACTCCGACCGGGCCACCCCCGTGGCCGTCGAGCTGCTGACCGCGCACGCCGAGCCACGGGTGAGGTCGCTCGCGGCGGTCACCCTGGGCCGCACGCCGGACCCCGACGCGCCGGCGGCCCTCACCCGGGCCCTCGCCGACGCCGATCCCACCGTCGTGCGGCGGGCCGCGCAGTCGCTCGCCCGCGTGGGCGACGAGTCGGTCCTGCCCGACCTCGCGCGGTCGCAGCCGCCCGAGGCCACGCCGGCCGGGCGCGCCGTGCTGACGGCGCGCCTGCTGATCGGCTACCGCGCCCACCAGTCCGAGCTGCTCGTGCCGGCCACGGCCGAGGTCACCGAGTTCGGCCGGCGCCGGGGCGAGGAGATCGCCTTCGGCGGCCGGGCCAAGGTGGCGAAGGCGACCGTGCTGGCCGCCGTGCGCGCCGAGGTCCCGGCCCTGGCGTTCGCCCCGCGTGAGCTGCTGACGTTCACGTGCTCGGGGGCGGCGGGTGCCGTGGCCCTCGCGGAGGACGTCGGCGAGGCCGACCTGTCGGTGCCGCAGATGCTCGGCGTGATGGTGCGCGAGCGCGTCTGCTCCGAGCGGTACTCGCTCGACTGCTACGTGCTCAGCGACGACCGCGACGCCACCGGCGGCACGCGACCATACCTGTGGCTCGTGCGTCCGAGCGGTCGCGTGATCCACGTGGGCCGTCTGGAGGTGGGCGACGACCGGGCGAGGTTCTCCGTCACCGGCTCGGTGGCGCCCTACGCCAACCCCGTGAAGGTGGTGGGGGAGCGGACCGCGTCGGGCACCCTCACGATCGAGTCGGCGCTCGTGGGCAAACCGGCCACGGGAGCGGCGCGGGCGGCCGCGCCTCCGGCCCGCGAGGCCCTCATGCGGTGAGCCGATTCCGCCGACAGCGAACAGTGGAAGCCGCGCCCGTGCATGACGGTTGAGTTAAGCAACTGGACAGGGCGAGTCGGGTCACCAAGACCCGTCTATGCTGAAAAGACCAGTCCAGCAGAGGGGACCGACATGTTCGAAAGATTCACCGACCGGGCCCGACGAGTCGTGGTGCTTGCGCAGGAGGAAGCGCGCATGCTCAGCCACAACTACATCGGCACCGAACACATCCTGCTGGGCCTCATCCACGAGGGTGAGGGCGTCGCCGCGAAGGCACTGGAAAGCCTTGACATCTCGCTCGAGGCCGTCCGCGGCCAGGTCGAGGACATCATCGGCCAGGGCCAGCAGGCACCCAGCGGGCACATCCCGTTCACCCCGCGCGCCAAGAAGGTGCTCGAGCTGAGCCTGCGCGAGGCGTTGCAGCTGGGACACACCTACATCGGCACCGAGCACATCCTGCTCGGCCTGATCCGCGAGGGCGAGGGCGTCGCCGCCCAGGTCCTCGTGAAGCTGGGCGCCGATCTCAACCGCGTCCGCCAGCAGGTCATCCAGCTGGTGAGCGGCTTCCAGGGCAAGGAGTCCGAGACCACGGGCGCCGGCACCGAGGCTCCCGCCGCCGCGTCCAGCGCCGTGCTGGACCAGTTCGGCCGCAATCTGACCCAGGCCGCCCGCGAGGGCAAGCTCGACCCGGTCATCGGCCGGGCCGACGAGGCCGAGCGCGTCATGCAGACGCTGAGCCGCCGTACGAAGAACAACCCTGTCCTCGTGGGCGAGCCGGGCGTCGGCAAGACCGCCGTCGTCGAGTCGCTGGCGCAGGACATCGTGCGCGGCGACGTGCCCGAGACGCTCAAGGACAAGCAGATCTACACGCTCGACCTCGGCGCGCTCGTGGCGGGCTCCCGCTACCGCGGCGACTTCGAGGAGCGCCTCAAGAAGGTGCTCAAGGAGATCCGCACCCGCGGCGACATCATCTTGTTCATCGACGAGATCCACACCCTGGTGGGTGCGGGTGCCGCCGAGGGCGCGATCGATGCCGCCAGCATCCTCAAGCCGATGCTGGCCCGCGGTGAGCTGCAGACCATCGGCGCCACCACGCTCGACGAGTACCGCAAGCACTTCGAGAAGGACGCGGCGCTCAACCGTCGCTTCCAGCCGGTGCTCGTCAACGAGCCGTCCGTCGCCGACTCGGTCGAGATCCTCAAGGGGCTCCGCGACCGGTACGAGGCGCACCACCGCGTCTCGATCACCGACGACGCGCTCGTGGCCGCCGCCACGATGGCCGACCGCTACGTGAGCGACCGGTTCCTGCCGGACAAGGCGATCGACCTGATCGACGAGGCCGGTGCGCGCCTGCGCATCCGTCGCGCCGCCGCGCCGCCGGAGTTCAAGGAGTTCGACGAGCAGATCGCCGACGTCCGCCGCCGCAAGGAGGGCGCGATCGACGCCCAGGACTTCGAGCTCGCCGCGAGCCTTCGCGACGAGGAGAAGAAGCTCATCGCCGCCAAGCACGAGCGTGAGCGCGCCTGGAAGTCCGGCGACCTCGACCAGGTCGCGGTCGTCGACGAGCACCTCATCGCCGAGGTCCTGGCCAAGGCGACGGGCATCCCGGTCGGTCAGCTCAGCGAAGAGGAGTCCAGCCGACTCCTGCACATGGAGGACGAGCTGCACAAGCGCGTCATCGGTCAGGACGAGGCCATCAAGGCCCTGTCCCGGGCGATCCGTCGTGGCCGTGCCGGCCTGAAGGATCCCCGCCGTCCCGGTGGATCGTTCATCTTCGCCGGGCCCTCGGGCGTCGGCAAGACGTGGCTCTCCAAGGCGCTGGCGAACTTCCTGTTCGGCGACGACGAGGCGCTGATCCAGCTCGACATGAGCGAGTACAGCGAGAAGCACACCGTCTCGCGCCTGTTCGGCTCGCCTCCGGGCTACGTCGGGTACGAGGAGGGTGGCCAGCTCACCGAGAAGGTGCGGCGCAAGCCGTTCAGCGTGGTCCTGTTCGACGAGATCGAGAAGGCCCACCCGGACATCTTCAACTCGCTCCTGCAGATCCTCGAGGAGGGTCACCTCACCGATGGTCAGGGTCGCGTCGTCAACTTCAAGAACGCCGTGATCATCATGACCACCAACCTCGGTGCGCGTGAGATCTCCAAGGGCGTCAACCTGGGCTTCTCCCAGGCCGGCGACGTCGCGGGGACCTACGAGAAGATGAAGGAGCGCGTCGGCACGGAGCTCAAGCAGCACTTCCGTCCAGAGTTCCTGAACCGCGTCGACGAGGTCATCGTGTTCCCGCCGCTGACGCAGGAGGAGATCCTGCGGATGGTCGACATGATGGTCGGTTCCCTGGAGGCCCGTCTGGCCGAGAAGGACATCGACATCGAGCTCACCACCGCGGCGAAGATCAAGCTGTCCGCCTACGGCTTCGACCCCGTGCTCGGTGCGCGGCCGCTGCGTCGCACGGTGCAGCGCGAGGTCGAGGACGTCCTGGCCGAGAAGCTGCTCTACGGAGAGCTCCACGCCGGCCAGATCGTCGTGGTCGACGTCGTGGACGGTGAGTTCACCTTCACCGGCACGTCGAAGGCCGATCTGGAGCTGCCTGAGGTTCCCCCGGCCGTCGAGGCCGGCGCCAGCAGCGACGACTGAGCACCACCAACAGCACCACCACGCAGGGCCCGGGTCATCGACCCGGGCCCTTCGTGCGTCCCGGCGTGCTCTCAATGCCATCCGTGATGAGCCGGTGAGCCGCAGCCGGGCAGGCGAACCGGCGCCCTGACCCGTGGTCGGGCGCGACTGATGCGCGGGCCTCGGTCCACCCGCGATTTCCCCTGTCCTCCCAGCGGATTCGCCATGCCCGAAGGCGCGGCGCAAGGCCGACGAACCGCGATCCCAGAAACCAAGAAATAAACTTGATGTCAGGTTCAATGTGATCTAGCCTACACAAAACCCACCTGGGAGGGATGCATGGAGAACTTGACTCGCGAGGGCCCGACGACGGCCACGAAGCCCGCGCTCTCCGTCGAGGACCTGGTGATCGAGTACCGCCTCGCCCGCGGTGGCGTGGTGCGTGCCGTCGACGGGGTCAGCTTCGACGTCGGCGAGTCCGAGATCGTCGGGATCGTCGGCGAGTCCGGAAGCGGCAAGTCCAGCGTCGGGATGGTCGTGGCCGGCTTCCTCAACGCGACCGACGGCCGTCTGCACTTCGACGGGACGACGACCCAGGAGTGGGGCCAGGTGTCGAACTCGGGCCGCGCCGGGGTCCAGATGATCTTCCAGGACTCCTCGACCGCGGTGAACCCGCGCCGCAGCGTGGGCAGCATCATCGCCGAGGCCATCGCCAAGGGTGGCCGGATCACCAAGAGCCACATCCAACAGAGCGTCGCGTACATCGAGCGCGTCGGCCTCGACCCCGCCCTGGTGAACCGGAAGCCGCGCGAGCTCTCCGGCGGCCAGAAGCAGCGCGTGGCGATCGCCCGTGCGCTGGCCGCACGGCCCGGCCTGCTGGTCTGCGACGAGTCCGTCTCGGCGCTGGACGTGTCCGTCAGGGCGCGCATCCTGAACCTCCTCGTCCAGATCCGCCGGGACGAGGGCATCGCGATCCTGTTCATCTCGCACGATCTCGCCGTCGTGAGCCAGCTGGTCGACCGGGTCGTCGTGATGCAGCAGGGGAAGGTCGTCGAGGTCGGCCCGGTCCGCGACGTCATCGACCGTCCCCAGCACGCCTACACGCAGAAGCTCCTGAACGCCATCCCGCGTCTGGAGCGGACCACCGTCAGCACCCATCCGAATCAGCAGTTCACTTCCATGAAAGAGGAGACCTCGTGAAGCGAATCTTTGGACCAGCGCGATGGGTCGCCATTGCGGCCCTCGTCGGCGTCATGTCGGCCTGTACCGGGTCGGACGGCGGCGCCGAGGGCGATGCGTCGAAGCTCAAGGCCGGATCGCTGCTGCAGCCCAGCAGCCTGGACCCGGTCAACGTCACCGGCGGACACGACATGACCTTCCTGCGGCTGATCTACGACCGTCTCCTCGAGGTCGACGCCGAGACCGGCCAGGTCAAGGAGGGCCTCGCCACCGAGTGGGGCTACTCCGAGGACAAGAAGACGTTCACCCTGAAGCTGCGCGAGGGCGTGAAGTTCTCCGACGGCACGCCGGTGGACGCCGAGGCCGTGAAGGCGAATCTCGACCGCAACTTCAAGCTGACCAAGCTCGGCCTCATCACGTCGGTCGACTCGGTCGAGGTCGTCTCGCCCACCGAGCTGAAGCTCACCCTCGGTGAGGACAGCGCGTGGCTGGCGGAGCAGCTGGCGCACAACTCGGGCTACATGGTGTCCCCGAAGGCCTTCGAGGCCTCGGGCGACGACGTCTCGGGCAACCCCATCGGCTCGGGTCCCTACGTCATCAAGACGAACGTGTCGGGCTCGCAGATCGTGTTCGAGAAGAACGACGACTACTGGAACGACGACCGTGGCTTCTACGAGTCCATCGACCTGAAGTTCTTCAAGACCCCGGTCTCGATGAACCAGGCGCTGCAGTCGGGTCAGATCGACGTGGCGGCCCGGACGGCCCTCACCGACATCGACACCCTGAAGAAGGCCGACGGCATCGAGGTCGAGGTCGACCCGTCGCTGGCGCACTACCACGTGCAGTTCAACATGGCGAGCCCCAAGCTCGAGGACAAGCGCGTCCGCGATGCGTTCAACTTCGCGCTGGACCGCGAGGCGCTGGCCAAGGCCGCCACCGGCGGCTACGGCGAGCCGACGCAGAGCATGTACCCGTCGTCGTCGGAGTACAGCAGCGACGAGACGCAGTCGCTGTACACCTACGACCCGGCCAAGGCCAAGCAGCTGCTGGCCGACGCGGGCTTCGCCGACGGCATCGAGCTCAAGTGCAGCACCTACACCGGTTCGGGCTACGAGACCTCGTCGCCCTACATCCTCGAGCAGCTCGAGGCCGTGGGCATCAAGGTCGACCTGGAGATCAGCGAGCTGACCGAGGTGATGGCCAACTTCTACAAGGGTGGCGACATGGCAGCGGCCGCCAAGGCTCCCGACTGCAACTTCACCAGCTGGCCCAGCCAGCCGACCCCGCGTGACACGTTCAACGCGGAGTACGGCAAGTCGATCTACAACGTCGGTCACGCCGAGGTCGTGCCGTGGGAGATGCTCGCCGACTTCGAGACGACTCTCGATCCCGACGAGCGGGTGACCAAGGCCCAGGCGATCCAGGTCGAGGCCGCGAACAACCCGAACATGGCGAACATGTACACGAAGCCGAAGGCCTACGCGCACCGGACGAACGTCGAGCCGCACGAGCCCAACCTGCTCGAGTTCGACATCGACATGGCCGCGCTGAAGCCGGCCGAGTAAGGAGGGCCCATGCCACATCCCAGTAGTGCAACCCAGGTGTCCGACGACCAGCGTCGCGAGCCGATCCTGTCGGTCCGCCAGCTCGAGGTGGACTTCGGCGGACCCCAGAAGGCAGTCGTCGACGTCTCCTTGGATCTGTTCCCGGGGGAGATTCTGGGAGTGGCTGGACAGTCCGGGAGCGGCAAGAGCCTCACGGCCCTTGCCGCCCTCGGGCTGGCCCCGACGAACGCGCACATCAACGGCTCGATCCGCTTCAAGGGCAAGGAGCTCATCGGCGCGAGCGAGTCCGAGCGGGCGAAGGTCCGCGGCTCCGGGATGACGATGATCTTCCAAGAGACCGTGACAGCCCTCAATCCCGTGGTGCAGATCGAACGACAGATGGAGCTCGCCCTGCGGGCGAACGTCGAGTGCTCGAAGGCCCAGGCCAGGGAGCGCATCGTCGAGGCCCTCAACGACGTCCAGCTCCGTGACGTGGAGCGGGTGCTCCACAGCTACCCGTACGAGCTGTCCGGTGGCATGTGCCAGCGCGTCATGATCGCGATGGCGCTGGTGTGCGGCGCGGACATCCTGTTCGCCGACGAGCCCACCACGGCGCTCGACGTGACGGTCCAGCGCGAGGTCATGGACATCATCCGCAAGGTGACGGACGAGCGGAAGCTGGCCGTCATGCTGATCTCCCACGACATCGGCGTCCTCGACGAGGTGTCCGACCAGCTGGCCGTGATGTACCGCGGGCGGGTCGTGGAGACCGGCCCGTCGTCGGCGGTGATCGCCGACCCCGGGCACCCCTACACGCAGGCGCTCATCAGCAGCATCCCCAGGATCCACGGGGCGCACAACGAGTTCATCGAGATGCCCCAGCTCGACTTCGAGGAGTTCGAGCCGCTCCATCACCCAGCCAGGGAAGGTGTCGCGTGACCCGTCTATTCCTTCGCCGCCTGAGGGTGGTCATCCCGACCCTCCTGCTGATCACGCTGCTGTCGTTCATGCTGCGCGTGATCATCCCCGGTGGTCCGGCCGAGGCCCTGCTGGGCGGCTCGGACAACCCCGACACCATCAAGATGATCAACGAGCGGTACGGCCTCGACCAGCCGCTGTGGCAGCAGTACTTCAGCTGGCTCGGCGGCGTCCTGCAGGGCGACTTCGGCATCTCCTACGCCACCGGCCTCCCGGTCGTGGACGTCCTGGCGCCCCGCATGGTGTCGACGCTGGAGATCGTCGGACTCGGCATGCTCGTCGCGCTCGTCGCCGGTGGTGGCATCGGCATCTTCGCCGCCATCAAGCGCGAGACGAAGCTGGGCCGCACCGTCTTCGCCGTCTCCGGCCTGGGCGTCTCGGTCCCGGTCTTCTGGATCTCCACGATGTGCGTGGGCATCTTCGGCGCCAGCCTGGGCTGGCTGCCGGTCAACGGCTACACGCCGTGGTCGGAGGGCGTGATCCCGCACCTCGAGTCCATCCTCATGCCGGTGCTGCTGATCGCCGTACCGCCCACGGCCTTCACGATCCGCCACGTCCGCAGTGCCATGGTGGCGGCCCTGGACAGCCCGTACATCCGCGCCGCCCGTGCGATGGGCGTCAGCCCGGCACGGATCAACTTCGATCTCGCGCTGCGCAACGCCGTGGGACCGATCATCACGTTCATCCCGTTCCTGGCCTCGACCCTCGTCGGCGAGCTCGTCATCATCGACGTCGTCTTCGTGCTGCCGGGGCTCGGGGCCTCGATCATCGACGCCGTCCACTTCCGTGACTTCGCCGCGCTCCAGGCGATCGTCCTGATGCTGGCGTTCGCGGTCGTGATGCTGTCCCTGATCGCCGATCTGGTGCTGACGGCGATCGATCCCCGTCGCAGGAAGGAGCTCGCATGAGCATCGCCCAGAACCTCGTGCCCGGACGCGCCGGGACCGGCGGCAGGCGCAACAGGTCCGACGTGGTCTTCACCCCGACGGTGATCTTCGCCATCGCGGTGGTCGCCACCCTGATCCTGGTCGGCCTGCTGGCCCCGCTGATCGCTCCGTACGACCCGCTCACGACCGACGCGGACAACACGTTCGCGAACCCGTCGGCGTCGCACTGGCTGGGCACCGACCAGGCCGGACGCGACGTCCTGAGCCGGCTGATGTACGGCGCCGCCGCGGCCTTCCAGGGCACGGCCATCGCCGTCGCGGTCTTCCTCCTCATCGGTGTTCCGTGGGGCCTGGCCGCCGGATACATCGGTGGTCCGCTGGACGAGGTCAGCATGCGGCTCGCGGACGCCATCCTGTCCATCCCGGGCCTGGTGCTGGCCGTCGCGATCACCGGTGTCGTGGGATCTGGGCTCAACATGTCGATGGTGGCGCTCGGGTTCATCTTCGCGCCGAGCATCGCGATGCTGCTGAGGTCGAACATCCTGCCCATCCGGCGGGCGGACTACCTGCTGGTCGCGCGTTCGCTGGGCGTCAGCAACACGCGCGCCGCCATCCGCCACGTGCTGCCGAACGCGTTCGCGCCGGTGCTGGTCCAGGCGTGCAGCCTGGCGAGCATCGCCATGATCGTCCAGGCGGCGCTGGGCTTCCTCGGCCTGGGCGTGAACCCGCCGCACCCGTCCTGGGGCGGGGACCTGGCGGACGCGTACCTGTTCTTCACGCAGGCGCCGTTCGCGACGGTCGTCCCCGGCCTGGTGATCGTGCTGGCGGCCTTCTCCATCAGCCGCATCGGCGACGCGATCCGCGTCGCGCTGCACGTCGGCTGATCCCGCGACGACGACGGGGCCCGGTCCGAGTGGACCGGGCCCCGTCGTCGTGGCGTCACCGAGGTGACGCCACGGTCACTGCTTCGCCGCGAAGGTCGTCGGCGGGACGGCGGAGTGGTCGAGCGGCGCGAACTTGGGCTGGCGGCGCTCCAGGAAGCTCGCCACGCCCTCGGCCAGGTCCGGCCGGGCCGCCGAGGCGCGCATCAGCTCGTCCGAGTGGTCCATGGACTCGATCAGCGGGCGGTCGTAGTGGTTGTACATCTGCCACTTGATGACGGCCATCGCGGTGGGCGACACGTTGTCGGCCAGGTCCCGGGCGTAGGCGTTGGCCCGGTCCAGGACCTCGTCGCGCGGCACGGCGAAGTGGACGACACCGAGTCGCTCGGCCTCGTCCCCCTTGAAGACGCGCGCCGACAGGAGCAGCTCGGAGGCCGTCGCCAGCGACGTCAGGCGGGAGAAGAGCCAGCTGAGGCCGTGCTCCGCGATGAGTCCACGGCGCGCGAACGCCGTGGTGAACTTCGCGTCCTGCGAGGCGATGCGCACGTCGCACATGAGGGCCAGCTGCAGGCCGATGCCGGCGCAGGCTCCGTTGATCGCCGCGATGACCGGCTTGGGGAACCACATCGGGGCCAGCAGCGGGCGGCTGCCGGCGCCGGTGCCGCCGTCCTCCTCCGAGAGGATCTCCATGTCGGCTCCGGCCGAGAAGGCCTTGCCGGCTCCCGTGATGATGACGACGCGCACGTCGTCGTCGTGGGCCATCGTGTCGAAGAGCCCGAACAGCTTGGTCTGGACCTCGCTGTTCCACGCGTTGTAGACGTCGGGTCGATTGAGGGTGATCGTGGCGACCCCGTCCTCGACGTCGACGAGGATCACATCATTGTCCGTTGCTGCCATGGTGTGTCGCTTTCCCTTCCGGGGAGGTGGTGGTGCTGCCGAAAATCAGAGGGTGGACCTGACGCTCTCCCTGACCGAGGTCCGGATGTCGCGCTTGAGGAGCTTGCCCACGGGATTGCGGGGGAGCTCGTCCATGTACTCGATGAGCTCGGGGAGCTTGTAGACCGCCAGGCCCGCGTCGCGCAGGTGGGAGAGGATGTCGGCCAGCGTCGGCGGAGCCGACTCGTCCTGGGGCACGACGACGACGCAGACGCGCTCACCCAGCTCCTCGTCGGGGACGCCGACGGCCGCGCAGTCCGCCACGCCGGGCGCCCCGACGACGAGGTTCTCGACCTCGGCGGCGCTGATGTTGAAGCCGCCGCGGATGATGATGTCCTTCTGCCGGTCGAAGTACGACAGGAACCCGTCTCCCTTGATGAGGAACAGGTCACCGGTACGGAGGTAGCCCTGGTCGTCGAAGGCCCGCTCCGCCAGGTCGGGGCGGTTGAAGTACCCGGGGAAGACGAGCGGTCCGCGGACACGCAGCTCGCCGGTGTCGCCCGCGGTGGTCGTCGCGTGGTCGTTCTCGTCGACGACCCGGTACTGCATGCCGCTGATGCCGGAGGGCCAGGAGTAGCCGGGGAGTCCGTACCAGGGCAGGTGCGTCGACCGCATGTCGGCCGCGGGCACGTCGTCGGGGCCGGCCCACAGGCCGGCACCCTCGTTCATCCCCCAGCCGTTGACGATCTCGACGCCCCACCGCTCCTTGTACCCCTCGATGAGGGAGCCCGAGGGCGGGGAGCCGCCGGTCATGATCGAGTCCACCGAGGTCAGGTCCAGGGCCGAGTCGGGTGCGTTCAGCAGTTGACGCAGGATCGCCGGCGGGAGGATCAGGAACTGGGTCTCGTGGTCGTTGATCTGCTGGATCAGCAGGTCGAGGTCGAGCGGGTGGTGCAGGGCCACCGAACCGGAGAGCTTGAGGTTCACGGTGATCGTCAGGCACACGCCGAGCATGTTCGTGACGGGCGCGGCCGCCACCTGGCGGTGGCTGCCCTCGCGCAGGCTCAGGCTCTTGACCAGCGCCTGGCCGCCGTAGTTCCAGTTGTTGTGGCTGAGCGGGCAGCCCTTCGGCTGGCTCTCGGTGCCCGAGGTCCAGCACAGCGTGAAGATCTCGTAGGGGCTGGGTCGCCGCTCGGCCAGGACGTCGGGCCGGGGCTTCGTCTCCGCCATCGTCATGATGTCCGCGAGGTCGATGAGGTGCTCGATCGTCGAGCCGTCCTGCCAGCCGCGTGCGTCGTCGAGCGGCCGGTGGCTCTTGAACGTCTCGGGGGCGATCAGGAACCGCGAGCCGGTCAGCTCGGCCACGTAGCCGATGTCCTTGGAGCGCCACTGCATCGGCACGGGCGAGATGATCCCGCCGGCGGCGCAGATCGCGAGGTACAGCAGGGGCAGCTCCACGACGTTGGGGGACTGGACGATGACCACGTCGTCCTTCTCCAGGCCCAGGTCGACCAGGCTCGTGGCCACGCCCTCGGCCGCGTCCTTCAGCTGCGACCAGGTGAGAGCCGTGGGGTCCGAGCCGATCAGGTCGCGCCGGTTGGGCGGGTCGGAGTACGCCACCCGGTCGGGGTGGGTGCGGGCCCCGGTGTCCAGATCGTCGAGGAGCGTGTGGTCGGCGGACCACAGCCCGGCAGCGGTGAACTCTTCGATCTGCTCTGGACGATGAAGGATCATGGTTCTCCCTGGCGTGGTTTCAGGTGGTCGGGACCGGCTTCGAGGTCCTGGCGGTGCGGAGGCCTTCGGCGTCGACGACCGACCGGTCGATCTCGCGCTTGAGGATCTTGCCCGTCGAGCCCCTCGGGAGCTCGGTGACGACGTGGTAGATCCGCGGGGTCTTGTAGGCGGCGACCCGCTCGGACATCCAGGCCTGCATTCCGGCGACGTCGAAGTCACGCCCCTCGCGCAGGACGACCACGGCCGCGATCTCCTCGCCGAGACGCTCGTCGGGGACGCCCACGACGGCGGCCTCCAGTACGTCCGGGTGCGAGTAGAGGATCTCCTCGAGCTCCTTGGGATACACGTTGTACCCGCCGCGGATGATCAGGTCCTTGATCCGGTCGACGACCCACAGGTGGCCCTCGTCGTCCATGCGCCCGAGGTCACCGGTGAGGAACCAGTCCTCGTGCCACGCCTTGGCCGTGGCCTCCGGCCGGTTCCAGTAGTTCTTGAAGCACATGTCGGAGCGGACCGCGATCTCGCCGATGCTGCCCGGCGGGAGCTGCCGGTGCTCGGTGTCGAGGATGGCCAGCTCGGCGCCGGGCCAGGCGATGCCGGCGCTCTGGGGCTTGTGCGGGGCGTCGAGGGGCGGGCAGGCGCCCACCCCCGCCGTCTCCGTGAGGCCGTAGCCGGCCAAGACCTCGCAGCCGTAACGGTCCTCGAACCGGCTGGCGACCTCGGTGGGCAGGCCGGCGCCGCCGGAGATGGCGAGCCGCAGCCGCGAGAGGTCGAGCGAGTCGACCTCGGGCCCGACGTTGGACATGGCGTTCCACATCGTCGGAACGCCGGCCAGCAGGGTGACTCCGTGCCGGGCCGCGGTCTCCAGCAGGGCGGCCGCGTCGAACTTCGTCATCAGGGTGACGGGAATGCCCAGCTCGTACGCCGTGCGGATGATCGTCACCTGCCCGAACACGTGGAAGAGCGGCAGCGCGCTGCCGAAGTGGTCGTCGGACGTGAGGCCGAGCGCCTCGCTGATCGACCTGGCGCTTCCCCGGATGCCGTGGTGGGTGAGCTGGGCGCCCTTCGGCTGGCCTGTCGTCCCGGAGGTGTACATGATGCACGCGCCGGCATCCGGCTCGACGGAGCGCGGCAGATCGCTCTCCGCGACCGGCCCGGCCGACTCGTTCAGGTTCCAGACCGGAACTCCCAGCTCCTCGCCGGCCTCCTCGAGGTGGGCCTGCGTGCTGTCGCCGGCCAGGGCGAGGACGGCCCCGGAGTCCTCGAGGAAGTACCGCAGCTCGCCCCGCGTCGATCCGGGATTCACCGTGACCGCGATGGCGCCGATCGCCAGGATCCCGTGGTACGCGAAGACCCACTCGGCCTGGGTGCCGGCGGCGAGCAGGACCCGCTCGCCCGGTGCGACCCCCGCTGCGGCCAGCCGCGCGCCCCAGGCCGCGGACGCGTCCCGCAGGTCGCGGAACGACCACTCGACACCGTCGATGCGCAGGGCGACGGCATCGGGCTGGCTCTGGGCGTTCGTCCAGATCGGCTGGGCTGCGTTCACCATGGGTGGCCTTTCGGGCGTTGAGGCAGGTGGGGGAAGCGGACTGCGGCTCAGCGGCTCCGGTTGGTCTCCACCTTGGGCTCGCGCGGCATGCCCAGGATCTTCTCGGACAGCAGGTTGCGCTGGACCTGGGACGTCCCGGCGAAGATCGTGCTCGCCTTGGCGTTGAGGAAGCCGGTGATCCAGCCCGCGCTGTCGGTCGGTGCCCCCGGGGCGTCCGGGCCGTCGGGGATGGCGGGACGGCGTCCCTCCAGCGTCAGGACGTTCTCGCCGAGGATGTC
Organism: Aeromicrobium sp. UBA7512; assembly: GCF_002476985.1. NCBI lineage: Bacteria > Bacillati > Actinomycetota > Actinomycetes > Propionibacteriales > Nocardioidaceae > Aeromicrobium > Aeromicrobium sp. UBA7512. Next base: position 809,233 of record NZ_DLNK01000007.1, read on the forward strand.
CATCGACAGCTCGGTCAGGACCCGGTGGTACTCGGACCAGAAGAACTTGTTCATGGCGCCCTCGGGGCCGATGCCCTGACCCGACAGCGACCGGGTCAGCGCCCGGTAGCCCATGAGTCGCATCGCGAGAACGCGCGCCCGGCACCACGCGATGCGCTGGCGGATGCCCTCCTCGTGGTTGCGGCCGTGCTCGCGGGCCAGCTCCTCCAGGCGGTCGAGCTCCTCGGCGAAGCGGATGGCCAGGACCGCGGCAGCGCCACCACGCTCGTGCTCGAGCAGTGCCGTGGCCACGCGCCAGCCGTCGTTGACCGGGCCGATCGTGTTCTCGGCCGAAGTGACGGCGTCGGTGAAGAAGACCTCGTTGAAGTCGGCCTCGCCCGAGATCTGCTTGATCTGGCGGACCTCGACACCGGCCTGGTCCATGGGGCACGCGAGCAGCGTGAGCCCGCGGTGCTTGGCGGCCTCGGAGTCGGTGCGGACGAGGACGAAGATCCAATCGGCCAGGTGCGCGGTCGACGTCCAGATCTTCTGTCCGTTGATGCGCCACTGACCGTCCTCGAGGACGGCGTTCGTGGCAGCGCTCGCGAGGTCGGAGCCCGACTGCGGCTCGGAGTAGCCCTGGCACCACTTGTCCTCACCGCTGAGGATGCGCGGCAGGAACTTCTGCTTCTGCTCCTCGGTGCCGAAGGCGAGCAGGGTGCTGCCGAACATCTGGATGCTGAAGACGTCGCTCATGGCGGCCTGGGGGAGCTTGTGGCGCGTGAGCTCCTCGGTGATGGCCACCTGGTACTCGGCGCTCAGCCCGCGGCCGCCGTACTCCTTCGGCCACGAGATGCCGATGTAGCCGCGCTCGTACAGCTCCTTACGGATGCGCTCGGCGAAGGGGTCGTACTCCTCGCGCGGCAGGGTCCCGGCGCCGGCCCAGTCGGTCGGCACGAGATCGCGCAGCACGACGGCGAATTCCTTCTGGAACGCCTGGACGTCAGGGGAGAAAGTGGGGTTCATGCGGCGTCGTTCCAATCTGTGGTGAGCGTCGGTTCAGACGGCGAGGAGGTCGGCGATGCGGGCGCGGTGGCGGTGCGGCGTGCCGAACAGCGCCGACGACGCCTTGGCGCGGCGGAAGTACAGATGGGCCGAGTGCTCCCAGGTGAAGCCGATGCCGCCGTGGATCTGGATGTTGTTGCCCGCGGCCAGGCTGAACGCGTCGGACGCGGCCTGCTTGGCCATGGAGGCCACGACGCTGGCGTCGGGAGCGCCCTCCTGGATGGCCCAGGCGGCGTACTCGGCCAGGAGGCGAGCCGTCTCGACCTCGACGAGTGCGTCGGCGCACATGTGCTTGATGGCCTGGAAGGAGCCGATCGGCCGGCCGAACTGCGTCCGCTCCAGGCTCCACGACACCGACTGGTCGAGCGCAGCCTTCGCGCCGCCGACCATCTCGGCCGCGAGCGCGGCCGCGGCCTTGTCGTTGACCTCGGCCAGGACCTGTCCCGCGGCGTGCGGGCCCACCACGAGGTCGGCCTTCACGTCGCGCAGCACGAGCCGGCCGATGGGGCGGGTGAGGTCGAGGCTCTCGCGCAGGTCGACCGTGACGCCGGGTGCGTCGGCGGCGACCCGGAACCACGCCGGGCCCTCGGGCAGCGAGGCGATGACGACGAACTCGTCGGCGGCGTCCGCGTCGGTGACGTTGACCTTCAGGCCCGTCAGGCGGTAGTCGTCGCCCACCTCGAACGCCTTCGTGGCGTGTCCGGGTGCGGACCACGTGCCGCCCTCGTCGGCGATGGCGAGGGTGAGGACGCGCGAGCCGTCGGCGATGCCCCGCAGGGACTCCAGGGCATCGTCGCCACCGTGCTCCAGCACCCAGCTGGCGGCGATCGTGGAGAAGTAGGGGCCGGCGTACGAATCGCGGCCCAGCTCCTCGAGGACGATCGACGTCTCGATGAAGCCGGCACCACTGCCGTCGACCGACTCCGGCAGGGCCAGGCCCTGCAGACCCAGCTGCCGGGCCATGGTCGTCCACAGCTCGCGGTCGAACTCGTAGCCGGACTTCAAGAGCTTGTTGCGGGCCTCGCTCCCTGAGCGGCGGGCGAGGAAGTCTTTCACCGAGCTGCGAAGGTCCTCTTGCTCCCTGCTGAAGGAGAACTCCATGTCTGCGCCTTTCAGGTCGGGTCTGTCGGGGTCAGCCGCGACGGGGCGTGCGAAACGGCCCGACGGCGTGATCGAGATCACGTTAACTCCGAATTGAGTTTGACGTCAACTTTGAAATTGAACTTGACTTCCGTTTCACCTGGGTCTTGACTTCCGGCAAGCCGCACTGTTGGAAATCACTGTGAGGAGCGCCGCCCGTGGGAGTCGAAAAGACTGAGGATCCGGTCATTATCGAGCGCGGAGACGGGATCGCCCGGCTGACGCTGAATCGTCCCGATCGGCTCAATGCGATGAGCGACGCCATGCTCGATCTGTTCGTCGAGCTGGTCGCGGACGTCACCGCCGACGAGGACGTCCGGGTCATCGTGCTGACCGGCGCCGGGCGCGGGTTCTGCGTCGGGGGAGACCTCGACGCCTTCAGCGAGTCCGGCGAGGCCGAGCCCGTCACGCGGGGCGCCTCGATCGAGAAGCTGCACCGCCACATGCGCGCCTCGGAGCTGCTGAGGTCGTCGCACGCGGTGTCCGTCGCCGCGGTGAACGGTGCCTGCGCGGGCGCCGGGCTGTCCCTGGCCGCCGCCTGCGACCTTCGCGTCAGCTCCTCGGCCGCGGTCTTCCGCTCGGCCTTCGTCGACGCGGCCCTGTCGGGCGACTTCGGCGGGACCTGGCTGCTGACGCGGCTGATCGGCGAGTCCCGCGCCAAGCAGATGGCCTTCCTCAACGAGAAGGTCACGCCTGAGACCGCACGGGAGTGGGGCCTGGTGTCTGCGGTGCACGCCCCGGAGGTGTTCGAGGACGAGGTGAACGCCCTCGCGACGACCCTGTCCAGGAAGGCGCCACGCGCCCTGGCCGGACTGAAGCAGAACTTCATCGACGCGGCGAACCTGACGTTCGCCGAGGCGAGCGCGATCGAGGCCCAGCGTCACGTCGACTGCTCGCGCACCACCGATCTGGTCGAGGCCGCGAACGCGTTCCTCGAGCGCCGGGAACCCCACTTCACCGGCTCCTGAGCTCCCCCACCGACCCAGCCCCCACACCGAAGGATTCGACCATGATTCGACTGCGGCAAGTGTGCATCGCCTCTCCCCAGATCACGGACGCCGACGAGCTCGCCGAGATCTTTGGCGTCAACGTCGCCTACCGCGACCCACTGATCATCGAGTTCGGTCTGGAGAACGCGCTCCTGGGCTTCGGCGGGACCTTCGTCGAGTTCATCGCGCCGTTGAAGGACGGCACCACGGCGACTCGCTTCCTGGCGAAGCACCCCGGTGGCGGCGGGTACATGGTCATCCACGACACCGACGAGTACGAGAAGATCCGCGAGCGGATCGACGCGCAGGGCGTCCGGGTCGCCTTCGAGAGCACCCCCGAGCTGCGTGGGGCCGAGAACAACCAGGCCGACTACGGCTACGACTCGTTCCGGCACGTGCAGCTCGATCCTCGCTCCGTCGGCGGAACCCTCATGGAGTTCAACCAGACGGACGGCAACGAGGACTACTTCGGCGCCTACGCCCCGGCCGGGACCCGCTGGCAGGAGCTGGTGCAGGGCGACGACCTGCCCAAGATCGTCGCGGCAGAGTGCACCAGCACCGATCCCGGCGCGATGGCCACGACGTGGGCGACCCTCATGGACAAGCCGGTCGAGTCCGAGAACGGCCAGGCGGTCATCAACCTCGATGGCGGGGCCGTCGACCGCTTCGTCGCCGGGTCGGCCAACGCCTTCACGCGGGTGTTCATCGAGGCGTCGGACCCCGAGCAGGTCCTCGAGCGGGCGCGCGCCGCCGGACACGAGGTCGCGAAATCGGAGTTCGAGTTCTGCGGCGTCCGGTTCGTCATCGTGCCGCGCGCCTGATGACGATCAACGCCACGGTCGGCTTCACGATCCAGGCGGGCACCAACGAGCAGTTCGAGGCGGCGTTCGCGCAGGCACGCGACGCGTTCCTCGCGGACGAGGGCTGCCTGCGCTACGACCTGCAGCGCGTGCGCGGCTCGGACGTCGACTACGTGCTGCTGGAGGCGTACGCGTCCGAGGACGCCGTCGAGGCGCACGGTGCGAATCCGGCACTGCGCACGCTCGGGCGCGCGTTGAAGGGCTCGCTGCTGTCGGGCCCCGACGTCGTGGTCCTGGACCCGGCCGGCGAGCAGGTCGAGCTCGTGTCCAGTTCGCGGCTGCGCTCGTAGTCCCGGCGCGTCGGGTGATCCCGACGGGTCGTTGGTCGAGCCTGACGTCGATCCCCGGGGCCGGACTCGTAGGATGTGAGCAGATTTCGCGCGCCAACCTGTGACGGGGAGGTCTCCATGGACGAGGACGCCGACGTCCTTGGAGACGGGTCCGAGCCTGCCGCCAACGCCCCCGACGAGCCGCTGCTCAAGCACCCGTCGGTGGTCAAGGAGGTCCCGACGACCGTGCGCGGTCGACGCACCCGCGACTCCCTGATCGCCGGCGCCAAGATCGTCTTCGCGCGCGACGGCTACATCGGGGCGCGGCTCACCGACATCACCGTCGAGGCCGGCTGCTCGACCGGCACGTTCTACACCTACTTCACCGGCAAGGAAGAGGTCATGGCGGCGGTCGTCAACGACGTCCTCGCCGACATGATGCGCCCGGGCGTCGGACGGCTGCGCGACGTCGAGACCGACCCGATCAGCACCATCCGCGCCGCCCACCAGGCGTACTTCGAGTCCTACCAGCGCAACGCGGGCCTGATGGTCGCCTTCGAGCAGGCGTCCACCGTCGACCCTCACTTCGCCGAGATGCGCGCCGTGCGCGGCGACCTCTTCGGCCGGCGCAACGCCCGACGGATCCGGGAGTTCCAGGAGCGCGGACTGGTGAATCCCGACCTGGATCCGTATCTCATCGCCCTGGCGCTGAACGCCATGGTCAGCCGGATGGCCCATCGCGCGATCGCCCTGAAGTCCGACATCGATCTCGACCAGCTGCTCGACGTCGTCACCGAGCTGTGGGCCAACGCGCTCGGACTGGCGCGCTACGAGGGCCCCGCCTGATCCTGACGCCGAGTGGCGCAAACCGGGGTCGCGAGTGGCGCAGAAGTGCCCGCCACTCGACGAGTGGCGGGCGAATTCGCGCCACTCGCGGTGGCGGACGGCGGGGATCAGGCAGGCAGGCTGAGGCGGCCGTCGTCGGTGAGGTCGAGCAGGCCGTCGTCGAGGAGTGAGTCCAGGCAGCGCTCGCGCTGGGCGGCGTCCGACCACGCCGCGGCGACGAGCTCGGGGGCGACGGGGCCGGCCGCGTCGCGGACCACGGCCATGAGGGCGCCGCGGCACTGGCGGTCGGTGCCGTGCCATGCCTGGCCACGCCGGGGCGGTCCGTCGTGCGGGGGATACCCGGCCGCGCGCCACCGGCACGCGTCGGCGATCGGGCACGCGTCGCAGCGGGGTGCCCGCGCCGTGCAGACGACCGCGCCGAGCTCCATCGTCGAGGCGGCCCAGGCGGCGGCGTCCGCATCGTCCTCCGGCAGCAGCGAGGTCGCCAGGTCGCGCTCGGCCCTCAGCACGCCCTGGGACGGGTACTGCACGCCGGACACGACGCGGGCGAACACGCGTCGCACGTTGGTGTCGAGCACCACGGCCCGCCGTCCGTAGGCGAACGACGCGATCGCGGCGGCGGTGTAGTCGCCGACGCCCGGGAGCGTCAGCAGCTCGTCGTAGGTGCCGGGAACCGCGCCACCGTGGCTCTCGACGATCGCCGTCGCGGCCGCGTGCAGGCGCAGCGCCCGGCGCGGGTAGCCGAGCCGGCCCCAGGCCCGTACAGCCTCACCCGCCGGGGACGCCGCCAGATCGGCCGGCGTGGGCCACCGCTCGAGCCACGCCTCGAAGACGGGCAGCACCCGCACGACGGGGGTCTGCTGCAGCATGAACTCCGAGACCATGACGCGCCAGGGATCGGGATCCTCGCGCCACGGCAGCGTGCGGCGATGCGCGTCGTACCAGTCGATGACGCGCCGGTGCAGCTCGGCGGGCGGGGGAGTGGTCGCAGGCATGGCGCGTCGATCCTTTCACGCGGCACCGTGCGGATAACGTGGAGCGGTGAGCAACGGGCGGGTCGGACGCGACGTCTACTGGCGGCGGAGGCTGCTCGTCCTCGCCGCTCTCCTCGCGATCGCGTGGGGCGTCGTCCAGCTCGTCGGCCTCACCCGTGGCGACGACGCGAAGCAGACCGCGGCCACCGAGCCCACACCCACCCCGACCGCGAGCACCGCACCGGCGACGGCCGCCCCCACCGACCAGGTGGCGGTGGCGATCGAGACCGACGCGAAGCCGTGCGAGCCCGACAACGTGAGGATCGTCCCGTCGATCCCCGCCGGCCAGTTTGCCGGTGGCCCAGTCAGGATCGACCTGATGCTGACGGCGCTCGACGGCACTGCCTGCACCTTCCGGCCCAGTGCCAGCGAGCTGCTCGCCGTGGTCGACACCCAGCGCGCGCCGATCTACGACTCGTCGGTGTGCCGGACCGCCTTCTTCGACGAGGCCGTCGCCGTGCCCGCCGGCTGGAGCACCGTCGCTCCCGTCGAGTGGAACGGTCGCGGATCGGGCTCCGGCTGCGGCAGCAGCGAGGGCTTCGCGCCCCCGGGCAGCTACACGCTGAAGATCGGCACCTACGGCGGCGAGCCCGGTGAGGTCACGTTCAAGCTCGCGCGCCGCGCGCCGGAGACGCCCGAGACCAAGGCCACCACGGCACCCACGAAGAAGCCGACGCCGAAGCCCACGCCGACGCGGCCCAAGGCCAGCTCGACGGCCGGCACCGACTGACCGGGCCTCCGGCGGACGCCGCTCGCTAGTGGACCAGGGCGACGGCGATGGCGGCGATACCCTCGCCGCGGCCGGTGAGGCCGAGGCCGTCGGTGGTGGTGCCCGAGAGCGAGACCGGGGCTCCGATGGCCTCCGAGAGGACCTGCGTGGCCTCGTCGCGGCGGCCGGAGAGGCGCGGCTCGTTGCCGATCAGCTGCACGCTCACGTTGCCGACGGACAGCCCGGCCTCGCGGACGAGGTCGGCCGTGGCGCGCAGGAACTCGGTGCCCGACGCTCCGGCGTAGCGCGGGTCGGCCGTGCCGAAGCGGCTGCCGATGTCGCCCAGCCCTGCGGCGGTCAGCACGGCGTCGACCATCGCGTGCGCGACGCAGTCGCCGTCGGAGTGGCCCTCCAGCCCGCGCGGGGCGTCGGGCCAGTGCAGACCGGCCACCCAGAGGGGCCGGCCGTCGACGAGCTGGTGGACGTCGGTTCCGATGCCGACCCGGGGAGCGCTCACGCCTGAACCCTAGTCGGGCTCAGAACGTGAGGCGCTTGTTCCGCGGCGCGATGACGTAGACGACGCCGCCGCTGCCCTTCAGCCACGCGCGCTCGAACTGCGCCCGGTCGTAGGTGCGGCGGACCTGCGAGTTCGTGCGGCCGGCGGGGTCGTTCACCAGGACGTCGCCGCCCTTCGTGAAGCCGCGCACGACCATGAGGTGGCCCGGCGTGGCGCTGATCGGCGAGCCGCTCAGCTGGCCGCGGCCGAACGCCACGGACGTCACGACCGGGACGCCCTTCTTGACGTAGGCCTCGATCTCGCGCAGGTTCACCAGGCGGTGGACCACGGCGTCGGTGCTGTACATCGACGCGTAGGCCGTGTTGAACGGCCAGGTGCCCGTGCCCTTGTAGGACGAGTCGTAGGAGTAGCGCGCGGCGTGGTCGACCCAGCGGTCGGCGCCGGACGCCCACGCGTAGTCGGCGGCCTTCGGGCCGAGGCCGTAGTAGCGCAGCACCATCGAGGTCGAGGTGGGCGAGCACCAGGCCTCGCCGCCGCCGCCGTACTGCGGGTAGTGGCCGGAGTGGATCATCTGCGACGACGCCGGGACCTTGAGGTCCACCGTGCTCGTCATGGTGGTCTTCGACGTGCCCGCGGTCTTGCTCACGTACGTCGACGAGACGCCGGCGACGGTGCGCACGATCGGAGTCTTGGTCTTGACGGTCCTGCGGCCGGCCGACACCTGCACCTGCCACTTCGTGAACGTCTTGCCGGTGACCGCGCGGACGACGTCGGTGTCGACGCGGGCCAGGCGATCGGCCTGCGCGCCGTACGTGCGGCGCTGGCCGCCCGCGAGGGCGTGGCGCCACTGGGCGACGGTCTTCCAGGACGACACGGTGGAGCCGCTGGACACGCGCACCTTGACCTTGATCCAGGTGCCGCTGGGCATGCGCGTGACGTTCCACGAGGGGATCAGCGCCGTGCTGGCCTGCGGGGTCGCGACCCACGGCGAGCGCCAGGACTTGGCCTTCGCGCCGGCGGGAATCGTCAGCTTCGGCGTGAACTGGGTCAGCTTCGGGCGCGGGTAGGAGGCGGCCTCGGCGGGCGCGGTGGCCAGGCCGGGCGCGATCAGGACGGACGTCAGCAGGGCCGTGAGCGCTGCCGCGACGGGGAAGAGTCGGCGGATCACCGGATCAGGCTAAGTGAAAACTGTGGCGGTTGGTAGCGAAGTGACGGCGCTGGTGCGGTTCGTCGCGGTCCGTGGGCCTGTCCGCGGCCGATACGCTGGGGGCGTGACGATGAGCCTCTACGACTCCGCCAGCCGCGAGCTGCGACCGCTCGACCCCGTCGTGCCCGGCCAGGTCGGCATCTACCACTGCGGGCTGACCGTGCAGGGTCCGCCGCACATCGGCCACATCCGCAAGGAGCTGGTCTTCGACGTGCTGCGCCGCTGGCTCGAGCACGCGGGCCTCCAGGTCACGATCATCGCCAACGTCACCGACATCGAGGACAAGATCCTCGCCAAGGGCCGTGAGCAGGGCAAGCCGTGGTTCGAGGTCGCCTACGAGAACGAGCGCGCGCTGCACGCCGCCTACGAGGTGCTGGGCTGCCGCCCGCCCACGTACGAGCCGCGCGCCACGGGCCACGTGCCCGAGATGATCGAGATGATCACCGAGCTCATCGACCGCGGCCACGCCTACCCGGCCACCGACGGATCGGGCGACGTGTACTTCGACGTCCGCTCCTGGCCCGACTACGGCCAGCTGTCCAACCAGCGCCTCGACGACATGCAGGCCGCGCCCGACGCCCCGCCCGAGGGCAAGCGCGACCCGCGCGACTTCGCGCTGTGGAAGGGCCGCAAGACCGACGAGCCCGAGTCCGCCTCGTGGCCCACACCGTGGGGTCGCGGCCGACCCGGCTGGCACCTCGAGTGCTCGGCGATGGCCGCGAAGTACCTCGGTCACGAGTTCGACATCCACGGCGGCGGCCTCGACCTGCGCTTCCCGCACCACGAGAACGAGCTGGCCCAGTCGCGCGCGGCCGGCCAGCGGTTCGCGCGGGTGTGGATGCACAACGCGATGCTCAACCTGGGCAACTCCAAGATGAGCAAGAGCGTCGGCAACACGCTCACGGTCGGGGAGGTCGTCAAGCGCGTCCCGGCGATCGCGGTGCGGTACTACCTCGTCGCCGCGCACTACCGCTCGATCATCGAGTTCAGCGAGCAGTCACTCGCCGAGGCGGCCACGGCGTTCGAGCGCATCGAGGGCTTCTGCGTGCGCGCCGCCGAGCTGGTGGGCGCCGGTGAGCCCGGCTCGGTGCCGGAGGCGTTCGCCGAGGCGATGGACGACGACCTCTCCGTGCCGGCCGCCCTCGCGGTGCTGCAGGCCACGATCGGCGAGGGCAACCGCCAGCTCACCGACGGCGACACCGCCCGGCTCGCCGAGACGCTGGCCTCCGTGCGCGCGATGCTCGACGTCCTGGGGCTCGACCCGCTGACGTGGGGCTCCCAGCGCGAGTCGGGGGCGGCCACCGAGGCGCTCGGCCAGCTCGTCGACGCGCTCGTCGCGGCGCGCGGCGAGGCGAAGGCGGCGAAGGACTGGGCTCGCGCCGACGAGCTCCGCGACCAACTGACTGCTGCGGGGATCGAACTCGAGGACACGCCCTCGGGGACCCGCTGGAACCTGAAGGGTGGCCACTGATGGCCGGCAACAGCAAGCGCAAGGGCGCGATCAAGAAGACCGGCAAGGGCAATCCCACCGCCGGCTCCGGCGGTCGGCGCCGGCAGGGACTCGAGGGCAAGGGCCCCACGCCCCGCGCCGAGGACCGTCCGAACCACAAGAAGTACAAGATGGCCAAGGCGGCCGACAAGCGCCAGTCCGGCCGGCCGAAGCGCCGCAACGACGACGGCCCCGAGCTCGTCGTCGGTCGCAACTCGGTGGTCGAGCTGCTGCGGGCGAACGTGCCCGTGCTGTCGCTGCAGGTGGCCGAGGGCATCGACCGCGACGACCGCGTGCGCGAGATCTTCCAGCTCGCGGCCGACCACCACGTGCCGCTGCTCGAGGTGGCGCGCGTCGAGCTCGACCGCATCACGTCGGGTGCGGTCCACCAGGGCATCGCGGCCAAGCTCGAGGCCTACGAGTACGCCGACCCCGACGAGCTGCTCGAGCTCGCGGCCGAGCGCGGTGAGAAGCCGCTGATCGTCATGCTCGACAGCATCACCGACCCGCGGAACCTGGGCGCGATCGTGCGCTCGGCAGCGGGCTTCGGCGTGCACGGCGTCGTGATCCCCGAGCGGCGCGCAGCGCAGATGACCGCGGCGGCGTGGAAGACCTCCGCCGGTGCGGCCGCACGGGTGCCGGTCGCCCGGGCCACCAACCTGACGCGCCAGATCAAGGCGTACCAGGAGGCTGGACTCATGGTCATCGGCCTGGCCGCCGACGGCGACGTGGCGCTGCCCGACATGGACCTCGGCAACGACCCGCTGGTGGTCGTCATCGGCAGCGAGGGCAAGGGCCTGTCCCGGCTCGTCGGCGAGACCGTCGACCAGCTGGTGTCGATCCCGATGTCGTCGACGCTCGAGTCGCTCAACGCGGGCGTCGCCGCCGGCATCACGCTCTACGCGATCAGCCAGACGCGCGCCTGAGAGCCTGAACCGCTGGCGGTGACGTTCGCGGGGTCGACACGCCGTGCGACACCCCGCGAACGTCACTGCCAGCGCTGCCTGCGCTTCCTCAGCCGCCCAGCACCTGCCGCAGATAGGCGTTGGTGAACTTCCGCTCGGGGTCGAGGCGGTCGCGCACGGCGACGAAGTCGTCGAACCGCGGGTAGACCTTGCGGAAGTGCTCGGCCCCGAGGGTGTGCATCTTGCCCCAGTGCGGCCGGCCCTCGTGCGCGGTGAAGATGTCCTGCATCGCGGCGAAGTACGCCGTGGGGTCGGTGCGGTGGTACTGGTGCACCGCGATGTAGACGTTGTCGCGCTCGTGCCCCGTCGACATCCAGATGTCGTCGGCCGCGGTGAAGCGGACCTCGACCGGGAACGACACGTACTGGTCGGTGCGGGCGTACCAGCGCTGCATCTCGGCGATCGCCTCGGCCGCCGCGGCGCGGGGCAGGGCGAACTCGGACTCGCGGAAGCGGACGCGGCGCGGCGAGATGAACACCTCGTGCGAGGCGTCGGTGTACTCACGCGCACCGAGCAGCGATCCCGACACGGTGTTGATCCTCGGGATCAGCGCGGGCCGTCGCGTGGAGAGGCGCTGGACCCGCTCGTAGACCGTGTTCGAGAGGAACTCGTCGTCGAGCGCGTGCCGCCAGCGCGACAGGGGCCGGGGCTCGGTGCCCTCGGCGACCCGGTTGTTGCGCTTCGTCAGCGCCTTGTCGGTGTGGGGGAAGAAGTAGAACTCGAAGTGGTCGTTGCCGTCGACGAGGGCGTCGAGGTCGGCCACCACGGCCGACAGCGGCATCGGCTCCTCGCGGGCGTGCAGCAGGAATGCCGGGACGCACTGCAGCGTCACCTCGGTGACGATCCCGAGGGCTCCCAGGCCCACGCGGGCGGCGTCGAACAGGTCGTGGCCGGCATCGATCTCGAGCACCTGCCCGTCGGCCGTGACCAGCTGCAGCGCGGTCACCGCGCGGGCGATGCCGAAGAGCCGCGCTCCGGTGCCGTGGGTGCCCGTGGACGTGGCGCCGGCGACCGACTGCGGGTCGACGTCGCCGAGGTTCGGCAGCGCCAGGCCCAACGCGTCGAGCCGGCGGTTCAGGTCGTGCAGCGAGATGCCCGCCTGCACGCGGACGAGGCCGCTCACGGTGTCGGCGTGCAGGACGCGGTTCATGCGGTCGAGCCGCAGCTGCACACCCTCGGGGGCCGCGATGGGGGTGAACGAGTGCCCGGCCCCGACCGCCTTGACCCGCGGGTGGGCGAGCACGAGCGCGACCACCTCGTCGGTGGAGGCGGGGTGCTCGATCGCGTCGGGGCTGGCCGTGACGTTCCCGGCCCAGTTGCTCCACGTGGTCATCCGAAGTTCTTCCCTTCGCCCCGGTAGGTGGGGGTGAGTGAGGCGTGCCCGGCGGCGTCGACGAGGGCCACTCGGTCGAACCGCTCGCACATCTCACCGGCCTTGGCGTGCCGGAAGAGCACGCGATCGCCAATCGAGAGCGTGCGCGCGACCTTCCCGCGCAGGGGCGACTGGACCTCGCCGGCGCCCTCGGACGGGTAGTACTCGAGTCCCTCGGGCCACACGGGCGTGGGCACGCGCGACTTCCCGGCCGGGCCGGAGGCGATGTAGCCCCCGCCGAAGCACGTGGCGGCGTCGCGGGAGGGCTTGCGCACCACCGACAGCGCGAAGAACGCTGCGGGGCGCGGCGTGAAGGCGCGGTAGTCGTCGAAGAGCGTGGGGACGAAGAGGCCCGAGCCGGCGGCCATCTCGGTCACCGAGGGGTCGTCGCGCCAGACGTCGAGGCTGCCCGTGCCGCCGGCGTTCACGATCTGCAGGTCGGTCATGCTCCGGACGGCCTTGACGATCTTGCGCCGGCGGCGGCGCAGCTCGGCGGCCGAGCGGCGCTTGACCAGCGCGATGGCGGGCCCGCCGTCGGGCAGGCCGGCGATCTGCGCGTCGTAGAACATCAGCCCGACGAGGTCGAAGCCCGGGCGGGCGGCGATCGCGGCCGCGACCCGCTTGGCCTCGCGTCCGGTGTGGACGGGGGAGCGGTGGGCGCCCAGGTGCGCCCCGAGCACGCGCAGGGACGAGTCCACGTCGAGGCACACCCGGATCGGCGGGTGGTCCTTCCCGACGACGGAGTCGATGAAGTCGAGGGCCTCCAACGAGTCGACCATCACGGTGATCGACGCGAGCCGGCGCTCGTCGGTGACGAGCTCGGCGTAGGCCTCGCGCTCGACGCTGGGGTACGCCAGCAGGATGTCGTCGACCCCCTGGTCGGCCAGCCAGATCGACTCGGACAGCGAGTAGGTCATGACGCCCCGGAACCCGTCGAGGGTCAGAGCGTTCTTGATGATCGAGCGCACCCGGATCGACTTGGTGGCCAGGCGGATCGGCACGCCACCGGCCCGTCGGACGAGGTCGCCGGCATTGGCCCACAGCGCCTCCTCGTCGATCAGCGCGAAGGGCGTGTCGAGCAGGCTCGTCGCGCGCAGCAGGCGGGGGTACGGGGGCGTCGGGTTGGGAGGGGCCACGGGGTCAGTATGCATACTGGACGGATGCGTCGTCCCGTCCTGCTGCTCGTGTTGGTGACGTTCATGCTGGCCGGTTGCACGGGCGGCTCCGGGGATCCCGAGCCGTCGGCCACGCCCGACCCCCAGCCGGCGCCCACGCAGCAGATCTCCCTCGACGACCTCGGCATCGCCGGCTGGCCCACGCCCGCCGGAGCCGTCCCCGAGCCGCCCCGGCGCCCCGACGGCGTCACGGCGCGGGAGTACGACGAGATGGTGACCGCGGTCCGCACGTGGGCCCTGCAGGCGGCCACCGATCCCGGGGCCGTCGGGAACGGCCTGCCGGCGTCCCTGGGGTCCGCGATCGAGGACGCCGCCGACGCCCAGACCGAGCCGGGCCTGGCCAGGGCGACGGCGCTGGATCCGGCCCTCGCCCCGCGCGACACCCGGATGACGGCGGTCTGGCAGGTCTCGGACGCCGACGGGGCGGTCAACGTGTCGCTGCAGACCCGCACCGCGCACGAGGTCACGACCGAGGACGGCCTTGTGCGCGTCATCGGTGTCCTGCGCACCCAGGGGGTCGTCGCCGGCGAGGGGACCGACGAGTGGGGCACCGTCACGGGCTGGCAGGAGTTCGGCGCCGCCGACTGCGCGATCGTGCTCGACGGGTTCCTCACCCCGGGCGGCGATGCCGACGACCAGGTCACGGACCTGACCCGGTTCGCCGAGATCGGCAACGGCGACGAGGCGATCACCCCGGCCCTCCCCGAGGAGGAGCAGGTCGACGAGGACTTCGCGGAAGCGTGCGAGGCCGGGCGGGTCTGACCGTCGTTAGGATGAGGCGGGCGGCCACACCGCCGCGCCCCTGTAGCTCAGTCGGTAGAGCGCTTCTCTTGTAAAGAAGATGTCGCGGGTTCGAATCCTGTCGGGGGCTCCACGAGGCGTCAGGCCGTCCACGGGTCCTCGCGCCGCCACAGCGTCGGGAAGTGCAGCGACACCCCGTCCCGGCCCGCCAGGTAGCGCAGCTCGCGCATCGTCACGTCGAGGTCGTCGCCCGCGTACGGCAGGGCGCGCAGCGGGCGGGTGAGCGGCCGGAAGAAGTCGTCCCAGTGCGTCACCACGACCCGACGCGCTCCGACCGCCGCGACGGTGTGGGTCCAGTAGTCCTCGACGTACTCCGCGCCGAGGAGCCCGAGCTGCCCGATCCCGAGGTACACCGCGTCGGCTCGCAGGCCCGCCAAAGCGCCGGGCCGGAACCCGGCGCTGCCCTGGACGAGCGTGGCGCCCGCGGACGGGTGCTCGACGAGCAGCGACCATGCCTCGCCGCAGCGGTAGGCGCTCGCTCGCGCCGGCGTCCGCAACGGCTCGTCGATCGTGCCGGGATACCGGTCGGGTGGGCAGTGCTCGGACGGCACGGCGGTGACGGTCCAGGGGCCCAACGCGGTCGGGACTCCCGGCTCGAGACGACGGCGCTGCGCGTCAGGGAGCCCGGCGCCGCGGCCGACGTTGAGCGTGGACGTCCCGCCGGCCAGCAGTGCCTCGGTCCGCCGCGCGACCTCGGCCGAGTCCATGACGTGGTCGAAGTGGCTGTGCACGGGCAGTACGGCCTCGACGCGCGATGCCCCGGCGCCGAGGAGGCCCAGCCGCCGGAGGCCGTCGCCGATCCGCTCGGGAACCGGCGCGATCCGGCCGAGGCCCACCTTGGCGAGGGACGGGCGGGAGAAGAAGCCGTCGACCAGCAGGGCCGAGCCGCTGCACTCGAATGACAGCGTGGATACACCGGCGAAGGTGACCGACGGGGCGTCCGGCGCGGCCGGGGGCAGGTCGAACAGGGCGTCGTACGTCGACAGGTTAGGTCGGCCGAGCTTCATGCGCATGGGTCGAGACTCTCCCACGCGAGCCGCCTTCGCGCACCCGCTTCGGGCTACGGTCGGGGCATGGAATCCACCGACCTGGCGACCCTCGCACACGACCACATCGAGACGGCCACGTCGGCGCCCAGCGGGCGCAGCGCGGTGGCCCTGCATCCGGGGCGCCACCACCGGCTGCGGCAGACGCTCATCGCCCTGGCGGCCGACCACCGCCTCGACGAGCACGACGCGCCCGCGGAGGCGACACTCTTCGTGCTCTCGGGGCGCGTGCGCCTGGCGGCCGGGGACGACGCCTGGGAGGGCGGGCCCGGCGAGCTGCTGGTGATCCCGGACCACCGCCACGACCTCCTCGCGATCGACGACGCCGCGGTGCTGCTGACCACCGTGGTCGACGGGAGCCGATGATCCGGGTCCGCCGCGTCCACGACGACCCGTCGCCCGACGACGGCCTGCGGGTCCTGGTGGACCGGCTCTGGCCGCGCGGCATGACGAAGGAGCGCGCCGCGGTCGACGTGTGGCTCAAGGAGGTCGCTCCCAGCACCGAACTGCGCCGCGCCTTCCACGGTGGGGACTTCGACTTCGTGGCCTTCCGCGACCGGTACGCCGCGGAGCTCGACACGAACCCGGCGCTCGACCGGCTGCTCGAGCTCGTCGACGAGCACGAGGTGGTCACCCTGCTGTTCGCCGCCAAGGACGAGGAGCACAACCACGCGCTCCTGCTGCGCGACCGGCTCGAGGAGTCCTGAGCTACTCCACCTGGGCGTCCTGCTCACGACGCGTACCTGAGACGATGCGTCCATGGAGAGCCCCCGGCCGCACAGCGACTTCATCCTGACCTTCGCCTGCCCCGACCGGGTCGGCATCGTGGCGGCGATCGCGTCCACGCTGGCGCAGGACGGCTGGACGATCACCGAGAGCCAGCAGTACGCCGACCCCGACACGCTGCACTTCTTCATGCGCGTGCGCTTCGCCGCCGACCGCGAGGTCGAGCTCGAGGACATGCGCGCGGCGCTCGCGCCGGTGCTCGAGCCGTTCGACATGGACTGGGACCTGCACGACGCCACCGCGCCCCTGCGCGTCGTGGTGATGGTGTCCAAACAGGGCCACGTCCTGAACAGCCTGCTCTTCCACGTGCGCCAGGGCCAGCTGCCCGTCGAGATCGTCGCGGTCGTGTCGAACCACCCCGACTGGCGCGACATCGTGGAGTGGCACGGCATCGAGTTCCACCAGATCCGGGTCACCCCCGAGACCAAGCGCGACACCGAGCAGTTCGTGATCGACCTGATGGAGAGCCGCGGCGCCGAGGCGCTCATCCTCGCGCGCTACATGCAGATCCTCACCGACCAGATGTGTCGCGACGTGCACGGCCGCGCCATCAACATCCACCACTCGCTGCTGCCCAGCTTCAAGGGCGCTCGCCCCTACGAGCAGGCCCACCGTCACGGCGTCAAGGTCATCGGCGCCACGGCGCACTACGTGACGGCCGACCTCGACGAGGGGCCGATCATCGAGCAGGACTTCCGCCGCGTCGACCACCGCTCGTCGGCGGCCGAGCTGGCGGCCATGGGCCAGGACCTCGAGGCCCGCGCGCTGGTGAGCGCGGTGCGCGCCCACGCCGAGCACCGGGTGCTGCTGAACGGCATGAAGACGGTCGTCTTCGACTGAGACCGGTCGCGGGGCCGGCCCCGCTCAGGTGTCGCGGCCCTGCGCCGCCGACGCGTCGGCGTCGACGTCCGCGACGGTGGGTGCCGTGAGCGCCGCCACGGGATCACCCCCGGCGGTCAGCGACGCGTCGATCCGCTCGTTGGCGTAGCGCAGGATCTCGGTGATCGTGGCGGTGACGGGCACCGCGAGGAACGCGCCCGTGATGCCGAAGATCGAGCCACCGGCGGTGACGGCCATCAGCACGACGGCCGGGTGCAGGTTCATGCTCTTGCCCTGCAGCATCGGCGAGAGCACGTTGCCCTCGAGCTGCTGCACGGCGACGATCACGGCCAGGATGATGAGGGCGTCCCGGGGGGAGTTGGTCACCAGGGTCACCAGCACCGCGATCGCGCCACTGGCGAACGCACCGACGATCGGGATGAACCCGCCGATGAAGGTGATGACGGCGAGCGGCACCCACAGCGGCTGGCCCACGATCGCCAGCGCGGCGCCGATCAGCACGGCGTCGATGAACGACACGAGCGCCTGGGTGCGGATGAAGCCGCCGAGGGTGTTCCAGGCCCGGTAGAGCATCTCGCGCAGGTGGCCGCCGACGCGGTGGCCGCCGAGGCGCTCGACCCACGGCAGGAAGCGGTGGCCGTCCTTGATGAACAGGAAGGTCAGGATCAACACGAGCACCGTGTTGAGGACCACGTTGGTGGCCACGCCGATCGTGGACAGCACGCCGCTGCTGATGTCGCCGGCGCTGTTGCGCAGCCAGTCCTCGACCGAGTTGAGGGCGTTCGAGATCTGTCCCGCCTCGATGGGCAGCGGCCCGTTGACGAGCCAGTCCTGGACCTCGCCGACGCCCTTGGCGGCACGATCGGCGATCTCGGGCGCCTCCTCCACCAGCTGGGGGATGAGGATCGAGAACAGGAAGCCGAGCGCCGCGAGGAACGCGAGCATCACGACGCCGGCCGCGGCGGCCGCGGGGACACCCTGGTCACGCAGGCGCTTGGTCGGCGGGCCGAGCACGGTGGCGAACAGGATCGCCAGCGAGACCGGGAACCAGATCATCCAGGTGCGGCCGACGCCCCAGCCGAGCACGTACAGCGCGGCCGCGACGACGATGATGCGCAGGCCCCAGCGCTGGAGCACGACGAAGCCCTGGTCGATCATCACGGCGCGGTCGCGGATGCGTGTCTCTGTCACTCCACAACCCTATCCGTGCAGTTCCCAATCCACCGGCTCCGCGCCCTGGGCGACCAGGGCCGCGTCGGCCCGGCTGAAGGGGCGCGAGCCGAAGAACCCGCGCGACGCCGACAGCGGACTGGGATGGGCGGACTCGATCCGGGGCACGTCGGCGAGGCGCGGCGCCAGCGACTGGGCGTCGCGGCCCCACAAGATCGCGACGAGCGGGCCGCCGCGCTCGACGAGAGCGGCGATCGCGCGGTCGGTGACCGCCTCCCACCCGCGGCCGCGGTGGCTGGCCGCCTCGCCGGGTCGCACGGTGAGGCAGCGGTTGAGCAGCATGACGCCCCGGTCGGCCCACGCCGACAGGTCGCCGTGCGGTGCGGGCGCGATGCCGAGGTCGGCCTCGAGCTCGCGGTAGATGTTGACCAGGCTCCGCGGCAGCGGTCGCACGTCCGGACGGACCGAGAACGACAGGCCCATCGGATGGCCCGGAGTGGGGTAGGGGTCCTGACCCGTGACGAGCACCCGCACCTGCGCCAGGGGAGTGCGGAAGGCGCGGAAGATCGCGTCCGGCTCGGGCAGGTAGGAGCGGCCGGCGGCGATCTCGGCGCGCAGGAAGTCGCCCATCTCCGCGATCTGCGGCGCGACGGGCTCCATCGCCTCGGCCCAGTCCGGGGCCATCAGGTGCTCGAGGCTCACTCGGGCTTCCTGAGGGCGGTGGGGGCGAGCGCGCTGGCGACCAGGCACAGCGCGAGGGGGACCAGGAAGGCCGTCGTGAGCGGGACCCAGTGGGTCAGCAGCCCGATGATCGAGGGTCCGCTGAGCAGTGCCACGTAGCCCATGCCGGTGACCCGGGCGATGATCGCCGCGCCGTGGCGAGGATCCACGTTGCCCGCCGCGCTGAAGAACTGGGGCACGCACCCGGCGAGGCCGATGCCCACCACGGCCCAGCCGAGGATGGCGACCGCCGGCGTGGGCGCCACGATCGCGATGCCGAGGCCGACCGCCCCGAGGATCGACGCCCAGCGCACGAACGGGCCCGGCCCCGTGACGACGACGATGCGGTCCACCAGGAGCCGGGTCACGAACATCGTCGCGCTGAAGGCGCCGTAGGCCACCGCGGCCACGGCCTCGGTCGTGCCGAGCTCGTCGCGCAGGTGGACGGTGCTCCAGTCGTAGGCCACGCCCTCGGCGAGCATCAGCGCGAACGCGAGCGCGCCGAGGAGCACGATCCGGGCGGTCCACGGCGGCCGCGCGAGACCCTCCTCGCGGTCCTGCACGTCGTGGTCGAGCAGGTGCGGCCGCACGAGGGCGACGAGCACGAGTCCGAGCACCGCGAACACCAGGAAGTCCAGGGGCACGGGCCACCCCAGCGCCAGCATCGTGCCGCCGAGGGCCGAGGCGATGAAGCCGCCTGCCGAGAACCAGGCGTGGAACGAGGACATCACGGGCCGGCCGTACGCCCGCTCGACGGTGACCGCCTGGGCGTTCTGGGCCACGTCGACGACACCGTTGGTGGCGCCGAGGAGGCCCAGCGCGGCGGCCAGCGTCCACACGTCGGTCGCGAGCCCCGGCAGCGGCAGGGACAGGCACATGAGCACCAGGGCGACCGTGACGGCGCGCGCGCTGCCGGTGCGGTCGACGAAGAAGCCGGCGGCCTGCATGCCCAGCCACGCGCAGGCGCCCATCCACAGCAGCAGCGTGCCGAGGGTGGCGGCTGAGATCCCGGTCCGGTCCATGACCACGGGGATGTGCACGATCCAGGCCCCGAGCAGGAAGCCGTTGGAGAACAGGAGGGTGGACGTGGCCACGCGTGCCCGCCCGATCGTCGCTTCCACCACGGCACGAGTGTAGGAGGGCTCCGGTGGGGCCGACCGGTAGCATGGGCGGGTTGTGTCTTCTGCCATCGCCGACTACCGCCGCCTCTGGGGCGCAGCTGGATTCTCCTTCGTCGCGGTGGCGTTCCTGGGGCGCATCCCGCTCGCGATGAGCCAGATGGGCGTACTGCTGCTCGTGGCCCAGTCCACCGGCAAGTACGGCATCGCCGGTGCCACCGCGGGCGCGCTCGCTGTCGCCAGCGCGATCGGCTCGCCGTTCTTCGGTGCCGCCGCCGACCGCGTCGGCCAGCGCCCCGTGGTGCTCACGCAGTCGATCCTCGGGTCGATCGGTCTCGTCGCGATCGTCGTCTGCTCCGACCGGGGCGTCTCCTCGGGCGCCCTCATCGCGGTCGCGGCAGTCACCGGCCTCGTGATGCCGCAGGTCGGGCCGCTGGCCCGCGTACGGTGGCGTCCGGTGCTGGCCAAGCGGGTCGACGAGGGTCGCATCCGCCAGTCCGAGGTGAACCGCTTCGTCGACCTGGCCTTCTCCTACGAGGGCGCGGGGGACGAGGCGTCCTTCGTGCTCGGCCCGGCGCTCGTCGGCATCCTCGGCGTGCTGGTCGGGGCCGACGGAGCGCTGCTGGCCGCCGCCGTGCTGCTCCTCGTCTTCGGCTCGTGGTTCGCCGTGCACCGCACCGCGGCGCTCGTGCCCCGCGGGAGCGAGCACGCGCCCACGCACGGTGTGAAGCTGTGGACCGCCGCGTTCATCGTGCTGGCGTTCGCCGTCTACCTCATGGGCACGTTCTTCGGCAGCATCCAGGCCGGCTCCACGGTCCTGGCCACCCAGCAGGGTCATCCTGACGTGGCCGGCCTCATCCACGCGGTCCTCGGCGTCGGCAGCATGATCGCGGCGCTGTCGCTCGCGGCCGTCCCGGTCAGCGTCCTCTACGCCACCCGCATGCTGTGGGCGTCCGGCGCGATGGTCGCGCTCTCCCTGCCGCTGCTGCTCGTGCAGACGATCCCGCAGGTCGTCGCCGTGATCGCCGTGCTGGGCTTCGCGGTGGCGCCCTACCTGATCAGCGCGTTCGCGCTGGCCGGCCTCATCGTGCCACCCGCGCGGATCGGCACGGCCATGACGTTCATGGCCGGCGCCACCGGACTGGGCTACGCCACCGGCGCGTCGCTCGCGGGACGTGCCGCCGACGGTGCGTTCGGTCCGTCGGGGCCCACGCCGGCCTTCGCCGTCACAATCGGCGCGATGGTCGTGGCGTTCGTGGTCTCGGTCGCCACCCAGCGCATCCTGCGCAACGCCCGCATCGTCTCCTGAGTCAGCGCCGCAGCGCGGCGGTCAGCCGGTCGCGGGCCTGCGGCCACTCGTCGTCGAGCATCGAGAACGTCACGGTGTCGCGCCACGACCCGTCGTCGCGCGGCTTGTGCTTGCGCAGCACGCCCTCGCGCTGGGCCCCGAGGCGGGTGATCGCCGCCTGCGAGCGCTCGTTGCGGATGTCGGTGTGCCACACGACGCGGACGCAGCCGAGGTCGTCGAAGGCGCGGGTGAGCAGCAGCAGCTTCGCCTCGGTGTTCAGGCCGTTGCGCCAGAAGCGGCGACCGATCCAGGTGTGGCCGATCGCCACCGTGCGCAGCTCGTCGTCGACGTCGTAGAAGCACGTCATCCCGGCCACCTCGCCGCTGCGCAGGTCGACCTGCGCCCACGGGACCAGCGACGGGTTGGCCAGGGTGCGCTCGATCCGCGCGGCGGCCACCTCGGGCGTCATGACGTCCCACCCGCGCAGGTGCTCGAAGACGGCGGGGTCGTCGCCGGCCCCGGCGAGGCCGGCGGCGTGCTCGGGACCGAGCGGCTCAAGGCGCACCAGCGTGCCGCTCAGCGTGACGGGCGTCCTCCAGGAATCGGTCATCAGCGGGTCAGCCGGTCGAGGAAGGCGATCATCAGCGCCTCGCGGACGCGCGGGGGAGCGACGTCGACCAGTGCGTTGACGGGGCCGAGGCGCTCGGGGACCGCCACCTGACCGCCCTCACCGGCGAGACCCGCCAGGGCGAGCAGGCCGTCGAACGCCTCGTCGTCGAGCGTGTCCGGGTCCAGGCCGGCCGCGGCCTCGGCCAGCAGCGGGTCGATCCGGATCGGGCCGGAGGCGGCCGCGGCTGCGACGGACTCGCGCAGGGCCTCCAGGAACTCGGGCACGGACGCGGCGGTGGCCGCCGAGATCGTCAGGTGCAGGTTCGCGGGCTCGTCGCCAAAGCGCATCTGCGGCTGGACGAACCAGCCACGGTCGAGCATCAGGTCGCTGATCGTGAACACGTCGACGGCGTCGTCGGTGCCCACCACGACGAGCGAGGTGTCGGGACGCTCCACGAGGTGCAGGTGGTCGATCGCCTCGATGCCCTCGGCTAGCCGCCGCGTGCCGTCGAGCGTGCGCCGGACGAGGTCGCGGTAGCCGTCGTCGCCAATCAGCTGCACCACGGCCCACGCGGCCGCGAGGGGCCCGCCCGACTTCGTGGACTGGGTCGTCGAGTTCAGCATCGTGTAGCCCGGCCAGTCGGCGTGCGCGAAGAACTGGGGGCGGCGCAGGGCGGCGTCGGCGTGCAGCAGCAGCGACACCCCCTTGGGCGTGTAGGCGTACTTGTGGAGGTCCACCGAGATGCTGGTGACGCCCGGCACGGCGAAGTCCCAGGCCGGGGCGTCCGGCGTCCACGGCAGGATCCAGCCGCCGATGCACGCGTCCACGTGGAACCGCAGGCCGCGTTCGCGGGTGACGGCGGCGAGGTCCTCGACGGGGTCGATCACGCCGTGGGCGTACGACGGCGTGGAGGCCGCCACCAGCACGACGCGGTCGCCGAGCCGGTCGATCGTCGCGGCCATCGCGGCGACGTCGGCGCGATGGCCCGGGCCCACGGGCACGGTCACGAGCTCGACGCCGAAGTAGTGCGCCGCCTTCGCGAACGCGGCGTGGATCGTGGTGGGCACCACCAGGGCCGGACGCTCGACCCCGGCCGCGTCGCGGGCGGTCTGCACGGCCAGCAGGATCGACTCGGTGCCCCCCGACGTGACGGTGCCGACCACCTCGTCACCGCCGTGCAGCGCCGACCGGGCGAAGCCGACGAGGTCGGACTCCATCGAGAGCAGACTCGGGAACGCCGTCGGGTCGAGACCGTTCGTGGCGGCGTACATCGCGATGGCCTGCCGGGCGACCTCGTCGGCCTCCTCGAGCCCGGAGTCGTAGACGTAGGCCAGGGTCCTGCCGCCGTGCGTGGGCAGGTCGCCCTGCCGTCGGGCGGCGAGCTCGGCGAGGATCTGGTCAGGTGACATCGAGGCTCCTGAGGCGGTCGTCGAGGCGGTAGCCGCGCAGCAGCACGAGGCTGAGCGCGGCCAGTGCGGCGGGCAGCACCGAGAACCCGAGGGCGATCGCGAGGCGTGCGCTGTCGGGCTGGGTCACCGTGACGTCGCCGGTGGACGACACGTAGCCGCCCGCGGTGAGCACGAGCGCGAAGATCCCGGGCCCGAGGGCCAGTCCCAGCGTCTCGCCGGCGGTCCACACGCCCGTGAAGACGCCGATGCGGTTCGAGCCGCTGCGCTGCGCGTCGTCGGCGGCGACGTCGGGCAGCATCGCCATGGGGAACACCTGGGCGCCGGCGTAGCCGATGCCCACGAGGGCGGCCGCGACGTAGGTCAGGCCCGTCCACCCGGCGTGGGCCGTCAGCAGGGCGGCCATGCCGACCACGAGGAATCCGGTGGCCAGGCCGTACCCCGACCGCTTGCCCCGCGTGGCGGCGTAGCGCTCCCACAGCGGCGTGACGAGCAGCGCCGGACCCACGAAGGCCACGAAGAGGAACGTGTTCGCGGCGGCGCTGTCGAGCAGGTCGTCGGCGACGTAGGCGACGCCGGCGAGCACCGTGCCGATGGCCGCCGCCTGCACGACGAAGGTCAGCAGGACCGCACGGAAGTCGGGGTTGGCGGCCACGAGCCGCAGTTGGTCGGCGAGGGTGCCGGCGGCGGTCTGGGTGGGGTGCTCGGGCGCGCCACGGGTGCCCCACCACGACCCGAGGACGCCGAGTGCGATGAGCACGCCCACGTAGACGCCCATCGCGGCGTGACCGAGCTGGTCGGCCACGATCGGCGCGGTGGCGCCCGACAGCAGGATCGCCAGCGCCAGCACCACCACGCGCCACGTCATGAGCCGCGTGCGCTCGGCGTAGTCCAGCGTCAGCTCGGCCGGCATCGCGACGTAGGGGACCTGGAAGAACGCGTACGCGCTGGCGCAGCCCAGGAACGCCACGGCCACCCACGCGGCGGCCAGCGCGCTCGGCTCGGAGGGGCCGGCGAACATCACGGCGAACAGCACCGCGAGGGTGAGGCCGGCGCGCACGAGGAAGGGCCGGCGGCGGCCCGAGGGATGGGTCGAGCGGTCGCTGATCCGCCCCGCGATCGGGTTGAGGACCACGTCCCACGCCTTCGGTGCGAAGACCAGAACCCCGGCCAGTGCCGCGCCGATGCCGATCTCGTCGGTCAGGTAGGGCAGCAGCAGGAGCCCGGGGACGGTGCCGAACGTCCCGGTCGCGACGCTGCCGAGTGCGTACCCGCGGCGGACCCGGGCGGGAAGCTCAGCCGTCACCGTCGGACGGCCCGATGTCGCGCACGGCCGCGAGCTCGGCCAGGAAGGTGTTGGCCCAGCGCTCGATGTCGTTCTCCATGACCTGCTTGCGCAGGGCGCGCATCCGCTTGCGCAGGTCGACCGGGTTGGCCTGCATCGCGCCGAGCAGCGCGTCCTTCATGCCGTTGATGTCGTGCGGGTTGACCTGGAACGCCTGCTTGAGCTCTCCGGCGGCACCGGCGAATTCGCTGAGCACGAGCGCACCGCGGTCGTCCCAGCGCGTGGCGATGTACTCCTTGGCCACGAGGTTCATGCCGTCGCGCAGGGGAGTGACGACCATGACGTCGGCGGCCCGGTACATCGCGGCCATCTCCTCGCGCGGGAACGACGCGTGCAGGTACTGCACCGGCTGCTGGCCGATGCGCCCCATGTCGCCGTTGATGCGCCCGACGAGGCGGTTGATGTCGTCGCGCAGGACCCGGTACTGGTGCACGCGCTCGCGAGACGGGGTGGCCACCTGGACGAAGACGGCGTCGTCCACGTCGATGACGCCGTCGCTGACGAGCTCGCCGAAGGCGCGCAGCCGCTGCGGCAGTCCCTTGGTGTAGTCGAGGCGGTCGATGCCGATGAGCACGTGGCGCGGATTGCCCAGGCTGTCGCGGATCTCCTGGGCGCGGGCCGTGACCTCGGGGGTGCGCGAGAGCTGCTCGAAGCCGCGGGCGTCGATCGAGATCGGGTAGGCCCGGGCGAGCACCTTGCGCCCGTCGGGCAGGAACACCGTGTCGCGCACCGTGCGGTGGCCGACGCGCTGGCGCACGAGACGGGCGAAGTTCTGCGCGCCGCCGGGCATCTGGAAGCCGACGAGGTCGGCGCCGAGCAGCCCCTCGAGGATCTGGCGCCGCCACGGCAGCTGCTGGAACAGCTCGGTGGGCGGGAAGGGGATGTGGAGGAAGAACCCGATGAGCAGGTCGGGACGCAGCTCTCGCAGCATCTGCGGCACCAGCTGGAGCTGGTAGTCCTGCACCCAGACCACGGCGCCCGGCGCGGCGAGCGTGGCGGCCTTCTCGGCGAAGCGGCGGTTCACCGTGACGTAGGAGTCCCACCACTCGCGGTGGTACTCCGGGGTGACGACGACGTCGTGGTAGAGCGGCCAGAGCGTGCCGTTGGAGAAGCCCTCGTAGTACTCCTCGACCTCCGCCTCCGACAGCGGCACGGGCACGAGGCGCAGTCCGTCGTGCTCGAACTCGTCGAGGTCCTCCTCGGCGGCGCCGTGCCAGCCGATCCACGCGCCGCCGCGCAGCTTCATGACGGGCTCGAGCGCGGTGACCAGTCCGCCGGGCGACGTGCGCCAGGAGATCTCGCCGTCGGCGTCGATCAGGCGGTCCACCGGCAGCCGGTTGGCGATCACGAGGAAGTCAGCTTGCTCCGGCGCCATGGGGCCACCCTAGGGGAGAACGGTGGCCTCCGCCCCGGAGCGGGCGTCCGGGTCCGCCCGATTCTCGCGGGGGAATGACAACCGTGTGATTCCGCCGGTACGATCAGGGGCATGGCAGCGGTGGAGAGTCACGACCAGGTGGTCAGCGCGGGCGCATTGTCCGACCGCGACCGCGAGATGCTCGAGCTCGAACGCCTGTGGTGGAAGTACGCCGGGGCCAAGGAGCAGGCGATCCGCGACAAGTTCGACATGACCTCGACGCGGTACTACCAGATCCTCAACGCGCTGATCGACTCCGAGGACGCCCTCGCGCACGACCCACTGCTGGTCAAGCGCCTGCGCCGCCTCCGCTCGCAGCGCCAGCGTCAGCGCCAGGCGCGACGCACCGGCTCCGATCGCTGAAGTGGACCAGCCTCCCCTCGAACCGCGTGACGACCGGCGTGACCCCGAACGGCGCGGCGCGGCCTGGACCGTGATCGTGCTGCCCGCGGTGTGGCTCGTCCTGGGCGTCGCCGGCGGGTGGGCCATCATCGAGGCCGTCCGCGACGACGAGGCGCCCGCGCGGTCCGCCGAGCGCACCACGACCGGCCCCACGCCCACCGCGAAGGCCACGGCGAAGAAGTCGGCCAAGCCGAAGCCGAAGAAGTCGGCGACGCCTAAGACGGAGCCGACGACGGAGCCCACCACCGAGCCCACGGCGACGCGCTCGATCGGCGTCTCGGTCTACAACCAGATCGGCATCGGCGGTCTCGCGGGGCGTGTGGCCGGCCAGGCGCAGGCGGCCGGGTGGACGATCGGGGCGATCGCCGACTGGCGCGGCAACGTGCCGCAGGACACGATCTACTTCCCGGCGGGCCGCCAGGGCGAGGCGGCGCTGCTCGGCGCCGACCTGGCGATCTCCCGTCTCATGCCCGCCACCGCGGGCATGTCCGGAACCAACCTCACGGTCGTGCTGGCCAGCCCCCGCTGAGTCCTCGTGCCCCCGCGCCATACTTTTCCCATGACCGACCCGGGGCGCACGCTGCTCGCGCTCGACTTCGACGGCACGCTCGCACCCATCGTCCAGGACCCCGCATCGGCCTGGATCCATCCCGACTCGCTGGCCGCCCTGCGCCGTTTGGGTCCGGTGCTCCGTGAGCTGACGATCATCACCGGCCGCCCCGTGGACCAGGTGCGGCGGCTCGGCCGCTTCGAGGACGGGCCGGGGCTCGACCGCATGGTGGTGTGTGGTCAGTACGGGGCCGAGCGCTGGGACGCCGCGAGCGGCGAGGTGCGCCAGCCGCACCGCCCCCAGGCGGTCTCCGACCTCGCCGCGCGGCTGCCGCAGTGGCTCGTGGAGCACGACGCGTCCCGGATCCGGATCGAGGACAAGGGGCTCGCGATCGCGCTGCACACGCGCGGCGTCGCGCCGGGCCTGCTGGACGAGCTGCGTCCCCAGATCGAGGCGCTGGCGGCCGAGGTCGGACTGCACCTCGAGCCGGGCCGCCAGGTGATCGAGCTGCGCTCCGCCGGCACCGACAAGGGTCAGACCCTGCGTCGCGTGGTCGGCCGCGTCGAGCCCGGTGCCGTGATCTACGCCGGCGACGACCTCGGTGACCTGCCGGCCTTCGAGGAGGGCATCGCCCTGCGCGAGCAGGGGATGGACGTCACGCTCGTGTGCTCGGCCTCCGACGAGCAGGACGCGCTGCTCGCGCTGGCCGACGTGGTGCTCGACGGCCCCGACGCCGTGGCCGCGTGGCTCGGCGATCTCGCCGACCGGTTCGCGCCCGCCTGACCCTCCGTTTGCCGTCTCGTCATCCGGACGGAGTGGACGTATCGTGAGACGGCCATTTAGTCTGAAGCCACTCATCCCGAGGGGCAGAGGGACACGGCCCGACGAAGCCCCAGCAACCAGCCGATCACCGGCCAGGTGCTAATTCCGTCCGCGGTCGAACGTCGACCCGGAGAGATGAATGGAGTCTTCGTGAGCGTCACGACCCCCGAGACCACCACCCTCCGCGAGGGTGCCTTCGGCCCCGCCACCGCCCTGAAGTGCCGCGAGTGCGGCGCCACGCGCGAGCTCGGTCCCCACTACGCCTGTTACGAGTGCTTCGGTCCGCTGGAGATCGCCTACGACTTCGGCGCGGTGACGCGCGAGCAGATCGAGGCGGGCCCGGCCAACATCTGGCGCTACAAGGCCCTGCTGCCGGTCCCCGACGACATCGAGAGCAGCCCGAACCTCGAGCCCGGCTTCACCCGGCTGCTCGACGCCCGCAACCTCGCCGCCGAGCTCGGCCTGGCGAAGCTGTGGGTCAAGGACGACAGCACCAACCCCACCAACTCCTTCAAGGACCGCGTCGTCGCGTGCGCGCTGAGCGCGGCCCGCGAGTTCGGCAGCAAGGTCTTCGCGTGCCCCTCCACCGGCAACCTCGCCAACGCGGTCGCCGCGGCCGGCGCGCGGGCCGGCATCCGCACGGTCGTGTTCATCCCGAGCAACCTCGAGACGCCCAAGCAGGTGAACTCGGCGATCTTCACCGAGAACCTCGTCGCGGTCGACGGCAACTACGACGACGTCAACAAGCTGGCCAGCGAGATCGCCGGCGAGGAGGACGGCTGGGCGTTCGTCAACGTGAACGTGCGCCC
Organism: Aeromicrobium sp. UBA7512; assembly: GCF_002476985.1. Taxonomy (NCBI): domain Bacteria; kingdom Bacillati; phylum Actinomycetota; class Actinomycetes; order Propionibacteriales; family Nocardioidaceae; genus Aeromicrobium; species Aeromicrobium sp. UBA7512. The sequence goes on from NZ_DLNK01000007.1 coordinate 837,976, forward strand.
CTTCTACGCCGAGGGCTCCAAGACGCTCGGGTACGAGATCGCCGAGCAGCTCGGCTGGCGCCTGCCCGACCAGATCGTCATCCCCGTCGCCTCCGGCTCGCAGCTGACCAAGGTGCACAAGGCGTTCGGCGAGCTCATCGCGCTCGGCCTGGTCGAGGACAAGCCCTACCGGGTGTTCGGCGCGCAGGCCACGGGCTGCAACCCCGTCGCCACGGCGTACAAGGACGGCGTCGACGCGATCCGGCCCGTGCGGCCCGACACGATCGCCAAGTCGCTCGCGATCGGCAACCCGGCCGACGGCATCTACGTGCTCGACATCGCCCGCTCCACCGGCGGCGGCGTCGAGGAGGTCGACGACGACCAGATCCGCGACGGCATCGTGCTGCTGGCGCGCACCGAGGGCATCTTCACCGAGACCGCGGGCGGCACGACCGTCGCCGTGCTGAAGAAGCTCGTCGAGACCGGTCAGCTCGACCCCGAGCTGGAGACCGTGGTGATCAACACCGGTCACGGCCTCAAGACGCTCGACGCCGTCGCCGGATCCGTCGGCGCCCGCGCCACCATCGCCCCCACCTACGACGCCTTCACCGCGGCCGGCATCGCCTGAGCCGTCCGACCGAACCACCCGAGGAGACCCCCATGGCCGTGTCCGTCCGCATCCCCACGATCCTGCGCAGCTACACGAACGACGAGTCCCAGGTCAGCGCCGAGGGCGACCGCCTCAGCGACGTGCTGGAGTCGCTCGAGACGACCTACCCCGGCATCCGGGCGCGCATCGTCGATGAGGACGGCAAGCTGCGCCGCTTCGTGAACGTCTACGTGGCGGAGGAGGATGTCCGCTTCGCCGACGGCCTCGACACCCGGACCCCCGACGGCACCCAGATCTCGGTCATCCCGGCCGTTGCCGGCGGCTGCTGAGTCCCTCCCCGGCAATCCCGCGTAGGAGGATCGGGGCTGCTGCCGATACGCTGGCTCTGGTCCGGCCGCGGGCCTTTCCGCGCAGAACAAGGTGGTCTCATGGTGCATGGCACCGTCAAGTGGTTCAACTCCGACAAGGGTTACGGCTTCATCGCCGTCGAGGGCCAGGACGACGTCTTCGTCCACTGGTCCAAGATCGCGATCAACGGGTTCAAGACCCTCGAGGACGGCCAGAACGTCGAGCTGGAGGTCGTCGACGGCCCCAAGGGACGTGAGGCCGAGAACGTGCAGCCCCTGCACTAGCGCTTCGGGCGACCTCGGGTGCGGGGTCGCTTGAACGGTGGGGATTAGCACTCGTATAGTGAGAGTGCTAGTTCCACTTCTACTTATGTCGGAGACACGCACCCATGGCCAAGTCCATCGCATTCAACGAAGAAGCCCGGCGCGGGCTCGAGCGGGGCATGAACCAGCTCGCCGACGCCGTCAAGGTCACCCTCGGCCCCAAGGGCCGGAACGTCGTCCTGGAGAAGAAGTGGGGAGCCCCCACGATCACGAACGACGGCGTCTCCATCGCCAAGGAGATCGAGCTCGAGGATCCCTACGAGAAGATCGGTGCCGAGCTCGTCAAGGAGGTCGCCAAGAAGACCGACGACGTCGCGGGTGACGGCACCACCACCGCCACCGTCCTGGCCCAGGCGCTCGTGCGCGAGGGTCTGCGCAACGTCGCCGCCGGCGCCAACCCGATGGGCCTGAAGAAGGGCATCGAGATCGCCGTCGAGGCCATCAGCGAGCAGCTGCTCGCCATGGCGAAGGACGTCGAGACCAAGGAGCAGATCGCCTCCACCGCCTCCATCTCCGCCGCTGACACCACGGTCGGCGAGATCATCGCCGAGGCGATGGACAAGGTCGGCAAGGAAGGCGTCATCACCGTCGAGGAGTCGAACACGTTCGGCCTCGACCTCGAGCTGACCGAGGGCATGCGCTTCGACAAGGGTCACCTGTCGGGCTACATGGTCACCGACCCCGAGCGCATGGAGACCGTGCTCGAGGATCCGTACATCCTGATCGTCAACAGCAAGATCACCACCGTCAAGGACATGGTCCCGGTGCTGGAGAAGGTCATGCAGACCGGCAAGCCGCTGGCCATCATCGCCGAGGACGTCGAGGGCGAGGCGCTGGCCACCCTCATCGTCAACAAGCTGAAGGGCACCTTCAAGTCCGTCGCCATCAAGGCGCCCGGCTTCGGTGACCGTCGCAAGGCGATGCTGACCGACATCGCGATCCTCACCGGTGGCGAGGTCATCAGCGAGGAGGTCGGCCTCAAGCTCGAGAACGCCGACCTGACGCTGCTCGGCACCGCGCGCAAGGTCGTCACGACCAAGGACGAGACCACCATCGTCGAGGGTGGCGGCGACGAGGCCCAGATCCAGGGCCGCGTGGCGCAGATCAAGGCCGAGATCGAGAACAGCGACTCGGACTACGACCGCGAGAAGCTCCAGGAGCGCCTCGCCAAGCTGGCCGGCGGCGTGGCCGTCATCAAGGTCGGCGCGGCCACCGAGGTCGAGCTCAAGGAGCGCAAGCACCGCATCGAGGACGCCGTCCGCAACGCCAAGGCGGCCGTCGAGGAGGGCATCGTCCCCGGCGGCGGTGTCGCGCTCGTCCAGGCCAGCAAGGCCGCGTTCGAGAAGCTCGAGCTCGAGGGTGACGAGGCCACCGGCGCGAACATCGTCCGCGTCGCCACCTCGGCCCCGCTGAAGCAGATCGCCATCAACGCCGGCCTCGAGGGCGGCGTCGTGGCGGAGAAGGTCGCCAACCTCGAGCAGGGCCAGGGCCTCAACGCGGCCACCGGCGAGTACGTCGACATGATCGCGACCGGCATCATCGATCCGGCCAAGGTCACGCGCTCGGCGCTGCAGAACGCCGCGTCGATCGCCGCGCTGTTCCTGACCACCGAGGCCGTCGTGGCCGACAAGCCGGAGCCCGCGGGCGCGGCCGGCGCGCCCGACATGGGCGACATGGGTGGCATGGGCGGCATGGGCTTCTGATCCCAGCTGTTCCACGGGACCCCGGCACCTCACAGGTGCCGGGGTTCCGTGCGTCCGGGGGTGCGAGGATGTCCGGCGTGACCTCCTGGCTCGACCTGTCCCGGACCGACGACGCGATGACGCCCGACCACCGGGACCGGCTCGTGGCCGCCGGCGTGGACCCCGCCCGCCTCGACGCGCTCGACTGGCGGCGGATGGACGGGCCGCTGCCCTCCTGGTGGAACGACCTCGGCAACGCGCTGTACGCGGCGCCCGGGGCGCGGCTGCCCGACCACGTCGTCGCGGCGCTGACCACCTTCTACTTCCAGGACGCGCTGATCGTGGTCGGTGCGCCGATGGACCACCTGACGTCGCTGCTCGTCGGCGGGAACGAGGCGACCGTCTTCCTCGACGAGCGCGTCGTGCTCACGGCGGGGGAGCTGTACTGCGGTCCGGGCTCCTCGATCGTCCTGCACGGGCCCCTCGTGGCCACCCGGTCGCCCGTCGTCGACGCGCGCAACGGCGGCCGTGTCGTGGCCGCGGGCGACCAGCTGTGGGCGGCCGGGGTCTACATCGCCACCGACGACATGCACCGGCTCGAGGACGCGGTCACGGGGGAGCGGATCAACCCCTTCGGCGCCACGATCCGCATCGGTCACCACGTGTGGCTGTGCCGTGAGTCGGTCGTCTCGGGCCACGTCGAGATCGGCGACCACGTCTGCGTCGGTCTGAGGGCCGTCGTGCGGGGTCAGAAAGTGCCTCCGAACGTGGTGGTGGCGGGGTCACCGGGACGTGTGGTGCGTGAGGGAACCACGTGGTCGTTCGACGACGCCCCATGAGCCCAAAAAATCGCCTCTGATGCTGGAAACTTCAAGTTACCCCTGAGGCTTGTGCGCGAATCGATGCGTTCGCCTGCACGGATCGCGACAAACCGCAGTCTGGGGAAATGTGACGTGCGCTACATGCGGGAATTTGCAGAATGCCCTGACACACGTCCCGGCATGGCCTACTTTCGAGGGGAAAGACAGGGGCATCGCGTCATTCGGTGGCCGTCGGAGGGGGAATCCGGCGGAGGGAGACATCGGGTGCGGGGGAACCGGGCCGGGGGGCTGGCCTACGGGCTTGTATCGGCACCACTCAACGACGCTCTTGGCTGAGTACGCAGACACGACGGCACGTGTGCCGCGGTGAGGCGGAGGGGTCCGCAGCACGTCACCGCAGGTGCGCATTGGGGAGTTGGCATGACTTCAGCGATCGACGGGCGCGATGAAACCGTCCTTCCGCTGCGCCTGGTGGAGCCCATCACCAGCGACCCCGGCACCGGATCACCTTCGGTCCACCGGGAACTCACGGCGATGCCCACGGGGCGTTCGTCACTGGAAGCACTCGTCCGCCAGGGACTCGTCGGGCACCTCGTCGTGCTCGCGGGAACGATCGTCGCCGGCCTCGTCGTCGGCATGGCGCCCGGGGCCCTCACGGCCCTGTCCGCCGGCGTCGTCCTGTGGCTCGGCTTCAGCCTCGCCGCGCTGCCGGCCTACGAGCGGGCGGGTTCGCTGCGTCCGGCCAAGCGACTGATCGCGGTCCTCGCGCTCGGTGCGCTGGCCACCCTCGTCCTGTCCGACGTCGTCTCGGCCGAGCTGCGCGCCGCCGTGGTCGTCCTGAGCGTGACCGCCTCGCTGATCGTGGCCTCCGCGCTCGTGCACCGCACGGCGCTGCGCCGGGTGCCCACGCTGCTGGTGGGTCCCGCCGACGCGGTCAACCGGCTCGCGGCCCGCTGGGAGGACCGTCACGACCTCGTCGTCGTCGGGCGCTGCACGTGGGACTCCACGCAGCCGCTGGGCAGCGCCACGGTGAACTCCGTGGTCCGCGACGTCCCGAAGCTGCTGCGCACCGTCCACGGGGCGCGGGTGGTCATCACGGCCGACCAGGCCCTGGGCGACCCGTCGCTGCGTCACCTCGCGTGGGGCCTGCAGCGGGCCGAGATCGAGTGCCTCGTGCTGACCGACATGAACGACTACGTCGAGTTCGTGCGGCCCACCCGGGTCGGCGACCAGCTGGCGCTGGCCCTGGACCCGCCGAACAGCCACCTCGTGGGCCAGGCGATCAAGGCCTTCTTCGACCGTGCGTTCGCGGTGCTGGCGATCATGTTCGGCGCGCCGCTGATGGCGCTCATCGCGCTGGGCATCCGCCTGGACACGCGGGGGCCGATCATCTACCGGCAGGAGCGCACGGGCAAGGACGGCGTGCCGTTCACGATCTTCAAGTTCCGCACGATGGTGGTGGACGCCGACCAGCGGGTCGAGGACCTGCGTGAGCTCAACGAGGGTGCGGGCCCGTTGTTCAAGATGGCCCAGGACCCCCGGGTCACCCGGGTCGGCCGCATGCTGCGCCAGACGTCGCTCGACGAGCTGCCCCAGCTGTTCAACGTGCTGCTCGGCGACATGGCGCTGGTGGGCCCCCGCCCGGCCATCGAGAGCGAGACGTCGCAGTACAGCCAGTGGGTGTGGCGCCGGCTGCACGTCAAGCCCGGCATGACCGGCCTGTGGCAGGTCAGCGGCCGCTCGAACCTCTCGTGGGACGAGTCGATCCGTCTCGACCTGATGTACGTCAACAACTGGAACCTGCGGATGGACCTGACGATCCTGCTCAAGACCGTCGGCGTGGTCCTCGGTCGCAAGGGCGCCTGGTAGGACACGAGCCCCCCGGCAGAACGGCCGCCGCCCCTCGGGGCGACGGCCGTTCTTGTGCGTGCGGGGCGGGTGCGCCGGTCAGTGCTCGGTGATGGTGCCCGCGCCGACCGTGCGGTTCGTGGCCTCGTCGATGAGGATGAACGACCCCGACTGCCGGTTCCGCTGGTAGGGATCGACCATCAGCGGCTGCGTCGTGCGCAGCACCACGCGACCGATCGCGTTGAGCCCGAGGCTGCCCGGCGCCTGGTTGCGGTGCAGCGTGTTCACGTCGAGCTCGTACTTGATCTCCTTGACCAGCGCGCGGGCCGACCGGGTGGTGTGCTTGATCGCGTACTTGCCGCCGACGGTCATCGCGTCGCTGTCCATCCAGCAGACCATCGCGTCGAGATCCTGCGTGACGACCGGCTGGTTGTTGGGGCGCACGATCATGTCGCCGCGCGACACGTCGACCTCGTCCTCGAGGCGCACGGTGACCGACATCGGCGCGAACGCCTCGGCCAGCTCGCCCTGGGCGGTGTCGATCGCCTTGATCCGGCTGGGCAGCCCGCTGGGCAGCACCAGTACCTCGTCGCCGGGGCGCATGACGCCGCTGACGACCTGGCCCGCGAACGCGCGGTAGTCGCCCTGGCCGTTCTGGGGACGGATGACGTACTGCACCGGGAACCGCACGTCGACGAGGTTGCGGTCGCTCGCGATGTAGACGTTCTCCAGGTGGTGCAGCAGCGACGGCCCCTCGAACCAGTCCATCTCGGCCGAGCGCGAGACGACGTTGTCGCCCGTGAGCGCCGAGAGCGGGATCGTCGTGACGTCGGTGAACTCCAGGCGCGCGGCGAAGTCGACGAACTCGTCGCTGATGCGCTTGTAGACGTCCTCGGACCAGTCGACGAGGTCCATCTTGTTGATCGCCAGCACGACGTGCGGCACGCGCAGCAGCGACACGAGCGTGGCGTGGCGGCGGCTCTGCTCCTGCAGGCCCTTGCGGGCGTCCACGAGGATGATCGCGAGGTCGGCGGTGGAGGCGCCCGTCACCATGTTGCGCGTGTACTGGATGTGCCCGGGCGTGTCCGCGATGATGAACTTGCGCTTCGGCGTCGAGAAGTAGCGGTAGGCCACGTCGATCGTGATGCCCTGCTCGCGCTCGGCGCGCAGGCCGTCGGTGAGCAGCGCCAAGTCGGTGTACTCGTCGCCACGCTGGGCGCTCGTGGCCTCCACGGCCTCGAGCTGGTCGGTGAAGATCGACTTGCTGTCGAACAGCAGCCGGCCGATGAGGGTGCTCTTGCCGTCGTCGACCGAGCCGGCCGTGGCGAATCGCAGGATGTCCATCAGAAGTAGCCCTCCTTCTTGCGATCCTCCATCGCAGCCTCACTGACCTTGTCGTCGCCGCGGGTGGCGCCGCGCTCGGTGATGCGCGTGGCGGCGACCTCGGCCACCACCTCGTCCGGCGTGGTGGCGGTCGAGGGGACCGCCGCGGTCAGGGTGGCGTCGCCGACGGTGCGGTAGCGGACCGACTCGACGAACACCTCCTCGTCGTCGCGCGGCTGGCAGTGCTGGTTGATCGTGAAGTACATGCCGCCGCGCAGGAAGACCTCGCGCTTCTGGGCGTAGTAGATGTCGGGCAGCTCGATGTTCTCGCGGGCGATGTACTGCCAGATGTCCAGCTCGGTCCAGTTCGACAGCGGGAAGCAGCGGATGCTCTCGCCCGGATGGATGCGGCCGTTGTAGAGCGACCACAGCTCGGGGCGCTGGTTCTTGGGGTCCCACTGCCCGAAGTCGTCGCGGAAGGAGAACACGCGCTCCTTGGCGCGGGCCTTCTCCTCGTCGCGCCGGGCGCCGCCGAACAGGGCGCTGAGGCCGTGCTGCTCGGTGGTGCGGATCAGGACGGGCGTCTGGATGCGGTTGCGCGAGCCGTTCGGCTCCTCGCGCACGAAGCCCTCGTCGATCGCGTCCTGGACCGAGCCGACGATCAGCCGGACGCCGAGCTGCTCCACCACGCGGTCGCGGAACTCGAGGACCTCGTCGAAGTTGTGCCCGGTGTCGATGTGCACCACCGGGAACGGAATCGGGCCGGGCGCGAAGGCGCGCACCGCGAGGTTGAGCATCACGACCGAGTCCTTGCCGCCGGAGAACAGCAGGGCGGGCCGCTCGTTCTCCGCGACGAGCTCGCGGATGATGTAGATCGCCTCGGCCTCGAGATGGTCGAGCTGGCTCATGCCGTAGCGACGCGACTCACGCGTGTCGGTCATCGACGTGTTCCTCCCCATGGGGTCGAGCGGTGCTGCGGGGACGCGGCCGCTGGGCATTCTCGTGCGGCCGACAGCAGGCATCGGCTGTGCCACAATCGTCGCCCATGGACCCGTGGCTCCCCGGACGCGACCACTTCGTGGACAGTGCGGGCCCCGGGTGAGCGCCGACGCGGTGCTGCGAGGCCACCAGCTCGACGGGCTCGAGCTGATCCTCGGCGGGTTCCTCGACGCGGTCGACGGCTACTGCCTGCCCGGACGGGTCCCGGCGGACTGGCCGCTGGAGGCCAACCTCGCGGTCCCGGCCGACGCGGCCCGCGAGGCCGTGGCCCAGGGGTCGCTCACCCTGACCGATCCCGACAACACGCCGCTGGCAGTGCTCGTGCTGACCGACACGCGCCCCCGCGACGACGGCACCACGTGGGTGGCGGGCCGGCTGCGGGCCGTGCGGGCCGCCGAGCACCCTCCGGCCCGCGGGTCCCGCCTGGTCGTGCCGGTGAACCTGGGCGACCACGTCGTGGCGCTCTTCGGTGGGCGGGTCGGCGCTGCCGACGTGCTGCGCGCCGTGGACCTCGCGGCGGGCCGCCCGCTCGCCCTGGTCGGCGTCGGCGACGACGCCTGGGCCGGCGACATGGCCCTCATGGAGGAGCTGCGCCGCTGCGCCGAGCAGGTCCCGAACGCCGCGGCCTGGTACCTCCCGGCTCCCGCCGTCAGCGAGACCACGACCTCGCAGGAGGTGCTCGCGATCGCCCTGCGCTCCCTCGGGGTCCGGGACCCGCTGGACTTCCGCAGGCCCGGCGCGAGGGAGGCCCGCGGTGCCGTGCTGCTGCTCACGGGGCTGTCCGGCGCCGGCAAGTCGACCGTGGGGCGTGCCGTGGTGGAGGCGGTCATCGCCCGCGGCCTGGCGCCCGCGGTCCTGCTCGACGGCGACGACGTGCGTCGTGAGCTGTCCGACGGGCTCGGGTTCAGCCGCGAGGACCGCGCCAGGAACCTGACCCGGATCGCGTGGGTCGGTGCCCGGGTGGCCGAGGCCGGCGGCCTGGCCGTGTGCGCCCCCATCGCTCCCTTCGCCTCGGTGCGTCGGGCGATGCGCGAGCGCGTCGAGCCGCGCTCGCAGTTCCTGGTCGTCCACGTGGCCACGCCGCTGGTCGTCGCCGAGGCCCGCGATCGCAAGGGCCTCTACGCCAAGGCGCGCGCCGGCCTCATCCGCGACTTCACCGGGATCGACTCGCCGTACGAGCGCCCCCACGACGCAGACCTCACGATCGACACGTCGCTCATGGGGGTGGGGGAGTGCGTCGAGGCCGTGGTGGGCCTCTTGCGGGAGAGAGGCGTCGTCGCCGGGTCGTGACGGGGGTGGCGGCCGCTCCGTGTGACCTGGTTCACACCCCCCGCTAGGATTCACCCCATGCCGCCGGGGCCCACCGAATCGCCCTTCGCCGTACCGCCGGGAGTCGATCCCGACGCGTTGGCGCGGGCGCTGCACGACGCCCACGACTCCTTCCTGTCCACGGGAGCCGTCGACGGCCCTGTCCGGTCGGTGGTCAGCGAGTCGTGGCGGCGCAGCCTGCTCGGCGGGCTCGACCCCGAGCGCGCCCTCGCGGCGATCACGCTGGACTCCTCCCGGCTGGAGGAGATCCGTCGCGACCACCCGCTGGCCGCCGGGATGCCCGTCGTGCGGCGGCTGCTGGTCGAGAGTGCGGCCGACGCCGGCCTGCTGGTCGCCGTGAGCGACGCCGCGGGCCAGCTGCTGTGGGTCGAGGGGGCGGCGCAGCTGCGCCGGATGGCCGAGGAGATGAACTTCGTTCCGGGCGCCGACTGGAGCGAGGCCAGTGCCGGCACCAACGCCCCGGGCACGGCGCTCGCGCTCGATCGCGCCGTCTCGCTGCTGGGGCCCGAGCACCTCGCCCGTCAGGTCACGCCCTGGAGCTGCTCGGCCGCGCCGGTGCACGACCCCGACACGGGAGCCGTCCTCGGGGTCATCGACCTCACCGGGGGCGCCGAGGTCGCGAGCGCGACGAGCCTGGGACTGGTGCGCGCCACGGCGGCGGCGGTCGAGGCCGAGCTGCGCCTGGAACGGGTCCGCGGCGCGGCGGCGTCACGCACGAGTCCCAGCCCCGGCGCGAGGCGCCCGCGGATCGACGTGCTGGGCGTCCGTGGGGCGCTGCTGCACCACGGGACGACCACCACCCGGCTCAGCGCCCGCCACAGTGAGATCGCGCTGCTCGTGGCCGCGGCCGACCGCGGCCTGACCACCGCCGAGCTGGCGGTCGCGCTCAGCGACGACGAGCTGCCCGAGGTGACGATCCGCGCCGAGCTGTCCCGGCTGCGTCAGGTCCTCGGCGGCGTGCGCCTGGAGTCGCGGCCGTATCGGTTCGCCGGGGCGGTGGACACCGATGCCCAGCGGATCCGCGACGACCTCGCCGCCGGTCGGCTGCGCCAGGCCGTCGCGCGCTACCGCGGGCCGATCCTGCCCGACTCGCAGGCGCCCGCGGTGGTGGCGGCCCGCGACGACCTGCACCAGCTGGTGCGCTCGCACCTGCTCGTCTGCGACGACCCCGACGCGCTGCTCCCGTTCGCCGACACCGGGCACGGCCGTGACGACTTCGAGGTCTGGGAGCGCATCGCCCGCGTCCTGCCCGAGTCCTCACCCCGTTTCGCGCAGGTCGCCGACCACCTCGAGCGGCTCGACGCCGAGCTCGGCTGACCGGACGTACGTTCACGCAACGTTGCGCTGCCTACCGTCGGGCCATGCGGTGTGAGCCCCCTCACATCCGTCCCCCGACGAAGGAGTCATCACTATGGCCGTCTACGCAGCGCCCGGCACCGAGGGCAGCGTCGTCTCCTACAAGCCGCGCTACGACCACTGGATCGGCGGCGAGTACGTCGCCCCTGCCAAGGGCCAGTACTTCGAGAACGTCTCCCCGGTCAACGGCCAGGTGTTCTGCGAGGTCGCCCGAGGAACCGCCGAGGACATCGAGGCCGCGCTGGACGCCGCCCACGCGGCCGCGCCGGCATGGGGCAAGACGTCCACGACCGAGCGGGCGATCATCCTCAACAAGATCGCCGACCGCATCGAGGAGAACCTCGAGATGCTGGCCGTCGGCGAGACCTGGGACAACGGCAAGCCCGTCCGCGAGACGATGGCCGCCGACCTGCCGCTCGCGGTGGACCACTTCCGGTACTTCGCCGGCTGCATCCGCGCCCAGGAGGGCTCGATCAGCCAGATCGACGAGGACACGGTCGCGTACCACTTCCACGAGCCGCTCGGCGTCGTCGGCCAGATCATCCCGTGGAACTTCCCGCTGCTGATGGCCGTGTGGAAGCTCGCTCCGGCGCTCGCGGCCGGCAACGCGATCGTCCTCAAGCCCGCCGAGCAGACGCCGGCGTCCATCATGCTGCTGATGGAGCTGATCGCCGACCTGCTTCCCCCGGGCGTCCTCAACGTGGTCAACGGCTTCGGTGCCGAGGCCGGCGCCCCGCTGGCGGCCAGCAGCCGCATCCGCAAGATCGCGTTCACCGGCGAGACGACCACGGGCCGGCTCATCATGCAGAACGCGGCGCAGAACCTCATCCCCGTCACCCTCGAGCTGGGCGGCAAGAGCCCGAACATCTTCTTCGAGGACGTCGCGAGCGCGGACGACGCGTTCTACGACAAGGCGCTCGAGGGATTCACGATGTTCGCCCTCAACCAGGGCGAGGTCTGCACGTGCCCCAGCCGCGCGCTCGTCCAGAACTCGATCCTCGAGCAGTTCCTGCCCGCAGCGACCGAGCGCACCAAGGCGATCAAGCAGGGCAACCCGCTGGACACCGAGACGATGATCGGCGCGCAGGCGAGCAACGACCAGCTCGAGAAGATCCTGTCCTATATCCAGATCGGCGTGGAGGAGGGAGCCCGCATCATCACCGGCGGCGAGCGCGTCGACCTCGGCGGCGACCTGTCGGGCGGCTACTACGTGGCGCCGACGATCTTCCAGGGCCACAACAAGATGCGCATCTTCCAGGAGGAGATCTTCGGCCCGGTCGTCTCGGTGACCGGCTTCGACGACTTCGACGACGCGATGGGCATCGCCAACGACACCCTCTACGGTCTCGGCGCCGGCGTGTGGAGCCGCGACACCAGCACCGCCTACCGCGCGGGCCGGACGATCGAGGCCGGCCGCGTCTGGACGAACTGCTACCACCAGTACCCCGCGCACGCGGCGTTCGGCGGCTACAAGAACTCCGGGATCGGGCGCGAGAACCACCGCCAGATGCTCGACCACTACCAGCAGACGAAGAACCTCCTCGTCAGCTACTCGCCCAACGCTCTCGGCTTCTTCTGATCCCCATGGAGACCGAGATGTCACCCGAGCCCGTCGGGTCCTCCCTCCCGACGGCCCGGGTGGCCGTGACCCCGGAGGCGGCGGAGCTGCTCCGCCGCCTCCGGGCCGATCACGACCAGCCGTTGATGTTCCACCAGTCCGGCGGCTGCTGCGACGGGTCGGCGCCGATGTGCTACACCCAGGGCACGCTGCTGATCGGTGGTGCCGACGTGCTCCTGGGCGAGCTGGACGCGGGCACGCCCGAGCCGATCCCGGTGTGGATCTCGGCGGCGCAGTTCGCCTACTGGTCGCACACCCACATCACGATCGACGTCGTTCCCGGCCGCGGTGCCGGCTTCTCGATCGAGGGGCCGACGGGGCACCGCTTCATCATCCGGTCACGGGTGTTCACCGAGGGCGAGACGTCCCGGATGGTGCCGGTGGTCCGAGGTGATGCGACGGCCTGACACCAGCCCTCGCGGGGGACCCGACGGGACCATGAACGACCACCCGTTCGAGGCATCTTCCCCACTGGCCCCACGGGGCACACCGCTCCCACGACGAGAGCATGAGGAAACCCTCAGATGCACGGAATCTGACTGTTACGCTCTCCCGCATGGGTGACTTGGGTTACAAACTGAAGGTTCTGCGCCGCATTGGCGTCATCAAGGCGCTGCCGCCGCACAAGCTGATCGGTGCCGCGCGCGTGCTCAAGAAGTGGGGTCCGGGGCTGCCGTCCGGCATCAACGCCGCGGCCAAGCGCTACCCCAAGCAGATCGCGATCATCGACGACGCCGGCGAGATCACCTACGAGGACCTCGTCACGCAGGTCAACCAGTTCACCGAGGTGCTGCGCGAGCGCGGCATCGAGCCCGGTGACTCGGTCGCGGTCCTGTCGCGCAACCACCGCTACCTCGTCATCGCCCTCATCGCCGTCGTGCAGCTCGGCGGCCGCGTCCTGCTGCTCAACACGATGTCCAGCCGCGCCCAGCTGACCGACCTGGCCGAGCGCGAGGGCGCCGAGCTGCTCATCCTCGACCAGGAGTTCCTGCCTCTGGTCGAGGACGTCCGGCGCAGCCGCCTCATGCTGGCCTGGGCTGATGCCGACGCACCCTCGGACCTGCCCTCGATCGAGTCCTCCACGGTCGGCAAGCCGTCGGGCGACCAGCCCGTCCCCTCGCGTCACGGCGAGATGATCATCTTCACCTCCGGCACGACGGGCCTGCCCAAGGGCGCGAAGCGCAAGGAGCCCGAGGACCTCAAGCCGCTGCTGGCGTACTTCGGCGCGATCCCGTACCAGAGCAACTCGGTCGTCTCGATCGCCGCGCCGCTGTTCCACTCGTGGGGCCTGATCAACCTGGGCTTCGGCCTGTCGACGTGCCCCACGTTCGTCCTGCGCCGCAAGTTCATCCCCGAGCAGACCCTGCGCGACATCGAGAAGTACAAGGTCCGCGTCCTCGTGGTCGTGCCCCTCATGCTCCAGCGCATGGTCAAGGCCGACCCGCGGGTGGTCAAGGAGACCGACGTGTCCAGCCTGCAGATCACCGCCTCCAGCGGCTCGGCCCTGGCCGGCGACCTGGCGCTGCACTTCATGGACATGTACACCGACTCGATCTACAACTTCTACGGTGCCACCGAGACCAGCTGGATCACGATCGCCGACCCGAAGGACCTGCGCGCCGCGCCGGGCACCGCGGGCCGGGTCCCGTGGCGCACGACGGTCAAGATCCTCGACCACGACGGCAACGAGGTGCCCCAGGGCGACATCGGCGTCATCCACGTGGTCAACGACATGCCGTTCGGCGGCTACACCGACGGCCGCAACAAGTCGTTCCACTCGGGCCTGATGGACTCGGGCGACCTCGGCTACTTCGACGAGGAGGGTCGCCTCTTCGTCGCCGGCCGCGACGACGACATGATCATCTCCGGCGGTGAGAACGTCTTCCCGCGCGAGCTCGAGGACTGCCTCGTCGAGCACCCCGAGGTGGCCGACGTGGTCGTCACCGGCATCGCCGACCCCGAGTGGGGTCAGCGCCTGGCCGCCTACGTGGTGCGCAAGGAGGGCAGCGACGTCAGCGCCGACGAGCTGGTCGAATTCGCCAAGGACAACGTCGCCCGCTCCGCGGTGCCGCGCGGTGTCATGTTCCTCGACACCCTGCCGCGCAACCCCACGGGCAAGGTCATGAAGCGGCAGCTGCCCGCCTTCGAGACCACCGCCTGACCCGTGGCGCGATCGAGGCTTCCGGCCGTCCTGCGACGGCTGGTGGCGATCGGCCGTTCCGTCTCGTCCTCGTCGTCGCCGGCCGCGGGCACCTCGCGTGTCCCGGCCGGCCTCGACACGACGTGGTCCGGCAACCACGACGGCCGGCCCGATCCGGGTGAGATCGTCTGGACCTGGGTGCCCTACGAGGACGACCCGAGCCAGGGCAAGGACCGGCCCGTCCTGCTCATCGGACGCCGCGGCGACGGCACCCTCGTCGCCCTCCAGCTGACCTCGCGGGACCACGACCGCGACGCGGCGCAGGAGGCGCGCGCCGGCCGCTTCTGGATGGACATCGGGTCGGGCCCCTGGGACGCGCAGCGACGCCCCAGCGAGGTGCGGCTGAACCGGCTCATCCAGGTCCGCGAGCAGGACGTCCGGCGAGAAGGAGCGGTGCTTCCCCGCGAGGTGTACGAGCGCGTGTTGGGAGCTGCGCGACAATACCTGCCATGAACATCGTCGCCGGGATCGACCGCTTCCAGCGGCAGCACCCGGTCCTCGGGTTCCCGATCGCGGTGATCTACAAGTTCTTCGACGACCAGGGTCCGTACCTGGCGGCGATCATGACGTACTACTCGTTCATCGCGATCTTCCCGCTGCTGCTCATCGCCTCGTCGGTGCTGGGCTTCGTGCTGCAGGACGACCCCGACCTCCAGCAGCGCCTGCTCGACACGGCGCTCGCCCAGTTCCCGATCGTCGGCGACGAGCTCGGCCGCCCGGGCGGGCTCACCGGCAGCACCTCGGCGATCGTCGTGGGCTCGCTCGCCGCGCTCTACGGGGCGCTCGGCGTGGGCCAGTCCACCCAGAACGCGGCCAACGTGGCGTGGGGCGTGCCGCGCAACAGCCGCCCGAACCCGATCATGATGCGGCTGCGCAGCTTCGTCGTGCTCGGCATCGGCGGGCTGGGCATCGCCGTCGTCGCGATCCTGCAGTCGATCGTGGACAACCCGGAGGTCGTCGGGATCGACCACCTGCCCGACCTCGGCCTGGTCATGCGCGTGGTCGGCTTCCTCGTCTCGTGGGGCATCTTCATCACCGTGTTCAAGCTGGTGAGCCTGCGCCGCGCCTCCTGGCGGTCGGTGCTGCCGGGGTCCCTGTTCTGCGCCCTCGGCTGGCAGGTCCTGCAGTACGTCGGTGACGCCTACGTGCAGGGCGTCATCGCTCGGGCGACCTCGATGAACCAGACCTTCGCCCTCGTGCTCGGCCTCATCGCGCTGCTGTTCCTGCTGACCTCCACGATCGTGCTGGGCCTGCAGATCAACGTCGTGCGCCGCCGCCACCTCTACCCGCGAGCGCTGCTGACGCCGTTCACCGACAACGTGGTCCTGACGGCCGGCGACCGCCGCGCCTACGCGCAGTACGCCCGGATGCAGCGGCACAAGGGGTTCCAGACCATCTCGGTCGACTTCGACGACGAGGCCTGAGCGGCGCGACCGCCTCCGCGGCGGCGAGCCGACTAGACTGCAGGGGTCGCACTCCGAGAACGCAAAGGAACGGTCATGCCCACCGGCAAGGTCAAGTGGTACGACCCCGAGAAGGGGTTCGGTTTCCTCAGCCGCGAGGAAGGTGAGGACGTCTACGTCCGCTCCGACGCGCTGCCCGACGGCGTGACCACCTTGAAGGCCGGCACGCGCGTGGAGTTCGGCATCGCCGCCGGCCGCCGCGGCGACCAGGCCCTCCAGGTGCGCGTGCTCGATCCCACCCCCTCGGTCTCGCAGGCGCAGGCCCACGCGCGACGCAAGTCGCCCGAGGAGATGGTCGTCATCGTCGAGGACCTCGTGAACCTGCTCGACGGGCTCGGCGAGGGCTACCGTCACGGTCGCCACCCCGAGGGCAAGCGCGCCCGCCAGGTCGCGCAGCTGCTGCGCCGCCTCGCCGCGGACCTCGACGCCTGACGCGTGACTGGAGCTCTCGAGGGCTTCGCGGTCATCGGCGCGTTGATCGGTGTCGGGTACCTCCTCGCCGCGACGCGGGTGCTCGACGAGTCCAGCCAGGTGGTGCTCGCGCGACTCGTCTACTACGTCGCCACGCCCGCCCTGCTGATCGAGATCCTCGGCTCCACGGACCTGGCCACAGTCTTCGGGCCGTGGTTCCTCGTGGCCGCGATCGGCGTGGTGGCGGTGCTGCTGGTCTACGTGCCGTGGGCGCGGTGGCGGGGTCATTCCGGCAAGCACGTCGTGGTGGGCGGTCTCGCCTCCTCGTTCGCCAACTCGGGCTACCTGGGCCTGCCGATCGCGGCGTACGTCGCCGGTGACGTGGCCTTCGCGCTGCCCACGATCATGCTGCAGCTCATGGTCATGACGCCCGTGGCGGTCACGCTCCTCAGCATGGAGGAGGGGCGCCGGGTGACCCCGTGGGGGTTCGTGCGAGCGGGCCTGAGCAACCCCGTCTCGATCGCGGCGATCCTGGGCGTCGCCCTGTCGCTCGCCCACGTCGACCTGCCGCGGTTCGTCGACGAGCCCATCTCGCTGCTGGGTGCCATGGCGATCCCGTCCGCGGTCCTGGCGTTCGGCGTGGCGCTCCGGTTCGGTCCCAGGATCGGTCACGGCAACCGGAGCGAGGTCGCCTTCGTGACGGTCCTGAAGATCCTCTGGCAGCCTCTCGTCACGTATCTCGTGGCCCGGTACGGGCTGGGCCTGGACGCCTACGAGGTCGCCGGCGTCACCGTGATGGCGGCCCTCCCGACGGCCCAGAGCGTCTTCGTCTACGCCGCGCAGTTCGGTCGCGGCGAGGTGCTGGCCCGCGACAGCGTCGTCATCACGACGGTGGTCTCCCTGCCCGTGATGGTCCTGCTGGCGGCGGTCCTGGTCCCCTGAGGCGGACACCGGCGCGCGCGGCACGACCGGGGTTGGTCGGGTGTGGCGCGGTGGGGGACAATCGGACCATGAGCACGGCGACCTCTCCTGCACGCGCGGCCCTCGACGACAGTGTCGACGACGGCACGGTCGGCGACCACCTCGGCAGCACCGAGGAGGCGCCCGGTCTGGTGACCGAGCGATTCGCCTGCCTGCTGCCCGGCTATCGCGGCTGGTACTGGGCGGTCAGCGCCTCGGTGCTGGACGACCAGGTGACCATCAACGACATCGTGCTGCTGCCCGGTGACGAGGCCATCGTCGCGCCGGCGTGGACCCCCTACCGCGAGCGCGTCCGTCCCGGCGACCTCGGTCCCGGCGACGTGCTGCCGCCCGAGGAGGACGACATCCGCCTCGTGCCGGCGTGGTCCGACGGCGACGGCGACGAGACCGGTGTCGTCGACCGCCACTTCGCCCGCGAGATCGGCCTCGGCCGCGAGTGGGTGCTCTCGATCGAGGGCCGCGAGGATGCCGCGGAGCGCTGGTACGAGGGCGAGTCCGGTCCGGACACCCCGATCGCCAAGCAGGCGCCCGGCGTGTGCGGGACGTGCGGCTTCCTGGTCTCGCTGGCCGGCGACCTCTCCGACCGCTTCGGCGTGTGCGCGAACAAGATGGCCAACGCCGACGGCCGGGTCGTCGCCCTCACCCACGGCTGCGGTGCCCACTCGGGCACGCGCCCCAAGCGATCGGCGTCGGCGTCCAAGCTGCCCGACCCGGTGCTGGACTCGACCCGGGCCGAGCTCGAGGAGTTCTGAGCCCGTCGTGCGGGGTGTGATGCGAGGCCGGACGGCCTCAGCTCCGGCGACGGCGTCCGGTGGGGCGCTCCGGGGCAGGGTCCGTGGTCGCGGCCGGTGCGGCCTGCGGCTCGGCCGGCGCCGCCTCGGTCACGATCTCCTCGGGGAGCTCGTCGACGGGGATCACGGTCTGCAGCGGGGCGGTCGCCGCGCGCTCGGCGAGGGCGTCGCGACGGCGCTTGCAGAACTCGATGCCCATGAGGCCCAGGCCGAGTCCGGCGAACGCGGTCCACAGCCACCACGTGCGGCCCTGGTCCTGCAGGTTGCCCCAGAACGGCAGCAGCGCGAGCGCCACGACGCCCCAGGCGATCGTGCCGATGGTCATGGTGCGGACGCCGTCGACGTCCATGGGCTCGACCTCGGCGACACGGTGGGTCGTCCTGCCGAACTCCAGCTCCGTGACCTCGGGACGGCCCAGGTCGGGGATGCGGGAGCGCTTCTCACGGGCCATGACTCCACGATAACGCGAGCCGTCCAGCCGCAGGAGGCCCTGTGAACCCCCGTCGTCGCCGGCTGCTGATCCCGGGACTGCTCGTCGCGCTGATCGTGGTGGTCGTCGTGACCTCCTTGATCGACCGTGCCGACGCCGCCACCGACAAGCCAGTCGCCGTGCTGGGCGACGCCCGCATCACCGAGTCCAGCGGCCTCGCGGTCAGCTCGGCCCACGACGGACTGGCCTACACCGTCAACGACTCCGGCAACGCCCCCGAGGTGTTCGCCGTCGACCTCTCGAGCGGCGACGTGGTCGGCGTGACCACCGTGCGGGCCGACTTCCGCGACGTGGAGGCGCTGGCCCTGCGCGACGGCACGCTGTGGATCGGCGACGTGGGCGACAACCGCGCCGAGCGCGACGACCTCGCCCTGTACGCGATCGACGAGCCCGGTCGCGCGAGTGCCACGGTCGCTGCGCAGCGGTACCCGGTCGCGCTCGCCGGAGGCCCCGCCGACGTGGAGGCGCTCCTGGCGCCTCCGGACTCGGACCGCCTGCACGTCGTCACCAAAGCGGTCGGTGATGCCGCAGTGATGACGCTCGACACGGGCGACCTCGACACGAGGTCGACCACCGAGTTCGAGGCCACCGCCTCGGGCCTGCCCGCGCTGGTCACCGACGGCGCGTTCTCGCCCGACGGGAGCCGGGTGGCCCTGGTGTCCTACGGCTCGCTGTGGACGATCGATCCCGCCGACTGGTCCATCGTCGGGAGCGGCCCGCTTCCTCCGCTCGAGCAGGCCGAGACGGTCGCGTTCGTCGACGACGACGACGACGCCGTGCTCGTGGGCACGGAGGGAGCCGACTCGCCGCTGTACCGCCTGGACCTGCCGGTCGGCTCGGCCTCGGCCGGCGGACCCGCGACCGTGGCCACCTCGGTCCCCGAGCCGTCGGTGTCGCCCGCGTCGGCCGAGGTGGCCGCGGCGAGCAGCACGGGCGTCGCGGTCGACACCCGCACCGTCGTGCTCGGCGGTCTCGGTGTCGCTGCACTGGCCGTCCTGCTGGTCGTCGCGGTGCGGCGCCGGGGCCCGTCGGGAGGCGCACGCCGGGCGATACGGTGAGCGCATGAAGATCGCTCTCGGAGACAGGTCACCGCAGGTTCACGAGTCGGCGTTCGTCGCCCCGAACGCCACCCTGGTGGGATCGGTCGTCCTCGAGGAGGGCTCCAGCGTCTGGTACGGCGCGGTCCTGCGCGCCGACAACGAGCCGATCACCATCGGCCGCGGCAGCAACGTCCAGGACAACTGCGTCTTCCACGTCGACCAGGGCAAGCCGCTGACGCTCGGCGAGGGCGTCTCGGTGGGCCACGGCGCGATCATCCACGGCGCCACCGTCGGCGACCACGTGCTGGTGGGCATGGGCGCCACGATCCTCAACGGCGCCGAGATCGGCGACGAGTGCCTGATCGCCGCGAACGCCCTCGTGCCCCAAGGCGCCGTCATCCCGCCGCGCTCCCTGGTGGCCGGTGTCCCCGGCAAGGTGCGCCGCGAGCTCACCGACGACGAGGTCGCCACCCTGCACCTCAACGCCTCGATCTACGAGGAGCACCGCGAGCTGCACCGCGGCGCCACCGTCGTCGACTGAACGAGGTTCCCTGTCACTTCACGAGGATCGCGAACCTCGCGAAGTGACAGTTTCCCCGGTTAACCGGGGAAACCGTCAGCCCGCCGCGAGCCGCTCGACCACGTGGTCGATGCACCGCGTGAGGGCAGTGACGTCGTCGGGGTCGATGGCGGGGAACATCGCGATGCGCAGCTGGTTGCGGCCCAGGCCGCGGTAGCCGGCGACGTCGACGATGCCGTTCTCGCGCAGGGCCGCCACCACGTCGGCGGCGTCGACGCCCTCGAGGTCGATCGTGCCCACGACGAGCGAGCGGTCGGCCGGGTCGGGGACGAACGGGGTCGCGTACGAGCTCGCCTCGGCCCAGGCGTAGAGCCGCTGGGACGAGTCGGTCGTGCGCGAGACCGCCCAGTCGAGGCCGCCGTTCGCGTTGAGCCACTGCACCTGCTGGTCCATGAGGAAGAGCGTGGCGACGGCGGGGGTGTTGTAGGTCTGGTCCTTGAGCGAATTGTCGATCGCGACGGGCAGGTCGACGAAGCCGGGGATGTGGCGCCCCGACGCCTTGATGCGGCGGGCGCGCTCGATCGCGGCGGGGGACATGAGCGCGATCCACAGCCCGCCGTCGGACGCGAACCCCTTCTGCGGCGCGAAGTAGTAGACGTCGGACTCGGCCACGTCGACCGGCAGGCCGGCGGCGCCCGACGTGGCGTCGACCAGGACCAGCGCGCCCTCGTCGATGCCGACGGGGCGTCGCACCGAGGTCATGACGCCGGTCGAGGTCTCGTTGTGCGCCCACGCGTACGTGTCGACGCCGGCGGTGGCGTGCGGCTCGGGGTGGGTCGAGAAGTCCGACTCGATGATCTCGGGGTCGTCCAGGAAGGGTGCCGCGGCGACCGCCCGGGCGAACTTGGTCGTGAACTCACCGTGCACGAGGTGCTGGCTGCGTCGCTCGACGAGCCCGAACGTCGCGGCGTCGAAGAACGCGTGCGAGCCGCCCACGCCGAGCACGACCTCGTACCCGTCGGGCAGCGAGAACAGGTCGGCGAGACCGGAGCGGATGCTGCCCACGAGCGACTTCACCGGCGCGGCGCGGTGGGACGTGCCCAGCAGCGTGTCCCCGCTCGCGGCCAGGGCGGCGAGCGCCTCGGGTCGCACCTTCGAGGGACCGGAGCCGAAGCGCCCGTCGCGGGGCAGGAGTTCGTCGGGGATCTGCACGGCGCCATTCTCGCAGGAGTCCGTCGGACGATGCGTTGAACGGTCGCCCGAAGCAGGCGGCTACCATGCGACGCATGGCAGCAGACCAGCCCGTGGTGCCCCTGGCCGAGGGCATCGAGCACGACCTGTCGGAGTGGGAGAAGGCCACCGCGGCCGTCCTGCGCAAGACGCGTCGCCTCGCCGAGGACGCCCCCGACACCGACGTGTGGGAGGCGCTGACGACCACGACCCTCGACGGGCTCAGCATCACCCCGCTGGGCACGCGCGAGCTCGTCGCCGACGTCCCCGAGACCGGCCTCCCGGGCGAGGCGCCCTACACGCGCGGCTCCGGCACCGCCGATCCCGAGCTCGAGGGCTGGGACGTGCGCGGTTGGTTCACCGACCCCGACACCACCGCCGACCACCTCACCACCGAGCTGGAGAACGGCGGCAACTCGCTGTGGCTCACGGTGGGGGAGCGCGGCATCGCCGCCGATCGTCTCGCCGAGCTGCTGGAGCCGGTCTTCCTCGACCTGGCCCCCGTCGTGCTCGACGCCCCCGAGGACCCGGTCGCCGCGGCCGAGGCCTTCGTGGCGGTCTGCCGCGACAAGGGCGTCCAGCCGCACCCGCTGACCAACCTCGGCGGTGGCGGCCACGATCTCGACGTCCTCGTCCGCGTGGCCACGCTGGCGAAGGAGGCGGGCGTCCGCGGCGTCGTCGTCGACGCCAGTGCCCTGCACGACCAAGGCGCGTCGGAGGTCCAGGAGCTCGCCTGGTCGATGATGGTCGCGGTCACGTACCTGCGCGCCCTCGAGGCCGCCGGGTTCACCACCGACGAGGCCGCCGCCCAGCTGGAGTTCCGCTACGCGGCCACCGACGAGCAGTTCCCGACCATCGCCAAGCTCCGCGCCGCACGCACCCTGTGGAACCGGGTCGGCGAGCTGAGCGGCATCGGCGAGGCGGCCCGCGCCCAGCGCCAGCACGCGGTCACGTCGCGCCCGATGATGGCGCGCTACGACTCCTACACGAACATGCTGCGCACCACCGTCGCCGGCTTCGCCGCCGGCGTGGGCGGCGCGGACGCGGTCACGGTGCTGCCGTTCGACGAGCCGCTCGGCCTGCCCACCCCGTTCAGCCGCCGCATTGCGCGCAACACCTCGAGCCTGCTCATCCACGAGTCGCACGTGGCCAAGGTGGCCGATCCCGCCGGCGGCGCGTACGCCGTGGAGAAGTTCACCGACGACCTCGCGATGGCCGCGTGGGAGCTCTTCGCCGAGCTCGACGGCCTCGACGAGCTGGAGGGCGTCGCCGACCTCGACGCCGCCGCCGACCGCCTCGTGCCGCTGGTGCAGGCCGTGCGCGACGACCGCGCCCTGCAGATCGCGCGCCGCGAGCGCCCGATCACGGGCATCAGCGAGTTCCCGAACTCCGCCGAGACCCTCCCCGAGCGCCGGCCCTACCCGGTCGCTCCCGACGTGTTCCGGTACGCCGGCGAGTTCGAGCAGATGCGCGACGAGCCCGTGGCGCAGCCGGTCTTCCTCGCCACGATGGGCCCGATCTCCGCCCACACCGCCCGGGCCACGTTCGCCATCAACCTGCTGGCCGCCGGCGGCATCGGCATCGGCGCCGCGGGTGCCACCGCCGGGGTCGACGAGGCCGTCGACAAGTACCTCGAGGCCGGAGCGCCTCCCGTGGTCTGCCTCGCCGGCACGGATGCCGTGTACGGCGAGTGGGGTGCCGACCTGGTCGCCGCGCTGCGCGAGAACGGCGCCTCGTACGTCTTGGTCGCCGGCAAGACCGACCTCGGCCAGGACGCGTCGGCCGCCATGGGCCTCGACGCGCTGGCCTTCCTGCGACAGATGCGTGAGGTGCTCGCATGACCACACCGAAGTCCTTCGCCGGCGAGCCGTGGCAGAGCCCGGAGGGGATCCCCGTCAAGCGGCTCTACACGCCCGCCGACCTCGAGGGCCTCGACGCCCTCGACACCTACCCGGGCATGACGCCGTTCCTGCGCGGTCCGTACCCGGCGATGTACACGACCCAGCCGTGGACGATCCGCCAGTACGCGGGCTTCTCCACCGCCGAGGAGTCCAACGCGTTCTACCGCCGCAACCTGGCGGCGGGCCAGAAGGGCCTGTCGGTCGCGTTCGACCTGGCGACCCACCGCGGCTACGACTCCGACAACCCCCGCGTGGTGGGCGACGTCGGCATGGCCGGCGTGGCGATCGACTCGATCTACGACACGCGCACGCTGTTCGACGGCATCCCGCTCGACCAGATGAGCGTCTCGATGACCATGAACGGTGCCGTGCTGCCGGTGCTGGCGCTCTACATCGTGGCGGCCGAGGAGCAGGGCGTGAAGCCCGAGCAGCTGGCCGGGACCATCCAGAACGACATCCTCAAGGAGTTCATGGTCCGGAACACGTACATCTACCCGCCGGCGCCCTCGATGCGGATCATCTCCGACATCTTCGCGTACACGGCGGCGCGGATGCCGCGGTTCAACTCGATCTCGATCTCCGGGTACCACATCCAGGAGGCCGGGGCGACGAACGACCTCGAGCTGGCCTACACGCTGGCCGACGGCGTCGAGTACATCCGCTCGGGCCTCGACGTGGGCCTGGACATCGACGCCTTCGCTCCGCGCCTGAGCTTCTTCTGGGCGATCGGCATGAACTTCTTCATGGAGGTCGCCAAGCTGCGCGCCGCCCGTGCCCTGTGGGCCCGGCTCGTCAGCGACTTCGACCCGAAGAACCCCAAGTCGCTGAGCCTGCGCACCCACTCGCAGACCTCGGGCTGGAGCCTCACGGCGCAGGACGTCTACAACAACGTGCAGCGCACCGCGATCGAGGCGATGGCGGCCACGCAGGGCCACACCCAGAGCCTGCACACCAACGCCCTCGACGAAGCGATCGCCCTGCCCACCGACTTCAGTGCCCGCATCGCGCGCAACACCCAGCTGCTGCTGCAGCAGGAGTCGGGCACGACGCAGACGATCGACCCGTGGGCCGGCTCGTACTACGTCGAGAAGCTGACGCACGACCTCGCGAACCGCGCCTGGGCGCACATCCAGGAGGTCGAGGCGGCCGGCGGCATGGCGAAGGCCATCGACGAGGGCATCCCGAAGATGCGCATCGAGGAGGCCGCGGCCCGCACGCAGGCCCGCATCGACTCGGGCCAGCAGGTGGTGGTGGGCGTGAACACCTACCGCGTGCCCGACGAGGAGCCCTTCGACGTGCTCAAGGTCGACAACAAGGCCGTGCTCTCGTCGCAGATCGCCAAGCTCGAGCGCCTGCGCGCCGAGCGCAACGACGACGACGTGCAGTCCGCGCTCGACGCGCTGACGAACTCGGCCGAGCGCGGCGCGCGCCGCGACGGCTCGCTCGAGGGCAACCTGCTCGACCTGGCCGTCAACGCCGCGCGCGCGAAGGCCACGGTGGGCGAGATCAGCGACGCGCTGGAGAAGGTCTACGGGCGCCACCAGGCCGTGATCCGTACGATCTCGGGTGTGTACCGCAGCGAGGCCGGCCAGTCGGGCAACATCGCCCGGGTCATCGAGGCCACCGACGAGTTCGAGCGCGCCGAGGGCCGCCGCCCCCGCATCCTCGTGGCCAAGATGGGCCAGGACGGACACGACCGCGGCCAGAAGGTCATCGTCACGGCGTTCGCCGACATGGGCTTCGACGTCGACGTGGGCCCGCTGTTCTCCACGCCGGAGGAGGTCGCCCAGCAGGCGGTCGACGCCGACGTCCACGTCGTGGGGGTCTCGTCCCTCGCGGCGGGTCACCTCACCCTGCTGCCCGCGCTGAAGGCGGCGCTGGAGGAGCAGGGCCGTCCCGACATCATGGTCGTGATCGGTGGCGTGATCCCGCCCGACGACGTGCCCACGCTCAAGGAGATGGGTGCGGCCGAGGTCTTCCTGCCCGGCACGGTCATCGCCGACTCGGCACTCGACCTGCTGGAGAAGCTGCGCGCGCAGAGCTGATCCCTCGGGCGACCCGACGCCGGCTGTCGACGCTGGGCTGCAACTCCCAGTTGCACTAGTCTGTGGCGGTGGACACCCGCTCGGACACCCGGCTGGACACTCGCCTGGACACTCGTCTCGACTACATGGACCACGCCTCGTACCTGGCGTTCCGTGCCCTCGGTCATCACCCGACGCTGCACTACACGTGGGTCTACGACCGCGCGGTCGACCTCGACGCGCTGCGCCGCCTGTCCGACCGGCTCCACCAGGGGCGGTTCGCCCGCGTCGTCGAGGCGGCACCGGGGTGGGGCGGGCGGCCCCGCTGGGTCCGCCCCGACGCGCCCGTGCCGATCGAGGTCGAGCCCGCCATGCGGCCCCGGTCGCAGATCGAGCAGTGGTCGGTCGAGGTCTCGCGGCGGCCCATCGATCCGGGCGAGGGACCGCCGTGGCGCTTCGGCGTCCTCCGGCTCGACGACGGCGGCAGCGCGGTCGCGATCGTGGTGTCGCACACGGTCACCGACGGCGTGGGGGTGCTCCTGGGACTGCGTGAGGCCGTCGAAGGACTCGACCTCGGGCTGGCGTATCCGCGCCGCGGCGAGCGAGCCCGGAGCCGCCTGTCCCACTGGCGTGAGGTCATCGGGTCGCTCCCCGAGAAGGTGCGGGCCCTCCGTGCGGTCGTGCGTCAGATGCGTGCCGAGCGGAGCCTGCCGCACCGGGCCTCGGCGGCGGCGCTGCCCGTGGCCACACCCGTCGCGGAGTTCACCGCGCCCGATCCGCCGGTCCGCGACGGGGCCGCCCGCGTCGTGACCTTCGTGTCCGAGGCGTCGTGGGACGCGTGCGCGGAACGGCTCGGTGGCACCTCGAACGTGCTGGCCTCGGCGCTCGCCGCGCGGCTCGGGCTCGACCTGGGTCGGGTGCAGCGGAACGGCACGGTCAACCTGACGATCCCGGTCAGCGTGCGTGAGGGCGACGACGACCTGCGGGGCAACGCCCTGTCCTCCGTCGTCGTCACCCTCGACCCGGCCGAGGTGACGCACGACCTGCGCCCCGCGCGTGCGGCGATGAAGGCCGCGCTGAGCGCCCGGGACGCGAACCAGCTCCCGCTGCTGGCGGCCCTGCCGCTCGTCCCCTTCGTGCCGGTGTGGCTGCTGCGCCGCCTCGAGCGGTTCGCCCTGGGGGCCGACGTCAATGCCGTCGGCTGCTCCAACCTCGGGCGCGTGACCGGGCCCGTCGAGCTGATCGACGGGCGGCCGTGCCAGTACGCCTGGGGTCAGTTCAACGAGCCCGGCCGGCCCACGGCCGAGCTGGCCCGGATGGGTGGGCAGGGGTTCCTGGGCGTCACCTTCTCGGGCGGTCGCGTCGTCATCAACGCGGTGGCGTTCCGCCCCGGCGCGGACAACTCGGACGAGGCGCTGCTCGCGATCGTGCACGACGTCATCGCCGAGTTCGGTCTCGGCCCGCCCCTGCCGTGGTGACGGCCCCGCCCGGCGTCGTCGTGCTGGCGGCCGGGTCGGTGGAGGCCACGCCCTAGACTCGCACGCGTGGTTGACGTCGACAGGGTGGTGCAGGGCGTCCGCGCGGGCCGGCGGGCGGAAATCTCACGTGCGATCACGCTGGTCGAGTCGCGCCGAGCCGATCACCGGGCGGCCGCGCGCGAGGTGCTGGCCGAGCTGGCCGCGGCGCCCGACTCGAAGGTCGGGGGAGCGGTCCGCGTCGGCATCTCCGGCGTTCCGGGCGTGGGCAAGTCCACCTTCATCGAGGCCCTCGGCGTCCACCTCACCGAGCGCGGTCACAAGGTCGGCGTCCTCGCCGTGGACCCCTCGAGCGTGCGCACCCGCGGCTCGGTGCTCGGCGACAAGACCCGCATGGTGCGCCTCTCCACCGACCCGAACGCCTACATCCGCCCCTCGCCGAGCGCGGGCAGCCTCGGTGGCGTCGCCCGCGCCACCAGCCAGGCGCTGACGGTGCTGGAAGCGGGCGGCTACGACGTCGTGCTCGTCGAGACGGTCGGCGTCGGCCAGTCCGAGATCACCGTGGCCGGCATGGTCGACACGTTCCTCTTCCTCACCCTCGCGCGCACCGGCGACCAGCTGCAGGGCATCAAGAAGGGCATCCTCGAGATCGCCGACGTCATCACGGTCAACAAGGCCGACGGCGAGCGGGCCCGCGAGGCCGAGGGCACCGCGCGCGAGCTGGCCGGCGCGCTGCGCCTGGTCTACGCCGGCACGCAGGACTGGGTGCCGCCCGTCCTCACCTGCTCGGCGCTGGAGGGGACCGGCATCGACACCGTCTGGAGCCGCGTGCTGCGCCACCGTGAGTTCATGGGCCACCGGGGCGTCGCGGAGAAGCGCGCGCAGCAGCAGCTCGACTTCACGTGGGCGCTCGTGCGCGACGAGATCGAGCAGCGCCTCGCCACCGACGCGTCGGTGGCACAGGTCCGTGAGCGGGTGCGCGAGGAGGTCCTCGCCGGCACGCTCTCACCGGCCGCCGCCGCCGACGAGATCCTCGGCGCCTTCGACGCCTGACGTCGCCGGATCGCGGCGTCGGGGTGCCCGTGCCAGCATGGTGCGGTGAAGCGCACCGTCACGGCCCACCTCGAACTGCACGCGTTCGACCGCGCCGACCTCGTCCTCTCGATCGCCGTCGCGGCGAACGTGGCCACCTCGAGCGAGTCGTTGCGGGTGGTCCAGGACGGTGCCGAGCTCGAGGCCCGCGAGATCGCCGGCCGCCACGAGACCCGCCTGCACCGGATCGACGCGCCCGCGGGCCCCATCACGATCGACTACGAGGCGGTCGTCGACGGTCATGCCCGGCCGATCGCCACGGAGGAGCTCGACATCATCGAGTACCGGCGTCCCAGCCGGTACGCGCCCTCGGACTCGCTCTTCGCGATCGCGAAGGCCGAGTTCAAGGGCCTGTCCGGCAAGGACCTGCTCGACGCGGTGACCTCCTGGGTCGGCACCCACCTGTCCTACGTGCCCGGCAGCAGCCGACCCACCGACGGCGCCGTGCAGACGATGCTGAAGCGCCA
Source organism: Aeromicrobium sp. UBA7512 (assembly GCF_002476985.1). Taxonomy (NCBI): domain Bacteria; kingdom Bacillati; phylum Actinomycetota; class Actinomycetes; order Propionibacteriales; family Nocardioidaceae; genus Aeromicrobium; species Aeromicrobium sp. UBA7512. Next base: position 866,297 of record NZ_DLNK01000007.1, read on the forward strand.
GGGCGTGTGCCGCGACTACGCGCACCTGGTCATCGCCCTGCTGCGCGCGCACGACGTTCCCGCGCGCCTCGTCTCGGTCTACGCCCCGGGGCTGCAGCCGATGGACTTCCACGCGGTCGCCGAGGCCTACGTCGACGGTGAGTGGCACGTCGTGGACGCCACCGCGCTGGCCCCGCGCGAGACGATGGTCCGCATCGCCACCGGCATGGACGCCTCCGAGACGGCCTTCCTGTCGCAGCACCACGCCGCCGTGAACCTCAACAGCATCAACGTCACGGCGGTCGTGGACGAGCTGCCGCGCGACGACGTGACCGAGCTCGTCGCGCTCGGCTGAACCGAGAGGTGAACTCGCAGTGACACGCCGAAAAGAACCAGCGGACTAGTTACAAAGAACTAGCGGATGGGTTAGTCTTCCCTCAGCGACCGCCGCGTCGTCGCATCACCTCGGGGGGGTGATACGGCGCCGCGGCATCGTCATGTCAGGGGCCCTCACGAGGGACGCGGCAGGGCGTTCATGTCCACCAGTCGCCGGTACACGTACGGCGTCATCGTGCGCACGTACGTGACGCTCAGGTGGGTGATGTCGCGGTACACGTTCACGCCGCCGATGATCGACGGGCAGGTCTCGTCGTCGCAGTAGAGGTCGCTCAGGTCCAGCGTCTGCGCGCCCTCGACCTGGCGGCCGGCGGTCGCGAAGGCGTCGAAGTGCGACAAGGCCTCCTCGCGGCTGAACGCGCACGCGTCCGGCGTGATGCTCTCCAGCTGGGCGAGGCACTTCTGCGGGGCGCGCGGCAGGCGGGGGTTGTCGCGGATCGCGACCACTCGCACGCCCCGGTCCAGCACCGGACGCCACACGGCCTCCATGCTCTCGACGCGCTCCTCGTTCGACCCGCTGAGCATCCGGGCGTAGCCGGTGGTCAGGACCAGGTCGGTGGAGTCGGTGCGGTCGAGCAGCCACTCCTGGAGGTTCGCCTTGAACTCCTGGCAGGTGCTGACGCGCAGCGGGTCGTCGTGGTCGGGTTCGTCGCGGGTCCACGAGCAGCTGCTCCTCAGCTGGGCGGAGAGCGTGATGAGCTTCTGGTCGGCCATCCGGACCAGCGTGGGCAGGAACGACCGGGCGTGGGAGTCGCCCACGAGGGTCACGTGCGGCAGCGAGTCGTCGTCGAGGTCGCCGAAGGTGCAGTCGTTGAGCTCGGTGTCGTGCACACCCCCGAAGCAGTTCGGGTACTCCTTCTCGTAGTCGTTGACCACGGCCTCGGGCGACGGGATCAGCTGGTCGTCGAGCTCGGGGTTGTGGCACGGGTTCTCGGGATCGCGCGAGGCCGCGCCGAAGCAGTCGGGGGCGTCCTCGACCAGCTTCTCGGCGACGGCGACGGCGCGCTCCTGGGCCGCGGCGGCGGTCTGGTGCCCGGCCAGCGACGCCCCGACGAGCGCGGCCGCGCCGACCAGAGTGGCCAGTCCCGTGATGGCCGGCCGGCGCAGGCCGAAGCGGTGCGTGAAGCGGATGGGGTCCTCGACCCAGCGCTTGGTGGCCCAGGCGGCGACGATCGTGAACACGAGGATCCCGACGCGCGGGCCGAGCCCCAGCTCGTGGCCCAGCACGAACGGCAGGATCACGATCGGCGGCCAGTGCCACAGGTACATCGAGTAGGAGATCTCGCCGAGGGTGTGGGTGGGGCGCCACCGCATGACCGGAGTGGGGGACAGGACGCCGCGGGGCTCGCCCGCCCAGATCACCACGAGGGTGGCCACCACGGGGACGATCGCGGCGGTGCCCGGGAACGGCGTGGAGTCGTCGTACGTCAGGCCGCACCACGCCAGCGTCAGGAAGCCCGCCCACGACAGCAGGGCGGTGGGCGCTCCGCGGCGCACCGTGGCGCTGCCCATCGCGAGCGCCAGCAGGGCGCCGGCGCCGAACTGCCACGCCCGCGCCGGGGTGACGAAGTACGCGGCCGGCGGGTTGGCCTGGGTGATCCACAGCGAGTACGCCAGGCTCGCGACGGTCGCGGTGCCGAGCACGAGGGCGACCATGAGCTTGCGTGACCGACCCGTCCGCACCGCCAGGACGGTGGCCAGGATCACCAGCAGCGGCCACACGAGGTAGAACTGCTCCTCGATCGAGAGCGTCCAGTAGTGCTGCACGGTCGTCGGGTCGTTCTCGGCGGCGAGGTAGTTCACCGAGTCGGCCGCCAGGGCCCAGTTCTGCACGTACAGCGCCGAGGCGACGATCTCCTTGAAGTTCTGGCTCCAGGTGACCAGCGGCATCCACAGCCAGACGGCGAGCGCGGACACGGCGAGCACGAGGTACGCCGCCGGCAGCAGGCGCCGGGCGCGGCGCGCCCAGAACCGGGCCAGGTCGACCTTCCCGGTGTCGGCGGACTCGCGCAGCAGGTGCCCGGTGATCAGGAAGCCGGAGATGACGAAGAAGACGTCGACGCCGATGTAGCCGCCCGGGAGGCGCCCCGGCCAGAGGTGGTAGATGACCACGAGCAGCACGGCACAGGCGCGCAGGGCCGAGATCTCGGCCCTGAATCGGTCGCTGGGAGGACTGGCGGGCACCGCACCACGATACGAGGGCGGTCCCCATCGCGCCCACCGCGGCCCGCGGGTGACCCGTCGGGACGCGGCGTCCCCCTCTAGAATCGAGAATCGCGTGGTGGGGGCGTCCCGCCGTGAAGTCGACGGGAACCGAGGAGAGCATGCCTGACGTGGGTCGAGTACGGCGTCGGGTCGTCGCGATGGTGCCCGAGCGCGCGAAGGACCGCCTGCGCCGTGCCCTCGGCAAGGGTCCCGCGCCCCGGCCCCACGCCTCCCTCGTCGTGCGCCACGAGGCCGGCCTCGTCCACTACGCGGGCGCGTTCCGCGACCCGGTGCGCGTGGTGGCCTTGGTGGTTCGTCCCGCCAGCCGGCTCGGCCAGGTCAGCCTCCGCCTCGAGCAGGCCCCGTCCGCCACGTTCGCGTTCGCGCTCGATCCCGTGCAGCTCTGGGAGCTCGGCGGCCGCGCCGCCGGCCGCTTCGACCTGTTCGTCGAGGTCGAGGGGATGGGAAGGAAGCGCACCGAGCAGCGCCTGGGCCGCTTCGACCACACCGACACCTCGGCCGCGATGGCGTTCATCGAGATCGAGGGCGCCGCGTCCCCGTTCGGCGAGCAGGTGCACGCCTGGACCCACGTCACCGACCAGGGCAACGTCTCCGTGCGCTACGCCGCCGAGCCGATCCGTCGCTTCGAGGTGGAGGGCAAGCGGCTCGACGTCGGCCCGCGCGGGATCGCCGCGGACCTCGTCCTCAAGACCTTCTCGCGTCCGGCGAGCGACATCCGGCTGTCGCTGCAGTGGCGGTTCTCCGGGACCACCCAGGAGATCCCCGTGCGCGTCGAGCCGCTCGACGCCACCGCCGCCCACGGCCTGTACGACTACCGGATCAGCTTCGACATCACGCCCGACGCCGTGGACGACGCCGAGCGCGAGGGCATCATCGACCCCCACCTGATCATGGAGCTCGACGGGTTCGAGCTGCCGGTGCGGGTGCCGTTCGCGGAGAAGAGCTTCTCCCACTTCAGGCTCCGCGACCTGCCGGTGCCGACGCAGGGTGGTGCCCACGTCGACCAGTGGGTGCCCTACCTGACCTTCCGTGCCAAGCGGCTCGCGTTCTGGTCGGAGCGCTTCACCGTCGAGAACCACCGGTACCTGCGCCGGATCGAGCGGTGGGCGTGGCTGCTCGCGCCGCTGCGCCCGTTCTCAGGCATCTGGCTCGTGGGGGAGGTGCCCTACAAGGCGCAGGACAACGGCTTCGCGCTGTTCCGCTGGATCCGCCGCAACCACCCTGACCGTCGCGCCTACTACGTGATCGACGCCGACTCGCCCGACCGCGACAAGGTCGAGCCGTTCGGGAACGTCGTCACGGCCCGCTCGCGCGAGCACATCCGCTACACGGCCCTGGCGTCGCGCTTCGTCGGCAGCCACCACGCGGAGTACCTGCACGCCTCGCGGTCGCCCCGGCTGGCCCGGCACGCGCGCGGCCTGCGCGTGTTCCTCCAGCACGGCGTCACCGGCATGAAGAACGTGCGGCTCAACTACGGCCGCCTGCACATGCAGGAGATGCCGCCGGACCGGGTGGTCGTGAACTCGGCCGCCGAGCGCCAGATCTTCATCGAGGACCTCGACTTCTTCCCCTCGCAGGTCGAGGTGACCGGCTTCGCGCGGTACGACTCGCTCTTCGAGGGCGAGCCGCAGGTGCAGCGCCGGCTCCTCGTGATGCCCACGTGGCGCGACTGGCTGACCAGCCGCGAGAGCGTGCTCACCAGCACCTACCTGGCCAACTGGCTGGACTTCCTCAACGACCCCCAGCTGCAGGCGCTGCAGCGCGACGGCGTCGAGATCCTCATGGTGATGCACCCGAACCTGCGGGCGCTGGTGGACGACCTGCCGCTCGAGGGGATCTCGATCGCCCCCCGCGACGCCGACGTGCAGGAGCTCATCCGCACCAGCGCCGCCCTCGTGACCGACTACTCCAGCGTCGCGTGGGACGCGGCGTTCCTGCGGCGACCGGTGTTCTTCTTCCGCTTCGACGACGCGGTGCTCACCGGTGCCCGCACGCCGTTCATCGACGCCGCCACCGCCCTGCCCGGGCCGATCGCGCACCGCGCGGCCGACCTGGCCGGTGAGGTGGCCCGGTCGGCGGGCTCGGGCTTCACGATGGACGACGAGTACGCGCGTCGCGCCGCCGCCTTCCTCGAGCTCCCGACGTCGGGCTACGGGGAGCGCAACTACGAGATGGTGCGCACCGCCGACGGCCTCTCCACGCGGCTGCTGCGGCTGCGCAACGTGCGCGCCGTGCGCGACGCCTTCAAGCGCTTCCGCGCCGGGCCGCACTACTACCGCGTGATGTCGCTGATGTTCCGCTTCGGCAGCCTCCTGCCGCGCCGCGACATCGCCGTGTTCGAGAGCGACCGCGGCAGTGCCTACGGTGGCAGCCCGCGAGCTCTGTTCGAGCGCCTGCACGAGCGGGGGACCTCACTGGACCTCTGGTACGTCAACAACTCCACGCTGCGGGTGCCGCCGGACGCGCACAAGGTGTTCCGCCTGACGCCGCGTTACTTCTGGACGATGTCGCGGGCGCGCTACTGGGTGTTCAACCAGAACGTGCACGACCTGTGCCGCCGGCCGCGGGGCACCCACTACCTGCAGACGTGGCACGGCACCCCGCTCAAGCGGATGCAGAACGACGTGCCGGTCATGCACGGGCGCGCCGACGACTACCACCAGAAGGCGCAGGAGCTGGTGGATCGCTGGTCGAGCCTGGTCTCCCCGAGCCCGTACGCGACCGCGGCCTTCCGCAGCGCCTTCGGCTTCACCGGCCCGATCATCGAGTCCGGCTACCCCGGCAACGACGTGTTCCACACCGAGGTGGGCCGGCAGCGGGCGCGCGAGACCCGGCTGCGGCTGGGCCTGCCCGAGGACCGCACGGTGGTGCTCTACGCCCCCACCTTCCGCGACGACGGCCGCGCGGCCGGTGCGAAGGGCGCGTGGGCCCACGACATGGCCCTCGACCTCGGCCGCTTCGCCGAGCGCCTCGGCGAGAACGTGACCCTGCTGGTGCGCCTGCACCCGCTGGTGAAGTTCACCTGGCCGAAGGACCTCGACGCCAGCATCGTCAACGTCTCGAAGTACCCGGACACGCAGGACCTGCTGCTCGTGGCCGACGCGCTGATCACGGACTACTCGTCGATCATGTTCGACTACGCCCAGCGCGGCCGGCCGATCATCTCCTACGTCTACGACCTCGAGCACTACCGCGACGCCCTGCGCGGCTTCTACGTCGACCTCGAGGAGATCGCGCCCGGTCCCGTGGTGCGCACGAGCGACGAGGTCATCGACGCCGTCTCCCGGCTCGGCGAGGTCGAGGTCCAGTACGCCGACCGCCTGGCCGCCTTCCGCGAGCGCTTCGGAGGGCTGGAGGACGGTCACGCCTCCGACCGCGTCATCGACGCGGTGTTCACCGAGTCCGAGCGCGGCGCCGCCCCGAACTGACTCGCCGTCGATCGAAGTGCCGCTGTGTTCAGGGGGTCCCGCCGTCGATCGAGTGACGCCGAGCTTGCGAGGCGTGGGGGCACCTCCCGCTTGCGGGGGAGTACCGAGATCACGCTGACGCCGCGAGGGGTCGGTAGCGGTGGTTGCGTTGCCACTGGCCGCGCAGCTGGAATTCGGGTGTGCCGTCGTCGTTGAACCGGATGGGGATGTGGGCGTCGTGGACGCGGTGGTGATGGTGTGAGCAGAGCAGCACCCCGGTCTCGAGGTTGGTCTCGCCTCTCTGACTCCACGGGATCGCGTGGTGGGCTTCGGTCCAGCCCGGTGGCCGGTCGCATTGGGGGAACGCGCAGCCCTGGTCCCGTTGGGCGAGGGCGATCCGTTGGGCCGCCGTGTGATGGCGCTTGGCGCGCCCTTCGTCGAGGACCTGGCTCGACCCGTTCATCACGACGGGGAGGATCCCGGCGCCGCAGGCGAGCTTGCGAAGTTGGTTGGCCGACACCGGGGTGCCGAACTCGGTGACCCCGGCGCGGTCGGTCTCGCCACGCAGGGTCTTCTCGTCGACGGTGACCACGAGGGTGGCCGCGACGCCGCCGTGATTGCCGTAGCCCTCGCGCGGCAGGTGGCGCACGATCTCGGCGAACGCCTCACCGGCCTTCTCTCGCGGCTCGCGGCGCGCCTCGTCGGGGCTGCTCTCGGTGAGGGCGCGGCGGCGAGGGCTGGTCTTGGACTCGACCACGGCGCGCAGCATGTCGGCGGTGACGGCGTCGGTCTTGCCGCCGAACGGGACGAGTCCGGTGGTCTCGTCGGGCCGGCCGATCCAGAACTCGCGCAGCTGACCCCGCGCGGACTCCTCGCGGGTGAGCTGGTTGTTCTCGATCCGGTCGGCGCGGTCGGCGTCGACCACCTCGACCGCCCGGCGCGCCTTGCGGCGCAGCTGCTCGGCGGTCATGACCTGCGCCGCGGCCACCATGTCCTGCTCGACCCGGTCCCGCTGCTGTGCCGATAGTCCGACCGGGAGCGTGTCGAGCGCGTCGGTCACGATCGCGGCCTTGGCCGTGGACATGCCCGGCACCGCCAGCGCTTCCTTCACCCGCGGTGCGGCCTCGATTCGGTTCGCCAGACGGATTTGGTGGGCGGCGTCGCGCCGGGTCACACCGGCTTCGCTCGCAACCAACGCCGTCAGGTTCGGCGCATCAGTGGCACGGTGGGCATCGCTCCGGTCGGCGGCGGCCACCAGCGCGAGGCTCAGCGCGTCGGCCTCGCGACGCAGCGCCTGCACCGCGGCAACCTCAGCCGCGAGCTGCTCAGGGCCGAGCGATCCCAGGTCACGCGAGCGCGCGTCAGCCAGGAACCGCTGCCCCGACCTGAGCCCACCGACGACGTCCACGCATCCCCCGATCCGCTTCGAACTGATGTACCAAGACTAGTCCATTGGGCCCAATAAGACAAGGGATGAGTGCGAGGAGGAGGGAAGCAGAACGGGGCGCCGCCACAGTCGTGGCGACACCCCGTGCGGGTCGTGCGGTGGCTCAGGCCTTGGTCTCGGCCCAAGCCGGGTTCCAGCCGGGAACCTCGTCGGCGGTGCGCGAGGCCGGACCGGTGTAGATCGCCGAGGGGCGGATCAGGCGGCCGGTCTTGTACTGCTCGAGGATGTGGGCGCTCCAACCGGCGGTGCGCGCCGAAGTGAACATCGCGGTGAACATGTTCGCGGGGATCTCCGCGAAGTCCAGCACGATCGCGGCCCAGAACTCGACGTTCGTCTCCAGGACGCGGTCGGGGCGGCGCTCGCGCAGCTCCTTCAGGGCGGCCTGCTCGAGTGCCTCGGCGACCTCGGCGCGCGGGGCGGCGAGCTCCTTGGCGGTGCGACGCAGCGTGCGGGCGCGCGGGTCCTCGGCGCGGTAGACGCGGTGGCCGAAGCCCATGAGGCGCTCGCCGGAGTCGAGGAGGTTCTTGACGTACGCCTCGGCGTCGCCGGTCTTCTCGACCTGCTCGATCATGTGGAGCACGCGCGAGGGGGCGCCGCCGTGCAGCGGGCCCGACATCGCGCCCACTGCGCCGGAGAGGGCGGCGGCCACGTCGGCGCCGGTGGAGGAGATGACGCGAGCAGTGAACGTGGAGGCGTTCATGCCGTGCTCGGCGGCGGAGACGAGGTACGCGTCGATGGCCTTGGCGTGGTCCGGGTTGACCTCACCGCGCCAGCGGGTCAGCATCCGCTCGACGATCGTGTCGCACTTGTCGATCTCGCTCTGGGGGACCATCGGCTTGCCGAGGCCGCGGGCGGCCTGGGCGACGTACGACAGCACCATCACCGCGGTGCGGGCGAGGTCGTCGCGCACCTCTTCGGGGGTCTCGATGTCGTAGAGCTGACGCAGGCCCCACACGGGAGCCATCTGGGCGATCGCGCTCTGGACGTCGGCGCGGATGTCGCCGGAGTGCACGGGGATCGGGTACGGCTCGGCCGGAGGCAGGCCCGGGTCGTAGGAGCCGTCGACCAGCAGGCCCCAGATCTTCTCGAACGGCACGCGGCCGACGAGGTCATCGATGTCGACGCCGCGGTACCGGAGCGCGGAGCCTTCCTTGTCGGGCTCGGCGATCTCGCTCTCGAACGCTACGACGCCTTCCAGTCCGTGGTGTACTTGAGTCATGCCTCAATAGTGCCCTGTGGCCGTTCTGCGGCGTGCAGCACGGTCGATTCCCGGCTGCTTCGCCAGGTGCGGTCGTCAGCCCGGTTACCGTGGCGACATGAGCGACGACCTGGCCCGGATGCGGACCGAGTACGCGAAGGCCGGCCTGGACGAGGCCACCGCGGGGGACGACCCGATCGGGCTGGCGCAGGCCTGGATCGCCGAGGCGATCGCCGCGGGCGTCCACGAGCCGAACGCGATGGCGCTGGCCACCGCCACCCGCGATGGCGAGCCCTCGGTGCGCATCGTGCTGCTGAAGGGCTTCGACGCGACCGGCGCCGTCTTCTTCACGAACTACGACTCGCGCAAGGGTCGCGAGCTGGAGCAGAACCCCCGCGCGGCGGCCGTGCTGCTGTGGCACCCGCTGCACCGACAGCTGCGGATCGAGGGTGCGGTGACCCGCCTCGACCCGCACGAGTCGGACGCCTACTTCCTGGCCCGGCCGGAGGGAGCGCGGATCAGCGCGGCCTCGTCGCCGCAGTCGCAGGTCGTCGCCGGCCGCGAGGAGATCGAGCGCCGCTGGCACGAGGCCGAGGACCACCGGGCCGCCGAGCGGCGTCCCGAGGGATGGGGCGGCTACCGCATCGCGCCCGAGGTGCTGGAGTTCTGGCACGGCCGCGAGAACCGCCTCCACGACCGCATCCGGTTCACGCGCGTCGGGGGCGACTGGACGCGCGACCGGCTCGCGCCCTGATCGACGGCGCGGTCACCGGCACCGAGGCGCGCGCCTAGGCTGCTCCGGTGCGAAAGCTCCTCACCGACGTCCGCCCGCTGCGGGTGTCCCCGGCCTACCGCAGGCTGTGGATCGGGCAGGCCGTCTCGGGCTTCGGCCAGCAGATGTCGGTGGTCGCGGTCGCCTGGGAGGTCTGGACCCTCACCGAGTCGTCGTTCTCGGTGGGCCTGGTCGGCCTCGCGGGGCTGCTGCCGCTCATCGTCGGAGGACTCTACGGAGGTGCGCTCGTCGACGCCTTCGACCGCCGCACCGTGGCGCTGGCGTCGGCGATCGGCCTGTGGGTGTCGGCCATGGCACTGGTCGCGCACAGCGTGGCCGACGTGGAGTCCGTCGGGTTCCTCTACGCGGTGGTCGCCGTGCAGGCACTGTTCTTCGCCGTCAACAACCCGGCCCGCGCGGCGATGCTGCCGCAGCTGCTGCCCGGGCACCTGCTGCCGGCGGCGAACGCTCTCGGCATGGCCTCGACGAACCTGTCGTTCACGGTGGGTCCGCTCGTCGGTGGTGCGCTGATCGCGTGGCGGGGCGTGGAGGCGGCCTACGTGGTGGACGTGCTGCTCTACGTGGCGGCGCTGTACTCGGTGGTGCGACTCCCGGCCCTCCCTCCCGCCACGAAGATGCCGGTGCCGGGCATCAGGTCCGTCATCGACGGGCTGAGGTTCCTGCGGACCGCGCCCAACATCGCGATGTCGTTCGTCGTCGACCTGTGCGCGATGGTCTTCGCCCAGCCGCGCGCGCTGTTCCCCGCGCTGGCGGCCACCGTCTACGCCACGTCGGGCGGCGGCGACGCGGGCGCCTCCTCGCTGGGCCTGCTCCAGGCGTCGCCGGCGATCGGCTCGCTGCTGGCGTTCGTGGTGTCGGGCTGGGTCAGCCGGGTGCACCGGCACGGTGTCGCGATCGTCGTGGCGATCGTCGCCTACGGTGCGAGCGTCGCGGCGGTGGGCTTCTCGGCGATCGGGCTGCCTGGCCTGCTGTGGCTCGCCGTCACGTTCCTGGCGCTGTCCGGCGCCGCCGACATGATCAGCGCCGCCTACCGCTCGACGATCCTGCAGTCGGCCGCGCCCGACGAGATGCGCGGGCGCATGCACGGCCTGTTCATCGTCGTCGTCGCGGGCGGGCCGCGCCTGGGCGACTTCGTGATCGGCTCGGTCGCCTCACTCGTCGGCGAGCCGTGGGCGATGGTCATCGGCGGCGGGCTGTGCATCGCCGGCGTGCTCACCTCGGTCGCCCTGCGCCGCCGCTTCCTGGCCTACGACGGCCGCCACCCGACCCCCTAGCGGTCAGCTGCCGAAGGTGGCGATGTCGATCTCGATCCAGACCTGCTCGGCGCGGCCGACCAGCTCGCCGGCCGGCGTGTAGAGCGCCGTGCCGGTGAAGAACTTGCGGCCCTCGCGCGCAGCCAGCTGGCCCACCGCGTGATACGTCTCGCCGGCCACGGGGGCGGAGAGCACCTCGGCGGTCATCGTGCCGAGCACCATCGGCTGCACCGAGAAGTCAGCCGCCCACCCGCCGGGGCAGTCCAGGGCAGCCCACGCGACGGGCAGGCCCACCGTGCCGTCCGCCTCGGCGAACGAGGGATGCACGGTCCACGGGGCGGCCGTGAGGTCGTCGCCGACGGGGCCGCTGAAGATGCGGAGCCCGTCACCCTCACCGCGCGCGGTGCCGCACGTGAAGCACTGGTCGAACGGGTGCGTCGTGAAGCCCGGGTAGGCGGCCAGTCCGGCCTCGACGACGGACGCGTCCAGGAAGGGCGGCGGCTCCCGGGTGAAGGCGCCCGGGCCGGCGGTGCCGACGAGCGCTCCTCCGTGGGTCACGAGCCGGGTCTCGTCGGTGTCGTGCTCCCAGGCCAGCGGGGTGTCGAGCGGCGGCGGCATCCGCAGTCGCGACGTGACCGGGCGGGTGTGGTCCTGCGCGAGCCGCTCCTGGGCGACCAGGCCGCACACCCAGCCGCCGTTGCCGGAGTCGGGCGGACCGTTGAACTGACGAGGGATCGTGACCATGCCCCGACGCTATCCTCCGAGCGCGTCGTGGCGGCGCAGGGCCTCGAGGCGCTCCTGCGCGTGGTCGACCAGCGGGGGCGGGTAGTCGGCCGGTGGGTCCGGGAGGGTCCAGGGCTCGTGCACGCCGCGGCCTTCCACTCCGCGCAGCTCCGGCACCCAGCGCCGGATGTAGGCGCCGTCGGGGTCGAACCGGCGGCCCTGTCCCACGGGGTTGAAGACGCGGAAGTAGGGGGCGGCGTCGGTGCCGCACCCGGCCACCCACTGCCAGCCGTGCTGGTTGTTCGCGAGGTCGGCGTCGACGAGCCGCTCGCGGAACCAGCGCGCCCCGTGGGTCCACTCCAGGTGCAGGTCCTTCACGAGGAAGCTGGCGACCGCCATCCGCACACGGTTGTGCATCCAGCCCTGCGCGAGCAGCTGGCGCATCCCCGCGTCGATGAACGGGAAGCCGGTGCGCCCCTCCTTCCACGCCTCGAAGTCGCCGGCCGGCTCGTCGTACTGCATCTGCTCGTAGGCGCGGTTGTAGTAGCCGAACGCCGAGCCCGGCCACTCGTGCAGGACGTCGGCGTAGAACTCGCGGAACGCCAGCTGTCGCTCGTAGGCGCGGGCGCCGGCCGACGACCGCTCGGCGAGGTCGGCCAGCAGGGTGCGCGGGTGGATCGTGCCCCACTTCAGGTGCACCGACATCCGCGAGGTCGTGTCGAGGTCGGGGCGGTCGCGCTCGGTGTCGTAGTCGTCGACGTGCTCGTCGAGCCACCGTCGCCAGTGCGCCCGGGCAGCCTGCTCGCCCGCCGCGGGGAGGTCGACCCCGTCGGCCTCGCGCACGTCGGGCAGGGCCACCGATCCTCCCGGCCGGACCCACGGCACCGCGTGCGAGCGCACCGCCGTCACCGGCGGGTGTGCACCCTGCGACTGCCACGCGCGGAACCACGGGGTGAACACCTTGTAGGCCGACCCGTCGCCCTTGCGGACCGTTCCCGGCGCGACGGCGTACGACGAGTCCGCGGCCACGAGCGGCACGTCGCCGAGCGCCTCGCCGACCCGCGCGTCCCGGCGGAGGGCGTAGGGGGTGTGCCCAGCGGTCACGTGGACGCTCGCGGCGCCGGTCTCGCGGACCACCCGCGGCACCTCCACCTCGGGCCGGCCCCGCACCAGGTGCAGCCCTTCGATCCGCTCGTCGAAGTCGGCCAGCAGCCGAGCCAGGTACGCCGCCCGCACCGGCATGTTCTCGGCCGGAAAGTGGTCGTCGAGGACGAACAGCGGGACGACGCCGTCGGGCCCCGCCTCGAGCGCCGACCTCAGCGCGCCGTGGTCGTGCAGGCGCAGGTCGGCGCGGAACCACATCACGGAGACGGTCACCTCGGCATCGTCCCCTGCGCGAGCTTGGTCCGCACCCGGGCCGATCCGCCGGCGGCGGGAGGGCGGCCGATCGACGCACCGGGCCTGACCTGCGGCGTCACATGGAACAATGGCCGCGTGAGCGAGCTGATCGACACCACCGAGATGTACCTGAGGACCATCTTCGAGTTGGAGGAGGAGGGGATCATCCCGCTGCGGGCCAGGATCGCCGAGCGCCTCCACCAGAGTGGCCCGACGGTGAGCCAGACGGTGGCGCGCATGGAGCGCGACGGGCTGCTCACGGTCGAGGGCGACCGTCACCTCGAGCTGTCCGAGCGCGGCCGCTCGCTGGCCACCCGCGTGATGCGCAAGCACCGCCTGGCCGAGCGCCTGCTGACCGACGTGATCGGCCTCGAGATCGAGTACGTGCACGAAGAGGCCTGCCGCTGGGAGCACGTCATGTCCGAGCAGGTCGAGCGCCGTCTCGTCGCGCTGCTGGGCCACCCCACCGAGTCGCCCTACGGCAACCCGATCCCCGGACTCGGCGAGCTCGGCGAGGTCGTCCGCCCGGCCGAGTTCCTCGACGGCGTCGAGTCGCTGCTGACCGCCGCGGTCGGCACCGAGCCCGTGCGCGTGGTCGTGCGCCGCATCGCCGAGGAGCTCCAGAAGGACACCGAGGTCATGTCGGTCCTGCGGCGCGTGGGTGCGCTCCCGGGCAACGACGTCCTCGCCTCGCGCGGCCACGACGGACTCGTCGTCGCGCGCCAGTCCGAGACCGCCGAGATCGACGCCGAGGCAGCCGCCCACATCTTCGTCTCGCGCTGAGCCGTCCGTGCCGCCCGACCCGACGTCGGCGAGAGGTTGGCACGGGGCTGGCAGGATGTTCCCATGACCTTCGGTGCGCGCGTGCGTGGCTGGTTCCAACGCACGGGCTCCGAGGCGCTCGGCTGGACCCTCGTCGTGCTGGGCATCGTCATGCTGGTGATGCCCGGGCCGGGCCTGCTGGGCATGTTCGCCGGCATCGCGCTGCTGGCTCGCCACTACACGTGGGCCGACCGGCTCGTCGAACCGCTGGAGGAGAAGGCGATCGAGGCCGCGAAGTACGGCGTCGCCACGATCCCGCGCATCATCGTCAGCGTTCTGGGCATCCTCTGGGTCGCCGGCGTGGGCCTGGTCTGGTTCCTCTCGCCGACAATCCCCGAGTTCGAGATCCTCGGCGTCGGCTTCGGCCCCGAGCTGCCCGCCGCGGGCCTGGTGGGCGCGATCGGGATCTGGATCTCCGACCTGATCGCCATCGTGCTGCTCGTCTACAGCATCCGGCGCTGGCGCTGAGGTCGTCGGCCCCGTCTACGGTGGGGCCATGAGTGCGATCGATCCCGCCACCGTCGAGCTGGGCCTGGACACGTTCGGGGACGTCAGCCTCGGCGAGGACGGCGCCCCCGAGCACCACGCCGTCGTGCTGCGGAACGTCGTCGACCAGGCCGTGCTGGCCGACCAGGTGGGGCTGAGCTTCATCGGCCTGGGCGAGCACCACCGCGACGACTTCGCGATCACCGCCCCCGACGTCGTGCTGGCCGCGATCGCCTCGCGCACCGAGCGGATCCGCCTCGGCTCGGCGGTGACGGTGCTCAGCTCCGACGACCCCATCCGCGTGTTCGAGCGCTTCTCCACCCTCGACGCGCTCTCGAACGGCCGGGCCGAGGTCATCCTGGGCCGCGGGTCCTTCACCGAGTCCTTCCCGCTGTTCGGCTTCGAGCTGGAGGACTACGAGCGGCTCTTCTCCGAGAAGCTCGACCTGTTCGCGCAGATCCTCACCGAGGAGCCGGTCACGTGGTCGGGATCGATCCGGCCCCCGCTCACCGAGCAGGTCATCTACCCGCCCACCGAGTCGGGCCGCCTCAAGGTGTGGATCGGCGTGGGCGGCACCCCGCAGTCGGTCGTGCGCGCCGCGCACTACCGGCTGCCGCTCATGCTCGCGATCATCGGCGGACCGCCGGCGCAGTTCGTGCCGTTCGCGAACTACTACCGCGAGCTGCTCGCCGCCGACGGCGTCGATCCGCTGCCGGTCGGGATGCACTCGCCCGGCTACGTCGCCGACACCGACGAGCAGGCCCGCGACGAGCTCTTCACCCACTTCCAGGCGCAGCGCGACCGCATCGGGCGCGAGCGCGGCTGGCCGCCCACCACCCGGATCCAGTTCGAGCGTGACGCCAGCCCCGAGGGCGCCCTGCACGTCGGATCGCCCGAGACGGTGGCGCGCAAGATCGCCACGAACCTCAAGGCGCTGGGGATCAGCCGGTTCGACCTCAAGTACGCGAACGGCGCGATGCCCCACCACCAGCTGATGCGCTGCATCGAGCTGTACGGCACCCAGGTTGCGCCGCTCGTGCGCGACATGCTCGCCTGACGCCTGCCTCTACGCTGGCGGCCATGGAGTCGATCCTGATCGCGGTGCTCGTCGTGGCGGCTATCGTGGCCGCCTCCGTGGTGGCCCCGCGGATCGGTACCGCCGCCCCCTTGGTCCTGCTCGGCATCGGCCTGGTCGTGAGCCTGCTGCCGTTCACGCCGGAGTTCGTCATCGATCCCGAGCTGATCCTCGCGGGGCTGCTGCCGCCCCTGCTCTACTCGGCCGCGGTCAACATGCCGACGATGGACTTCCGGCGGGACTTCCGCACCATCAGCGGCCTCTCGGTACTGCTGGTCGTCGTGAGTGCCCTCGGGCTCGGCGTGGTCTTCACGCTGCTCATCCCCGGGATCGACTTCGCACTCGCCGTGGCGTTGGGGGCGATCGTCAGTCCCACCGACGCGGTGGCCACCTCGATCGCGAAGCGGCTCGGCGTCCCGTCACGCGTGATCACGGTGCTGGAGGGCGAGAGCCTGCTCAACGACGCGACCGCGCTGGTGCTGCTCCGCACGGCGGTGGCGGCCACGGCCGCGGGCGTGAGCTTCGGCGCGATCCTGGTCGAGTTCGTGTGGGCGGTCGTCGGGGCCGTCGCGATCGGGTGGGTCGTCGGCACGGTGGTGCTGCGCCTCCGCGCCCGGATCGAGGACGCGGCCGTCAGCACCGCGATCTCCTTCACGGTGCCGTTCGTCGCGTTCCTCCCGGCCGAGCACCTGGAGGCGTCCGGCCTTGTCGCCGCCGTCACGGCGGGGCTGGTCACGGGCCACGGCCAGGCGAGGCACCTCGGGCCGAAGCAGCGCCTCTCCGACCACCAGAACTGGCGCACGATCGAGGTGCTGCTCGAAGGGCTGGTCTTCCTCATCATGGGCCTGGAGGTCTCGGCGCTCGTCCGCGATGTCGAGGACACGACCGAGGGCGGCGTGGCGCGTGCCGCCGTGCTGGCGGCGATCGGTCTCGTCGTCGCGCTGGGGATCCGGGCGTTCTACACGCTCTCGATCGTGCTGATGGAGCGCCGCCGGATGCGACGGACGCCCCAACTGCGCGAGGCGATCGACGAGTGGACCACGAAGGTCGAGCACAGCGAGCACCCTCGAGCCGACCGGTTCCGCCGGCGACTGCGGCGCGCCTCGCACGACATCGACTTCTACGACGCCGCCCGGTTCGGTCGGCGCGAGGGCTTCATCCTCGTCTGGGCGGGCATGCGCGGCGCGGTCACGCTCGCGGCGGCCCAGACGCTGCCGACCGACACCGAGAACCGCTCGCTGCTCGTGCTCGTCGCCTTCTTCGTCGCACTGACCTCGCTCGTGGTGCAGGGCGGCACGCTGGGCTGGTTCGTCCGGCGCCTCGGCCTGGCCGGGCGGGCGCACGGCGCCGAGCAGGAGTGGACGCGACTCGACGACCGCATGCGCGACGCGGCGCGTGACGTGCTGGACGACGCCGAGCTGCCGCCCGAGCTGTCGGGTCTGCGCGAGCGGTTCACCCGGACGCTCGACGACGACACCTACGACCCGAGTGTCCTGAGCGACGTGCGGCTGCGGGTGATCGAGCGCCAGCGGGAGGTGCTGCTCCAGGAGCGGGCCGAGGGCACGTTCAGCAGCGAGGTCCTCACCCGGATGCTGGCGAAGCTCGATGCCGATCAGATCAGCATCGAGCTCCGCCGCACGGGCGACGAGGTCTGACCGTCAGGCCAGCGCCTTCGCCTTGAGCTGCTCGTACTCCGCGGCGGAGATGGCGCCGGAGTCCAGCAGCGCCTTCGCCGAGGCGATCTGGTCGGCCGGGGCGGACCCGGCGACGTCACGGATGTAGGCGTCGTTCTGCTCCCGCAGCGCCATCATCTTGGCGCGCTGACGGTCGGCCATGCCGCCGCCCCGCGCGATGAGGTAGACCAGCGCGGTGAGGGCCGGCACGAAGATCAGGAAGAAGACCCAGATGGCCTTCGTCCAGCCCGAGGCCTCGCGATCGCTGAAGAGGTCGGCGATGACGTTGAACAGGACCATCAGGTACGCCATGAAGAAGAACACCGAGATCGTCAACCACAAGAAGTCCCAGAAGCTGTCCATTGAGATGTGTCCTTCGCTCTCCCGGGCCCACGGCCCCTGTGACGACTGTCGTCACGCCCTCATCATGGCGGGACGCGAGTCCCGCCGGGTCATCCATCAGGGGTGACTCGCCGAACGGGAATGTGGGCAACACGACGCATGCCTTACTTGTGTTGAAGATGGGACTCGTGTGACTGTTGAGGCGTCGTGACGTCCGGTCGGCCCCACTTCTTCCCAGGGGCCGGTGGGTCGGGCGCACGGGGGGTGTGTCTGCACCCGGACCACGCCGATTCTTCCCCCAAACTCGGCGTGCAGGTGCCGCGCCGGAGGTCCCGTTCCCCATGGGCGCTCCGGCGCGGCATTCCCCTTCAGGGCTGGTCGCGCCCGAGTCCCGCCTCGCGTGCCCGGATGATCGCCTCGGCCCGGTCGGCGGCGTGCAGCTTCGCGTAGATCGAGGAGACGGCGTTCCGCACGGTCTTGTTGGAGACGAACAGCTCGGCCGCGATCGCGTCGTTGCTGCGTCCCGCGGCCAGCAGGTCGAGCACGGCTCGCTCCCGTTCGGACAGGTCGGGGAACGGGTGCTCGGGGCGGTGCCGGGTGCGTCCGGCGAAGAGCCCCGCGACCCGGGCCGCGACCGACGCACCGAACACCATCCCGCCGCCGGCGGTGGCCAGGATCGCGCGATGGACCTCGGCCGCGTCGGCGCCCTTCAGCAGGTACCCCGAGGCACCGGCGCGCAGCGAGCTCAGGATCGTGTCGTCGTCCTCGTTCATCGTCAGCATCAGCACGCGGACGCCGTCGTGCCGCCCGGTGATGTGGCGCGTCGCCTCGATCCCGTCGAGCACGGGCATCTGGATGTCCATCACCACGACGTCCGGCGGGTCGGCGTCGACCACGTGGATGGCCTCGCGACCGTCGCCGGCGGTGCCCGTGACGGCGATCCCGTCGATCGCGCCGAGCAGGGCAACCAGTCCCTCGCGCAGGATGCGGTGGTCGTCCACGACCACCACGCGCACCGGCTCGCTCATGGCTCCATCCTTCCGTGCAGGGGCAGTCGCGCGGTGACGATCGTGCCGCCGGAGTCGGGACAGCGCAGCTCCACGCTGCCGCCGAGCTCGGCCGCCCGCTCCCGCAGGGAGACCAGGCCGATCCCGGGACGGGCGTCGGCCGCGATGCCGACGCCGTCGTCGGCCACCTCCACCACGAGCTCGTGGGGGTCGGCGCTCAGCGAGACCGAGCAGGTCCGGGCGTGCGCGTGCCGAAGGGTGTTGTTCATGGCCTCCGAGGCGATCCGGAAGGCTGCCACCTCCACGGCGGCCGGCAGCCCGCCGTCGATCGAGGCCGTCACGCGTACGTCGACGGCCGCGTCGGCGTGCTCGGCCAGCTGGGTCAGAGCGCCCACGAGACCCCGGTCGTCGAGCGCGGGCGGTCGCAGGTCGTGCACGAGGCGGCGTACGTCCTTGATGATCTCTTGCACGACGTCGCGGGTCTCGGCCAGCTGCTCGTCGGCGGATGCCGGGTCGGACGCCACCGTCAGCCGCGCCGACTCCAGCCGGAAGACCACGGCCGAGAGGGAGGGACCGAGGCCGTCGTGGAGGTCGCGCCGGATCCTGCGCCGCTCCTCCTCGCGGGCCAGGACGAGTCCCTCGCGACTGCGCTGCAGCTCGTCGCTGAGCTGGCTGGAGCGGATGGCGGCCGCCGCCTGGCGGACGACGTCGGCCAGCAGGACCTCGTCGCGCGCCGTGAGGTGGTTGCGCACGCCGTGTGCCGGCAGGGTGAGCCGTCCGATCGTGCGCGACCGGTAGGCGATGGGGAACGACCGCACGTGGTCGGGGCGCTCGCCCCGCGACGCGACGAGGCGCTCGCCGGCCGAGCGGTCGACCTCGACCTGCACGAACGACAGGCCGAACGCCGTGGAGACCGCCTCGACGACCGCGCCCAGCTGGGCGCCGTCATCGTCGGAGCGCTCGAGCGTCGACGCGAGGCTGGAGACGACGGCGTACGGGTCGCGCCGGTCGCCCAGCACGGCACGCCGGACCCAGCCCTCGATCCGCAGGCGCATCGGGCCGTAGAGGATCGCCGCGAGCAGCAGCACGAGCAGGACGACTTGGCGCTCGCCGAAGGCGTCCCCGAGGGTGGCCGAGATGATCGCCAGCGCGAGCAGGTCCACCAGCACGATGACGACGCTGATGCCGCCGTAGACCAGGGTGCGGACCAGCAGGTTCTCCACCGAGACGATGTCGGGTCGCACGATCGCGATGACCATGGCGACCGGCCCCACCAGCAGCGCGGCGCCGAGGAAGAACGAGTTGAGCACCGTGACGTCCACGAGCAGGCTCGTGGCGATCAGCAGGACCATCACCAGGACGGCCCACGCGAGCCACCGCATCCGCTCGCGCTCGGCATCGCGGGACGCGCGGTACCGCGCCATCACGGTGACCAGGGCGAGCACGAATCCGACGCTGCCGAGGACCCACGAGGCGGTCACGACGTGCTCTGCCACGGGGCGCAGCGCCTCGATGGACGTGGGGTCGGTGTCGACCCCGGGAACGAGCGCCGCCAGTGACGCGTCGATCTCGCCCTGGGTGCTTGGCACGACGACGAACAGGACCAGGCCGGCTCCCATGAGGGCCAGGCTCACCCATCCCGCGGCGCGCCAGCGGCCGCGCGGAAGGCCGTCGGGGAACAGCAGGAGGACGGCCGCGGCGTTCATGGGCAGCACGGCGGTGAAGCGGAAGAGGAACCACAGCACCCAGGTCAGGCCCGGCAGCGCCTCCTGCTCGTGGACCGCGAGCCTCACGTAGGACTGCGCCAGTCCGTCGAGGATCCACAGGAAGCCGAGGCCCACGAGCGCCCAGCCGATGGGGTGGTGGCGACGGTGCCACAGCACGACGACGCCGAGCCCGGCCTGGATGAGCCCCATGGCGGCGAACGTCCAGCCGGGCTCCTCGGTCCACTCCGGGATCGGGGCGTCGCCGACACGCAGGTCCAGCGCGACGGCGCCGGCGAAGAGCGCCGTGCCGACGCCGAGTGCGGCGAGCCCGCCGACCGGGACCTGCGTGGACCTCATGCGTAGATCATGGCGGCGGTTCGCGTCCGAGGGGAGCGAACCGCCGCCTTGGCGACCGAGGAGCGACGTCACCGGCTGCCGCGGTCCCCGAAGGCGAACCCGAGGGCGACGAGGACGACCATGACCGAGCCGGTCCAGCCCGCCATGTACTGCAGGGGTGCGACGGTCAGCAGCAGCGAGAGCGTGCCCAGGATGCCGGCCGCGATGCCCATCCAGGCGCGGACGGCGCCTTGACGCCAGGCCCGGAACAGGGCCCAGCCCGTCAGGCCGGTGAGTCCCCAGACCCACGGCACGGTGGCGATCCAGTGGTTGTACACGGTGGCGGCCTCGGGCACGGCCAGGGGCGTGTCCCCAGCGACCCCGAAGATGAACTCCGTGTTGAGCACGGTGCCCATCAGCACGACGATTGCCGTCCCGAGGATGCCGAACGAGGCCGTTCCCGGCACGAGGCTCTCGCGGCCGAGCCCGGCACGCAGCCGCCGGTGCAGGCCGAGACCGAACGGCACGAGCGCCAGGACGGTGAGCGTCGCCACGACGTGGAACGTGATCAGCTGCGGGACGTGGCCGTTCAGCGAGGCGATGACGCCATCGGCCTCCTGCACCTTCCCGTCGACGTAGGCGGCGCCGGCCTCCGCGCTGAGCATCGTCGTCGCGAACCCGCCGATGCCGGCGGCGACGCCCGAGAGGGCCCAGGCGCGGCCGGGGCGGGTGGCGGCGTCCTGCGGGAGGTCGTCCCGGACTCGCTGCTCGGTGGTGATGTGAGTGGTCATCGTGATTCCTTCCAGGGGGGTGATGGAACCACCGTGGAGGGCGAGGAGTCCCGCGCGACAGGGACAGCGCGGCACGATGTGCGGGACATCGGGGGAGGGTGCCTCATCCGGCTGGGGTGATGCCTTGCCTGCGGCGGAACGCCATGTTGGGCAGAACGCATCGGCTCGTGTCCCCCTCCGTACGCAGGTGGCGGGTCGCTGCCCGACCAGACGGGGCCCGGGACGCCGACATGGGACTGATCCTCTCGATCTTGATGCTGGGCCTGATGGCGAGCCTGTCCCCGGCCACCATCGTGGTGTTCATCGTGGTGCTCGGCACGGCCAGGCCCCGGGCCAACGCTGCGGGGTTCCTCCTGGGCTGGGCGACCTCGCTGACCGTCGTCTTCACGCTCAGCTACCTCGTCGGCTCGTCGCGGAGCGTCCAGCACGGCGGCGGCCGGACCGGCGTGATGGTCTTCCAGGTCCTGGTGGGATGCGCGCTGCTCGTGGTGAGCGCCCGCCAGTGGCGGCGTCGAGGGGTGGTCTCCCGTGCCGTTCCCACCGCGGGCTCGCAGAAGATGCTCGGTCGCCTCCGCGACCTCCGACCGGGCGGCGCGCTGCTGCTCGGGGTGCTCAAGCAGCCGTGGGCGATCACGACGGCCGCGGCCGTGTTCGTCGTCCATCACCACACGCAGGCCCTCGTCACGCTCATCGCCTTCGCGTGCTTCACGGTGGCGTCCACCGCCAGCGTGGGCCTGATGTACGTCTACTACGCCCGGCGCCCCGTCGAGGCCGAGGCGTACCTGAACCGGCTTCGCAGCCGAGCGATCGCCTCCGGGCCGGTCGTGTTCGCCGTCGCAGCGCTGCTGCTCGGGACCCTCCTGGTGCTCGACGGTCTCCTCGGGCTCGCCGGCTAGGCGAGTCATCCCACGAGGGTGAGTCCCGACGGCCGCGTGGTGCCTAGCGTGGGGGAGGCCGGTGACCAGGACGACCTCGGAGGCAACGATGTCCGAAGCCCCGATGGCGCGTCGGGACTCCCCCGAGCGAGCGCCCCTGGTGCTCGCCGCCCTGATCGTGGTCGCTGGCGTGGCCAACCTGAACCTCTCCGTGGCCAACGTCGCCCTCCCGTCCATCGGCAAGGCCTTCGACAGCTCGCAGACGACGCTCAACCTGGTCGCCGTCGGCTACTCCCTCGGCCTCGCCGCATCCGTGCTCTACCTGGGAGCGGTGGGTGACAGGTACGGACGCAAGCTGATGCTCCTGCTCGGCATCGTGCTGTCGGTCCCGGCCTGCCTCCTCGCTGCCTTCGCGTGGGACGACTGGGTGCTGGTGGTGGCCCGGATCCTGGGCGGGCTCTCCGCCGGCATGGCGTACCCCACGACGCTGGCTCTCATCGCCGCGCTGTGGTCCGGACCCGGACGCACCAGGTCCATCGCCCTGTGGTCGGCGCTGGGCGGGGCCATCGCCGCACTGGGCCCGCTCGTCGCCGGGTGGCTGCTCCAGCACTTCTGGTGGGGATCGGTCTTCCTGATCACCCTGCCGCTCGCGGTCGTGGCGCTGGTGATGGCCTGGGTGCTGGTTCCCTCCCACGTCAACGAGTCGAGCGAGCCCGTCGACAACCTCGGGGGGATCCTGTCGGTCGTTCTCGTCGCCGCCCTGGTGCTGTCGATCAACTTCGCGCCGGTACCCGGCAAGGGCGCCCTCGTCGCTGGCCTCGGGCTGATCGCCGTCGCGGCGACGGTGGCGTTCGTGTGGCGGCAGCGCCGCGCAGCCAATCCCCTCTACGACCTGGACATCGCGAGTAGGCGTGTCTTCTGGGTCGCCGCGTGCGCGGGGATCATCGTCTTCGGGTCGCTGATGGGCGCGATGTTCATCAGCCAGCAGTACCTGCAGAACGTCGTCGGCTACGACACCGTGGAGGCGGGTGCGGCCTTCCTCCCGGCCGTCGTCTTCATGGTCCTGGTCGCGCCACGATCGGCGAAGCTCGTGGAGGCGCGCGGGGCGCGGACGACCCTGCTCACGGGCTACGTCTTCCTGTTCCTCGGCTTCGTGTCCATGCTGCTGCTGTGGGAGGAGAACACCCCCTACTGGCAGATCGCCCTCGCCTACGCCTGCCTGGGGATCGGCGTCGGACTGGCCGGGACCCCTGCGTCCCACTCGCTGACCGGTTCCGTGCCGGTCCACCGAGCGGGCATGGCCTCCGGGACCGCCGACCTGCAGCGCGACCTCGGGGGCGCGATCATGCAGTCGCTCTTCGGCGCTCTGCTGACCGCGGGATACGCGAGCTCCTTCAGTCAGGCCATCGCGGCGTCTCCTTCGGGGAAGCAGGCCTCGTCCGACGTGCAGTCCGAGCTCACGAAGTCCTTCGCGAGTGCCGAGCAGATCGCGCAGCAGCACCCGACCTACGCCGACCAGATCACGGCTGCGGCGAGAACGGCGTTCCTGCAGGGTGACGACTGGGCCTATGCGGCCGGTGCGTGCGCGGTGCTGATCGGGGCCGCGCTCGTCTTCCTCGCGTTCCCGCGCCACGAGGCCGAGAAGGAGCTGCTGCGCCGCTACGAGGCCGAGGACGCGGCCGTCTGATCCTGGTGGTGCCCCCGAGAGGATTCGAACCTCCGACCTGCGGTTTAGGAAACCGTTGCTCTATCCCCTGAGCTACGGGGGCGCACCGGTCCATCTTTCCACGAGTCAGGAGACGGATGCGTCGTGCGGGTCCGCTCACGGCCCCTGTGGCGCACGGGGCACCCATACCCGTCTCACGATGCGGATCGCCGCCGTAGACTCGGTGGGTGCGGATCCTGCTGACCGGCGCCAACGGCGTCATGGGACGAGCGACGATCCCGGCACTTCAGAATGCCGGACACCAGGTCGTCGGGCTCGTGCGTTCACCATCGGCCGCTCGCCTCGTGCAGACGGCCGGGGCCACGGCAATCCACGGCGACGTGCTCGATCGCGATTCCCTGATGAAGGCGATGCGCGGTTGCGACGCGGTGATCAACTTCGCCACCCAGGTTCCGGTGGGCGCCCGCGCGATGCTCCCGGGGTCGCTCACCCGCATCAACCGGATCCGCACGGTCGGAGCCGGCGTCGTGGCCGATGCCGCGATCGAGTCCGGGGTCGGGCTGATGGTCCAGCAGAGCCTCAGCCACATCTACGTGGCCCGCGGGGACGAGTGGATCGACGAGTCCACGCCGATCGACGTCACGATGGTGACCGAGCCGCTCACCGTGGCCGAGCAGCACGCGCAGCGCGTGGAGCAGGCCGGGGGAGTCACGGTGCGCCTGCGCTACGGGCTGATCTGCGGCGACGACCCCAACTCCCAGTTCCTCGTGCGGCGGGCGCGCAAGCGGCGTCCCATCGGGCTGGGCGATCCCGACTCCTGGATGCACGTCGTGCACCCGCTCGACGTCGGGACCTCCGCCGTCGCCGCACTCGGGGCACCCAGCGGCGCCTACAACGTCGGGGCCGAGCCGCTCAAGCGCGTGGACTACGTCAACGCGATCGCCCGCGCGGCGGGCCACAGCGAGGGCCGGTTCTTCCGCCGCTGGCTGTTCAGCGTCACCGCCGACAAGCTCGAGCTGCTGGCCCGCTCGCAGCGGGTGACGTCGCAGCGCTTCATGGACCTGGCCGGGTGGAAGCCCGTGCGTCCCGTCCTGACCCCGGAGTGGTTCCGTGGCTGAGCGCTCCGAGACCGAGGCCGAGCGGCGCGTCCGGATCGAGCGTGCGGCCCGCCTGCTCGGGGACCTCATGCCCTCGACCACACGGGACGAGAGCCCCGAGGGCTGGGGCGACGACGCGAAGGGCACGTCGCGCGATGACGAGCTGCTGCGCGACGTGCCCCCTCACCACGGCAAGGACTGAGTCCTAGAGCGTCGGGTCGCCACCGGGCTGGCGCTGGAAGGTGCCGCCACCGAGCGCGTCGCGGATCTCGCGCAGCAGCAGGATGTCCTCGCTGGGACCCGCCGGCTCCTCCTCCTCGCCCTTCGCCAGGCGCTCCATCAGGTGCTTGGACGGCACGACGAAGACGAAGTAGACGACCGCGGCGGTGATGATGAACGTGATGATCGCGTTGATGAGCGCGGCCAGGTCGATGATCGTCTTCGGGTTGCCGTCGACGATCTGGTACGAGAGCCCCTTGACGCTGGTGCCGCCGAGGGAGTTGATGATCGGCTCGATGATGGCGCCGGTGAAGGTGGCCACCAGCGCGGTGAACGCGGTGCCGATGACGACCGCGACGGCGAGGTCGACGATGTTGCCGCGGAACAGGAAGTCCTTGAAGCCCTGGAGCATGGCTCTCCTCATGGGTCGGTGGAGTGGTCTCCTCCGACACTAGGGCGTCAGCGCTTCCGATGACGACCCACCACGACGGCGGTGAGGCGCGACGTCACCGAGGCCCGCGCGACCTCCGTCGCCACGCGAGGCGGTGCCGCCACGCCCAACACGGCCGTCTCGCGGTCGGGATCCGACCGCACCGTGATCACCTCGACCGCCTCGGCCACCGGGACGGCGCGCCCCTCGTCGCCCACGGCGAGCAGGTCGACCGCGTCGCCGGACCTGAGCAGGCTCCCGGTGGCGGAGGGCACCTCGACAGTGGCCAGGACCCGGCCCTCGCCGAGGTCGCGCGGGTCGACGACGCGCCGGTCGGTGAGGACCTCGCCCGCGCGCATGGGGCCCGCGAGTGCGCGGCCGATCGCGGCGGGCCGGTCGATCGAGCCCGCGGGGACGGCGTCGAGCGGGAGGCGCTGGGTCCGCAGGTCGGCAGGGCCGACGGCGGATCCGCCGGCCAGGTCACGAGCGGCGACGAGCACCTCGCGGGTGTCGGGGGAGCGGGTGACGGCGCCGATGGCCGCCCACACGGCCAGCCCGGCCAGGGTGGCGGCGAGCACGCGCCGGTGGATCAGGACGAAGCGGGCGGCCGATTCCATGCGGCGAGGCTAGACAGGATCGCGCGGTGCCGGCGCGGGCCGTCCACAGCCTCGGCAAGGGAGGGTCAGGCGGCGCCGGAGCCGGTGGAGCCGCTCGACGAGCTCGAGGAGGACGAGCCGGAGCTGGAGGAGGACGACGACGAGGAGCCGGAGGAGGAGCCGCCACCCGAGCGGCTGTCGGTGCGGTAGAAGCCCGAGCCCTTGAACACCACGCCCGCGGCCCCGAACACCTTGCGGAGGTCTCCGCCGCAGGAGGGGCACGTCGTCAGCGCGGCGTCGGAGAAGCTCTGCTTGATCTCGAGCTCTTCGGCACAGTCGGCGCAACGGTACTGGTAGGTGGGCACGACGAGAAGGATACCGTTCACCTCCCACCGCTATCGTTGAGCATCCACGTTCCCGACCTGAGGACCCACCCACTGTGACCGAATGGCTTCTGCTGTTCACGTCGTTCCTGCTGATGCTCGCCTGCGGTGTCTTCGTCGCCGCCGAGTTCTCCTTCGTCACCGTCGACCGCGCCACGATCGAGCGCGACGCAGCGGCCGGCGACCGCGGTGCCGAGGGGACCCTCAAGGCGCTGCGCACCCTCTCCACGCAGCTGAGCGGTGCCCAGCTGGGCATCACCATCACGAACCTGGCGATCGGCTTCCTGGCCGAGCCCGCGATCGGCCGGCTCCTGCACGACCCGCTGACCGCCATCGGTCTGTCCGGTGGTGGGCTGAGCGTCGCCTCCTACGGCATCGCGCTGGTGCTCAGCACCATCGTCACGATGCTGGTCGGTGAGCTCATCCCGAAGAACCTGGCCCTCTCCCTGCCGCAGCGCACCGCCGCGGCGACGCAGTGGCCCCAGCGCGCGTTCACGCACGCGATGGCGTGGCCCATCCGCGGTCTCAACGCGATGGCCAACCGCACCCTGGAGTGGCTCGGGGTCGAGCCCCAGGAGGAGCTGCGCTCGGCGCGCTCGCCGCTGGAGCTGCGGTCCCTCGTCCTGCGCTCGGCGCAGGAGGGTGCCATCGACGACGAGACGGCCGAGCTCGTGGCGCGCAGCATCGCCTTCGGCGACCGCACCGCCGCCGATGTCCGCACGCCGCGCGTCCGGGTGCACTTCCTCGAGGAGCGCGACACCGCGATGGACCTCATCGAGGCCGCGCGCCAGACCGGCCACTCGAAGTTCCCCGTGATCGGCCGCTCGGCTGACGACGTCGTCGGCGTCGTGCACGTGAAGCAGGCCGTCGCGGTCGACCCCGACCGGCGCCGCTCGGTTCGACTGTCGGAGATCGCCGAGGCCGCCGCCACGGTGCCCGACACGCTCGAGCTCGATCCGCTGCTGGTCCAGCTGCGCGACCAGAACAACCAGATGGCGATCGTGGTCGACGAGTACGGCGGCACCGACGGCATCGTCACGCTGGAGGACCTGGTCGAGGAGATCGTGGGCGACATCGCCGACGAGCACGACCGGCTCTCCGAGCGCAGCCGTCACCGCCGCGACGGCACGTGGTCGCTGTCAGGTCTGCTGCGCCCCGACGAGGTCTTCGAGCAGACCGGGGTGATGCTGCCCGAGCACGAGGACTACGAGACGATCGCCGGCCTCGTGCTGGAGCGCCTCGGCCGGCTCGCCGTGCGCGGCGACGTCGTGACCCTCCAGGTCGACTCCACCCCCGAGAACGACGAGGACGACGCGGAGCCGCTGACGGTCCACCTCACGGTCGAGCGGCTGGAGGGCCGGCGGATCGACCGCCTCGCCCTCACGATCGACTCCGACACCGAGGAGGCCGGCCGATGAGCGGATGGCCCGCGCTGGCACTCACCCTGCTGCTGCTGATCCTCAACGCCCTGTTCGTGGCGGCCGAGTTCGCCCTGATCTCGGCCCGTCGCACGCAGCTCGAGCCGGAGGCCCAGGCCGGCAAGCGCTCGGCCAAGCTGGCGCTGAAGGCGATGGAGAACGTCACGCTCGCGATGGCCGCGGCGCAGCTCGGCATCACGATCTGCTCGCTGGGCCTCGGCGCCATCAGCGAGCCCGCGATCGCCCACCTGCTGGAGCCTCTCTTCGAATACCTGGGGGTGCCGCACGGGTTCGTCCACCCGATCTCGTTCGCGATCGCGCTGACACTCGTGGTGTTCCTGCACGTCGTCTACGGCGAGATGGTGCCGAAGAACATCGCGCTGGCGGCACCCGACCGCGCCGCGCTCATCCTCGGTCCGTTCATGCTCGCGGTGATCGCGGTCCTCAAGCCGCTGGTGGTGGCGCTGAACGCGATCGCCAACGCGGCGGTGCGGCTCGTGGGCATCGAGCCCAAGGACGAGGTCGCCTCCACCTTCACCCACGACGAGGTCGCCGGGCTGGTGGAGGAGTCGCGCCGTGAGGGCCTGCTCGACGAGGACGAGTACGGTCTCGTGAGCGGCGCCCTGGACTTCCACGAGGGCACCGTCGCGCAGGTGCTGCTGCCGCGCGACGGCCTGGTGACGATCGCCCCGGGATCGACCCCGGTCGACGTCGAGGACGCGTGCGCCCGCACCGGCTACTCGCGGTTCCCGGTGGCCCGGGAGGACGGCGAGCTGACGGGCTACCTGCACATCAAGGACGTGCTGGAGACCGACGACACCTCACGCGTGCGCCCGATCGCGGACAAGTGGCTCCGCCCCCTGTCCACCGTGGCGGTCGGCAGCGGCCTGTACGACGCGCTGCGCACCATGCAGGCCAAGGGCTCGCACATGGCGCGCGTGGCCGACGCGAGCGGCGTCGTCATCGGCGTCGTCATGCTCGAGGACGTCCTGGAGGAGCTCGTCGGCGAGATTCGCGAGCAGGTCTGAATCCCCCTGATCGCTGGCAGTGACGTTCCGGGGGTCGACACGCCGTGTTCCACCCCGCGAACGTCACTCCCAGCGCTGCCCGCACCGCTCGCGGCGGGGTCGGCGGACGGCCCTAGGATTGGTCCGTGGCCCCCGAGACCCCTGAATCCGTAGCCGAGACCAACC
Organism: Aeromicrobium sp. UBA7512; assembly: GCF_002476985.1. NCBI lineage: Bacteria > Bacillati > Actinomycetota > Actinomycetes > Propionibacteriales > Nocardioidaceae > Aeromicrobium > Aeromicrobium sp. UBA7512. The sequence goes on from NZ_DLNK01000007.1 coordinate 895,232, forward strand.
ACGACACCGTCATCGTCGTCGACTTCGGCGCGCAGTACGCCCAGTTGATCGCGCGGCGCGTGCGCGAGGCGAAGGTCTTCTCCGAGATCATGCCGCACACCGCGACGTCCGAGGAGATCCTGGCCAAGAACCCGAAGGCCGTGATCCTCTCGGGCGGGCCGTCGTCGGTGTACGAGGAGGGTGCGCCGCAGCTGCCCGTCGGCCTGGTCGACTCGGGCACCGCCGTCTTCGGCATCTGCTACGGCTTCATGGCGATGGCGCAGGCGCTCGGTGGCCAGGTCGCCCGCACGGGCCAGCGCGAGTACGGCCGCACCAACGTCTCGGTGCTCGAGCCGGGCACGCTGCTCAACGGCCTGCCGGCCCAGCTCGTCAGCTGGATGTCCCACGGCGACGAGGTCGTGCGCGAGCCCGAGGGCTTCACCCTCAGCGCCAGGAGCGACCGGGCCACGGTGGCGGCGTTCGAGAACACCGACCGCCGGCTCGCGGGCGTGCAGTGGCACCCCGAGGTCATGCACTCGGAGTTCGGCGAGAAGATCCTCGAGCACTTCCTGTTCGACATCGCGGGGTGCTCGCCCACGTGGACCAGCGCGAACATCGTCGACGAGCAGGTCGAGCTCATCCGCCAGCAGGTGGGCGACGCGCGCGTCATCTCGGCGCTCTCGGGCGGCGTCGACTCGGCCGTCTCGACCGCGCTCGTGCAGAAGGCGATCGGCGACCAGCTGACCGCCGTCTTCGTCGACCACGGCCTGCTGCGCCAGGGCGAGGCCGAGCAGGTGCGCCAGGACTACGTCGCCGCGACCGGCGTCGACCTGAAGGTCGTCGACGCGAAGGACCAGTTCCTGGGCTTCCTCGAGGGCGTCACCGACCCCGAGGAGAAGCGCAAGATCATCGGCCGCGAGTTCATCCGCACGTTCGAGGCCGCCGAGCGCGAGGTCCTCGCGACCCCGGGCGCGCCGGTCAGGTTCCTGGTGCAGGGCACGCTCTACCCCGACGTCGTCGAGTCCGGCGGCGGCGAGGGCGCGGCCAACATCAAGAGCCACCACAACGTGGGCGGCCTGCCCGAGGACCTGGAGTTCTCGCTCATCGAGCCGCTGCGCACGCTGTTCAAGGACGAGGTGCGCCAGGTCGGCCGCCAGCTCGGCATCCCCGAGGCGATCGTCTCGCGTCATCCGTTCCCGGGCCCGGGCCTGGCGATCCGCATCGTCGGCGCGGTGAGCGAGGAGCGCCTCGAGATCCTGCGCCGTGCCGACGCGATCGTCCGCGAGGAGACCACGGCCGCGGGTCTGGACTCCGAGATCTGGCAGTTCCCGGTGGTCCTGCTGGCCGACGTCCGCTCGGTCGGCGTGCAGGGCGACGGACGCACGTACGGCCACCCGATCGTGCTGCGTCCCGTCTCCAGCGAGGACGCGATGACCGCCGACTGGAGCCGCCTGCCGTACGAGCTCCTCGAGCGGATCTCCACGCGCATCACGAACGAGGTCGACGAGGTCAATCGCGTCGTCCTCGACGTCACCAGCAAGCCCCCGGGAACCATCGAGTGGGAGTGACGGAGCCGGGCGCACGCGCCTGATCCGGCTCTCCGGAGAAAAGTTCCGGAGCCCATGTCAAGAACGTCCCCGTTCGCGCGACGTACGGGTGAGAGACCACCTCACCCAGCGAACGGAGACCGACATGACCACCCACACCCACACCCACACCCGGCCCGCCACCGGACCCACCTCCGGCACGGCGTTCGGCCCGCGGGCGCAGCGCGCCGGCTGGGTCGTGACGGCACTCGTCACGGCGTTCCTCGGCTTCGACGCCGTCACCCACCTGCTGCAGGTCGAGCAGGTGCGCGAGGCGAGCGCCGGACTCGGCATCCCCGACCACGTGATCGTGATCTGCGGCGCCGTGCTCGGCAGCCTCGTCATCGGCTACCTGGTCCCCGCCACCCGCGCGATGGCCGTCGTCCTCATCACGGCGTACCTCGGCGGTGCGGTCGCGGTGAACCTGATCGCCGAGCAGCCCGCGCTCAACTCGGTCTTCGCGATCCTCGCCGCCGTCCTCGTGTGGGCCGGCGCGTGGCCGCGGGACGCCCGCCTGCGCGGCCTGCTGCGCGCCTGACCCTTGCCCGACCTCACCCCGTCCGGAACGATCACACCCGAAACAAGGAGCACACCATGAAGTTCATGACCATGGTCCACGAGACCCACCGCCCCACCGACGAGCCGCCGATCGAGCTGTTCGCCGCCATCGGAGAGCTGCAGGCCAAGGCCACGGCCGAGGGCACGTTCGTCCAGGCCGGAGGTCTGGCCCCGATGGAGATGCAGGGAGCGATCGTCAGCCTCAGCGGCGGCTCGATCACCACGACGGACGGTCCGTACGTGGAGGTGAAGGAGCTCGTCGGCGGCTACGCCGTCTACGACGTGCCCGACCTCGACACGGCGGTCCGGAAGGCGCAGGGATTCCTGCAGGTCCACCAGAACGCCTGGCCGGGCTGGGAGGGCTGGGTCGAGGTGCGCCCGATCTTCGAGGCACCCCCGGCCTGATCCCATGGACGAGGCGCGCGTGGTCGAGCAGGTGTGGCGGCAGGAGTCGTCACGCCTGCTCGGCGCGTTGCTGCGCATCACCCGCAGCGTCGACCGGGCCGAGGACCTGGCGCAGGAGGCCCTGGCGCAGGCCCTGGAGTCCTGGCCCCGCACGGGGGTCCCGGACCACCCGGCCGCGTGGCTGATGAGCACGGCCAAGCGCCGCGCGATCGACCAGTTCCGGGCGGGGGAGCGGCAGCTCCGTGCCTACGCCGAGGTCGGCGCCGGCACCCGTGATGCGTACGAGGCCGAGTTCGACCAGGCGCTGACCGACGAGCACGTGCGCGACGACGTCCTGCGGCTCATGTTCACCTGCTGCCACCCGGCGCTCACGCCCGAGAGCCGCACCGTGCTGACGCTGCGCCTCGTCGCCGGCCTCAGCACCCGCGAGATCGCGCGCGCGTTCCTGTCGTCGGAGTCCACCGTCGCCTCGCGGATCTCGAGGGCGAAGCGCACCCTCGCCGAGGCGCGTGCCCCGATGGAGGAGCCGGTGGGGCAGGAGCGGTCCGAGCGGCTCGACTCGGTGATGTCCGCGGTGTACCTCGTGTTCAACGAGGGCCACACGGCCACCGAGGGCGAGGACTGGACGCGTCCCGACCTGTGTCGCGAGGCTGTCAGGCTGGCCGCGATCCTGGCGTCCGTCACGCCGTCCGAGCCCGAGGCGCACGCGCTGCTGGCGCTGCTGGAGCTGCAGTCGTCACGGCTCGCGGCACGCGTCGGCCCGAACGGCGAGCCGGTGCTGCTGGCCGACCAGGACCGGTCGCGCTGGGACGCCGAGGCGATCTCCCGAGGGATGGCGGCGCTCGACGTCGCGGTACGGCTCGGCGGCGACGGCCCGTACGTCCTCCAGGCGGCGATCGCGGCGGAGCACGCCCGCGCCGCGTCGGTCGAGACCACCGACTGGGAGCGGATCGCGGGGCTCTACGCCCGGCTGGCGCGGGCGACGGGCTCCCTCGTCGTGGAGCTGAACCGCGCGGTCGCGCTGGCCCGGGCGCGAGGCCCCGAGGCCGGGCTCGCGGTGGTCGACGACCTCATGACGGCTCCCGCCCTGGCGCGGTACCACCTGCTGCCCAGCGTGCGGGGCGACCTGCTGGAGCAGCTCGGGCGTCACGACGAGGCGGCGACCGAGTTCCGCCGCGCGGCCGGTCTCGCCTCGAACGACCGCGAGCGCGCGCTGCTGCGGGCGCGGGCCGAGGCGCAGGGGACCAGCAGTTAGGCTGGACCGATGAGTTGGCGAGGTGCACGTCCTGTCCTGCTGGTGCTGGCCGTCGTGGCCACCCTCGGCGCGTTCGGGTGGTCGCTGCTGTCCTCCGGCGGCTCCGACGACGAGGCGAAGGGTCCGGCCACCACGCCCACGCCCACCGCGCCGGTCCTCTCGGTCGATCCCAGCCGCGACGCCCCGGCTCCGGCTCCCACCACCGAGCCGACCGCGGCACCCACCGCGGGCGAGTGCGAGGACGACAACACCCGGTTCAACGCCGACGGCACCCAGGGCGACAGCCTGCTGCCCGACTGCGGCCAGACCCCGGTCAGCAAGGAGCAGCAGGCGACCGACGGCCTGTCCCTGGCCTGCGGCGGCGACTACCCCGTGATCCTCTACAAGTCGACCACGTCGGGCGCCAAGACCTCCGTGTGCGGCAAGGACGCCGTCGGCGACCGGTTCCGCGTCGTGATCCGTCCCGACGGCGGCGACACGCTCGACCTGTCCGGCAGCTACGACTGGCGCAACGACGTCTACGTCGCCGAGGGTGACGGCACCCGCTACGAGCTGCACGCGGTCGACGGCTCGCTGCACGTGACGCAGGGCGGACAGACGCGTGTGCAGGACTCCAAGGACTGGATCTCGCTCGACAACGAGATCGACGACCTCTGACCGGGCGGTGATGGGGCCGGAATCGTCCTGCGCTAGTTTCGAGGCAGACACCCCACACAAGGAGCACATCGACGTGAGCACCTCTCCTGTCAAGGTGGCCGTCACCGGCGCCGCCGGCCAGATCGGCTACAGCCTTCTCTTCCGTCTCGCGAGCGGCTCGCTGCTCGGCCCGGACACCCCGATCCAGCTCCGACTCCTCGAGATCACCCCGGCGCTCAAGGCGCTCGAGGGTGTCGTGATGGAGCTCGACGACTGCGCGTTCCCCACGCTGGACTCGGTCGAGATCGGTGACGACCCGAACCACATCTTCGACGGCGTCAACCTCGCCCTGCTCGTCGGTGCGCGCCCGCGCACCAAGGGCATGGAGCGTGGCGACCTGCTCGAGGCCAACGGCGCGATCTTCACCGCCCAGGGCAAGGCCCTCAACGAGGTCGCCGCCGACGACGTGCGCATCGGCGTCACCGGCAACCCGGCGAACACCAACGCGCTCATCGCGATGAAGAACGCGCCGAACATCCCGGCCGAGCGCTTCACCGCGCTGACCCGCCTCGACCACAACCGCGCGATCAGCCAGCTGGCCGCGAAGACCGGCGCCAAGGTCGCGGACATCAGCAAGATGACGATCTGGGGCAACCACTCGGCCACCCAGTACCCCGACATCTTCCACGCCGAGATCGCCGGCCGGAACGCCGCCGAGGTCGTGGGCGACCAGGGCTGGATCGAGAACGACTTCATCCCCACCGTCGCCAAGCGCGGCGCGGCCATCATCGAGGCCCGTGGCGCGTCCAGCGCCGCCTCGGCCGCCTCGGCCACGATCGACGCGGCCCGCGACTGGCTGCGCGGCTCGGCCGAGAACGACTGGGTCTCAATGGCCGTGGCCTCCGACGGCTCCTACGGTGTGCCCGAGGGCCTCATCAGCTCGTTCCCCGTCACCACGAACAACGGTGACTGGGAGATCGTCCAGGGCTTGGAGATCGACGAGTTCAGCCGGGCGCGCATCGACGCCAGCGTGGCCGAGCTCGCCGAGGAGCGCGACGCCGTCACGCAGCTGGGCCTGATCTGATCCACGCACCACGACAGCAGGGCCGCCCCACCGGGGCGGCCCTGCTGTCGTTTGAGGGGGTTCGCCCTGCGGAGGGCAGATGCGTACCGCCGCAGGGCTTTGGCGCTAATTAAGTGACAAAACGTCACCGTCGGCCTAAGGTCGTCACTTAATAAAGGACATACGGACATGCCACTTCTTTTCACCACCCCGGACCCAGACCTCGGGGACCAGCAGGTCATAGCCGAGATCCACGCCTTCCGCGTCTCTCTCGCGGACTACCTTCGCGCGCCCAAGCGTTGGAACGGCCTCCTCCGTCGCACGACCACGGCCCGAGCGATCCAAGGCTCGAACACGATTGAGGGCTACACAGTGAGCGACGAGGATGCCGTCGCTGCGGTTGACGACGAGCCGCCGATCAGCGCAGACGACGCCACCTGGCTGGAGATCCTGGCGTACCGGCGGGTGCTGACGTACGTGCTCAACGTGGCCACCGAGCCCGGCTTCGTGATCGACGAGGCGGTCCTTCGATCGATGCACTTCATGCTGCTCGACCACGACCTGTCCAAGGCGCCTGGGCGGTATCGCGCCACAGAGATCTTTGTGCGCGACGACCGGCGGGGCGTGAACGTCTACCAAGGTCCTGACGCCGATGCGGTACCCGAGTTGATGCGGGCCCTGTCTCAGTCGCTCGTCGCGCCGAGCCCTGACGACCCGTTGGTGCGGGCTGCCATCGCGCACCTGAACCTCGTGATGATCCACCCGTTCCGTGACGGAAACGGGCGCATGGCTCGAGCGCTCCAGACGATGGTCCTCGCACAGGACCGAGTTGTCGAGCCGACGTTCTCCAGCATCGAGGAGTGGCTGGGTAACAACACGCAGGAGTACTACGACGTCCTGGCCGCCACGGGTCGCGGGGCGTGGCGCCCGGAGGGTGATGCGACGCTGTGGGTGAAGTTCAATCTTCGGGCGCACCACATGCAGGCTCAAACGGTGCGGCGCCGATTCGACGAAGCCGAGATTCAGTGGCACAGGCTCGATGAGCTCATCGCCGAGCACCGACTGAATGACCGGATCGGTGCCGCTCTCTTCGATGCCCTGCTCGGACTGCGGGTGACAAGGCCGTCGTACGTGAAACTCACCGAACTCGACGAACGCACTGCGACCAGAGATCTCGTGAAGGCTGCTGACCTTGGGCTCTTGGACGCTCGAGGGGAGCGTCGGGGGCGCCACTACGTCGCTGGTGCACCGCTGCGACAGATTCAGAGTCGACTACGCGGGGAGAGGAAGCCGCTCGAGGACCCATATCCGACCTTGCTCGGAGAGATCCGACGGGCGCTGCCATGAGCACCGAGCCGTGAAACGGTGGGACCGCCCCTTTCAGCCGACCAATCCCATGCGTCCTGCGGGTTTGCGCTCGATCAGCTGGGGACGATGAGCGCCAGCAGCACGAGCGAGGTGCCGAGGAAGCCCATCCACAGCACGTCGAACAGCTTGCCGCGGACGCGCAGCATGCCGGTGTGGTCGAGCGGCACCACCATCCGGAAGGCCGCCGCGACCAGGAACGAGACGCCGATCACCACGACGCCGAGGCGCCACGGACCCACCGCGATGAGGCCCAGGCCCACGGCCACCGCCACGAGGTGCAGCAGGTAGATCCGCGACCCGTAGCTGCGGGGGAGCTTCACCCCGCGTCCTCGGCGACGGCCTCGCTGAAGTCGACCACGTTGCTGAGCAGCATCGCGCGGGTCATCGGTCCGACGCCGCCGGGGTTGGGCGTGACCCAGCCGGCGGTCTCCCACACGTCCGGGGCGAGGTCGCCCACGATCTTGCCGGCCTCGTCGCGGCTGACGCCGACGTCCAGCAGGGCGGCGCCCGGCTTGACCATGTCGCCGGTGATGATGCCCGGCACGCCGGCGGCGGCGATGACGATGTCGGCGCGGCGCACCTCCGCGGCCAGGTCCTGCGTGCCGGTGTGGCACAGCGTGACGGTGGCGTTCTCGCTGCGACGGGTCAGCAGCAGGCCCATCGGCCGGCCCACGGTGATGCCGCGGCCGACGACGACCGCGTGCCGGCCGGCGATCTCGACGTCGTGACGGCGCAGCAGCTCGAGGATGCCGCGCGGCGTGCAGGGCAGCGGAGCGGGCTTGCCGAGCACGAGCCAGCCGAGGTTGGTCGGGTGCAGGCCGTCGGCATCCTTCGCCGGGTCGATGCGGCCGATCACGGCGTTCTCGTCGAGGCCCTTCGGCAGGGGCAGCTGCACGATGTAGAGGGTGCAGGCCGGGTCGTCGTTGAGCTGGTCGACGGCCGCCTCGACCTCGGCCTGGCTGGCGTCGGCGGGCAGGTCGATGCGGATCGACTCGATCCCGATCTCGGCGCAGTCCTTGTGCTTGGCGCCGACGTACCAGCGGCTGGCCGGGTCGTCGCCGACGAGGATCGTCCCGAGCCCGGGGGTGATGCCGCGCGCACGCAGCGCGTCGACCCGCTCGCGGAGCTCGGACTTGATGGTGGCGGCGACGGCCTTGCCGTCGAGGGTCTGGGCAGTCACGGACCCGAGTCTTTCATGCGCGGCCGTCGCGACGGGCGCCCCCTGTGCGGGAGCGGTGCCGGACATACTGGGGTGACGCCGACGTGAGGGGGGACGCCGACATGGGACGCAAGCGCGCGAACGAGCCCGGGGACGACCGGCCGCTGCCGCCGTACTCGCGGCTCCAGGTCGCGAACCGCAGCCTGCTGGGTCTCACCCACGCCGGTCACACGTACGCCGTCGACTACGACTTCTTCGACTGGGACGACAAGGTGTCGCTCTATGCCGACGGCCGCCGGACGGCCGTGGCGAAGGCGCCGGCGGCGTTCCCCGTGCCCGACGGCCGCATCGAGTTCGCCACCACGTTCTACGGGGTGAAGCGAGCGCACCTCGTGCTGGCGACCGGGGCCGAGCTGCCCCTGAGCCCGCACCCGAAGATGCTGGAGGCATGGCGGCAGCGCCTCGCCCAGCGACGACCCGTGCTGAGCGCGCTCATGGCCCGGGCGGCCGTGGTGGTCCTGGTCGTGGGGCTCGTGGTCGCCGCGATGAGCCTGCTGGACACCGTCACGCACGGGGCGGAGGTGGCCGAGTGGCTGGGCTGGAGCTTCGACTCGCCGGTCGAGCTCGGCGGGACGGGAGCGACGGTGCTCACGCTCGCGGGCATCGCCGCGATCGTCGAGCGCGCCCTGTCGATGCGGCACCACTGGCTGCTCGACGCCGACACCTGGTGGGCCTGACTGCCCGAGTCGGCCATCCTGGCCGTCACGTCGGCCCTAGACTGCGTGAATGGCACCCAGGGCCCAGCTGTCGCAGGAGCGGAGCCGGCAGCGTCGCGAGGCCCTGCTGGAGGCCGCGGTCGATCTCTTCGTGGAGGGCGGCTCACGCGCTGTCACGCACCGGGCGGTGGCCGCGGCGGCCGGACTGCCGGCAGCCACCACGACCTACTACTTCGCCACGATCGACGACCTGCTGCGCGAGGCACTGAACCACCACATCGAGCGCTGGCTGGAGACGGTCGGGAAGCTCGCCGACATCGACGTCGCCGGGCTGATGTCCCTCATCACCCGCGACACGTCGGTGGAGTTCGCCTCCACCGTCCTGGCCAAGCGCACGCCCGCGAACTCCACCCGCGAGCTCGCGGTCATCCTGGGTGCCGCTCGCGACCCCCAGCTGCGCGAGGCGGCCGTGAGGGCGTTGACCACCGGGCAGCACCTGCTCGAGGACTTCCTCCACAAGGCCGGGATCGCCGATGCCGAGGGTCTGGCCGAGGACATGGTCGCCCTCATCGCCGGGATCGCACTGCGCCGGTCGGCCGGCGTCAATCCCGAGACCGAGGAGCCCGCCAAGGTCGTCCGGGCGCTGCGCAACCTCATCATCGGCCACCTCGTCGAGGACGAGACCGGCACGCAGATGCTGCAGGACCTGCGCGACCGCGGCCTCAGTGGAAGAAGTGACGCGTCCCCGTGACGTACATCGTGACGCCGGCGGCCGCGGCCGCGGCCACGGTCTCGGCGTCACGCACCGACCCGCCCGGCTGCACGATCGCGCGAACCCCCGCGTCGATGAGGATCTGAGGTCCGTCGGAGAACGGGAAGAAGGCGTCCGACGCGGCGACCGCACCACGCGCCCGCTCCTCGCCGGCCCGCTCCACCGCGAGGCGGCACGAGTCGACCCGGTTGACCTGGCCCATGCCGACGCCCACCGAGGCCCCGTCCTTGGCCAACAGGATCGCGTTGGACTTCACGGCCTTGCACGCGCGCCACGCGAAGACGAGGTCGGCGAAGGTGTCGGCGTCGGCCGGCTCGCCCGCGGCGAGGGTCCACGTCGTCGGGTCGTCGCCGTGGGCGTCGACGCGGTCGCGCTCCTGCAGGAGCAGGCCGCCGCTGACGGGCCGGAACTCGACCGGGATCTCGTGGGTGGGAGCCGGGCAGCGCAGGATGCGAATGTTCTTCTTGCCCTGCAGCACCTCGACGGCGCCGTCCTCGTAGTCGGGGGCGACGATGACCTCGGTGAACACCTCGGCCACCTGCTGGGCCATCGCGACCGTGACCGGACGGTTGGCGGCGATCACGCCGCCGAACGCGGAGACCGGGTCGCAGGCGTGCGCGCGGGCGTGGGCCTGGGCGACGTCGGTGCCCACGGCGATGCCGCAGGGGTTGGCGTGCTTGATGATCGCCACGGCGGGCTTGTCGTGCGTGAAGGCGGCGCGGCGCGCCGCGTCGGTGTCGAGGTAGTTGTTGAACGACATCTCCTTGCCGTGCAGCTGTTCAGCTCCGGCGAGGCCGGGCTGGTCGCCGGTGTAGAGCGCGGCGGGCTGGTGCGGGTTCTCGCCGTAGCGCAGCACCGCCGAGCGCTCCCACGTGGCGCCGAGGAATGCCGGGAACTGCTCGTCGTCGGCGGGGGCGTAGGACGAGGAGAACCACGAGGCGACGGCGACGTCGTAGGCCGCCGTGTGCGCGAACGCCTGCCCGGCGAGGCGCTTGCGCTGCTCGAGCGTGAAGCCGCCCGCGGAGACCGCGTCGGTGACCTCGCCGTAGGCGGCGGGGGAGACGACCACCGCGACGGAGGGGTGGTTCTTCGCCGCGGCGCGGACCATGGACGGACCGCCGATGTCGATCTGCTCGACGACCTCGTCGGGCGTCGCACCCGAGGCGACGGTCTCGCGGAACGGGTAGAGGTTCACCACGACGAGGTCGAAGGGCTCGATCTCGAGCTCGCGCAGCTGGCGCTCGTGGTCGGGCAGGCGCAGGTCGGCGAGGATGCCGGCGTGGACGCGCGGGTGCAGGGTCTTGACCCGGCCGTCGAGGCACTCGGGGAAGCCGGTGAGCTCCTCGACCGGGGTCACGGGGACGCCCGCGGCCTCGATCGTCTTCGCGGTGGACCCCGTGGACACGATCGAGACGCCCGCGGCGTGCAGGGCGGTGGCCAGCTCGGCCAGCCCGGTCTTGTCGTAGACCGAGACGAGGGCGCGCTTGATGGGACGGGTGTCAGTCATGACTGTTCCTTCGGGTGGAAGCGGATGCGTCGGCCGTCGATCGAGTGGGGCTCGCGGGCGAGGCGCCCGACCCACTCCACCAGCATGGCTCGCTCGGAGGTCTTGATGCGCTCGTGCAGGGACTCGACGTCGTCGTCGTCCTCGACCGGGACGGCCACCTGGGCCACGATCGGACCGGTGTCGACGCCGGCGTCCACCACGAAGAGCGTGGCCCCGGTGACCTTGACGCCGTGGGCGAGTGCGTCGCGCGGGCCGTGCATGCCCGGGAACGACGGCGACAGGGCGGGGTGGGTGTTGACGGTGCGGCCGCCGAAGCGGTCGAGGAACGCCGGGCCCGTGAGCTTCATGAAGCCGGCCAGGACCACGAGGTCCGGCTCGTACGCCGCCACCGTCTCGGCGAGGGACGCGTCCCACGCCGCACGGTCGGGGTGGTCGGACACGCGGTCGACGAAGGTGGGGATGCCGTGCCGCTGCGCCCGCGCGAGACCCTCGATGCCGTCGCGATCGGCGCCGACCGCGACGATCCGGGCGCCGTACGCCGGGTCGGCGGAGGCGTCGATCAGGGCCTGCAGGTTGGTGCCGGATCCGGAGACCAGCACCACGAGCCGGGAGGGCTCAGGACGAGGCTCGGTCACGTGCAGAACGATAGTGGGCGCCGATCGCGCCGAGGGCGCCGCCCGCCGCGAGCAGCGGAACCGCGACGAGCAGGCTCTGCCAGGCCGGCGGACCGGCGGACTGCAGCAGACCCGGGCCCATGCCGCCGCGCGCCGTCTCGACGAGGAGCCCGATCACGGCGCCGGCCACCGCTCCGGCCAGGGCGCCGTCGCCGGCGGCCCGGCCCCACGTGCTCTCCTTCGCGGGCATGCGAGTGTGGGCGACGAGCCCGGCCGCCACGCCTGCCGCGAGGGGGATCAGGGTCAGCACGACGACCCAGCCGCCGAAGGGACCGGGGTCCGGCAGCGCCGCTAGGGGCGGGAAGCCGGGCACGGCGCCGAGCGACGAGCCGGCGAGGTCGACCGAGGTGTCCGGACCCAGCGTGAAGCCGGGGCCGAGCAGGACCGAGGCGGTCCACAGCACGAGCGTGGGCAGCGCCAGCAGGCACAGGACGCCCAGCAGCACCGGGCCACCGGGATCGAGCGTGGCCCACAGGTCGGAGGCCCGGTCGAGGTGCAGCACGAGCATGACGAAGGTGAGCACGGTGGCTCCGCCGAGCAGGCCGATCACGCCGGTGACGGCACCGTCGGCGACCGGGACCCAGCGTGGTGCCAGGCCGAGCCACGCGACGCCCGCCTGGCGCGAGGCGCCCCACGCCGCGGGCAGCCCGACGACGACGAACGCGCCGAACGCGGCGCGGACGAACGACGTGCTGGTCGCGTCGGTGGTGGTGGCGGCCGAGCAGATGCCGGCGAGGACACCGGCCACGCCACCGGTCATCGCCCCGAAGGCGCCGGGGTCGGCGACAGGGGTTCGCAGGAACAGGCGGGTGAGCACGAGCACCAGCACGATCACGACGATCGTGGCGCCGATCGGCACCAGGTCGAGCCGCTGCTCGCCCGCGGTGAGCGTGGCACCCACGGAGACCAGCCACGTGCGGATCGCGGACCGGACGAGGTCGGCCGTGGAGCCCGCGACCGCCGTCGACGAGGCCGCGGCACCGGCGATCAGGACGCTCAGGACCGCCGTTCCGACGGCGGTGAGGATCGCCGGGCGCCACTGATCGGCAGCACGGGACTCGGGCACCTCACCATCCAACCGGTATCGTGGGGACGATTCCGACAGCACACGCCGGGGCCGATCGAAGGAGGAAGGTAGATGACTCGGGTCGACGAGTTCGATGCCTTCTACTCCTCGACGCAGCGCGTGACCCTCGTCACCACGTACGCGAAGTGCGGTGATCGGGAGGTCGCTCGCGAGGCGACGATCGAGGCCTACCGCCATGCCTGGCGGCAGTGGTCGCGCGTGTCGTCCGGCGATCCTGCGTCGTTCGCTCGGGCCGAGGCCTGGAAGGGCACGGCCCTGAGCCGCGGCACCCACCCGTGGCGCCGGAAGCGCACCCACGACACCGACACGGCGCTGCTGGCCCAGCTGGCCGACCTCGACCAGCCGTCGCGGCGGCTCATCAGCCTGATGACGATCGCCGACGTCGACCTCGACGAGGCCGCGCGTGAGGTGGGCGTCGACGACGAGGCAGCCCTGGAGCTGGCCTCCCGCGGCTTCAGCCGGATCGAGGAGGGCCTCGGAGCGACCATCGACGAGGTCGTCGAGCGGATGCGGGCCCTGGCGGTCGTCACCGCCGGCCTCGACCTGCCCACGGCCGCCGAGGTGCGCCGCTCCGCCACCCGGGGCGCCCGCCGCAACGCCGTCCTTCTGGTGGCCGCCGCGCTCGCGCTGGTGCTCTTCGGTGGCGCGTTCGTCGCCCAGGGCGATGCCACGGCCCGCCAGTCGGCCCTGCCCGACCGCGAGAAGATCGGCGCGGAGTCGCGCGACGTCGTCCTGGACTCCCACAACATCGGCACCGACGACCTGCTGTCGTCGGGCGAGGTCGCGGCCCTGCGTCCCGACTCGTCGTGGACGGTCGAGGCGACCGACACCGACCCGGCCAACCAGACCCCCTACGCGACGTGCCCCACCACGCGCTTCGCCGATCCCGACCCGCTCAAGGTGTTCGTCCGCGCCTTCACCGACGACACCGACGACCGCGTGGCCCAGGCCCTCGAGGTCTCGCGCTCGCAGGAGGCCTCCGAGGCCGCGTTCGACCGCCTCGTGTCCTTCTACGCGGGCTGTGAGCACCCGCGCACGCGCCTCGTCGACGCCTACCGCGTCGAGCGGCCGTTCGGCGACTTCCAGATCCTCCGCCTGCAGTCGTACCGCTCGCCGAGCCGGTTCATCACGGTGGGCCTCGCGCAGTCGGGCACCCTGACCAGCACGCTCGTGCACGAGTCGCCCGGCACCAAGCGCACGGACGTCCGGCAGTTCGCGCGCGTCCTGAACGAGTCCATCAGCCGCGTCTGCGCCGACTCCGGCGGCGACTGCTCCACCCGCTTCACCGTGACGCCCACGGTGCCGCCCGCCGTGGGCAAGAACCCCGAGTTCCTCGGCGTCGTCGACCTGCCGCCGGTCCGGACGATCGACAGCGTCTGGAGCGCCAGCGCGCCGATGCCGGTCACCGACCAGAACCCCACCGCCACGGTGTGCGACGACACGAAGTTCACCGATCCGTCCGTCGTCTCGGCCCAGTCGCGGGTCTTCGCGATCCCCGAGACGACGAAGCTGCCCGACCAGTTCGCGCTCACCCAGACCGTGGCGCGGCTGGAGTCGCCCAAGGACGCCAAGAAGCTCGTCGACGGCGTCACCAAGCGCCTCGAGGAGTGCGCCGACGGCGACATCCCGGCCGAGGTCAGCGACGTCAAGCGCGTCCGTGGCGAGGACTTCACCGGCACCTCGTGGCGCGTCGGCCTCGAGGTCGGCAAGGACAAGGTCGTCAACTACCGCATGGGCATCGTGCGCCGCGGCTCCGACGTCACCCAGGTCCTCTTCCCGCCCGCCGGCAAGTACGCGATCTCCGGTGGTGAGTTCCGCGCCGTCCTCAAGCGCGCGGGCGAGCGTCTCGCGCACGCGCCGGAGTGACGGACTTCTCGCCTGACGGGGAGCCCGCCCCCAGCAACGACGAAGCCCCCGCGACCGTAAGGTCGCGGGGGCTTCGTGCTGAGCTGGCTCAGAGATCCTTGAGGATCTCCCGCATCAGGGCGGCGGTCTCGGACGGCGTCTTGCCGACCTTGACCCCGGCGGCCTCGAGGGCCTCCTTCTTCGCCTGGGCGGTGCCCGACGAGCCCGACACGATGGCGCCGGCGTGGCCCATGGTCTTGCCCTCGGGGGCGGTGAAGCCCGCCACGTAGCCGACGACCGGCTTGGTGACGTGCGCCTTGATGTACTCGGCCGCACGCTCCTCGGCGTCGCCGCCGATCTCGCCGATCATCACGATCGCCTTGGTCTCGGGGTCGTTCTCGAACGCCTCGAGCGCGTCGATGTGCGTCGTGCCGATGACCGGGTCGCCGCCGATGCCGATGGCGGTGGTGAAACCGAAGTCACGCAGCTCGAACATCATCTGGTAGGTCAGCGTGCCCGACTTGGACACGAGGCCTACCGGGCCGGGGCCCGCGATGGTCGCCGGCGTGATGCCGGCGAGCGCCTGCCCGGGGCTGATGATGCCCGGGCAGTTCGGGCCGATGACGCGCGTCTTCTTGCCCTGGGCGTAGGCCCAGAACTCCGCGGTGTCCTGGACCGGCACGCCCTCGGTGATGACCACCAGCAGGCCGATCTCCGCGTCGATCGCCTCGACGACGGCGTCCTTCGTGAACGCCGGCGGGACGAACGCGACCGACACGTCGGCGCCGGTCTTCTCGATCGCCTCGGCGACCGAGGCGAAGACAGGCAGCTCGACGTCGTTGCCGTCGGCATCGACGTGCTTGACCGTGGTGCCGGCCTTGCGCGCGTTGACACCGCCGACGACGTTCGTGCCGGACTTCAGCATCAGTGCGGTGTGCTTGGTGCCCTCGCCGCCGGTGATGCCCTGGACGATGACCTTGGATTCAGAGGTGAGATAGATCGCCATGTTTCGTCCTTATGCGTTCGCGAGCTCGGCGGCCTTGTCGGCGGCACCGTCCATGGTGTCGACGAGGGTGACCAGCGGGTGGTTCAGTTCGTTCAGGATCGCCCGGCCTTCCTCGACCTTGTTGCCGTCGAGGCGCACGACGAGCGGCTTCTTCGCCTCGTCGCCGAGGATCTCCAGCGCGCCCTTGATGCCGTTCGCGACCGCGTCACACGAGGTGATGCCGCCGAAGACGTTCACGAACACGCTCTTGACCTGCTCGTCGTGAAGGATGACGTCCAGGCCGTCAGCCATGACCTGCGCCGAGGCGCCGCCGCCGATGTCCAGGAAGTTGGCCGGCTTGACGCCGCCGTGGGCCTCACCGGCGTACGCGACGACGTCGAGCGTGCTCATGACGAGCCCGGCGCCGTTGCCGATGATGCCGACCTGGCCGTCGAGCTTGACGTAGTTCAGGCCCTTCGACTTGGCCTTGACCTCGAGCGGGTCGGTGGCGTCGTTGTCCACGAACGCCTCGTGCTCGGGGTGGCGGAAGTCGGCGTTCTCGTCGAGCGAGACCTTGCCGTCGAGGGCCTCCAGCTTGTCGCCCTCCAGGCGCGCCAAGGGGTTGACCTCGACCAGCGTGGCGTCCTCCTCGACGAAGACCTTCCACAGGGACTGGATCATCTCGACGGCCTGCTCGGCCAGCTCGGCCGGGAACTTGGCGTCGGCGACGATCTCACGGGCCTTGGCCTCGTCGACGCCGGTGCCGGCGTCCACGGGGATCTGGCGCACGGCCTCGGGGTTGGTCTTGGCGACCTCCTCGATCTCGACGCCGCCCTCGACGCTGGCGATGCAGAGGTAGCTGCGGTTCGCGCGGTCGAGCAGGAACGAGAAGTAGTACTCCTCGACGGGGGGCGTGGCCGGCGTGACGAGCACGCGGTTGACCGTGAGGCCCTTGATCTCCATGCCGAGGATGTTCGAGGCGTGCTCGAAGGCCTCATCGGCGGTCTTGGCGATCTTGACGCCGCCGGCCTTGCCGCGGCCGCCGGCCTTGACCTGCGCCTTGATGACGGTGACGCCACCCGTCTGTTCGGCGGCGGCCTTGGCCTCCTCGGCCGTGGTGACCACGGTGCCGAGGGTCGTCGCAACGTTGTGCTTGGCGAAGAGCTCCTTCGCCTGATATTCCATCAGATCCACGGTGACGTCCTTAATGGTGGGATTCGCTGTGGTTCGGCGGGCGCCGTGGACGCGACGTCGCCGAAGCCCTCGCGACTCTACCCGTCGTTCACCGCACGTTTCCTCGTGGGTTTGTAAACGTGAGTTGAAACACCGTCCCACTTCGTGGACGTGCGGCTTCGACTTTCCTCTGGTATCCGTGTCCTAACGGTGGGTCACTTCGACAAAGGGTTGGAATTCGCGGCGCCGGGTCCCCTAGACTCGGCGAGTCCGTTTGCCTGACCCCCCGGAGGCTCCCGTATGGCCGAATTCGATCGCTCCCGAGCGAGCGGTCGGTCGACCCCGGATGCCAATGAAGCACCCCGGAACGTCGGCTCGCGGCGCGCCTCGCGCCCCGTCGAGCAGGACTCCGACTCGACCGTCGTCATGAAGGCCCTGAGCCCTCAGTCGACCACCCAGACCTACAGCGTCGGCCGTCGCGCCAAGCAGCCCACTCCGGTGGCCGGCTCCCGCCGCGCGCACGCCCCCGTCGCGGCCGAGCCCGCCACCGCGCTCCCCGAGCCCGTGGCCACCGTGCCGGCCGAGGACACCCTCACCTTCCCCGCGATCGGCTCGATCCCCGAGGGCCGCATCCCCGGCGCCCGCCGTGCGCGCCGCGCCGCGGCCGCCACTGGCCGCACCCGGCTGCTCGCCGGTGTCGCCGCCGTCGTGATCGCGGCGGTCGGCTCGATCAGCGTCACCTCGCCCGGCCTGCTCGCCGGTGCCGACGCGGCGCTGGCCAAGAACTACGTCGGCGCGAACGCCACCAACGCGGTGGACGTCTCCCGCAGCTACGACCGCGAGCTCGCCATCCAGAAGCCGCTGCAGGCCCAGCAGGTCCAGAAGGCCCTTGCGCAGCAGAAGGCCGGCTACGAGAAGGCCGCCGAGAAGCGCCAGGACGAGATCATCCGCAACCAGTGGGTCATCCCCGTGGTCGGCTACCGACTCACGGCGCGCTTCGGCCAGGGCGGCGGCTACTGGAGCAGCGGTCGCCACACCGGCCTGGACTTCGCCGGCCCGTCGGGCTCGACGATCGTCTCGATGGCGGCCGGCACCGTCACCTCGGCGGGCTACGAGGGGGCCTACGGCAACCGCACGATCGTCACCCTCGCCGACGGCACGGAGATCTGGTACTGCCACCAGAGCTCGATCTCGGTCAGCGTGGGCCAGCAGGTCGCGCCCGGTGACGTCATCGGTGCCACGGGAGCCACCGGCAACGTGACCGGCCCGCACCTGCACCTCGAGGTGCGCCCCGGCGGCGGCGACCCGGTCGACCCGTACGCGGCTCTCGCCGCGCACGGCGTCACCCCCTGACCGCCGCGCGGCTCAGAGCTTCTCGAGCGGGGCGTAGCGCAGCAAGAGCCGCTTGACCCCGGCCGAGCCGAAGTCGACGCTGGCGACCGAGTTCTGGCCCGTGCCCTCCACCGTGACGACCGTGCCGAGCCCGAAGCTGTCGTGCGTGACGCGATCGCCGGGTGACAGGGACATGACCTCGCCCGAGGTCTTCTTCTTCGAGCGCGCGGCCACGGTGGACGACCGGAACGACGCCGCGGGCGTGCGTGGGGCCCACTGGGTGGGGGCGCTGGCCTCGCGCTTCCAGTCGATCAGGGTGGCCGGGATCTCGTCGAGGAACCGCGACGCCGGGTTGTACGACGGGGCGCCCCAGGCCGAGCGCACGGTGGCGCGGGTGAGGTAGAGCCGCTCGCGCGCCCGGGTGATGCCCACGTACGCCAGTCGGCGCTCCTCCTGCAGCTCGGCCGGGTCGCCGAGCGAACGCAGGTGCGGGAACACGCCGTCCTCGAGGCCGGTGAGGAACACCACCGGGAACTCCAGGCCCTTGGCCGTGTGCAGGGTCATGAGGGTGACGACGCCGTCCTTCGCGTCGGGCAGCGAGTCGGCGTCGGCCACGAGCGCCACCTGCTCGAGGAACGCGTCGAGGGAACCGGCGGCCAGGGTGACGTCGGGGTCGGGCTCCTCGCCCTCCTCGAGGGTGGCGGCGGAGGCGACGAACTCGCGGGCGACCGCGACGAGCTCGGCGAGGTTCTCCACGCGGGTCTCGTCCTGCGGATCAGTGCTGTTCTCGAGCACGGTGAGGTAGCCCGACTTCGTCAGCGCCGCCTCCAGCACGGCGTCGGCCGGGGCGCCGGAGGCGGCCAGGTCCATCAGCTCGGACATCGTCGTGGCGAACGCGGACACGGCCGAGCGGGAGCGGGTGGCGAGCTCGTCGATCTCGTCGACGCGGGTCATGGCCTCCCAGAAGCTGACGTCGTGGCGGGAGGCGAAGCGCTCGAGCGCGCCCTCGGCCCGGTCGCCGATGCCGCGCTTGGGCTCGTTGAGCACGCGGCGCATCGAGACGGCGTCGCGGGGGTTCACCAGGACGCGCAGGTAGGCCAGGGCGTCCTTGACCTCCTTGCGCTCGTAGAAGCGGACACCGCCGACGACCCGGTAGGGCAGCCCCACGCGGATGAACACCTCCTCGAACACACGGCTCTGCGCGTTGGTGCGGTAGAACACCGCCACGTCGCGGGCGGCGGCGATGCCGGCGTCGGAGAGCCGGTCGATCTCGTCGGCGATGAACTGCGCCTCGTCGCGCTCGTCGTCGCCGACGTAGCCGACCAGCATCTCGCCGTCGCCCTCGGCGGACCACAGCTTCTTGTCCTGGCGGCCGGAGTTGCGCGAGATCACGCCGTTGGCCGCGGCCAGGATGTTCTGCGTGGAGCGGTAGTTCTGCTCCAGCAGCACCGTGTCGGCGTTGGGGTAGTCGTCCTCGAACTCGAGGATGTTGCGGATCGTGGCGCCGCGGAAGGCGTAGATCGACTGGTCGGAGTCGCCCACGACCATGAGGTCGGACTCCTCGTCGCAGAGCTCCTTGATCAGCGTGTACTGGGCGTGGTTCGTGTCCTGGTACTCGTCGACGAGCACGTGGCGGAACCGGCGGCGGTAGGTGTCGCGGACCTCGGGGAACGCCTGGAACAGGTGGACGGTGTTCATGATGATGTCGTCGAAGTCCATGGCGTTCGCCGCGCGGAGCCGGCGCTGGTACTCCGCGTAGCACTGCGCGTAGGTCTCGTCGGTGCCGTTGGAGGCGCGGCGCCCGGCCTCCTCGTGGTCGACCAGCTCGTTCTTGTGGTTCGACACCCAGTTGAGGACGGCGCGCGGGTTGACCTTCTTGGGGTCCAGGTCGAGGTCCTTGACGACGAGGGTCATCAGGCGGCGCGAGTCGGCGGCGTCGTAGATGCTGAACGACGACGTGTAGCTGAACTTGTCGGCCTCGCGGCGCAGGATCCGCACGCAGGCGGAGTGGAACGTGGAGACCCACATCATCCGCGCGCGGCCGCCCACGAGCTCGGCGACCCGCTCGCGCATCTCGGCGGCGGCCTTGTTGGTGAAGGTGATCGCCAGGATCGAGCCGGGATGGGCACCGCGGGCGGCGATCAGCCAGGCGATGCGGCGGGTGAGCACCCGGGTCTTGCCCGAGCCGGCGCCGGCCACCACCAGCAGGGGGCCGCCGGTGTGCGAGACGGCGGTCCGCTGGGCGTCGTTGAGTCCTTCGAGCAGCTCGTCGGACCGGGCGGTGCGGCGCTTCGCCGGGGGTGCGTCGGCATCGGCCGGGCCGGGAGCGGACGGGCGGGCGGAGGGCACGGGGAATGGCAGGGTCATCGCAGGATCCAGCGTAGTCGCGATCCCCGACAGCCCGGCGGCCAGAGGCGCAGGACCACGGGAGCGCCGAACGCCCCGCTACGGTGAACGACATGCGCCAGCACGGAGTGGGGCTGACGGCGGCCGGGTTCGTCGTCGCGATGCTCCTCACCGCGGTCCTGGTGTGGCTCGACCCGGCGTCCGAGCTGCCCGGCCTGAACCAAGCGGCCCCGCGCGAGATCCCGGTCGCGGTCGTCGGTCCCGATCCTGACGCCTCGACGATGCGCGACGCCCTCAACGGGCCCAGCGAGCACGAGGTCGCCGCCCGGGTCAGCCCGTCGAAGGAGGCGGCCCAGAAGAGCCTGGCGAAACGGTCCGTGAGCGGCGTCGTGGTGATGGGGAAGAAGGACGAGCACGTCCTGTGGGTGGCCAGCGCCGACGGCACTGCCGAGGCCGCGAAGGTCCGCGAGGTCGTCTCGAGCATCCTGGCCGCCAGCGGGCAGAGCGTGAAGGTGGAGGACAGGATCCCCACGGCCGAGCGCGATCCCGAGGGCGTCGGGCCGTTCCGGCTCGGCATCGCGTGGGCGATCCTCGGCGTGGCCTTCGCCGCCCTGCTCGGCCTGGTGTTCGGCGCCAGGTCGCCGTCGGCGTCCCTCGTCGTGCTGAGGTTCGCGGGCCTCGCGGCCGGGGCGGTCGTGGCCGGGCTCGGGGGCGCGTTCCTGAGCGAGGTCGTCATCCGGCGCCTCGACGCGCCGTTCCTCGCGCTCGCGGGTCTCGGGGCGATCGTCGTGCTGGGAGTGGGCTCGGTGACGCTGGCGCTGATCGCCTGGTTCGGTCGCCTGGGGCTCGGCCTCGCCGTCCTCGGCCTGGTGCTGGGGATCCCGGGCGCGATCGGCGCGTGGCCACTGACGCCGGTGCCGGTCGTGTGGCCCACCCTGCTGGCCTGGCTGCCGCCGGGAGCGGCGACGTCGGCCGTGCGCGGCCTGGCCTACTTCGGCGGCGAGGGGGTCGAGCAGGTCGTGGTGATGATGGCGCTGTGGACCCTGCTCGGGCTCACCGCGGCCACCGTCGCGGCCACGGCTGCCGAGCCGCGACATGCCCGGCGGGACCTCCATCCGTCGCTGCGCCGGCATCCCGTCGCCGCCACGGCCGGCGCGCTCGTGATGACCGGCCTGCTCGTCGTGACCCCCGCAGTGCCCGCCTTCACCACCACCGACCTGGACCCTCCCGTCACCGTGACCTGCAAGAAGGTCAGCCCGCCGACCAGCGTCGAGGAGCTCAACGAGCGGATCGAGACGGTCAGCGACGTCGAGGGATTCGTGGGAGGCGATGTCGGGGCCAGCACGCAGCTGGCCGACGGCCGTGGGCTGTTCGTGTTCGGCGACACGATCCGGCGGCCGGACTACGCCAGCCAGACGATGGTGCGCAACTCGATGCTGCTCTTCGACGACACGTGCGTCGGGCTCGTGCAGCGGAAGGATCGCAGCGCCGTGATCCCCGACCGTGCGGACGGGGTGGGCTACTGGCCCATGTCGGTCGCCGCCGTCGACCTGGGTCGCGACCTCGTGGGTGTCATGGCGCAGCGCGTGCGGCAGACGGGCGACGAGCTGTTTGGCTTCGAGAACCTGGGACCTGCGGTGGCGATCTTCCGGGTCGAGCCGGGACGCGCGCCCGTGCTGCAGCGGGTGGTCGACCTGGGCGAGGACGACCCCGACACCTCCCGGCCCACGTGGGGCGCCGCCGCGACGGTCGTCGGCGACTCGGTCTACCTCTACGGCACGAGCCGCACGAGCGACGCCGGGTTCGGCTGGGCCGTGTCGGTGGCCCGCGCGAAGCTGGCCGACGTCACCGACCAGTCGAAGTGGCGGTACTGGGACGGGAAGAAGTGGCAGCGCGACGCCGACGGCGCGGCCACCGTGATCGAGCAGGACAACGGGGTCTCCCAGACGTTCTCGGTCTTCCGCGAGGGCAAGCGCTGGTACGCGCTGAGCAAGCGCGCGGACTTCGTCGGCACCGACCTGGTGGTCTGGACGGCTCCCGGCCCGACCGGCCCGTTCGTGGCGGCCCCGCCGGTCGCGAAGATCCCGTCGACCGCGTCGGCGCTGCGCTACATGCCGCTCGCGCACCCCGAGCTGTTCCCGCAGGAGGGCACGATGGTGGTGTCGGTCAGCCGCAACACGAAGGACGGCGACGTCCAGGCCGACCCGAGCCTCTACCGCCCGGAGTTCCTGAGGATCGACCTGCCCTGACCCGGGAGCTCGCGTGGTTCGCGACCGGTCCCGCAGGGCTTACCGTGAGGGGTCGGGACCTCTCAGGTCCTCCAGCAAGGGAACCCCTATGGCCGATTCGGCCGCCGCATCGCCCCGCACGCCCACCACGCCCCTTCTCATCGGCCTGCTGGCCCGTTCCCGCAAGGAGAACGAGCACCGGCTCCCGGTCCATCCTCGACACCTGGAGGACATCGCTCCGGAGCTGCGCCGGTTCGTGCGGCTCGAGCAGGGGTACGGGAAGGATTTCGGGCTCACCGACGCGGAGCTGGCGCCCCTCGTCGGGCGGATCGCCTCCCGCGAGGAGCTGATCGCCGACTGCGACGTCATCGTGCTGCCCAAGGTCCAGGCCGAGGACCTGGTGCAGATGCGCGAGGGGCAGACCGTCTGGGGCTGGCCGCACTGCGTGCAGGACGCCGCGCTGACCCAGGTGGCGATCGACCGTCGGCTGACGCTCATCGCCTTCGAGGCGATGAACCACTGGACCGAGGACGGCCGCTTCGCGCTGCACGTCTTCCACAAGAACAACGAGCTGGCCGGCTACTGCTCGGTGCTGCACGCGCTGCAGCTCGCCGGCCGCACGGGCGACTACGGGCGCCGGATGAAGGCCACGGTCATCGGCTTCGGTGCCACGGCGCGTGGTGCCGTCACGGCCCTCAACGCGCACGGCATCAGCGAGGTCCACGTGCTGACGAACCGTGACGTCGCCGCGGTCGGCTCACCGATCCACGGCACACAGATCGTGCAGCTCGAGCGCGGGGGCGAGGGTGACGACCCGGAGGACCTCTGGGCCCAGACGCCGGACGGCATGGTGCCGGTGGCCGAGTTCCTGGCCGACAACGACATCATCGTGAACTGCGTCCTGCAGAATCCCGACGCGCCGCTGACCTTCCTCGACGAGGGAGACCTCGCCTCGATCGCGTCCGGAACGATCGTGGTCGACGTGTCGTGCGACGAGGCGATGGGCTTCAGCTGGGCCAGGCCCACCACGTTCGACGAGCCGACGTTCACCGTGGGCGACAACGTCCTCTACTACGCCGTCGACCACAGCCCCTCGCTGCTGTGGGACTCCGCCACGTGGGAGATCAGCGCGGCGCTGCTGCCCCACCTGGAGACGGTCATGGCGGGCCCCGCAGGCTGGGACGCCGCGACGGTCGTCTCGCGGGCGATCGAGATCCGCGACGGCGTCGTGGTGAACCCGGCGATCCTGTCGTTCCAGCACCGCGCCGAGGAGTACCCGCACCCGGCGCTCGCCGCCGGCTGAGCGGGGAAGGCTCACCGCTTCTCGCAGGCGATCCTGTCCTTGTCGCGGTCCTTGGTCTTGTTGGCCTTGTAGAGGGCCTTGCTGCGCTTGAAGCTCGTGACGGGCTTGCCCGACGTCTTGTCCTTGGCGCCGGGCATGCCCACGCCGTGCGGGTACTTCTTGTTGAGGGCCGTGCAGTTCTTGAACTTCGTGGCGGCCTCGGCCGGCGCGGACGCCAGCACGAGAGAGCTCGTCATCAGGACCGCGACCAGGATCTTGCGCACCAGGACTCCTTGCGTGGGGGACGTCCGGTCACCCTACGGTCGAGAGGGCCGCCCCGTCCCACTTTTGGAACGGGATGCACGCGATGCGCGCCGGCGGGGGTGCATCCCGTTCCAAAAGTGGAGGAGGGGCGCGGCTCAGATCAGCCGGCGGTCGTTCGCCCAGCGGGTGAGCTCGTGGCGGCTCGAGAGCTGGAGCTTGCGCAGGACGCTGGAGACGTGGGTCTCGACGGTCTTGACGGAGATGAACAGCTCCTTCGCGACCTCCTTGTAGGCGTAGCCGCGCGCGATCAGGCGCATGACCTCGCGCTCGCGCTCGGTGAGCCGGTCGAGGTCCTCGTCGACCTGGGCCACCGCGATGGTCCCGGCGAACGCGTCGAGCACGAAGCCCGCCAGACGGGGGCTGAACACGGCGTCGCCGCCGGCCACCCGGTCGATCGCGTCGAGCAGCTCGGGCGCCGAGATGTTCTTGGTGACGTAGCCGCGGGCGCCGGCGCGGATGACGCCGATGACGTCCTCGGCGGCGTCGCTGACGGAGAGGGCCAGGAACGTCACGGTCGCGCCCGCGCGACGGATGACCTCCGGGCCGCCGCCCCCGGGCAGGTGCACGTCGAGGAGCACCACGTCGGGGCGCAGGGCAGAGATGGCGGCGACGGCGGTGTCGACGTCCTCGGCCTCGCCGACGACCTCCACACGGCCGCTGCCGAGCCGCTCCAGCTCGGCGCGGACGCCGGTGCGGAACATCGCGTGGTCGTCGACGACCAGCACGGACAGGACACTCATGACTTCTCCTTGTCGCCGTTCGAGACCGGCATGGTCAGGGCGACCTCGGTGCCGGTCTCGGGGGTGCTGCGGACGCGGGCGGTGCCACCGTGGCGCTCCGCACGGCCGATGATCGAGCCGCGCACGCCGAGCCGGTCGTCGGGCACCGCGGCGGGGTCGAAGCCCGTGCCGCGGTCGCGGACGAACACCTCGATGAGGTCGCCGTGCTCCCCGGTGACGCGCTCGGCGTAGACGTCGACCCGGTCGGCGCCCGAGTGCTTGGCGGCGTTGACGACCGCCTCGCCGGTGGCGGCGAGCAGGGCACGCAGGCCGTCGTCGGGGAGCGCGTCGCCCACCGTGACGACCTCCACGGGGACGCGGTGGTTCGTCTCCACCTCGGCGGCGAGGTCGCGCAGGGCGGTGGCGAAGGTGGCGGTCTCGTCCTGGCGGCCGTAGAGCCAGTCGCGGAGCTCCCGCTCCTGCCGCCGCGCGAGGGTGGCGACGGCGGCCGGGTCGTCGGCGTTCTTCTGGAGCAGGGCGAGAGTCTGCAGCACGGAGTCGTGCAGGTGGGCGGCGACGTCGGCCCGCTCCTGCGAGCGGATGCGCTCGCGTCGCTCCTCGCCCAGATCGGTCCAGAGGCCGAGGATCCACGGTCCGAGGATCAGCACGAGGCCGACCACCGCGATCGCCAGCGCGGCGGCGAAGTCGACGGCCGCCGACCAGCCGCGGTTCACGGTGAGGACGTAGATCGCGCCCAGGCCGATGAGCGACACGCCCACGAGCAGGCGCACGGCGAACGCGGGACCGCGCGTCTGGCGCAGCCACGAGTTCCAGGTCGCGTCGTCGAAGATCCGCCAGACCAGCGCCACGCCGGTGACGACGAGCAGCAGCGGCAGCATCCAGCCCTGGAGCCAACCGCCGGCCAGCGCCATCAGGCCGAGGATGCCGAGCCCGACCGCACCGATCGCGACGCTCTGGACGACCTCGCGCCGTGACGGCCCGCCCGCCGCGCCCCGCAGTCCGCGCCGCCGGGCCGAGGCCAGGCCGGGGGAGTCGTCGACCGGGGCCTGGAGGGGCAGGAACCACCACAGCAGGAGGTAGGCCAGGAGGCCCGTGCCGTGGACGAACGTCGCCACGACGAAGCCGACGCGCACCCACACCACGGGCAGGCCGAGGTGCTCGGCCAGGCCCGCACTGACACCCGCCACGATGCGCGCGTCCGCGGGGCGGTACGCCCGGCGGTAGCCGTCACCCGGGCGCCGGCCGGTGCCGGCGGCGTCGGAGGCGGCGGTCGTCATGACCCCACCCTCACACGCGGGCGCGCGTGGACGCCATCAGGTGCGACCCCGGTTCGGTGCCGACCCGTCTCGGGGGAGGACCAGGGGATCACCCGATGGTGCACGTCGCCGCCGGTCGGCAGGCTGGTGCCATGAGTTCTCCCACCCACGGCTCGCAGCTGGATGCCCTGCGACGCTCGACCGGCGACAAGCTGCTCGGCGGCGTCTCGGGCGGCGTCGCGCGAGCCCTCAACATCGACCCCGTCATCGTGCGGATCGGCTTCGTGGTCCTGACCGTCGCCGGGTTCGCCGGACCGATCCTCTACGCGGCCTGCTGGCTGCTCATCCCCGCCGAGGGCTCCGAGCGCAGCGTGCTGGGGGAGGCCTTCGACCTCAAGTCCGACTCGCAGCTGCGGTCCGTCGGACTGATCGTCGCCGGCATCATCGCCCTCGCCGCGATCCTCGGAGACACCGCGTGGGGCCTCGGCGGCTGGTTCTGGTGGCCGGTCTGGGCCCTGGTGTGGCTCGCCGTCCCGGTCGCCATCGTCGTCCTCGTGTGGCGACTCGTGACCCGGTCGCGCCAGCAGGGTCCCCCGCCGCAGTTCGCACCGCCCCCGCCGTACCAGCCGGGGCAGTCCGCCCAGGCCTTCGCCGGCTCCGACGAGCCGACCACCACGTCCCTGACAGGAGACGACGAGATGACCACCCCCCTCATGCCCGACGCGTCGGACACCGACGAGCGCCCGGGCGAGCACACCGCCGTGCTGCACGAGCCGGGCCCTCCCGGGCAGCCTCCGGGCCCGCCGCCCACCCCGGTGATGCCGCCCGCCCGTCCGCGCCAGCGCTGGTCGCCGGCCCTCCTGCTCCTGACCCTGTCGGCGATCATCGCCGCCATGGGCGCCCTCGGCCTCTGGTCGATCGTCCAGGAGCCGCTCGACGCCGCGATCTACCCGGCCGTCGCGCTGGGCATCGTCGCCGCCGGCCTGTTCGTCGGCACGAGGATCGGCCACCCGGGTGCTCTCGTGCCGCTCGGCCTGCTGGCGATCCCCGTCCTGGCGGTCGCCTCGGTGGCACCCAACCTCTCGGCCGGTGACATCGACCTGCGGCCCACCACGGCCGCCGCGATCGCCGAGCCCATCGAGCAGGGCTTCGGTCGGGTCCAGGTGGACCTCACCTCCATCCAGGACCCGCAGACGCTCACCGGGCGGACGCTCGAGATCGACAACGGCGTCGGCGAGACCCTCGTGGTGGTGCCCGAAGGCCTGGACGTCGCGGTCGAGGCCCGGCTCTCCGCCGGAGGACGCATCGAGGTCTTCGACCGCGTCGCCGACGGGCAGAACCCCTCACTCGACAGGCCTTCCGACGCCCCCGGGGCCTATCGCATCGAGATCAACGGCACGGCGGGCGAGATCCAGGTGGTCCGTCGATGAACACCCATCCGATGCGCTGGGACGCGCTGGTCTTCGGCGTCCTGTTCACCCTCACGCTCGTGGGGTGGGCGCTGCTCCACTACGACCTCGCGAGCGCCGACGGCCTGGCCGTCGCCGGACTCGTCACCCTCATCCTTGCCGGAGTCGCCGGCATCGCCCTGACCCTCAGGAGGAAGTCATGAACCCCACCCCCGCGCCCAAGAAGCTCACCCGCAGCGCCACCGACAAGTGGCTCGGCGGCGTGTGCGGCGGACTGGCCGAGTACACCGGCGTCGACGCCACGCTGATTCGCGTCATCACCGTGGTGCTCATCGTCGTCGGCATCGGCACGACGGTCCTGGTCTACCTCGCCGCCTGGCTGCTGATGCCGCAGGCGCAGGTCACCCAGGTGTGGGGCCCGCCGACGACCGATGGGCCGACCGCGCCGCCACCGCCGTCTGCGTGAAGTCCGAGAACACCCCGTCGACCCCGGCGGCGTAGAAGGCCAGCAGCTCGGCCGTCGCGTCACCGGGGTCGGCCTTCGTCCCGCCGGTGCGCATCTGCTTCGGCAGGAAGTTGTTCTCGTTGCGCATCGTCCAGATGTGGACGAACAGACCGGCCTCGTGCGCATCTCGCACGAGGCCGGTCTCGTCGAGCAGCGTGTGGTCGCGGGCGCGCGCGATGACCAGGCTCTTGTTCGGGCCGATGCCCTGGGCGTACTCCGCGATCCTCGCGAGCTCGGCCGGGGCGGTGAGCGCGGCGTAGTCGCGCGGGTCGTAGGTGGACGCGAGGTCGTAGGGGGCGCCCAGGCGCTCCATGAGCTGCACGAGCGGCAGGGGCGTCCGGCGGCTCAGGTCCTTGAGGTTCGCCGTCTCCATCGACTGGATGACGACCTTCGCGCCCTCGTGGTTGAGCCCGCGCCGGTCGAGCACCTCGAGCAGCCGGTCGTTGAGGTCCAGCCCGATCGACCGGAAGTACGTGGGGTGCTTGGTCTCGATGTAGACGCCGATCGGTGCGACGTCCGATCCGCGGCGCGCGTTCTCCGCCTCGGCGATGTCGATCACCTCGTCGAGGGTCAGGATCGGCTCGGTGCCCTGGAGGGGCAGGTTCTGCGGGCGCAGCTGGGGCAGGCGCTCGCGGGTGGTCAGGGTCTTGATCTCCTCGAGGGTGAAGTCCTCCGTGAACCAGCCCGTCAGCGGCATCCCGTCGATGAACTTCGTCGTGCGCAGGTGCGCGAACTCGGCGCGACCCGCGACGTCGGTGGTGCCGCCGATCTCGTTCTCGTGGCGGACGACGAGGACGCCGTCCTTCGTGGCCACGACGTCGGGCTCGATGTAGTCGGCACCCTGCTCGATCCCCAGCAGGTAGGACGGCCGGGTGTGCTCGAGACGCGATCCCGGGACGCCGCGGTGGGCGATGACGACGGGCTCTGGGACGAGCGAGGCGGTCATCGGGTCAGCGTAGGCGACCGACGACCCGGGTGGCACCGTCGCGACGCGGGTCCGCGGCCGCGACGAGCGTGCCGTCGGCGGTGGACATGGCGCCCGAGACCCCGCCGAAGTACATCGACAGGTGGTCGGGGTCCTCGACCTTGATCTCCTCGTCCACCGTCGCGGCTCGGTGCACGTGCAGACGCGGGTGGTCGATGGCCTCCTGCAGGGTCAGTCCGTCCTCGACGAGCCCGGTCAGCGCCTGCAGGATCGCGGTCGTGATGCGGTCGGCGCCGGGCGACCCGATGGACAGGACGCCGCCGTCGACGTGACGGCCGACGGTGGGCGCCATGTTCGACAGCAGGCGCGACCCGGGCGGCAGGCCGTGCAGGCCGCGCGGGTTCAGCTCCTGCTCGCCGAGGCAGTTGTTGAGCCAGATCCCGGTCTCGCGGGCGATCATCCCGGAGCTGTAGCCCGACGAGATCGTCACCGAGCACGCCGTGCCCTCGGCGTCGGCGGTGGAGACGTGCGCCGTGGAGCCGGACTCGAGGGCGGCGATCCCGTCACGATCGATCAGGTCGAGGAACGCCGCGGCGTCACGGTCGAGGTCGTCGGTGTGGTCGAAGGTCCGCAGCCGCTCGCCCAGCACCCGGCGCTGGACGCGCAGGAGGTGCTCGGTGTCGGTCAGGCCGTGCCCCGCCATGAGACGCAGCATCGCGGCGACGCTCACGCCGCCCACGGCCGGCGGCGGGTTGGTGCCGAGCGTCCAGCCCTCCATGCGCGCGGTGAGCGCGGGGCGCACGACGGGCTCGTAGGCCGCGAGGTCGTCGGGGCCGAGGAGGCCGCCACGGGACAGCACGTCCTCGGCGACCGCACGACCGAGCTCGCCGGTGTAGAGCTCGGCCGGGCCGTGGCGCGCGATGCGCTCGAACGAGTCCGCGAGGTGCGGCACGACGAGGTGGTCCTCGGCGACGCGACCCTGGGCGTCGTGCACGGCGGCGCGGCTCGCCTCGTCCCAGCCGAAGATCGTGTCGTGCACGTAGGAGAGGTAGTAGCGCGAGGCGGCGCTGAGCCGGAACCCGCCGCGGGCCACGTCGATCGCCGGGGCGAGCAGCTCGGACCAGGGCAGGTGGCCCCAGCGGCGGTGGGCCTCGCCGAACGCCGCGATCGCGCCGTGCGTGGCGACCGAGCCCGGGCCGACGGTGATCGTGACGCCGCCGCCGTACTCGGTGAGGACGTCCCACGTGCCCTCGCCTCGCCGGTCGGGGCAGTCGCGCCCCGGCATGTCCATCCAGCCGTCGATCGTGACCGGCTTCGAGCCGTCGGGCGGCTGGATCGTCAGGAACCCGCCCGCGCTCGCCGACACGAGGCCGACCTCGTTCACCATCGCGACGAACGCGGCCGCCAGCGCCGCGTCGATCGCGTTGCCCCCGGCCTTGACGATCGCCTCGCCCGCCTCCGCCGCGGCGGTGTTCGGGGCGGCGATCGCAACGCTGGTCACTCGCTCAGCGTAGGGGCGCGGGCCGCAGTTATCAGGTGGGCCGCGCGACCGCGTAGGTCAGGTGGGCGAACTGGCCGCGGCGGTCGACGTCGGTGAGCCGGAGGCGGTCGGGCCCGAGCCGGCGGGGGAGGAGGGGCTGGCCCGCGCCGAGGGTGGCCGGCGCGACGCTCACCTGCACCTCGTCGAGGGCGTTCGCGTCGTCGAACTGGCCCACGAGGTCACCTCCGCCCATGAGCCAGACGTCGAGGTCGCCCGCGCGTGAGCGGATGGCGTCGAGGTGGTCGCGGACGTCGCCCGAGACGACGGTCAGGTCGGCGCCGGCGGGCACCGGCAGGTCGCGCGAGGTGAACAGGAAGGCCGGCTTGCCCGACATCGCGTCGGGCCAGGCCTCGGGCTTCTCCAGCGCGCCCGTCTCGCGCAGCAGCCACTCGTACGTCGAGGAGCCCAGCACGGTGACGCCGACCGAGGCGAGGAACGCGGTGAACGGGTCGGCGTGCTCGGGGGCGTCGGGGGTGCCGCCCTCGACGGCGAAGAGCCAACTGAGGCTGTGGTCGGTGTCGGCCAGGAATCCGTCGAGCGTGGCGGCGGTGTTGAAGACGAATCGGGTCACACCCGATCGTCGCGCGAACGAGCGGCCTGCGGCAAGCAGTGACCCGGCTCGCACCGCCGGAACGGAATCGAAGCGGCGATGAGGGCCTTGTACCTGCTGTGACCTCGACACCAACCGAACCGACGCGCGCCCGCCACGTCGGCCTGGCCCTGCTGGCCCTGGCCCTCGGTGGCTTCGCGATCGGCACCACCGAGTTCGTGACGATGGGCCTGCTGCCCGACGTCGCCGAGAGCATCGACCGCGACATCCCCACGACGGGTCACATCATCTCCGCGTACGCCCTCGGCGTCGTCGTGGGAGCGCCGCTGATCGTGTCGCTCGCCGCGCGGATGCCGAAGCGCACGCTGCTGCTGTGGCTGCTGGCCGGCCTGGGCCTGGGCAACGCCCTCACGGCCGTGGCGAGCGGATACGTCCCCGTCCTGCTCGCTCGCTTCGTCGCCGGGCTGCCGCACGGCGCCTACTTCGGCGTCGCGTCGCTCGTGGCCGCGTCCCTCGTCCCGGCCGGGCGCCGGGGTCGCGCCGTGGCCATGGTGATGATGGGCCTCTCGGCGGCCACGGTCGCCGGCGTCCCCGCCAGCGCGTGGCTCGGGCAGGCGCTCACGTGGCGCGCCGCCTACGCGCTGGTCGTGGTGATCGCCGCGGTCGCCGCGATCCTCGTCCTGGCTTTCGTGCCCCACCTCCCGGGCGACCCCTCGGCCACGATCCGCGCTGAGCTCGGGGCCCTGCGCGAGCCCGCGGTCATCGCCGCCTTCGCCACCGGCGTCGTCGGCTTCGGCGGGGTCTTCGCGATGTACAGCTACATCGCACCGATCGTCACGGACGTGGTGGACCTCCCGTCATCGGTGATCCCGGTGTTCCTGCTGGTCTTCGGTCTCGGCTCCGTCGGCGGCACCCTGCTCGCCGGGCGTCTGGCCGACTGGGACAACGTCCGCCAGGTCATCGGTGGCCTGGGCGCCACGGTCGTCGTGCTGCTGGCCTTCTACGAGCTGGCCTCGTTCGCGCCCGCGGCCCTGCTGTGCGTGTTCCTCGTCGGGGCGCTCGGCAGCATCGTCGCGATCGGCCTGCAGATCCGGCTGATGGCCGCGGCCGGCGATGCCCAGATGCTCGGCGCCGCGCTCAACCACGCCAGCCTCAACATCGCGAACGGACTGGGTGCCTGGCTCGGCGGTCTCGTGATCGCCGCGGGCGCCGGCTACGCCGCTCCGGCGCTGGTGGGCGTCGCGCTCGCCGTCGCGGGACTCGTGGCGTTCCTCGTGGGGCTCAGGGTCGCGCCCGTGCGGACCCCCGTGCACGCCTGACGCACGTTGAGGGCGACCGGGCCTCCCGGCCCGGCCGCCCTCGTACTCCACCGTCCCGTGGAGCGTGCGGTCGCAGGGCGGTGCCCGGCGAACGGCGTGTGGATCTCGCGGCTCAGCGTACTGAGACGTGGGTCACACTGTAACCCCGAGTTGCGCCGGCGTCGAGAGCGTGAGCGGATCGTTCGTGGCGCGGATCGCCTGGGCGCCCGCCGCGGGGGACAGCCACAGCTCGTCGCCGTGCTGGAGGCCGAGGTTTCTGGCCTCGGCACGGGTCACCGTGACCTGCACGGGCGGCTGCTGCCCCTCGCTCGGCGTGACGTCGAGACGGACCTCGAAGCCGATCCGCGTCCACCGCGTGATGCGGCCGCGCACGGCGTCCGGTCGCGGGGTCACCGAGACCTCGATGTCGTGGGGACGGATCTGCAGGTCGCCGAGCCGGGTGACCGGGCCGAGGAAGCTCAGCACGAAGTCGGTGGCGGGAGCGTCGTAGAGCTCGTCGGGCGACCCGACCTGCTCGATGCGGCCGTCGTTGATGACCACGATCGAGTCGGCGACCTCGAGCGCCTCCTCCTGGTCGTGGGTGACGAAGACCGTGGTCACGTGCACCTCGTCGTGCAGTCGGCGCAGCCAGTCGCGCAGCTCCTTGCGGACCTTCGCGTCGAGGGCTCCGAACGGCTCGTCGAGCAGCAGCACGGTGGGCTCGATGGCCAGGGCGCGGGCCAGGGCCATGCGCTGGCGCTGGCCGCCCGAGAGCTGCGAGGGCAGCCGGTCGCGGAACTGGCCCAGGTGCACGAGCTCGAGCATCTCGTCGACCTTGGCCGCGATCTCGGCCTTGGGTCGCTTGCGGATCTCGAGGCCGAACGCGATGTTCCTCGCCACGGTCATGTGCTTGAACGCGGCGTAGTGCTGGAACACGAAGCCGACGTTGCGCTTCTGCGCCGGCAGCCGGGTGGCGTCGACGCCCTCGATCTCGACGCGGCCGGAGTCGGCCTCCTCGAGGCCGGCGATGATGCGCAGCAGCGTGGACTTGCCGCCGCCGCTGGGTCCCAGGAGCGCGGTCAGCTGCCCGGTGGGGATGGACAGGTCGATGCCCTCCAGCGCGACGAAGTCGCCGAAGTTCTTGTTCACCTGGGAGATCTCGATGCTCATGGCGGCCTTTCGCTTCAGTGCCGCTCGGTGCGCGAACGCAGGAGGGACACGACGATGATGCACAGGACGGAGACGCTGGCCAGCAGGAAGGCGATGGCGTACGCCGACTCCTGCTCCCAGTTGAGGTACTTCTCCTCGACGGCGAGCGTGGCGGTGCGGGTCTCGCCGAGGATGTTGCCCGAGACGACCTTGACCGCGCCGAACTCGCCGAGCGACCGGGCCAGGGTCAGCACGACGCCGTAGATGACGGCCCACTTGATGCCGGGGAGGGTCACCCGCCAGAAGGTCTGCCAGCTGCTCGCGCCGAGCGAGCGCGCGGCCTGCTCCTGCTCGGTGCCGATCTCCTCCAGCACCGGGACCACCTCGCGGACGACGAGGGGCAGCGCCACGAACGCGGTGGCCATGATGATGCCCGGGGTGGCATAGATGATCTGGATGCCGGCGCTCTCCAGCCCCGGACCGAACCAGCCGCCGCGGCCGCCGTAGACCAGCACGAGGGACAGACCCACGACGATCGGTGAGATGGCCAGCGGCAGGTCGATGAACGAGCCCAGCAGGCGTTTGCCGCGGAACTCGTTGCGGACCAACAGCAGCGAGATCGTGACGCCGAAGACCGTGTTGATCACGGTGGCGACGACGGCCGCGAACGCGGTGAGCCGCAGGGCGGCCACGGTGTCGGCGTCGGCGAAGACCGTGCGGAGGGCGTCGAAGCCGTTCTCGAACGTGTTCGTCACGACGAGCGAGACGGGCCACGCCACCAGCAGGAACAGGTAGGCGATCACGGCGAAGCGCACGACGTAGGTGACCGGGCCCTTGCGCGTGCGGATGCGCTGGATGTCAGCCACGGCGGGCCACCCTCCGCTGCAGGAGGTCCAGGAGCAGGATCACGGTCAGGGACACGATGAGCAGCAGCGTGGCGATGGACGCCGCGGCCGCCGGGTTGTCGTTCTCGATCGCGCCCAGGATGCGCACGGAGGCGACCTCGGACGTGAAGGGCAGGTTGCCCGAGAGCAGCACGAGCGAGCCGTACTCGCCGACGCCGCGGGCGAACGACAGGGTGGCGCCGGCGGCGATCGCGGGCGTCAGCGTGGGCAGGATGATGC
This sequence comes from Aeromicrobium sp. UBA7512, assembly GCF_002476985.1. Taxonomy (NCBI): domain Bacteria; kingdom Bacillati; phylum Actinomycetota; class Actinomycetes; order Propionibacteriales; family Nocardioidaceae; genus Aeromicrobium; species Aeromicrobium sp. UBA7512. The sequence goes on from NZ_DLNK01000007.1 coordinate 930,008, forward strand.
GCGTGAAGGTGGTGAACCGGCTGGCCCCGAGCGAGGCCGCGGCCTCCTCGATCTCCACGTCGATCTCCTCCAGCACCGGCTGGACCGTGCGCACGACGAACGGCAGGGTCACGAACAGGAACGCCAGGAAGACGGAGGCCTCGGTGTTGGCCACGTTGATGCCCAGCGGACTCTCGTCGTTGCCGTAGAGCGAGAGCAGCACGAGACCGGCCACGATCGTTGGCAGCGCGAACGGGATGTCGATGAGGACCTCGAGCAGGGCCTTGCCGGGAAAGCTGTCGCGGACCAGGACCCACGCGATGGCGGTGCCCACGAAGACGTTCACCACGGTGACGAGCAGGGCGGACGTGACGGTGAGCCGGATCGCGTCGGCGGTCTGCTCGTTCGTCACCGCGTCCCAGAACGCACCGATCCCGCCGCCGGCCGCGGTGGCCACGACCGCCGACAGGGGAATGAGCACCAGGAGGCTGAACCACGTCATGGTGACCCCCAGGCCGATGGCGGAGGCGCGGTTCAGCGCGCCGGCCGGCCGGGTGCTCCCCGGCCGGCCCACGCGCGTGACGACGTCCGCAGAGGTCACGAGGCCGCCTTGCCCGACTTCGCGATCGCCTCGGTCACGATGCCGACGGGGTTTCCGTCCTTGCCGTCGCCGAACAGCTTGTCCTTGACCTCGCCCCAGCCCGGACCGCCGAAGTTCTTCTCCAGCGTGAGCAGGTTGTTCACGGCCGGGTAGGGATCGGAGGAGTCGGGAGCGCCCTTGATGTCGCCGGGCTCGAGATCGACCGCTGCCAGGTCGGGCGTGCCGGGGTTCTCCAGGTTGAGGGGACGGAAGCCGGTCAGCGCGAACTGGCGCTGGCCTTCCGTGCCGAGCACGAAGTCCAGCCAGTCCTGCGAGACGGCGCTGGAGTCCTTGAGGATGGCGCCGGGGTTCTCGATCAGCAGGGTCGTGTCGGGGATGACGAACTCGAAGCCGTTGCCGTTCTGGGCGGCCAGGATCGCCTCGTTCTCGTAGGCGAGCAGCACGTCGCCGGCGCCGCCGAGGAAGCTCTGGGTGGCGTCGCGGCCGCTGTTGGTCAGCGACACGACGTTCGCGAAGAGGTCGTTCACGAACTCGGTGGCCTCGGCCTCGGTGCCGCCGTTCTCGGTGACGTGACCCCACGCGGCGAGGGCGTTCCAGCGCGCGGCGCCCGAGGACGCGGGGTTGGCCGTGACGATCTCGACGCCGGGCTTCACCAGGTCGTCCCAGCCCTTGATGTCCTTGGGGTTCCCGTCACGGACGCCCAGGACGACGATCGAGTTCGACACGATGCCCTTGTTGTCGGCGTCGTCCCAGGTCTCCTCGACCAGGCCGGCCTCGACCAGGCGGTCGACGTCGGTGGCCACCGAGAGGTGGACGTAGTCGGCGTCGAGCCCCTCGACCACAGCGCGGCTCTGGTCGCCCGAGGCGCCGTACGACGTCTTGAAGCTGGTGCCCTCGCCGGCGTCGGTCTTGACGAACTCCTTCTGGATGTTCTTGTTGGCGGCCTCCGGCACGGCGAACCCGACGATCGAGATCTGCTCGCCGCTCTCGGCGGCCTCCGAGCCGCAGGCCGTGAGGGCGGTGGCAGCGGTCAGCAGCAGGGCTGCGGCCGCGATGGGGCGCAAGCGATGTGCCATGGGAGTTCCTCTCGATTGGTCCGCCGCTTCGTGCGGTGGGCTCGAGCAGTCAACGTAGGTCAGTCGCACGAGCTTGTGGACCATGTTCATATTCTGGACTGATTAACTCGACAATGAGTGCTCCGCTACAGGGCGGGGGAGGCCGGGCGACCGCAGCGGTGACCGGCGGACCCGGTAGTTTGGGGGGCGTGACGGACTCGACGATCATCTACACGCACACCGACGAGGCTCCCGCCCTCGCGACCTACTCCTTCCTCCCGATCATCGAGGCGTACGCCTCGAAGGCCGGTGTGGAGGTCGAGACCCGGGACATCTCGCTCGCCGGCCGCATCATCGCGGCGGTCAGCGACCTGCTCCCCGAGGACCAGCGCGCGGCGGACGCCCTCGCCGAGCTGGGCGAGCTCGCGAAGCGGCCCGAGGCCAACATCATCAAGCTGCCCAACGTCTCGGCGTCGGTGCCGCAGCTCAAGGCGGCCATCGCCGAGCTGCGCGAGCAGGGCCACGACCTGCCCGACTACCCCGAGGACCCGCAGACCGACGAGGAGCGCGACGTCCGCGCCCGCTACGACAAGGTCAAGGGCTCCGCGGTCAACCCGGTCCTGCGCGAGGGCAACTCCGACCGCCGCGCGCCCGCGTCGGTCAAGAACTACGCCAAGAGCCACCCGCACTCGATGGGCGCCTGGAGCAGCGACTCCAAGACGAACGTCGCCACGATGGGCGTCGACGACTTCCGCTCCAACGAGAAGTCCGTGACCCTCGAGGCCGACGACACCCTTCGCGTCGAGCTGGTCGGCGACGACGGCTCCACCACCGTGCTGCGCGAGTCGATCCCGGTCCTGGCCGGCGAGATCGTCGACGCCACGAACATCAACGTCGCCGCGCTGCGCGAGTTCCTGACCGCCCAGATCGCCCAGGCCAAGGCCGACGACGTCCTCTTCTCGGTGCACCTCAAGGCCACGATGATGAAGGTCTCCGACCCGATCATCTTCGGCCACGTGGTCCGCGCCTTCTTCCCGAAGACGTTCGCCCAGTACGGCGCCGACCTCGCCGCCGCGGGCCTGAGCCCCAACGACGGCCTCGGCGGCATCCTCGCCGGCCTGGAGTCGCTGCCGAACGCCGCCGAGATCAAGGCCTCGTTCGACGCCGAGCTGGCCGACGGCCCGGCGCTGGCGATGGTCGACTCCGACAAGGGCATCACCAACCTGCACGTCCCGAGCGACGTCATCGTCGACGCGTCGATGCCGGCCATGATCCGCACCTCGGGCCACATGTGGGGCCCGGACGGCCAGGAGGCCGACACCCTCGCGGTGATCCCCGACAGCTCCTACGCCGGCGTCTACCAGGTCGTCATCGACGACTGCAAGGCCAACGGGGCGTTCGACCCGTCCACGATGGGCTCGGTGCCGAACGTCGGCCTGATGGCCCAGAAGGCCGAGGAGTACGGCTCGCACGACAAGACGTTCGAGATCCCCGCCACGGGCACCGTGCGCGTCGTGAACTCCGCCGGCGACGTGCTCCTCGAGCACACGGTGGCGCAGGGCGACATCTGGCGCGCCTGCCAGACCAAGGACGTGCCGATCCGCGACTGGGTCAAGCTGGCCGTCAACCGCGCCCGCGCCACCGGCGACCCGGCCGTGTTCTGGCTCGACGCCGACCGCGCCCACGACGCGCAGCTGATCGCCAAGGTGCAGCAGTACCTCAGCGAGCACGACACCGAGGGCCTCGACATCCGGATCATGTCGCCGGTCGAGGCCACGCAGCTGTCGGTCGAGCGCCTGCGTCAGGGTCAGGACACCATCAGCGTCACGGGCAACGTCCTGCGCGACTACAACACCGACCTGTTCCCGATCCTCGAGCTCGGCACCAGCGCCAAGATGCTGTCGGTGGTCCCGCTGATCAACGGCGGCGGCCTGTTCGAGACCGGCGCCGGTGGCTCGGCGCCCAAGCACGTGCAGCAGCTCGTCAAGGAGAACTACCTGCGCTGGGACTCGCTCGGTGAGTTCTTCGCGCTGGTCCCCAGCCTCGAGCAGTACGCCACCGCCACGGGCAACGCCAAGGCGCAGGTCCTCGCCGACGCCCTCGACCGCGCCACGGCCAGCTTCCTCGAGCACGACCGCTCGCCGGGCCGCAAGCTCGGCACGATCGACAACCGCGGCAGCCACTTCTACCTGGCCCTCTACTGGGCGCAGGAGCTGGCGCAGCAGTCCGAGGACACCGAGCTCGCTGAGGTCTTCGCGCCGCTGGCGCAGAAGCTGGCCGGCGACGAGCAGACGATCGTCGACGAGCTGCTCGCGGTGCAGGGCCAGCCGGCCGACCTCGGCGGCTACTACCAGCCCGACCCGCAGAAGGCCGCGAAGATCATGCGACCGAGCACGACGTTCAACGAGGCGCTCGCCTCCTTCTGAGCCTGCTCACACGACAGCGGCGGCCGGGTGATCCCGGCCGCCGCTGTCGTTCGTGTGGAGGTCAGCGCTGCGACGTGCGCGCGTGGCTCGAGGGCGCGAAGAACTGCACGACGGCGAGTCCGAGGGCGAACGCCAGGGCCGGCACCAGGAGCGACTCGGCCATGGCCTCGGAGAAGGGTCCGGCCAGCTGCTCGGGCAGGCTCTGGCCGCCCGTGCCGCGGGCGGCGGTCTCCCCCGCCTCGGGCAGGTGCACGGCGAGCCGGCTCGTGATCGCGGCGGCGATCGCCGCCGAGCCCAGGACCGCGCCGACCTGGCGGGTGGCGTTGTAGACGCCCGAACCGGCGCCGGCCGACGACATCGGCAGGTTGCGCGTGGCGGTGGAGGCCAGCGGCGCCCACAGGAACGCGTTGCCGAAGCCGAGCACGGCGTTGAGGACGAGCAGCTGCCACAGGGGAGTGTCGGGGGCGATGACCCACGCGGTCCCCAGCATCGCGAGCGCCGAGGTGCCGAAGCCCACCGAGGCGAGCCGGCGCGGCGGCAGCCGGTCGCTCAGCCGGCCGACGACCGGGGCCATGGCCGCGGTGACCACCGCCATCGGCACGAAGAGCAGGCCGGACTGGGTGGCGTCGTAGCCGAGCACGGTCTGGGTCCAGAGCATGAACGGGAAGGCCATCGCCGTCACCGAGAAGGAGACGGTGGAGATGGCCATGTTGGACACCGAGAAGTTCCGGTCGCGGAAGAGGCTGAGCGGCACGAGCGGCTCGCGCCGGTTCCGTGCCTGCCACCAGACGAACACCGCGAGCACGAGCAGTCCGGCCGCGATCAGCAGCGGGACCGAGATCCAGCCCTCGATCGTGCCCCAGTCGTACTCCTCGCCCTCCTGGATGCCGAACACGATGAGGAACATCGCGACGGCGCTCAGCGCCACGCCGATCCAGTCGAAGCTGTGCGTGTGGGTCTCCAGGCTCGGCACGAGGCGCAGCGCCAGCACGAAGCCCACGATGCCCACCGGGACGTTGATGAAGAAGATCCACTCCCAGCCGGCCGAGTCGACGAGGATGCCGCCGAGGACGGGACCGACGAGCGTCGCGACGCCGGCGGTGGCGCCCCACAGGGCCATCGCGCGACCGCGGCTGTCCGCCGGGAACGTGCGCGTGATGACGGCCATCGTCTGTGGCGTCATCATCGACGCGCCGAGGCCCTGGAACACGCGGGCGACGATGAGTCCCTCGACCGAGCCGGTCAGGCCGCACCACAACGAGGAGAGGGTGAAGACGGTCAGGCCCACGAGGTAGACCCGCTTCGGACCGAAGCGGTCGCCGAGGCGGCCGGTGATCAGCAGCGGCACCGCGTAGGCCAGCAGGTAGGCGCTGGTGACCCAGATGACCGAGTTGTAGTCCGTCTGCAGGTCGTCGCGGATGACCGGCGTCGCCACGGAGACGATCGTCGAGTCGACCAGGATCATGAAGAAGCCGATGACCATGGCCCACAGGGCGGGCCACGGGTTCTCCGGCAGGGTCCGGGCGGGGGCGGTGGAACTCACCCGGGGAATCTACGCCTGCGTCAGCGAAGCCGCTCGTACAGGTGGTGGTCGGTGACGGTGCCGTCGGAGAGATGCGCCGTGCGGTGCTCCGTGCCGTAGCGCGAGAAGCCCAGCGACTCGGCGATGCGCAGGCTGGGGGTGTTGCCCTCCGCGGCGACGATCGAGAGCCGCTCGAGGTCGAGCTCCTCGGGGTCGAACGCGTGCTCCACGACGGTTCGCGCCGCCTCGGTCATGAAGCCGCGTCCGCGCGCATCGGGGTGCATCCAGTAGCCGAGCTCGCCGTTGCGCTCGGCCGGGCCGTCGAGGTCCATCACCGAGATGGTGCCGAGCAGCCGGTCGACCCCGGGCTCGGTGATCGCCCACGTCTGGCGCTTGTCGATCGCGGCGTTCCACCACGCCGCGTACAGGAACCGGCGGGCGTCGTCGACCGTGTAGGGCTCGGGCATGTGCGAGAGGTACAGGCGCGTGCTGGGGTCGCCGCACGCCTCGATGATGCGGGGGACGTCGGACTCCACCAGCGGCCGCAGGCGCAGCCGCTCGGTGGCGAGCGTCGACTCGAGCCACGCCGTGCGGGCAGCGGGTGCGTCGCCGAAGCGGATCGACCCGGTCCAGGCGTCGAGGATCCGCCCGCGCTCGAACAGGCGGTCGGGCTCGGTCCCGTGGAGACGGAAGCCGACGGAGTGGGCGACGCGGAGGCTGCCGACGTTGCCGACGTGGGCCGTCCACTGGATGGCCTCCTTGCCCGCCTCGACGAACGCGTGGTCCACCGCCAGGCGGACCGCGGCGGTCATGACGCCCTGCCCGCGGCAGTCGGGGTGCAGCGCGAAGCCGACGTCGGCGAGCGCCTCCTTGCCGCGGATGTCCACGTTGCCGGCGTAGCGGCCCTCGAACTCGATGGCCCAGCACATCGCGGTGCCCTCGTTCCAGTTCTTCGGGACGATCTGCAGCGCGAACTGCTCGCTCATGGCGCGCGAGTGCGGCGTGGGGACCGCGGTCCAGCGCACCATGCCGTGATCCTGGGCCATCTGCAGGGCACGGTCGATGTCTGACGGGGTGTGGGCGCGCAGCGTGACGAGCCCGTCGGTGAGGACGGGGACGTTCAGGGGCCAGAGGGGTCCGCTCACCGGTGCGCGTCGCGGAACGGGCTGGCCGGGTAGACGCCGAGGATCTTGATCTCGGTGGTGAAGAAGCGCAGCTCCTCCAGGGCGCGAGCGAGGCCCATCTCCTCGGGGTGACCGTCGACCTCCGCGAGAAACATCGTGGCGGTGAACTCACCATCGACCATGTAGCTCTCGAGCTTGGTCATGTTGATGCCGTTGGTCGCGAAGCCGCCGAGCGCCTTGTAGAGCGCTGCGGGCAGGTTGCGCACGTTGAAGATGAAGCTCGTGACGACCGGGCCGTTGCCCGCGGGCGCGCGCTGGTCCTCGCGCGACAGCAGGACGAAGCGCGTGGTGTTGTGCTCCTCGTCCTCGATGTCGGCGGCGAGCAGGTCGAGCCCGTAGATCCCGGCGGCCAGGGGAGGCGCGATGGCCGCGGCGGTCACGTCGTTCGCCTCCGCGATCTCGCGCGCGGCGCCGGCGGTGTCGCCCGAGATCAGCGGGGTCCAGCCGTGCTCGCGGATGATCCGGCGGCACTGCCCCAGCGCGTGCACGTGGCTGTGCACGGTCTTGATGGACTCCAGCGTCGTGCCCGGCGTGCCCATGAGGGCGAACTTGATCGGCAGGAAGTGCTCGCCGACGATGTGCAGCCCACTCGTGGGCAGGAAGTGGTGGATGTCCGCGACGCGACCGGCCAGCGAGTTGTCGATCGGGATCATCGCGAGGTCGCAGTGCCCCGAGCTGACGGCCGCGAAGGCGTCCTCGAAGGAGGCGCACGGCACCGCCTCCGCGTCGGGGTGGTGCAGGTCGATGACCAGGTGGGAGTTCGAGCCGGGCTCCCCCTGGTAGGCAATGCGCGTCACGGGGCCAGCGTATGCCCGCCCTGCGTCGGGCCCGACGCCGTGGGGACGCTCCGGGGACGAACGATGATGCATTGGGGTACCGCAGCGGGGCGAGATGCATCATCGTTCGTGCTCATGCTGCCGGACGCGCCGTGGCCCGCAGGAGTTGGTCGATCACCCGGTCGGGCTCGTGTCGGATGGAGAACGAGGAGAACGCGAGCACGCGCCGGCCATCGATCACCAGCTCGTTGGACCGGTGCAGGTCATCGCTCCACTGGTCGATAGCGAGATGTGGGATGCCGTGGATCTCGACGGCGAGGTTGAACCGCTCCCACCAGGCATCGAGGTAGTACCGGCCGTCACGGCCCTTCGCCCGAGCTTGGCGGGTGGGCCGGGGCAGTCGTGCGGCAAGGCGCAGCGCGTCGAAGTCCCTTTCGGGCAATGACTGGATCCCGCCGCGTGCGTCGAGGACCGACTGGATGATCAATGACTTGTGGCGGCAGTTGCCGCGGCGCTCGAGGACCCGGCGCATCCGCACGACACTCGTGAGCCGTTGCTGGAATGCCGCGATCACGAGAGCGCGGGCGCGCCGTGGCGTGGCCGCCCAGCTGGCCGCGTCGACGATGCTGCGCTCGAGCGTCGTGCGCCGCGGCTCGTTCGGGGGAACGTCGACCCCGTCCAACTGGGTGCTCCAGTGCAGTTCGATATCTCCGTGCGGTCGCCGTCCTCCCTCGGGCAGGACGATCGAAATGCGCTCCGCGTCGAACCCCTTCAGCCCCCAGCGGCGCGCTGCCGTGAGCCCAGCCAGGGCGCTCCGGCTCGGGCTGGCGGCCAGCCAGGCGCGCTCGAGCTGGTCGGACGTGAGAGGCCCGTTGTGGGTGACGACCACCCCACGCATCGGTTGCTGCCACGCGCCCGACCGGATCCGCTGCCGCACGACTGACCTGCCGTGGAGAGCGACGGCGCGGGCGGTGGTGAGGACGTCGAGCATGCGCCGAGGCTGCCGCTCGCGTCTCACCCACGGCCAGCACCTTCCGGAGGGCTGTGGACGGCCACTCGGACCCGGACCGCCTGTGGAGGACGAACGATGATGCTTATCGCCCCGCTCCGGTACCTCAATGCATCATCCTTCGTCCCGTCAGCGGGCGGAATGCATCATCCTTCGTCCTCCCGGGCGGCCGCGGGGGCGGGCTGGACGACGAAGACGTGAGGGGCGGCCCAGGAGCGGGCGGCGAAGGCGGCCTCGACGCGGGCGCGGAGGGGGTCGACGTTCTCCGGGGGGAGGAGCGCGATGGCGCTGCCGCCGAAGCCGCCGCCGGTCATCCGGGCGCCCAGCGCGCCGGAGGCGAGGGCGGCGTCGACCGCCACGTCGAGCTCCTCGCACGAGACGGCGAAGTCGTCGCGCAACGACTCGTGCGACGAGGTCAGCATCGCGCCGAACTGCGCCCAGTCGCGGCGGCGCAGCGCGGTGACGGCGCCGCGGACGCGGGTGGTCTCGGTGAGCACGTGGCGGGCGCGCGCCTTCAGCGTGTCGTCGGTGAGCGACAGCAGCCCGTCGAGGCCGATCGCGGCCAGCGACTCGAGGCCGGCCGAGGCCGCCGCCTCGGCGCACTCGCGCCGGCGCTCCGCGTACTCGCCGGCGGCGAGCTCGTGGTGGACGCCCGTGTCGATCACGGCGAGGACCAGCCCGGCATCGACCCAGTCGGCCGGCACGGGCTCGGTGGTGGGCGGGTCGGCGCCGAAGTCGAGGTGCACCGCCTGTCCGGCCTCGGCGAACAGCACCGCGTACTGGTCCATCAGCCCGGTGGGGACCCCGACGAAGTCGTTCTCCGCGCGCTGCGCGATCACTGCCAACTCCTGGCGGGAGTGGCCGGCCCCGGCGAGGTCGTCGAGCGCGAGGGCCACACCGCAGGTCAGCGCCGCCGACGAGGACAGACCCGCACCGACGGGCAGGGTGGACTCGAGCACGAGGTCGGCGCCGGTGACCGGAACCCCGGCCGACCGCAGCGCCCACACGACGCCGGCGGGATAGGCGGCCCAGCCCGAGACGTCGCCGGGCGACACGTCGAGGCCGAACGAGGCGCGCTCGCCGCGGCTCCACAGGTTGACGGCGCCGTCGTCGCGGCGGCGGGCCTTGAGCAGCAGGGAGCGGTCGATCGCGATGGGCAGCGCGGACCCGCCGTTGTGGTCCAGGTGCTCACCGATGAGGTTCACCCGTCCGGGAACCCGCCAACGGCGCACGTCATCCACGCCGTTCACCCTACTCATCGGACGACTGGCAGAATCGACCCCATGTCACGCCTCCCTCGTGCGTTGTCCGGCGCCCAGCCGACGGCCGATTCGTACCACCTCGGCAACTACATCGGCGCGTTCATGAACTGGGTAGCGCTCCAGGACGACTTCGAGGCGTTCTACTTCATCCCGGACATGCACGCGATCACGGTGGACTACGACCCCGCGCAGCTCGCGGAGCGCACCTACGTGGCCGCGGCGCAGATGCTCGCCGCCGGCGTCGACCCCGAGCGCAGCGCCCTGTTCGTGCAGAGCCACGTGCCCGAGCACGCCCAGCTGGCCTGGATCCTGAACGGCGTCACGGGCTTCGGCGAGGCCAGCCGGATGACCCAGTTCAAGGACAAGAGCGCCAAGGCCGGCACCGAGTTCGCCAGCGTGGGCCTGTTCACCTACCCGATCCTCATGGCCGCCGACATCCTCGTCTACCAGGCCGACAAGGTCCCGGTGGGCGAGGACCAGCGCCAGCACGTCGAGCTCACCCGCAACCTCGCCCAGCGGTTCAACCACCGGTTCGGCGAGACCTTCACCGTCCCCGAGGCGTACATCGTCAAGGAGACAGCGAAGATCTACGACCTGCAGGAGCCGACGAACAAGATGAGCGGGTCGAACCCCGTGCACACGGGCGTCATCGACCTCACCGACACCCCCAAGCAGGCCGCCAAGAAGATCAAGTCCGCGGTGACCGACTCCGAGACCGAGATCCGCTTCGACGTGCAGGCCAAGCCCGGCGTCTCGAACCTGCTCACGATCTACTCGGTGCTCACCGGCCGCACGATCGACGACCTCGTCAAGGCCTACGAGGGGAAGCAGTACGGACATCTCAAGGTCGACCTGGCCGAGATCGTCGGCGAGCTCGTGGGCACGTTCGGGGCTCGCACGCGCGAGCTGCTCGACGACCGCGGCGAGCTCGACCGCATCCTGGCCGCGGGTGCGGCCCGCGCCCGCGAGGTGGCCGCGCCCACCCTCGACCTGGTCTACGAGCGCTCCGGCTTCGCCAAGCCGCTGGGCGGCCGCCCGTGACGATCACCGTCGGCGTCTCGATCGCCATCCCCGAGCCGTACGGCGAGGACCTGCGCGACAAGCGGCGGTCCTTCGGCGACGAGATGGCCGACCGAATCCCCAGCCACATCACCCTGGCTCCGCCGCTGGAGGTGGACGACGACGGGATCGCATCGCTCACCGAGGACCTGCGCGAGCTGACCGAGGTCTTCAGCTCCTTCCGGGTGAGTCTGCTCGGCACCGGCACGTTCCGCCCGATCTCGCCCGTCGTGTTCGTCGCGGTGAGCGAGGGCATCGCCCAGATCGAGACCCTCGCCGAAGGCGTGCGCAAGGCCATCGGCGCGCCCGACCCCGAGTTCCCGTTCCACCCGCACGTGACGATCGCGCACAACGTGCCCGACGAGGCGCTCGACGCGGCCCTGAACGACCTGATCGACTTCCGCTGCAGCTTCGAGGTCGACGCGATCCACCTGTACGTCGACGATCCCGAGCAGGGCTGGCTGCCCACCTCGACCTTCCCGCTGGGCTGACGAGGCTGGGCTGAGTCAGCCCTCCAGCGCCTCCACCAGGACGGCGCGAAACGCGCGGGCCGCGAGGGGGAGGGTGTCGAGCGGCCGGTGCGCCACGGCGATGCTGCGCGCCAGCGGTGGGTTCTCCAGCTGGGTGCGACGCAGGCCGGTGCGGGTGCCCATGACGATGTCGGGCACGACGGCGTGGCCGAGCCCGGACTCCACGAACCGCAGCACCGAGCCCATCTCACCGCCCTCCACCGACAGCCGCGGCTCGAAGCCGGCCCGCGCGCACGCGCCGAGCGTGACGTCGCGTAGGTCGTATCCCTCGCGGAACATCACCAGCGGCAGCCCGGCGAGGTCGGCGACGTCCATCGTCTCGGGCATGTCCGTGTCGGCGGGGCTCGCCAGCACGAGCCGCTCGGTGTAGACGATCGAGGTCTCCAGGTCGGGGATCTGCGAGGCGAGCGGCACGATAAGCAGGGCCAGGTCGATGCGCCCGGCCGACAGCTCCGCGGTGAGGTCGCGCGAGCCGGCCTCGTGCACCTCCAGATCGATCTCCGGGTACTCGGCGCGGAACCGGCCGAGCACGGGAGCGAGCAGTCCCTCGACCATCGACGGCGTGGCGCCCATCCGCACCCGGCCGCGTCGCAGCGAGGCGACCTCGTGCACCGACCGGGTGGCGTTGTCGACCTCGATGAGGATGCGCCGGGCATGGGGGAGGAGGGCCTCGCCGGCGCTCGTCAGCTCGATGCCCGCGCGGTCGCGGTCGAGCAGACGCGTGCCCAACGAGTTCTCCAGCGCCCGGATCTGCTTGGACAGGGTGGGCTGCGAGACGCCGAGGATGTCGGCCGCGCGGGTGAAGCTGCGCTCGTCCGCGACGGTGACGAAGTAGGCGAGGTGGCGCAATTGCACGGGGCAAGCATAGCCGTTGTCTATGAAAGACGGGCTTACTTCGACTTAGCGTGAATCGAGGAACGCGCCTAACCTGTGGCCGTGGCCACTTCCCAGATGACGCGCCTGCCCGCTCAGCGGTCAACGGTGGCGCTGAAGTTCCTGATGGCGGTGACCGGCCTGATCATGGTCGGCTACCTGCTCCTGCACATGTACGGCAACCTCAAGGTCTTCGCGGGCCAGGAGGCGTTCGACGACTACTCGCACCACCTGCGCACGCTGTTCCAGCCGTACCTGCCGTTCGGCGGACTGCTGTGGATCATCCGTGTCGTCCTGCTGGCGTCGATCGTCGGGCACGCGTACGCGGCCGTGACGCTGTGGCGCCGCAACCGCAAGGCGGCCGGGTTCGTCGGCGGCAAGCGCTACCACTCGCCCCGCGGCTCGCGCGGCATCCAGCGCTCCTACGCCTCCTTCACGCTGCGCTGGGGCGGCGTCGTGATCCTGCTGTTCGTGATCTACCACCTGCTCCACCTGACCGGGAACCAGATCCACCCCGGCGGCGCGAGCGACAGCCCCTACGAGCGGGTCGTCAACGGCTTCGAGATCTGGTGGGTCGTCCTGTCCTACACGATCGCCCTGCTCGCGGTGGGCCTGCACCTGTGGCACGGCGTCTGGAGCGCCCTCACCACGCTCGGCGCCAACCACAGCGGCACCCGGGTGGGCTCGCGCCTGACCCCGCTGTCGTGGATCGTCGCGGGCATCATCACCATCGGCTTCCTGATTCCGCCCTGGGCGATCCTGCTCGGGATCGTCGACTGAGAGAGACATGAACATGGCTTTGGACTTTCACGTCGTCGGCGACGAGATCCGCGACACCGCCGCGCCGGCGGGCCCCATCGAGAAGCGCTGGGACGAGCACCGGGCGCACATGAACCTGGTCAACCCGGCCAACCGCCGCAAGCTCAGCGTGATCATGGTGGGCACCGGCCTGGCCGGCGCCTCCGCCGCGGCCACGCTCGGCGAGGCCGGCTACCACGTCAAGGCGTTCTGCTACCAGGACAGCCCGCGCCGCGCCCACTCGATCGCCGCCCAGGGCGGCATCAACGCGGCGAAGAACTACCGCAACGACGGCGACTCGATCTACCGCCTCTTCTACGACACGGTCAAGGGCGGCGACTTCCGCGCCCGCGAGTCGAACGTCTACCGCCTCGCGCAGGTCTCGGTGAACATCATCGACCAGTGCGTCGCGCAGGGTGTCCCGTTCGCCCGTGAGTACGGCGGCCTGCTGGACAACCGCTCCTTCGGCGGCGTCCAGGTCTCGCGCACGTTCTACGCCCGCGGCCAGACCGGCCAGCAGCTGCTGATCGGTGCCTACCAGGCCCTCGAGCGCCAGATCGGCCTCGGCACGGTGGAGATGAACACCCGCCACGAGATGCTCGAGCTGATCATGGTGCCCGACGCCGACGGCACCGAGCGCGCGCGCGGCATCATCGTGCGCGACATGGTCACCGGCGCCATCGAGACCCACCTCGCCGACGCGGTCGTCCTCGCGACCGGCGGCTACGGCAACGTCTTCTTCCTGTCGACGAACGCCATGGGCAGCAACGTCACGGCCACGTGGCGAGCGCACCGCAAGGGCGCCTACTTCGCGAACCCCTGCTACACGCAGATCCACCCGACCTGCATCCCCGTCTCGGGCGACTACCAGAGCAAGCTCACGCTGATGAGCGAGTCGCTGCGCAACGACGGTCGCATCTGGGTGCCGAAGAAGGCCGGCGACGACCGCCTGGCCTCGGACATCCCCGAGGACGAGCGCGACTACTACCTGGAGCGCATCTACCCGGCGTTCGGCAACCTGGTCCCGCGCGACATCGCCTCGCGCGCGGCCAAGTACCAGTGCGACGCGGGCAAGGGCGTCGGCCCGGGCGGACTCGGCGTCTACCTCGACTTCGCCGAGGCCATCGAGCGCCTCGGGCGCCCGGCCGTCGAGGCCAAGTACGGCAACCTCTTCGACATGTACGCCCGGATCACCGGCGAGGACCCGTACACGCAGCCGATGCGCATCTACCCGGCCGTGCACTACACGATGGGCGGACTGTGGGTCGACTACGACCTGCAGAGCAACCTGACCGGTCTGTTCGTCGCCGGTGAGGCGAACTTCTCCGACCACGGCGCCAACCGCCTCGGTGCCTCGGCGCTGATGCAGGGTCTGGCCGACGGCTACTTCGTGCTGCCGTACACGCTGGCGAACTACCTGTCGCACGCCCCGTACGAGAAGGTCCCCGAGGACCACCCGCGGGTCGTCGAGGCCCAGCAGGCCGTCGAGGAGCGGGTGCAGAAGCTGCTCTCGATCAACGGCACGCGCACGGTCGACTCCTTCCACAAGGAGCTCGGCCAGATCATGTGGGACTACTGCGGCATGGAGCGCACCGAGGAGGGCCTGATCAAGGCCATCCAGATGATCCGCGACCTCAAGGCCGACTTCTGGAGCAACGTCAAGGTCACCGGCGAGGCCGAGGAGCTCAACCAGACGCTCGAGCGGGCCAACCGCGTGGGCGACTTCTTCGAGCTCGGTGAGCTCATGTGCATCGATGCGCTGAACCGTCGCGAGTCCTGTGGCGGCCACTTCCGCGGCGAGAGCCAGACCGAGGACGGCGAGGCCCTGCGCCACGACGACGAGTTCGCTTACGTCGCCGCGTGGGAGTTCGCCGACAACCAGCCCATCCTGCACAAGGAGCCGCTGGAGTACGAGTACGTCGAGATGAAGGCCAGGAGCTACAAGTGAAGATCACCGTTCGGATCTGGCGTCAGAAGAACGCCGACTCCAAGGGCCAGATGGTCACCTACGGCCTCGAGGACGTCAGCGAGCACATGTCGTTCCTCGAGATGCTCGACGTCCTCAACGAGCAGCTCACGCTCGAGGGCGAGGAGCCGGTGGCGTTCGACTCCGACTGTCGCGAGGGCATCTGCGGCACGTGCGGGGTCGTGATCAACGGCATCCCGCACGGCCCCGAGGTCACCACCACGTGCCAGCTGCACATGCGCACGTTCCACGACGGCGACGTCATCGACATCGAGCCGTGGCGCGCCGGGGCCTTCCCGGTCGTCAAGGACCTCGTCGTCGACCGTGGCTCGTTCGACCGCATCATCCAGGCCGGCGGCTACATCACCGCGCCCACCGGCTCGGCGCCCGAGGCCAACAACCTGGCCGTGCCGAAGGAGGACGCCGACCACGCGTTCGAGGCGGCCACGTGCATCGGCTGCGGCGCCTGCGTCGCCGCGTGCCCCAACGGCTCCGCGATGCTGTTCACGGCCGCGAAGATCACGCACCTGGGCCTGCTCCCGCAGGGTCAGCCCGAGCGTGACTCGCGCGTGCTGGGCATGGTCGAGCAGATGGACTACGAGGGCTTCGGCGGCTGCACCAACATCGGCGAGTGCGCCGCGGCGTGCCCCAAGGGCATCCCGCTCGACGTCATCAGCCACCTGTACCGCGACATGCGCAACGCCCTCACCAAGGCGTGAGCTGACGAAGTAACCGATCGAAGGGGTCCACCGCGCGGTGGGCCCCTTCGTCGTTCCCGAACGCCTCCGGTGTGACGTATGGTTCGCTAACCGGTACATGTTGCTGAATTTCGGGGGGAACCGATGAACACGATGGTCCGACGCGTCGTCATCGCGCTGCTGGCGCTGACCGCGAGCCTGCTGATCGCGCCGGCAGGAGCCGCGCCGTCGTCGAGCGTCCACGCGACTGCGGCGGCCCCCGTGGGGACGATCTCCGGCACCGTGACGGCCTCGCCGGCCCTGCCGGCCGGGTCCCAGGCGTTCGTGGAGGCGCATCGTCGGCTCGCCTCGGGTGAGTGGGAGTCGTTCCAGGGAGGCGCGACCGTCACGGTGGGTCGCAGCTACTCGTTCAGCGTCAAGTCGACGGGCACCTATCGGGTGCGAGCCCAGATCGAGGGGTCGAGCAGTTCCGACTTCCGGACCGTCTCGATCACGAAGGGCGCGAAGCGGACGGGGGTCAACCTCGTGCTGCAGCCGAACCGCACCGTCACGGGGTCGGTGGCGCCCCAGGGCTTCACCGTGGGCGGACTCGACCCCGAGATGCCCCTCATGGTGGCCGCGACCACCGCGCAGGAGGACGCGGCGAGTGCCGTCGTCCGTGCCGATGGCTCCTACACCCTCTCGGTGCCCCGTCCCTACGACCTGGTCCGCATCCGCTTCTTCCAGCAGGGCTGTCCTGACGAGCCGGACGCGGAGTGCACGTTCGGCACGGCGCCGGACGTCCTGACGACCTTCTGGAACGACACGGCGGAAGGCGCGCCCACGTTCGAGCAGGCGAGGGCGCTGGACCTCAGCGCGGCCGGTCCCTTCGCACTCGGGAACACCGCCCTGACGTTGGCCCAGAAGTTCAGCGTCGCCACGAAGCCCACGATCACCGGCACGCGAGCCGTGGGCAAGGTCCTCACGGCTCAGCCCGGCCGGTACTCGCCCGCGGCGACGTCCGTGGTCTACGAGTGGTACTCCGGCTCCGCCGTCTACTACGGCGAGTACGACAAGTACCTGGGAACGGGCCGAACGCTGAAGGTGACCCCCGACCTGCTCGGTGGCTCGGTCGTCGTGCTCGCCCGGCCGGTGCGTGCGGGCTACGAGGGCCCCACCCACAAGTCGTCGTACCTGCGGGTCAAGAGCCCGGCCAGGATGGGGTTGAAGGCCAAGGCGGGCAAGCGCACGGCAACCGTCACGGTGCGGGTCGCCGCGCCCGAGATGAGTGCCGTCCGGGTCTACGGGAAGGTGTCGATCTACGCCAAGGGCAAGCGGATCAAGACGATCACCATGCGCCGCGGCAAGGCGACCATCAAGATCGCCAAGCAGAAGAAGGGCAAGCGCACCTACACGGTCCGCTGGTCCGGCAACGAGTCGATCACGCCGGTGGCGAAGTCGATCAAGATCAAGATCCGCTGACCGCGAGAAGGACAGCACCATGAAGAACATGACTCGAGCCGCACTCGTTGCGGTCCTCGCCCTGGTGGCGAGCCTGCTCCTCGCCCCGGCGGGCACCGCCACCGCGGCTCCGTCCGCCGCGGGAGCGATCTCCGGAACCGTGACCGCCGCGAACCCGATTCCCGGCGGGAAGAAGGCGCTGGTCTCGCTGTACCGCCGCGAGTCCGACGGTCGCTGGACGTGGGCCGACGGCACGTACGTCGCGGTGGGCGGCTCCTACACCGTGTCCGCACCCGCCGCTGGCTCGTACCAGGTCCGCGCCGAAGTCGGGAGCGTGGCGAGTGCGACACCCAGCAGGACCCTGAGCGTGTCGAAGGGTGCCCGGCTGACCGGCGTCAACCTCGTCCTGCAGGACAATCCCACGATCTCCGGGACGATCACCACCGAGGGCTTCGACCTCTCCTCCGTGGGCCCCAAGCGGCTCTACATCCAGTCATGGGGAGGGACGGACGGTCACTGGAGCAAGATCGGCGGCATCACCACCTCCTACGCCGAGCGGCCCGACCTGCAGATCCGGCCCGACGGGACGTACACCATCGCGGTGCCGCACCACTACGACGCGATCCGGTTGGAGTTCGCCCAGGGGCAGTGCCTCGAGGAGGACGAGCTGCCCCCGGACGTGCCGGGCGGATGCGAGTGGGGCGCCGCGCGTGACGTGCAGACCGTCTATTGGGACGGCACCACCCACGGTGCGTTCACGCTGGCGGACGGCGGAGACATCGACGTCCGCTCGGGGTCGGTCGTCGGGAAGGACGTCACCCTCCGGCTCGCCGAGAAGCTCCGCGTGGTGAGGGGTCCGAGGATCACCGGCACGGTCGAGCCCGGCCAGGTGCTCACGGTGGACCCGGGCACCTACGTTCCGGCCGCGACGTCGGCGGAGTACGAGTGGTACAGCGGCGAGTACTGGATCCCCGGAGCGACGAGCCGGACCTTCCGGCCGACGACGGCACACATCGGTGCGTCACTGCGCGTCCTCGTGCGGCCGAACCGTGTCGGCACCGAGGCGCCGGTCCTGTGGACCCCCTACGTCACGGTTAAGTCGCGCAGCAGGTTCGCGGTGAAGGCCAAGGCGGGCAAGGCCAAGGCGACGGTGACGATCGCGATCAAGGCGCCGGGTGTGGCCACGTCGCGGATCCACGGCAAGGCGTCGATCTACGCCAAGGGCAAGCGGATCAAGACCGTGAACGTCAGGAACGGCAAGGCCACGATCAAGATCGCGAAGCAGAAGAAGGGCAAGCGCACATACACGGTGCGCTACTCGGGCAACCGGGTGATCACGTCGTCGACGAAGTCACTCAAGATCGCCATCCGCTGAGCCTGGTCGGAGGGGCCCGCCGTCTCGGTGGGCCCCTCCGTCGTGCCCGAGGGTGAGCCCCGTCTCTTTGATTAGCATGGTTAATGAACTATGCTAAGGACATGCCCACCGAATCCCAGCGTCTCGCGCAGGCGGTGGCCCGACTCAACCGACGTCTGCGCCAGGAGCGCCAGTCCGACCTGACCGCCACCCAGCTCTCCGTGCTGGGCTCCGTGCGCGTCCTCGGATCCGCGACGCCCAGCCAGATCGCCGCGCGCGAGCGCGTCTCCCAGCCGTCGGTCGCCCGGACGCTCAAGTGCCTGCTCGAGGACTCCTACGTCATCAAGAATCCCCATCCCGACGACGGCCGCCAGGTCCTGATCTCGATGTCCGACCTCGGCGAGAAGGTCCTGGCCGAGGAGCGGCAGCGCCGCGACCTGTGGCTCGACCGCCGACTCGCCACGCTGTCCACCGACGAACGCGCACGTCTCCGGGATGCCACCGACCTGTTGGTCAGGCTCGCGGAGGACGACGCGTGAGCCCCACCTTCCGCAGCCTCTCGATCCGCAACTACCGGATCTACTTCGCCGGCTCGATCGTCTCCAACATCGGCACGTGGCTCCAGCAGACCGCCCTGGCCTGGCTCGTGCTCGAGCTCACCGGCAGTGGCGCCGCGCTCGGCGCCACCGTCGCGCTCTACCTCCTGCCCACGCTGCTGTTCTCGCCGATCGCCGGCGCGGTGGCCGACCGCGTGCCGAAGCGCTCCCTGCTGCTGTGGATGCAGGTCGCGATGTCGGTGCCGGCCGGCTTCCTCGGCATGTTCGCGATCCTCGGCCACGTCGAGCCGTGGCACGTCTACGTGCTGACGTTCGTGCTCGGCATCGGCAAGGCCTTCGAGGCGCCGGCGCGCCAGTCGTTCGTCAGCGAGATGGTCGACGCCGACCGGCTCACGAACGCCGTCGCGCTCAACTCCGCCTCGTTCAACTCCGGGCGCCTCATCGGGCCGGGGCTGGCCGGCCTGCTGATCGCCGCCCTCGGGTCCGGCGTCGTCGCCACCGGCTGGGTCATCGTGCTCAACGCGATCAGCTTCTGGTTCGTCGTCGGCGCGCTGCTGCTGATGGATCGCTCCGCGCTGGCCCCCGCGCCGATCTCCGCCCCCGGCAAGCGATCGGTCCTCGACGGCGCTCGGTACGTGGCGTCGCGTCCTGACCTGATGCTGCTCTTCGTGACGGTGTTCTTCCTCGGCGCGTTCGGGATGAACTTCCAGATCACCAGCGCCCTGATGGCCACGGACGTCTTCGGCAAGGGTGCCGGCGAGTTCGGCGTCCTCGGGTCGATCCTGGCGATCGGATCGCTCGCCGGCGCGCTGCTGGCGGCCCGGCGCCCGAAGCCGCGACTGCGCTTCATCATCGGCGCGGCCCTGCTGTTCTCGGTCGCGCAGGTGCTGTCCGGCCTGATGCCGACGTACTGGGCCTACGCCGCCGTGCTGCCGCTCATCGGCATCAGCGTGCTGACCACCGCCACCACGGCGAACGCGGTCATCCAGCTGACGACGATCCCCGAGATGCGAGGGCGCGTGGTGTCGCTCTACCTGATGGTCTTCGTCGGGAGCACGCCCTTCGGTGCGCCCGTCATCGGCTGGATCGGCGAGCACGTCGGGGCTCGCGAGGCCCTCGTGGCCAGCGGCCTCATCGCCGGGCTCGGGATCAGCATCGCCACGCTGCTGTACGCGCGACGCCACGATCTCGACACGCCCGAGCTGTCACCGCTCGTGCGCCGGATGCTCGGGCGGCAGCGCTTCGACCAGCAGGTCCTGGCCCGGGCCGACTGACGTCACCTCGCGCTCGCCGAGCTTCACCACGACGATGCCGGCGAGCACGAGCAGGGCACCCACCAGCTGCAGCGGCTCGGGCACCTGGTCGAGCAGGAGCCAGGCGAAGCCCAGGCCCGCCGCGACCTCGGTGAGCGCCACGAACGACGCGAGGCGCCCGCCGAGGTGGCGCGCCGCGGCGATGCCGGTGCCGTAGGCGATCGCGGCCGCGACGAAGCCCAGGACGAGCACGGGCACCCACCAGGGGACCGAACCGGTCGAGAAGGCGACGTCCTCGGTGGTCGCGGTGAAGGGCAGCAGCCCCGTGGCCGCCACGATCCAGAACGTCACCGAGGCGACCACGAGGCCGCCCGCTGCCAACGTGAGCGGCGGCAGGCCGCTCGTGTCGTCGGCGGACATGACGAAGTACGCCGCGGCTCCGGTCATCGCGCCGAGGGCGAGCAGGACGCCGACGAGATCGAGCTCCGTGCCGCCGAAGACGTCGAGCAGCAGGACGAGGCCCCCGGCGGCCACCGCCGCGCCGACGAAGGTGAACCGGCCCGGCCGCTGGCCGTGCGCGAGCCACATCCACAGGACCACCGCGACCGGTGCCGTGTACTCGATGAGCAGGGCGATACCGACGTCCAGCCGCTGGACGGCCATGAAGTAGAGCAGCTGCGCGCACACCACGGCGGACAGGCCGTAGAGCACGATCGTGCGTGCATGCGTGAGCAGCAGGCGGTAGTGGCCGCGGATCGCCAGCAGGCCGGGGATCGCGAGCACGAGCGCGGCGAGGCTGACGCGCACCGCGAAGGCGGCGCCCGGCGACCAGCCGGCGTCCATGAGGCCGCGCGCCATCGTGCCCGAGGTGCCGAACGACAGGGCGGAGGCCAGGGCGAGCACCAGGCCGGTGGGAGTGTGGCGGACGAAGGTCGCGTCAGGAGTGTCAACGCTCATGAGTCCTGACGCTAGACCTCATGGCATAAGGTGTCAACATGGTCTTCACTCCTGACGTGAGCGATGCGCTCGGCGCGGCCGCCGAGCTGGCGAACTCGGCCGGCGACCCCGACAGGCTCGAGGCGCTGTCCGACCTGACCGAGTTCTTCGACCGGTGGGGCTACACCGGCTCGCGCCCGCGGACGCGGGCCGACCTCGAAGCCCTGCGTGACGTGCGGCCGCGCCTGCGTGAGCTGCTCACCGCCGACCGCGGCGGCGCCGTGCAGCTGGTCAACGCGATCCTCGTCGAGCAGCAGGCCGTGCCGCAGCTGGTCCGCCACGGGCACCTCGACTGGCACGTGCACGCCATCGACGAGGACCGCCCGGTGCACGAGCGCGTCCTGGTCGAGACCGCGATGGCGATGATCGACGTGATCCGCGCCGACGAGATGGACCGCCTCGGCACGTGCGCGGCGTCCGACTGCGAGGACGTCGTCGTGGACTTCTCGCGCAACCGCTCGCGCAAGTTCTGCAGCACGACCTGCGGCAACCGGGAGGCCCAGGCCGCCTACCGCGCGCGCCAGGGGTGAAGGAAACCCCGCTCGGTGACGCGCCGTCCCCGATCTGAGATGACCGCCCTGCGCGGGACGACCGGCGTAGAGTGGACAGGTCATGAATCTTCGAGAAACGATTGCGCGCGCCGTGGAGACGGTGACCCCCGACCTCATCGAGCTGAGGCGTGACCTCCACGCCTTCCCCGAGCTGTCGTGGCAGGAGGAGCGCACCACCGATCTCGTGTACGCCTGGATGGACAAGCTCGGGCTGAGCCCCCAGCGCTTCGACGGCACCGGACTCTCGGTCGACCTCGGCCCCTCCGGCGGCCCCATCGTGGCCCTGCGTGCCGACCTCGACGCGCTGCCCATCCTCGACACCACGCAGGACCCCTGGCGCTCGAAGAACCCCGGCGTCGCCCATGCCTGCGGTCACGACGTGCACATCTCGGCGCTCATCGGTGCGGCCACCGCGCTGGCCGCCGCCGATCGCGAGGTCGGCCTGCCGTACCGCGTGCGGCTCATCTTCCAGCCGGCCGAGGAGGTCATGCCCGGCGGCGCCCTGCGCCTGCTGTCCGACGGCGTGCTCGCCGGCGTCAGCCGCATCTTCGCGCTGCACTGCGACCCCTCGCTCGACGTCGGTCGCGTGGGCATCCGCGAGGGTGCCATCACCGGCGCCTCCGACCAGATCCACGTCGTCCTGAACGGCCGCGGCGGTCACACCTCGCGCCCGCACCTCACCGAGGACCTCACGTTCGCCCTCGGCAGCCTCATCACCCAGCTGCCCGCCGTGCTCTCGCGCCGCTTCGACCCGCGTGCCGGCGCCAGCCTCGTCTGGGGCCAGGTCAGCGCGGGCAACGCGGCCAACGTCATTCCCGCGGTGGGTGAGCTGAAGGGCACGCTGCGGATGCTCGACGCGGCTGCCTGGCACGACGCCGAGCACCTCGTGCGGGGGATCATCGCCGACATCGTCGAGCCGTTCGGCGTCGGCGTCGACCTCACCTACACGCGGGGCGTGCCGCCCGTCGTGAACGACTTCGCCGTCACCGAGCGCCTGCGCCAGGCGGTCGCCAGCGCCCTCGGTCCCGAGGGCGTGGCCAGCACCTCGCAGAGCCTCGGCGGCGAGGACTTCGCCTGGTACGTCGAGACGCTGCCGGGCACGATGGCCCGCCTCGGCACCCGCACCCCGGGTGGCGCCACGTACGACCTCCACCAGGGCAACCTGCGCGTCGACGAGCGCGCCATCGCGGTGGGCTCGCTCGTGCTCGCCAACGCCGCGATCGCCTGAGCGCCACCGTCATCGACGCCGCGGGGGACTGCTAGCGTCCGCGCATGCAAGTCCACGGGAGACGGCGGCTGGCTCGGCTCGGGCCCGTCCTGCTGCTGATGGTGGGCCTCGGAGCCTGCGACGACGAGAAGGCGGACGACGAGACCGAGCTGTCACCGCCGGTCTCCCTCGAGGAGACGATCGACCGCGAGACGCCCCTGGAGGAGCTGATCGGGGAGATCTCACTGGAGCCCGGGACCGTGCTGGCCGAGGCCTCGGGCCGGGGCGGGTCGATGGACGCGGAGTTCGCGACCGACGGCCACCACGCCTTCCGCGCCGTGTGCGACGGCGGGGGCACCCTGCGGGTGACCTCCCTGGCGTCGGGCGAGCGCCCGGCTCAGATCCCCTGCAACCGCGTCGTCACGGGTCTTCGGTACGTGCTGGACACGGACGTGGAGGCATGGTCGCTCGAGGCGAGCCCTGCCCAGGAGTGGTCGATCGTCTGGGTCGACTGGGACCCGCGCGAGGGCTGAGTCAGGCCTCCGGCTCGGACTGCGCCGGGTCGTCGTCGCCGCGCACCACCACGACGGGGCACGGGGCGCTGCCGACGGCGTGCTCGCTCACCGAGCCCAGCATGAGCCCCTTGAAGCCGCCGAGGCCGCGCGGGCCGACCACGAGCAGCGAGGCGCCGTGGGCGGCCTCGACCACGACGGTGGCGGGCTGGCCGCGCTCGACCTGCAGCGTCACCTCGACGCCGGGGTGCTCGGCGAGGATGTCGCGGGTGCCGTCCTCGAGGCGTTCGCGCACCGCGTCGGCGTAGTCCGAGGCCGGGGGGACGTAGCCGAACTCGTGGGTCTTCGGCTTGGGCGCCGTCCGCATCGTCCAGGCGCGGACGATGGTGACGGGCATGTGGGCGCGCTCGGCCAGGGTGAGGGCCCAGCGCAGGGCGTGATCGGCGAAGGAAGAGCCGTCGTGGCCGACGACGATGGGTCCGGAGAAGGGCATGTCCTGATCCTAGGACCCCTTTTGATTACGGTTCGGTGACAGTTGCCGCGTGGGCGGCCGACTCGGTCCGTGGCAGGCCATTCTGCGCCTAATGTCGTGCTGACATCGCGTGCGCCCTCGTTCCGGGCGCAACCCCGAGGAGGAAAAGTGCGTCGAGTGAACAAGCTGACCGCAGCGGCCGCCGTGACCGCTCTGGTCTTTGCCGGAGCCGGTTGTTCGAAGAAGAGCAGCGACGAGGAGAGCGCCTCCGGCGAGGACTGCGTCGAGAAGGGTGACGTCAAGGTCGGCATGGCCTTCGACGTGGGCGGTCGTGGCGACCAGTCCTTCAACGACTCCGCCGCCAAGGGCCTCGACAAGGCCGCGTGCGAGCTCGGCTTCGAGGTCAAGGACGCCGAGGCCCAGGACGGCGAGCCCGAGTCGGCTCGCGAGGAGCGCCTCCAGCAGCTCGTCGACGCCGGCTACAACCCGGTCGTGGCCGTGGGCTTCGCCTACTCCGCCTCCGTCGCCAAGATCTCCGCGGCGAACCCCGACGTGAACTTCGCGATCGTCGACGACGCGGTCGAAGCCGACAACGTCACGAACCTGCTGTTCGCCGAGGAGCAGGGCTCGTTCCTGGTCGGCGCCGCTGCCGCGCTCAAGTCCGAAACCGGCACGATCGGCTTCGTCGGTGGTGTCGACACCGAGCTGATCCACAAGTTCGAGGCTGGCTACAAGGCCGGCGCCAAGGCCGCCAACCCGGACGTCAAGGTCCAGTCGGTCTACCTGTCCACCCCGCCGGACTTCAGCGGCTTCGGTGACCCGGCCAAGGGCAACACGGCCGCCACCGGCATGTTCGAGAAGGAAGCCGACGTGGTCTACCACGCGGCCGGCGGCTCGGGCGGTGGCGTCTTCCAGGCGGCCACCGACGCCGAGAAGTGGGCCATCGGCGTCGACTCCGACCAGGCCAAGACGGCCGACGAGTCGGTGCGCGACAGCATCCTGACCTCGATGACCAAGAACATCGACGTCGCCGTGTACGACTTCCTCAAGGGCGTCGAGGCGGGCGACATCAAGACCGGTCCGCAGGTCTACGACCTCAAGGTCGACGGCGTCGGCTACTCCACGACCGGCGGTCACGTCGATGACATCAAGGAGAAGCTGGACGAGTACAAGCAGCAGATCATCGACGGCACCATCACGGTGCCCTCGAAGTGAGCTTGCTTCCTCAGTGAGAACCTTCTCGACGTACTGAGGCCTGAGGCCCGGCCCTGCGCGATAGCGTGGGGCCGGGCCGCATCTTTGGGCCCGCTGAACCACCGAAAGGTGACACCGTGAGCATCACACCGTCCGAATCCGGCACCGACGCCAGCACCTCGTCCGACGTCGTCGTCCGGCTGCGGGGCATCGGCAAGACCTTCCCCGGCGTCATCGCCAACCACGACATCGACATCGACGTCCGTCGTGGCACGATCCACGCGATCGTGGGCGAGAACGGCGCGGGCAAGTCCACGCTGATGAAGATCCTGTACGGCGTGCAGAAGCCCGACTCGGGCACCATCGAGCTCGACGGGAACGCGGTGTCGTTCTCGTCGCCGTCCGACGCGATCGGGCACGGCGTCGGCATGGTGTTCCAGCACTTCATGCTCGCGGACAACCTCACCGTGCTCGAGAACGTCGTCCTCGGCGCCGAGAAGCTGCACGGCATCGGCGACCGCGCGCGGCAGGCGATCCGTGAGCTCTCCGACACCTACGGCCTCGGTATCCATCCCGACGACCTCGTCGACGACCTCGGCGTGGGTGCCCGTCAGCGCATCGAGATCCTCAAGGTGCTCTACCGCGGTGCGCGGATCATCATCCTCGACGAGCCCACCGCGGTCCTGGTGCCCCAGGAGGTCGACGAGCTGTTCGACAACCTGCGCGAGCTCAAGTCCGAGGGCCTGGCCGTCATCTTCATCTCCCACAAGCTCGACGAGGTGCTGTCGGTCGCCGACACGGTCACCGTGATCCGCCGTGGCACCACCGTCGACTCCGTCCCCGCCGCCAGCGTCACCGCGCGCCAGCTGGCCGAGCTGATGGTCGGCTCCGAGCTGCCCAGCCCGAGCACGGAGCTCTCCACCGTCACCGACGTCGAGGTGCTCGAGGTCGTCGACCTCGGCCTGCCCGACCCGCGCGGCGGCCGTCCCCTGCTGGACGGCATCTCCTTCAAGATCCACCGCGGCGAGATCCTGGGCATCGCCGGCGTCGAGGGCAACGGCCAGGCCGAGCTCGTCGAGGCCATCATGGGCATGCGCCAGGAGACGAGCGGGCACGTCGAGCTCGACGACGCCGACATCGCCGACTGGTCCACCCGGCGACGTCGCGAGGCCGGCATCGGGTACATCCCGGAGGATCGCCACCGCCAGGGCCTGCTGCTGGACGCCCCCCTGTGGGAGAACCGCGTGCTCGGCCACCAGACGCGCGAGCCGAACATCTCCGGCCCCTTCATCGACCGGCGCGGCGCCCGCAAGGACACCGACCGCATCGTCGAGGAGTACGACGTGCGCACGCCCGGCATCGACACCCTCGCCCGCGCACTCTCCGGCGGCAACCAGCAGAAGCTGATCGTCGGCCGCGAGATGAGCAGCGAGCCGAGCCTGCTGATCGCGGCGCACCCCACCCGCGGCGTCGACGTCGGCGCGCAGGCCGCGATCTGGGACCACATCAAGCGCGCCCGCCGCAACGGCCTGGCGGTGCTGCTGATCTCGGCCGACCTCGACGAGCTGATCGGCCTGTCCGACACGATCGCGGTGCTGCTGCGCGGTCGCATCGTCGGCACGTTCGATCCCAGCGACGTCACCCCCCAGCAACTCGGCTCGGCCATGACCGGTGCCACCGACGAGGATGAGGAGTCCGCATGAGGACAGAGTCGCGACTGACGAAGGTCGGGCTCGCGCTGGCCGCGCCGATCCTGGCGCTGGTCACCGCCTTCCTCATCACGAGCCTGGTGCTGATCCTGGCCGGTGACGACTGGCTCGGGGTCTGGAGCCAGATCCTCAGCTGGCCCAACAACCGCACGATGGTGAACATCCTGAACTCCGCCACGGTGTACTACCTGTCGGCGGTCGCGGTGGCCATCGGCTTCCGGATGAACCTGTTCAACATCGGCGTCGACGGCCAGTACCGCATCGCGTCCTTCGCGGCCGCGTGGGTCGCCGGCGAGGCGTGGCTGCCGGGCTTCCTCAACATCGCGCTGGCGATCGTCGCGGGCATGTTCGTGGGTGCCATGTGGGCCGGCATCGCGGGCCTGCTGCGCGTCACTCGCGGCGTCTCCGAGGTCATCTCGACGATCATGCTGAACGCCATCGCCACGGCCGTGGTCGCCTACCTGCTGCGCAAGGTCGCCGTGCGCGAGGAGGGCAGCAACATCATCTCCACGAAGCCGCTGCCCGAGAGCAGCCGGATCCCCGGCATCCCGTTCCTCGGCGGCGAGGTCTACGGCTTCATCGTCGTGGCAGTCATCGTCGGCATCGTCTACTGGGTGCTGATCAACCGCACCCGCTTCGGCTTCGACCTGCGTGCGGCCGGCCAGTCCGAGAGCGCCGCGGTCGCCTCCGGCATCAACGTCAAGAAGATGATCCTGGTGACGATGCTGCTCTCGGGCGCCATCGCGGGCCTGGTCGGCATGCCGCTGCTGTTCGGCCAGGACTACGCCTACGGCTCCACGTTCCAGTCGGGCCTGGGCTTCGCCGGCATCGCGATCGCGCTGCTGGGCCGCAACCACCCGGTCGGCATCGCCATCGGCGCGCTGCTGTTCGCGTTCCTCGACCAGCAGTCGAACCCGCTGCAGATCCTGCTCGACGTCTCACCCGACATCGTCAAGGTCACCCAGGGCGTCATCGTGCTGACCGTGGTCATCGCCTACGAGGTCGTCCGTCGCTACGGCGTCCGCCTCGAGCAGCGTCAGGTGGCGGCCGCCCTGGACCCGCAGTTCCAGCAGGAAGGAGCGTCGGCATGAGTGTCGCGACCGATCCCGTGACCAACGTCCACGGCACGCCCCAGGGGCGGAACCGTCTGACCTGGCCCTGGCTGCTGATCGGCATCGCCGGCGTCCTGGTGATCATGTCGCTGCTGCGGATCATCACCGGCGTCGACGACCTCAGCTCCTCGGGCACGATCCGCGCCACCCTGATCGCCGCCGTCCCGATCGGCCTGGCCGGTCTCGGCGGCCTGTGGTCGGAGCGCGCGGGCGTGGTCAACATCGGCCTCGAGGGCATGATGATCCTCGGCACCTTCGGTGCAGGCTACTTCGGCTACTTCTACGGTCCGTGGCAGGGCGTCGTCGGCGCCATCCTGCTGGGCGCCGCCGGCGGCCTGCTGCACGCGGTGGCCACCGTCTACTTCGGCGTCGACCACATCGTCTCGGGCGTCTCGATCAACATCATCGCCGCGGGCGCGGTCCAGTACCTCGCGGGAATGGCCTTCTCCGGCGTCCCCGGCGGCGGCCAGACCCAGTCCCCGCCGATCGACCGGCTGCCGAGCATCACGATCTCCGGCCTCTCCGAACCGCTGGGCGAGATCGAGCAGGAGAACTGGTTCTTCGTCTCCGAGTTCGCTGCCGTGCTGCGAGCGTTCGTCACCAACATGTCCTCCCTGACGCTCATCGCGATCGGCCTCTTCGTGCTCACGTGGTGGGTGCTGTGGCGCACCGCGTTCGGCCTGCGCCTGCGCTCGGTCGGCGAGTCACCCGGGGCCGCCGAGTCGCTCGGCGTGAACGTCTACCGCTACAAGTTCATCGCCGTGATCGCCTCCGGCGGCCTGGCCGGACTCGCGGGCGGCTTCCTGGCGCTCGTCGCGGCCAACGCCTTCCGCGACGGCCAGACCGGAGGCCGCGGCTACATCGGCCTGGCGGCCATGATCTTCGGCAACTGGCGCCCCGGCGGCCTGTTCGCCGGCGCCACGCTGTTCGGCTACACCGACACGCTGCGCCTGCGCGGTGGCGGCGAGACCGTCCACGCGCTGCTGCTGCTCGTGGCCGTGTTCCTGGTGATGCTGGCGATCTGGCAGTGGCGCCAGCACGGCCGCCGCTCCGCGCTGATCGCCGCCATCCTGGGCGTCATCGTGGCCGGCATCTTCTTTGCCAGTGACGAGATCCCCAACGAGCTCGCCACCATGACGCCGTACGTCACCACGCTGCTCGTCCTCGCCGTCTTCAGCCAGAACCTGAGGATGCCGGCGGCCGACGGCAAGATCTACCGGAAGGGCAGTGTCGGATGACCGGCTTCGGCTTCACCCCGCCCGAGGCTCCTGTCGACTGGGACGCTCTCACCAATTACGCGGTCGAGGTCATGAACCGCGCCTACGCGCCGTACTCGAAGTACAAGGTCGGCGCGGCCGGCCTCGTCGACGACGGCCGCGTCGTGCTGGGCTGCAACGTCGAGAACGCGGCCTACGGTGTCGCGCTGTGCGCGGAGTGCGGCATGGTCTCGGCGCTGCACTCCACCGGAGGCGGCAAGCTGCGTGCGGTCGTCTGCGTCGACGGCCAGGGGCGCCCGGTCATGCCGTGCGGCCGGTGCCGACAATTGCTGTGGGAGAACGGCGGCCCCGAGTGCCAGCTGTTGACCACCTCGGGCGTGAAGCCCATGACCGAGGTGCTTCCCGACGCCTTCGACGTGACGGACCTGAACGACACATGAGCACGCTGACCACCTTCGACCCCACCGACGCCGACTTCCTGCGCGATCCCTACCCGGCCCTGGCCGACCTGCGGCGGCGCGGACCGCTCGTGTGGCACGAGCCGTGGTCGACGTGGCTGGCCACCGATCACGCCACCGTGGGCGCCGTGCTGAAGAACCGCGCGTTCGGCCGGCTGTGGCACGACTGGGAGCCGGTCGAGGAGATGGAGCCGTTCAACGCGCTCCACCGCAACCAGCTGATGGAGAACGAGCCGCCCGCCCACACGCGGATGCGGCGCCTGCTCACCGGTGCCTTCGGGCGCGGCCACGTCGAGCGGATGCGCCCGCGCATCGAGTCGCTCGCCGCCGAGATGATCGCAGCGCTGCCCGAGCAGTTCGACGTGCTCGCCGACTACGCCGAGCCGATGCCCGTCTACGTCATCTGCGACCTGCTGGGCGTGCCGCGCGAGGACCACGAGGACCTGCGCCGCTGGAGCCAGGCGATCGTGCACATGTACGAGAAGGACATCGACGACGCCACCAAGGCCGAGGCCATCGAGGCGAGCACCGCCTTCTCCGACTACGTGCGCGAGGTCATCGCGATGCGCCGTGCGGCGCCGGGGGAGGACCTCGTGAGCGACCTCATCGCCGAGACCGACGCCGGCAAGGGCTTCTCCGACGACGAGCTCGTCGCCACGGTGGTGCTGCTGCTCAACGCCGGCCACGAGGCCAGCGTCAACACGTTCGGCAACGGCCTGCATGCGCTGCTGACCCACCGCGACCAGCTCGCGCGCGTCACGAGCGGCGAGGTGCCGATCGAGATCGCCCTCGAGGAGCTCATCCGGTTCGACGCTCCGCTGCAGCTGTTCGAGCGCACCGCCACGAAGGACGTCGAGGTCGCCGGGCAGCTCGTCACGGCGGGCCAGAAGGTCGCCTGCCTCATGGGCTCGGCCAACCGCGACGCCGAGGTCTTCGTCGACGCCGACACGTTCGACGTGGGCCGCGACCCGAACCCGCACGTCGGGTTCGGGCTGGGCATCCACTTCTGCCTCGGCGCCCCGCTGGCGCGCCTCGAGCTGAGCATCACCCTGCGGGCGCTGCTCGACCGTTTCCCCGACCTCGCCCTCGTGGGCGAGTCCCCGCGCCGCCCCACGTGGGTCCTGCGCGGCTACGAGAGCATCGAGGTGTCTGCATGACCGAGCCGTTCGCCCCCACCGAGGTCATCGTCGCGAAGCGGGACGGTCACGAGCTGACGGACGACCAGATCGACTGGGTCGTCGACGCCTACACGCGCGGCGTCGTGGCGTCCGAGCAGATGTCGGCGCTCGCGATGGCGATCCTGCTGAACGGCATGAACCGTCGTGAGATCGCGCGCTGGACCGCCGCGATGATCGCCACGGGCGAGCGGATGGACTTCTCGTCGCTGTCGCGCCCCACGGCCGACAAGCACAGCACCGGCGGCGTGGGCGACAAGATCACCCTGCCGCTGGCCCCGCTCGTGGCGGCGTGCGGCGTGGCCGTGCCCCAGCTCTCGGGTCGCGGCCTGGGCCACACCGGCGGCACCCTCGACAAGCTCGAGTCCATCCCGGGCTGGCGGGCGGCGCTCTCGAACGACGAGATGATGACCCAGCTCGAGGACCTCGGTGCGGTCATCTGCGCCGCAGGCTCGGGGCTGGCACCGGCCGACAAGAAGCTCTACGCCCTGCGCGACATCACGGGCACGGTGGAGGCGATCCCGCTGATCGCCAGCTCGATCATGAGCAAGAAGATCGCCGAGGGCACGGGCGCGCTCGTGCTGGACGTCAAGGTCGGCTCGGGCGCCTTCATGAAAAGCCAAGATCAGGGGCGGGAGTTGGCTGAGGTCATGGTCCAGCTCGGGACCGACGCCGGCGTGAACACGGTGGCGCTGCTGACCGACATGTCGGTCCCGCTGGGCCTCACGGCGGGCAACGCCCTCGAGGTGCGCGAGTCGGTGGAGGTCCTCGCCGGCGGCGGCCCCGCCGACGTCGTCGAGCTCACGGTCGCCCTCGCCCGCGAGATGCTCCAGGCCGCGGGCGTCCACGACGTCGACCCGGCCGACGCGCTGGCCGACGGCCGCGCGATGGACGCCTGGAAGGCCATGATCCGGGCGCAGGACGGCGATCCCGACGCCGAGCTGCCGACCGCCCGCGAGACCGAGGTGGTCACGGCCACGTCCGACGGCGTCCTCACCTCGCTCGACGCGTACGCGGTGGGCGTGGCGGCGTGGCGTCTGGGCGCCGGCCGCTCCCGGCCGGGCGAGTCCGTCCAGGCCGGCGCGGGCGTGGAGCTCCACGCCAAGCCCGGCGACACGGTGCGCGCCGGCCAGCCGCTGCTGACCCTGCACACCGACACCCCCGAGCGATTCGGCCGGGCCCACGAGGCGCTGGAAGGCGCCTGGGCGATCGGCGAGACCGCTCCCCAGCCGTCCCCCATCGTCCTCGACCGCATCGGCGGCTGAGGGCGCTTCACGACGATCCCACCTGAGGTGTGGGTCAGGAGGTGTCCCAGTTGGACACGATAGGTTCGGAAGCATGCGCATCCTGAATGACAGAGCCGAGATCGCCGCGTCCTCCGGGACGGAGCTGGGAGTCAGCTCGTGGACCGAGATCCACCAGGACCGCATCGACATGTTCGCCGACGCGACGGGCGACCGGCAGTGGATCCACGTCGATCCCGAGCGTGCGGCCGAGGGGCCGTTCGGTGCGACCGTCGCGCACGGCTACCTCACCCTCTCGCTGCTGCCGTTCCTGGGCGCGCAGGTCTACGCCTTCGCCGGCGACCGCGCCCGCGTCAACTACGGACTCAACCGCGTGCGCTTCATGGCGCCGGTCCTCGTGGGCTCGAAGGTCCGCAACCGGGTCGAGGTGCTGGAGGTGCGCGACATTGAGAAGGGCCAGCAGGTGACCCTGCAGCACACCGTCGAGATCGAGGGCAGCGAGAAGCCGGCGTGCATCGCCGAGACCGTCACGCTGCTGATGGACGCCTGACGTGAGGGCCACGCCGGAGCAGATCGCCGCCGCCCCCAAGGTCGCGCTCCACGAGCACCTCGACGGGGGAGTGCGTCCCGAGACCGTCGCCGAGATCGCTCTCGAGATCGGCCATGACCTGCCGGCCGCGCCGGAGGACCTCGGGGCCTGGTTCGAGGAGGCGTCGTCGTCGGGCTCGCTCGTGCGCTACCTCGAGACCTTCCAGCACACGGTCGGCGTCATGCAGCGCCCCGAGGACCTGGCCCGCGTCGCGCGCGAGGCCGTCCTCGACCTCGCGGCCGACGGCGTCGTCTATGCCGAGCTGCGATGGGCCCCCGAGCAGCACCAGAACGCCGGGCTCTCCATCGAGGAGGCCGTCGAGGCGGTGCAGGCCGGTATCGACGAGGGCGTCGCGCAGGTCCAGTCCGGTGGGCGCGCGATGGTGGTGGGCCAGCTGCTCACCGCGATGCGGCACGCCTCGCGCGGCATGGAGATCGCCAAGGTCACCGTCGACTACCGCGACCGTGGCGTGCTCGGCTTCGACATCGCCGGTGCCGAGGACGGCTTCCCGCCGATCCTGCACCTCGAGGCGTTCGAGTACCTGCGCCGCGAGAACATGCACTTCACGATCCACGCGGGGGAGGCCTTCGGGCTGCCCTCGATCTGGCAGGCCGTGCAGCGCTGCGGCGCCGACCGGCTGGGGCACGGCGTGCGGATCGTCGACGACATCGACTTCTCCGGTACGCCCTCGCTGGGACGGCTGGCGGCGTACATCCGCGACCGCCGCATCCCGCTGGAGATGTGCCCCTCGTCGAACCTGCAGACGGGTGCGGTCGCGGGGATGGAGTCGATCGCCGACCACCCCATCGGCCCGCTGGCCGAGCTGGGCTTCCGGGTCACGATCAACAGCGACAACCGACTGATGAGCGGCACGTCGATCGGCCGCGAGATGAACCTGCTGACCGACGCCTTCGGCTACAGCCTCGGCGACCTGCGCTGGTTCACCGTCAACGCGATGAAGAGTGCCTTCCTCCCGTTCGACGAGCGCCTCGTGCTGATCAACGACGTCATCAAGCCCGGCTATGCGGCGCTGGGGAACTGAGTCGCCTGCAGGCTGATCTCGATACGCCGCTCGCTGCGCTCGCGTGCTACTCGATCACCGGCGGTCGGCACCGGCGGGCTGATCTCGATACGCCGCTCGCTGCGCTCGCGTGCTACTCGATCACCGATGGTCGGCACCCGGACGGATCTCGATCACCGGTGGTCGGCACCCGGTGATCGAGTGACGGCGAGCGCAGCGAGACGTCGTATCGAGATCAGGGAGCCCTTCAGCGGGCGGTGAGGTAGCG
The DNA here is from genome assembly GCF_002476985.1 of Aeromicrobium sp. UBA7512. Classification (NCBI taxonomy): domain Bacteria; kingdom Bacillati; phylum Actinomycetota; class Actinomycetes; order Propionibacteriales; family Nocardioidaceae; genus Aeromicrobium; species Aeromicrobium sp. UBA7512. The sequence continues at coordinate 964,075 of NZ_DLNK01000007.1, forward strand.
GTAGGCCCTGCGCGGGTGCATGGGCGTGCAGCCGGCGGCCACGGCCGCGGCGATGATGCGGGGCTGGTCCTTCATCAGCCGCCAGCCGCGGCGCACCAGCGTCATCGGTGGCTTGCGCGACTCGCGCAGGTCGCGCACGAGACGGAGCGCGAAGACCACCGGGCGCGGCCGCGTGAGGCAGATCGCCGCGTCGAGCACGCCGGCCTCGCGGCACGGCGCCACCATGTCGGTGGCGAACAGGCCCTCGGCGATGAAGCGGTCGCCCGTGAGCACCACCTCGCGCATGCCCACCGCTCGGCTGACCGAGATGTCGTAGACCGGCACCTGCGTGCGGCCCTCACGGCACAGCTCCTCGATGGCCGCCATCGCCGCGTCGAGGTCCCACGACCGCACGTCGTCCCAGTCGGGGATCCCGAGCGTGCTCAGGGGCAGGCGCGGGTGGTCCACCGGGTGGTAGAAGTCGTCGAGCCGCAGCACCGTCCACCCGAGTCGCTCGGACAGGTGGGACTTCCCCGCACCGGACGGGCCGGCCAGGATCACGACGTGCGGCATGGGCTCGAGCGTATCGAGACGGGGTCAGACGCCGATCGGGTGCCAGACCGTCTTGTGCTCCAGGAACGGGGTGATCCGCGCGAGCGACTGGGCCGTCGGCGTGCCCGGACGCAGGACGCGCTTGAGGTTCACCGCGGCCTCGGCCTCGAGGTCGCGCGCCACGTCGGGGTCGACGACGCCCGTCAGGTCGAGGGCGTTGACGTCGAGGTGGGAGGCGATCCACGGCCCGATCTCGGCGATGTCACCCGTAAGGATGTTCACCACGCCACCGGGCACGTCGGAGGTCGACAGGATCTCCGACAGCGTGATCGCCGGCAGGGGACGCTCGTACGACGAGACGACGACGGAGGTGTTGCCCGAGAGCAGCACGGGGGCGAGCACCTCGACGAGACCGAGCAGCGAGGAGTCCTGCGGCGCCGCGATCGCCACGACGCCCGTGGGCTCGGGCGACGTCAGGTTGAAGAACGGGCCGTTGACCTGGTTGGCGTTGCCGGTGACCTGCGAGACCTTGTCGGCCCAGCCGGCGTACCAGACCCACGTGTCCACGGCGGCATCCACGATCGCGGTGGCGCGACGCTCGTTCACGCCCTCCGCGGCACGGACCTCGGCGACCAGCTGGTCGCGGCGGCCCTCCAGCACCTCGGCCACGCGGTAGAGGATCTGGCCGCGGTTGTACGGCGTGCGCTTCGACCAGCCGCCGAACGCCTTGCGGGCGGCGCCCACCGCGTCGCGGGCGTCCTTGCGCGAGGCCTTCGAGGCGTTCGCCAGGAACTTGCCGCGCGACGAGCTCACCTCGTAGGTGCGGCCGGACTCCGAACGGGGGAACGCCCCGCCGATGAACAGCTTGTAGGTCTTCCGGACATCCAGGCGATCGGTCATCGTGCACCCTCCAGGTAGGAGGCCAGCCCGTGGCGGCCACCCTCGCGGCCGTAGCCGGACTCCTTGTACCCGCCGAACGGAGAGGCGGGATCGAACTGGTTGAACGTGTTGGCCCACACCACGCCGGCGCGCAGCTGGTCGGCCATCGCGAGGATCCGCGAGCCCTTCTCGGTCCACACACCGGCGGACAGGCCGTAGGGCGTGTTGTTGGCCTTCTCGACCGCCTCGGCGGGCGTGCGGAAGGTCAGCACCGACAGGACGGGCCCGAAGATCTCCTCGCGCGCGATCCGGTGGGCCTGCGTGACGCCGGTAAAGATGGTCGGCGCGTACCAGAACCCGCGCTCGGGCAGCTCGCACGGAGCGCTCCAGCGGGCGGCGCCCTCGTCGTCGCCGGTGGCTGCCAGGTCGCGGATGCGGCCCAGCTGCTCGGCGGAGTTGATCGCGCCCACGTCGGTGTTCTTGTCGAGCGGATCGCCCAGACGCAGCGTGGCCATGCGGGCCTTGAGCCGGTCGAGGACCTCCTCGGCGACGCTCTCCTGCACGAGCAGGCGCGAGCCGGCGCAGCACACGTGACCCTGGTTGAAGAAGATGCCGCGGACGATGCCCTCGATGGCCTGGTCCATCGGCGCGTCCTCGAACACGATGTTGGCGGCCTTGCCGCCGAGCTCGAGGGTGAGGCGCTTGTCGGTGCCGGCCACCGTGCGGGCGATCTCGCGACCGACGGGCGTGGAGCCGGTGAAGGCCACCTTGTTCACGTCGGGGTGCGCGACCAGCAGGCGACCGGTCTCGCCGGCGCCGGTGACGATGTTGACGACGCCCGGGGGCAGTTCGGCCTGGCGGCACACGTCGGCGAACAGCAGCGCCGAGAGCGGCGTGGTCTCGGCGGGCTTCAGCACCACCGTGTTGCCGGCGGCCAGCGCGGGCGCGACCTTCCACGCGAGCATGAGCAGCGGGAAGTTCCACGGGATGACCTGGGCGGCCACGCCGAGGGAGCGGGGGTTCGGGCCGAGGCCGGCGTGGTCGAGCTTGTCGGCCCAGCCGGCGTTGTAGAAGAACCACTGCGAGACCAAGGGCACGTCGACGTCGCGCGACTCCTTGATCGGCTTGCCGTTGTCGAGCGTCTCCAGGACCGCGAACTCACGGCTGCGCTCGGCCAGGATCCGCGCGATGCGGAACAGGTACTTGGCGCGCTCGCGGCCGGGCATCGGGCCCCACACGCGGTCGTGGGCCCGGCGCGCGGCACGGACGGCGCGGTCGACGTCGGCCTCGTCGGCCTCGGCGACTTCGGCGAGGACCTCCTCGGTGGCGGGGTTGACAGTCTTGAACGCGGTGCCGCCGCCGTCGGTGAACTCACCGTCGATGAACAGGCCGTAGCTGGCGGCGAGGTCGACGATGGAGCGCGACTCCGGCGCGGGTGCGTATTCGAACTTGGGCATGTCGGATCAGTCCAGGGTCACGTAGTCGGGGCCGGAGTAGCGGCCGGTGAGCATCTTCTGGCGTTGCATGAGCAGGTCGTTGAGCAGCGACGACGCCCCGAAGCGGAACCAGTCCGGGTCGAGCCAGTCCTCGCCGGCGACCTCGTTGACGACGACCAGGTACTTGATCGCGTCCTTGGAGGTGCGGATGCCACCCGCGGGCTTGACGCCCACCTGGCGGCCGGTGGCGATCCGGTAGTCGCGGACGGCCTCGAGCATGAGCAGCGTGGTGGGCAGCGTCGCGGCGGGCTGGACCTTGCCGGTGCTGGTCTTGATGAAGTCGGCGCCGGCGTCCATCGCCAGCCACGAGGCACGGCGGATGTTGTCGTACGTCTGCAGCTCGCCGGTCTCGAGGATCACCTTGAGGTGGGCGCTGCCGGCGGCCTCCTTGACGGCCACGATCTGCTCGTGGACCTTCGCGAGGTCGCCCGAGAGGAAGGCGCCACGGTCGATGACCATGTCGATCTCGTCGGCGCCCGCGGCCACGGCGGCGGCGGTGTCGGCCAGCTTGACCTCCAGCGGAGCGCGGCCCGAGGGGAACGCGGTGGCGACGGCCGCGACGTGCAGGCGGTCGCCCACGACCTCACGGACGAACGGCACCATGTCGGGGTAGACGCACACGGCGGCTGCGGCGGGGCACGACGGATCTGTGGGGTCGGGGCGCAGGGCCTTGGTGGCCAGCGCCCGCACCTTGCCGGGGCTGTCGGCGCCCTCGAGCGTGGTGAGGTCGACCATCGAGATCGCGAGGTCGATCGCCCACTGCTTGGACGTCGTCTTGATCGAGCGGGTGGCCAGCTGCGCGGCACGCGCCTCAAGGCCGACCTGGTCGACTCCGGGCAGGCGGTCCAGTCCCGCGGTCAGGGTCTTCGTCATCGGGCGTTCCTCTCCTTCTCGTCCGAGCGGACCGAGGCGATGCTGCGGTGCACCGCAGCCACGACGGCCTCGGCGGTGATGCCGCGCTCGGCGAGCACGAGATCACCGGCTCCGCTCGCACCGAACTCCTCGACACTCACTATCTCACCGTTCGTGCCGACGTAGCGGTGCCAGCCGGTGCCGGTGCCGGCCTCGACGCTGACGCGCGCCGTGACGGCCCGGGGCAGGACGGACTCGCGGTAGGCGAGGTCCTGCTCCTCGAACCACTCGAGGCACGGGGCCGAGACGACGCGGACGCCGATGCCCTCGCTCGCGAGGGTGTCGCGGGCCTGCAGGGCCAGGCCGACCTCCGAGCCCGTGGCGACGATGATCGCGTCGGGCGTGGTGGTGGCGTCGGCCAGTACGTAGGCGCCGCGCACGGCGCCCTCGCCGGCGGGAACGGCGTCGCCGACGACCGGGACGCCCTGGCGGCTCAGCACCAGCGCGGTGGGGCGGTCGCTGCCCAGGGCGCGCGACCACGCGTCGACGGTCTCGACCCAGTCGGCGGGGCGGACCACGTCGAGGCCGGGGATCGCGCGGTGCGCCCACAGGTGCTCCACCGGCTGGTGCGTCGGGCCGTCCTCGCCGACGCCGACCGAGTCGTGCGTCCAGACGTAGGTGACGGGCAGGCCCATCAGGGCGGCGAGGCGCACGGAAGGCTTCATGTAGTCGGAGAAGACGAAGAACGTCGCGCCGAACGGGTGCGAGTACCCGGCGAGGGCGATGCCGTTGAGCACCGCGCCCATCGCGTGCTCGCGGATGCCGAAGTGGACGAGCGTGCCGTCGGGGCCGCCGGGCCACTCGTCGCCCGCGTAGCCGGGGGGCGTGAAGCTGCGGGCGTCCTTGATGGCGACGTTGTTGGTCTCGGCGAGGTCAGCGGAGCCGCCCCAGAGCCACGGCAGCTCGGCGGAGATCTCGTTGAGGACCGCGCCGCTGGCGATGCGGGTGGCGGCCTTCTGCGGCTGGGCGCGCAGGGCGGCGAGTCCCTCACGGGCGGCGGGCGTGACGTCGCGGTCGCGCATCCGGTCGTGCAGGGCGGCCTGCTCGGGGTGGGCGGTACGCCACGCGTCGAAGCGGCCCTGCCACTCCTCACGATCCGCGGCGCCGCGCTCGCGCACACGGCGGGCGTGGTCGAGCGCCTCCTGCGGCATCGCGAAGAACTGCTCGGGGTCGAGTCCGAGGGCGACCTTCGTGGCCGCGACCTCGTCCTCGCCGGGGGCACCCGAGTGGGCGCCGGCGGTGCCGCCGACGGTGGGCATCGGGTGGCCGATGCGGGTGCGCAGGCGGATGAAGACCGGACGGTCGGTCACGGCGAGGGCGGCGTCGTAGCCGGCGCGGATCGCGGCGGGGTCCTCGGCGTCCTCGATCTCGACCACGGCCCAGCCGTAGGAGCGGTAGCGCCCCACGACGTCCTCGGTGAAGGCGATCGCGGTGTCGCCCTCGATGGAGATCCGGTTGTCGTCCCAGACGAGGATCAGTCCGTCGAGGCCGAGCGTGCCGGCGAGCGAGGAGGCCTCCTGCGAGACGCCCTCGGAGAGACAGCCGTCACCGGCGACGCACCAGGTGCGGTACCGGAACAGGCCGGCATCGGGCTCGACGTCCGGCTCCAGCAGGGCGTGCACGCGGCGCGCCGACATCGCCAGGCCGACGGCGTTGCCGACACCTTGGCCGAGCGGGCCGGTGGTGGTCTCGACGCCGGGGGTGTGACCCCACTCCGGGTGGCCCGGGGTGAGGCTGCCGAGCGCCCGCGCCTTCTTGAGGTCGTCGAGCTCGAGGCCGTAGCCGCTCAGGTAGTGCTGCAGGTACAGCGAGAGGCTCGTGTGACCGGCCGAGAGGACGAACCGGTCGCGGCCCTCCCAGTCGGGTCGCGCCGGGTCGTGGCGCAGGTACTCCTGGAACAGGACGTACAGCGCGGGCGTCAGGCTGACGGCGGTGCCGGCGTGCCCGTTGCCCTTCGCCTGGACGACGTCGAGAGGGAGGATGCGCGCGTGGCGCACCGCCTCGAGGTCGAGGGGATCGCGCCAGCCGGTGGGGGAGATGTCGGTGTTCGCCACGGGTCAACCGTAGGCGTCCAGGACCCCTTTTGTCTAACGCTGCGCAAAAGCCCCGGTGGCGACGGGCCTCACGCACCGACGAGGGTGTCTACCCTCGCGGGGGCGAGCGCCGCGTCGGCGGCCATCTGGGCAGCGCCGAGCAGGCCGGCGTCGGCGCCCAGCGGGGACGCGACGACGGTCAGGTCGGTGGTGGCGAGCGGGTGCGAGCGCTCGAAGACCCGCTCGCGGACCCCGTCGACGAGCAGGTCGCCGGCCTCGGCCAGGTCGCCGCCCACCACGACCATCGCGGGGTTCAGCACCCCGACGGCCTCGACGACGACGTCGCCGATCCGCCGGCCCGCGGCACGCAGGGCCGCGGTGGCGTCGCGGTCGCCGTTCTCCGCCAGCGCGACGACGTCGGCCGACGTGCGGACGGGGTGGCCGAGCTCGCGCAGCCGCGCGGCGATGGCCCACGCGCCCGCCGACGCCTCGGCGCAGCCCTGCTGACCGCAGCGGCAGCGCGGACCGTCGTCGTGGGGGATGTGCCCGAGGTCGCCGGCGCCGCCACGGGCGCCGTGCAGCACGAGACCGCGCGAGATGATGCCGGCGCCGATGCCCATGCCGACCTTCACCACGAGCAGGTCGTCGGCGCCGGGGACGGCGTCGGCGCGCAGGGCTCGGTGGACGCCCAGCGCGACGAGGTTGGCGTCCTTGTCGACCACGGTCGGTGCGCCGACGTGGGCGGCCATGCGGTCGGCAACGTCGACGCCGTCCCAGCCGCTCATCGTGGGCGGGCTGACGAGACGGCCCGTGCGCTGGTCGACAGGGCCGGGCACGCCGATGGCGGCGCCCAGCACCGGGGGTGTGCTGCCGGTGACGAGGCGGTCGAAGGCGCGGGCGACACCTCCGAGCACCACGTCGGGCCCGTCGTCGATCGCGATGTCCTCGTCCAGCGCCTCCAGGACGCGTCCGCTGAGGTCGGCGAGGCCGTAGCGCGCGTGGCTGCTGCCGATGTCGGCCACGAGGAGGCTGCCACGGGCCGCAGCGAGGTCGAAGACCCCGGCAGGACGCCCGCCGGTGCTGCGGTCGTCGGCCCGCGGGCGGATGAGCCCGGCGCGGACCAGACCGTCGAGACGGTGGGTGGCGGTGGCGCGCGAGAGGCCGGAGAGCTCCACCACCTGCGCCCGGGTCAGGGGTCCGTGCCGGCGGAACAGTGCGAGCGCCTCGCCGAAACCGGACACTGCTCCACCTCTCGTCACACCGCGTGATCCCTGGCGGACACCGTAGTACGTCAGTCGGTGGGCTCGCGTTCGACCAGGCGCCCGATCTGCGCGGGCTCGAGGATCCCGTCGCTGACCAGGTGCGCGAGTCCGACGAGTCCCTCGCGTGGATGCAGGCTGCTGGCCACGATGGTCAGGTCCGCCGTCGCGAGGGGGAGGGAGCGGCTGTAGACGCGCTCGCGGATCGCCGGCAGCAGGTGGTCGCCGCCCGCCGCCACGAGATGCCCGGCCAGCACGACCACCCGGGGATTGAGGAGGTTGACCGCCGTGGCGACGGCGGTGCCGATCGCCTGACCCGCCCGGCGAGCCAGCTGGACGGCCGCCGGGTCGCCCGCGGCCAGGGCTGCGATCAGGTCGTCCTGCGAGCTCACGTCGGCGCCCGACTCCCGCAGGTCGCGCAGGATCGCCCAGCCGCCGGCCCGCGCCTCGAGGCAGCCGTGGTTGCCGCACTTGCACAGCGGTCCCTCGTCGTCGCCCGGCAGCGACATGGGGATGTGGCCGAGGTCCCCGGCCGCACCGTCGGCGCCTCGGTACAGCCGGCCCTCGCGGATCACGCCACTGCCGATGCCGGTGCCGATCTTGACCAGGAGGAGGTCGTCGGCCTCCGGGTGGGAGAACCGGGCCTCGCCGTAGGCCATGGCGTTCGCGTCCTTCTCGAGGAACACGGGGGAGGCGAATCGCTCGCCGAACCAGGCCGGGACGTCGAAGCGGTTCCACAGCGGCATGATCGGCGGATTCACCGACATGCCGGAGCCGCGCTTGACTGGCGCGGGCAGGCTCAGGCCGATCCCGAGGATCTCGTCGGCGCTGGTCCCGGTGTCGGCCAGAAACGTCTCGAAGCACTTCAGGATCGAGGTCAGCAGGACCTCGGGTCCGGCCGTGACGTCGGACGGCAGCTCGATCTCGGACTCGACGTCGCCACCGAGGTTGCACAGGCCCGCGCGGAACTTCGTCGCGCCGACGTCGGCCGCCAGCAGCTTGCCGCGCTCGCTGTTGAAGGAGAAGACCTCGGCGGGCCGGCCCTTCATCACCGTCTCGCGGGCCGAGCCCGAGACGAGTCGTGCCTGCAGGAGCGCATCGATCCGCAGGTTGACGGCACTGCGGGACAGCCCCGTCTCGGCCACGATCTCCGCGCGCGTCATGCCGCCCTTGCGTCGCAGGAGGGAGAGCGTCTCGCTGATTCCCTCGTCGAAGGTGGCCATGACTCCCCATTCTGGCGTTCTCGCGGCTGGTCGGGCGCTGATTTCAGCTGTTGCTTGCGCGTCTTCCACTGTGTGTCGTACATTACACGACAGAAAGTGTTGTATTTACAACACTCAAGATCAAAAGCCGCGTCAGCCGGCGCGCGATGGTGAGAGGAAGCAACATGAGCATCTTCCAGACGAGGAAGAGGATGCGGGTCTCGCTCGGCGTCGTCGCCGTGAGCGCGGGACTGCTGCTGGCGGCGTGCGGCTCGTCCGACGACTCCGGCAGCGACTCCGGTGACAGCAAGGACGCCGGCGACACCAACATCGGCATCGTCATCAAGGGCTTGGACAACCCGTTCTTCCAGCACATGGAGGACGGCATCAACGCCGAGCAGAAGGAGTCGGGCGCCGACATCGAGATCCAGGCCGCCGCCTCGATCACCGACACCGCCGGCCAGGCCGACAAGCTCACGAACCTGGCGAACCAGGAGTTCGACTGCTACCTGGTCAACCCGATCAGCGGCACGAACCTGATCCAGGGCATCGCCCAGATCGCCGCCAAGGGCACGCCGATCGTCAACATCGACAACCCGGTCGAGGCCAAGGCCGCCGAAGCCGCCAGCGCCGAGATCGCCACCTACATCGGCACCGACAACGTCGCGGCCGGCAAGATGGTCGCCGACCAGCTGGCCACGCTCGACTCCGACGGCGGCGACGTCGCCACGGTCGGCGGCATCGCGGGCGACGTGACCAGCGCCCAGCGGATCGACGGCTTCAAGGAGGGTCTGGCCGACAACTTCGAGGTCGTCCAGGAGGTCGCCGCGAACTGGGACCGCCAGGAGGCCCAGACGCAGGCCGAGACGATCCTGCAGGCCAACCCCGACCTCGCTGCGTTCTTCGTGGCCAACGACGACATGGCGATGGGCGTGGCGCGTGCCGTGGCCGCCGCCGACAAGAAGGGCAAGACCCTCGTCGTCTCGGTCGACGGCATCGACGGGGTCGCCTCCGGTGACATCGACGCCGCCGTGGCCCAGTACCCCTTCGTCGTGGGCAAGATGGGCCTCCAGGCCTGCGAGGCCGCAGCCCTCGGCGAGACGCTTCCGGAGAAGGTCGACACCCCGATCGCCCTCATCACGCCGGACAACGCCAAGGAGGCCCAGGACGCGTTCCCGGAGCCCCCGAACGAGTACGACAACCCCTTCGCGGACCTGCTCGGCCGCTGACGTGACCGGTGCGGGCGGGAGTCCGCCTCCCGCCCGCACCGTCCGTCGAGAATCCGGAGACCACACATGACCACCACCACGGCACCCCCGGCATCGCGCGGCACGGCCGCCGTCGAGCGGCTGCGCCAACCCTCGTTCTGGGTCGAATGGGCGTCCGTCCTCGGACTCGTCGTCCTCGTGGCGATCTTCACCGCCCTCGACTCCCGATTCCTCAGCTCGGGCAACATCAAGGCGATGCTGCTGGCCTCGGCGATCCTGACGATCCTGGCCGTCGGTCAGTCCTTCGTCATCCTCACGGCGGGCATCGACCTGTCGATCGCCTCGACCATGACCCTCGCCGCCGTCGCGTTCGGGATGGCGATGACGAGCGGCAAGGGCCTGTTCCTGTCGTGCCTCGTCGCGGTGCTGGCCGGCGCCGCCGTCGGCCTGGTGAACGGCTTCCTCATCGCCAAGGGCGGCATCACCGACTTCATCGTCACGCTGGGCGCCCTCTCGGCCGCCTCCGGACTGGCGCTCATCCTGTCCGACGGCCGCCCGATCACCGTCATCAGCGCGCCGCTGTTCAAGCTCTCCGCCGGCGGCTTCGGGATGATTCCCTACACCTTTCTCATCGCGATCGGCGTCGCCGTCCTCGCCCACCTGGTGCTGTTCTCCACGCCGTTCGGCACGCACGTGCTGGCGACCGGCGGTTCGGTCGACGCGGCGCAGGCCACGGGCGTCCGCACCGCGCGGGTCAAGATGGCCGTCTACCTGATCGCCGGCGTCCTGGCCGGGCTCGCCGCGATCCTGCTCGTGGCGCGGGTCGGCTCGGCCGAGCCCGCTGCGAACACGACCTTCCTGCTGAACTCCGTCGCGGCGGTCGTCCTGGGCGGGGTCAGCCTCTTCGGCGGCAAGGGCTCGATCAAGGGGCCGGTGTTCGGCGCGCTGCTGCTCACCGCCCTGGCCAACGGGCTCACGCTGCTCGGCGTGTCCCAGTTCTACCAACCGCTCGCCGTCGGCATCGTCGTCGTCGGCGCGGCCTTCCTGACGAGGTTCGAGAAATGACGACCACCAGCACCGAGCAGCAGGTCCGGCCCAAGGGCGACGTCCTGCTGGAGGCCGAGGGCGTCTCCCTGTCCTTCGGCTCCGTCCGCGCGCTGGCCGACGTGTCGGTCCAGGTCCGGGCCGGAGAGATCACGGCGCTCGTCGGCGACAACGGCGCGGGCAAGTCGACGCTCGTCCGCTGCATCGCGGGCGTGCACACCGCGGACGAGGGGACCATCCGGTTCGACGGCGAGGTCGTCGCGTTCCACGCGCCCGATCAGGCCCGCAACGCTGGGATCGAGACCGTGCACCAGAACCTCGCGCTGGTCGAGGACCTCACGGTGTGGCAGAACCTGTACCTCAACCGCGAGGTCACGGGCGGCTTCGGGCCGTTCACCTACCTGAAGAAGCGCACAATGCGTGCCGGTGCCCAGGAGATGGTGTCGAAGCTGGCCGTGAACGTGCCCGCCGTGACCTCCACGGTGCGCCGGCTGTCGGGCGGCCAGCGGCAGGCCGTGGCGATCTGCCGCGCCGCCGGGTTCAGCTCGAAGCTCGTCATCATGGACGAGCCCACGGCGGCCCTGGGCGTCCAGGAGACGGCGCGCGTCGAGGAGCTCATCCTGCGACTGCGCGACGAGGGCCACGCGGTCCTGCTCATCAGCCACAACTTCGACCAGGTCGTGCGGCTGTCGGACCAGGTCTGGGTGATGCGCGCCGGGCGCTGCGTCGCCGGACGCCGGACCGCCGAGACCACCGGCGAGGAGATCGTCGGCCTCATCACGGGGGCGATCTCGCAATGACCACCACCGACCACCAGGAGACCACCACCGTGAACCAGCGCAACCCCATCGGCGTGCACGCCCTCGTCTGGGTCGGCGGCACGCGCCCCGACGAGATCGCCGAGGCCGTGCAGCGGACGAAGGCGGCGGGGTACGACCTGCTCGAGCTGTCCCTGCACGAGATGGACGTGCTCGACGTCGAGGACACCCGCCGTGCCGTCGAGGAGGCCGGCCTTGCCGTCGCCTGCTCGCGCGGCCTGGCGTTCGACGCCGACGTCTCCAGCGACGACCCCGACGTGGTCGCCCGAGGCGAGAAGATCCTGCACGAGTCGCTCGACGTCGTGGCCGGACTGGGCGGCTCCATCCTCACCGGTGCCCTCTACAGCGCCCTCGGCAAGTACGGCCGCCCGCTGTCCGACGCCGGCCGGGCGAACGTCGTCTCGGTGCTGCGCTCCCTCGCGCAGGAGGCCGCCGGGCGCGGCGTGCGCCTGGGCCTGGAGATCTGCAACCGCTACGAGACCAACGTGATCAACACGGCGCGGGACGCGCTGCGGCTGGCCGACGACATCGGCGAGGACAACGTCTTCATCCACCTCGACACGTACCACATGAACATCGAGGAGTCGGACTTCGTGACGCCCGTGCTCGACGTCGCCGACCGCCTCGGCTACGTGCACATCGGCGAGAACCACCGCGGTTACCTGGGGTCCGGATCGATCGACTTCCCGGCGTTCTTCCACGCGCTGTCGCGGGTGGGCTTCACCGGGCCGATCACGTTCGAGAGCTTCTCCTCGGCGGTCGTCAGCCCGACCCTGTCCAACGACCTCGCCGTCTGGCGGTCGCTGTGGACCGACGGTGACGACCTGGCTCGCCGGGCGCACGCCTTCATCGACACGCACCTCGCGGCGTCGGCCTCGATCGACGCGTGACGGCGCGGTCATGAGCCGACCGTGCGTCCTGGGCCTGGATCTGGGCACGAGCGGCGTCAAGGCCGTGCTGGTGGGGGAGGACGGCTCCGTCCTGGCCCGGGCGGACCGCGGCTACGACGTCGACTCGCCGCACCCGCACTGGGCCGAGACGGACCCGGCTCAGTGGGAGGCCGCGGCACGTGACGCGGTGAGTGCCGTTCTGGCGTCGGTGGACGTCGAGGTCCTGGCCGTCGGGATCGACGGGCAGATGCACGGGACCGTCCTGGTCGACTCCGACGGTGACCCCGTGCGGCCCGCCGTCCTGTGGCCGGATGGTCGCGCCACTGCGGAACTGGCGCTGTGGCAGGGCCTGCCCGCCGAGCGGCGCCGTGGGCTGGCGAACCCCCTCGCGCCCGGCATGACCGGGCCGGTCCTGGCGTGGCTCACCCGCCACGAGCCGGACGTCGTCGCGCGGGCCCACCGGGTCCTGCTGCCGAAGGACTGGCTGCGCACGCGCCTGGTGCCGGGGGTGTTCGTCACGGATCCCTCGGACGCGTCCGCGACCCTCGCCTGGGACCTGGAGCTCGACGAGTGGAGCGGCGCGGTCCTGGAGTCGACGGGCATCCGGCCCGACCTGCTCCCGGAGGTCGTTCCCTCGGATGCGGTGGTGGGGCAGCTGGCTGCCCCGGAGGCGTCGAGCTGGGGACTGCCGGCCGGCATCCCGGTCGTCGCCGGATGCGCCGACGCCGCAGCGACACTCGTCGGCTCCACCTCGACCCCGGGCCGCCTCATCGTGACCGTCGGGTCGGGCGCCCAGGTCGTGCTGCCGGGCATCACGCCGTCGTTCGGCGGCGAGATCACCCACCACACGTACCGAGCGGCGGACGGCGGCGCCTACGCGATGGTGGCGGTGATGAACGCCGGCATCGCCCTGACGCGGGTGGTCTCCCTGCTCGGGGGGACCTGGGACGACCTGTACGGCGACTACGACCGCAGCCGGCCCGTTCCGGGCTTCGTGCCGTTCCTGTCGGGCGAGCGGCTGCCGACGTCGGTCCCCGCCGGGTCGGGCCGCTGGTTCGGGCTCGGTCTGGAGACCGAGCGTGCGGACCTGTTCGCCGCCGCCCTCGAGGGCCTCTGCTTCACGATCCGTCGCGGCATCGAGTCCATGCCGGCGGTCGCCGACCCGCTGATCGACGTGGCGGGAGGCGGGACCCGGTCGCCGGTGTTCGCCCGGCTGCTGGCGGACGTGCTCGGCCGCGACCTGTGCCGCGTCGACCTCGAGGACGCCACGGCCGTCGGCGCCGCCCGGCTGGCCTTCGGCGCGGCCGGACTGCCGCTCCCGGCCGTGCGGGAGCGCACGGGGTCCACGGTCAGCCCGGGGGAGCCGGGGCTGCTGGAGGAGCGCTACGCCCGCTTCGTGGCGGAGCTCGACCGGTGACGGGCTTCGAGCCCGTGCGGTGGGCCGTCGCGGGCTGGGGCGTCGGCGGGCGGGTGTTCCACGCGCCGCTCATCCGCTCGGCCGACGGCCTGGACCTCGTCGCGGTGGTCTCGACCAATCCCGAGCGCGGCCGCGAGGCCCGCGCGGACGGACTCGAGGTGGTGGAGGACCTCGCGGCCCTGCATGACTCAGGCGTCGAGGGCGTGACGATCACGACCCCGGCCGGCACCCACGCCGATCTCGCGGTCGAGGCGCTCGGCCTGGGACTCCACGTCGTCGTGGACAAGCCCTTCGCGACCACGGCCGACGACGCGCGGCGCATCGTCGCCGCTGCCTCGGGCGACACGGTGCTGACCGTCTACCAGAACCGCCGGTGGGACGGGGACTTCCTCACGATCGAGCAGCTGGTGCGCGACGGTGAGCTCGGCCGGGTCGATCGCCTCGAGTCGAGGATCGAGCGGTTCCGGCCCGACCTTCCGCGGTGGACCCGCGACCACACGTCGCAGGCGGGCGGGGGCGTGCTGGTGGACCTCGGCCCCCACCTCATCGACCAGGCGGTCCACCTGCTGGGGCCGGTACGGCAGGTCTTCGCCGATCTCGCCACGCTCGGTGAGGACCGGGTGAGCGAGGACGACTCGATCGTGATGCTGCGGCACGGCAGCGGAGCGCGGTCGACCATCGTGGCGTCGGTGCACGCGGCGGCGGAGGGTCCACGGTTCCGCGTCTCGGGGACACGCGGTGGCCTGCGCATCGAGGGGTTCGACCCCCAGGAGGACCAGCTGTTCGCGGGCGAGAGCCCTCGCACTGCGGGGGCACGCTGGGGCGAGGAGGATCCGGGCCGCACGCTGCTGTTCGAGGGGGCCGACGGCGCGCAGGACCGCCCCCTGGCTCGCGGTCGGTGGGACACCTTCTACCCGGCCGTGGCCGCGGCGATCCGCGCCGGATCCGAGGTGCCCGTGCCCCCGTCAGACGCGGTGCACGTGGCCGAGATCTTCGACGCGGCTCGGCTCAGCGCGGCCGAGGGCCGGTGGGTCGACCTGGCGTCACCCGCTATAAATTGACAGGCACGCCGGTGGCGCTGAGGCTTGAAGCAAGGCGACGTCGTTCGCCGCGGCGGGCTGTGTGGCCCGTCCGAGGACGCCGCCGTCGGGGACTCCCTCGTCGTGAGCGCGGCAAAGTCGCACTCCCTCGGCTCCTCTGCCGCAGACTCCGACGCCCCGACGGCGGTTCCTCTCTGCTCAGGCCAGCCGCAGGTACGCCCTCAGGTCGTCGATGATCGCCTCGACCGTCGCGGCCGCCGTGTCGCGCGCGTCGTCCGCGGAGTCCTCCACCGCGACGACGGCCTCCACGTAGCACTTGAGCTTCGGCTCCGTGCCGGACGGACGACAGATGATGCGGCTGCCCCCGGCGAGTGCCAGGCGGATGCCGTCCGTGGGCGGCAGTCCCTGGTAGCCGACGGCGAGGTCGTCGACCGACGTCACGGGCACACCCGCGAGCGTGGTGGGGGGATCGGTGCGCAGCCGATCCATCGCCGCCGCGATGATCGCGAGATCGTCGACCCGCACGGCGAGCTGGCCGGTGGCGTGCCAGCCGTGCTGGCGGTAGATGTCGTCGAGCAGGTCGAGCAGGGTGCGCCCCTGCGCCTTCAGCGACGCGGCGAGCGACATGATCAGCAGCGACGCGGAGATGCCGTCCTTGTCGCGAGCGATGTGCGGAGCGACGCAGTAGCCGAGGGCCTCCTCGTAGCCGAAGACGAGCCCCTCGACCTTCCCGATCCACTTGAATCCGGTGAGCGTCTGCCGCCACGGCTGTCCGTGCGCCGCGGCCTGCCGTCCGAGGAGGTCGGACGAGACGATCGAGCAGGCATAGGTGCCCTCGATCCCGCGGGTCAGCAGGGACTCGGCCAGCAGGGCGCCCACCTGGTCGCCGGTGAGCATCCGGTGACCGTCGGCGGTGCGCACGCCCACGGCGCACCGGTCGGCGTCGGGGTCGTTCGCGATGACGACGTCGGCGTCGACCGATGCCGCCAGCGCGAGCGCGAGGTCCATCGCGCCGGGCTCCTCCGGGTTCGGGAACGCGACGGTGGGGAACGCCGGATCGGGCTGCAGCTGCTCGGCGACGGTGTGCGGCGCCGGGAAGCCTGCCCGCTCGGCCGCGGCGGCGAGCAGCCGCCCGCCGACCCCGTGCATGGGGGTGTAGGCCACGACGAGCTCGCGCGGCCCGTCGGGGACGAGGGCGGCCACGGCGTCCAGGTAGGCCTGGGCCACGTCGGCGCCCAGGACGGCGTAGCCGTCGTCACGGGCCAGCTCGTCGACGCGCCCCACCGCGTCGATGGCGGCGGCGATCTCGGCGTCGGCGGGCGGCACGATCTGGCTCGTGTCGGCGAGGTAGACCTTGTAGCCGTTGTCGCGGGGCGGGTTGTGCGAGGCGGTGACCATGACACCTGCCGACGCGCCGAGGTGGCCGATCGCGAACGCCAGCACCGGGGTGGGGAGATGGTCGGACAGTAGCATCGCGCGCACGCCGGCCGCCTGCATGATCTCGGCGGTGTCACGGGCGAAGACGTCGGAGTTGGTGCGCGCGTCGTAGCCCACGACCACGCTCGGGGAGTCCTCGGTGGCCACCAGGTGCTGCGCCAGCCCGGCGGCCGCACGCGCCACGGTGACCCGGTTCATCCGCATCGGCCCGGCGCCGAGCTCGCCCCGGAGTCCGGCGGTGCCGAACTGCAGCCGGCCGGCGAACCGTGCCGCGATCTCGGCCTGGTCGCCGGCGTCGATCAGCGCGGTCAGCTCGTCACGGGTCTGCGCGTCGGGATCCTGCGAGATCCAGTCCCGGGCAGCGTCGATCGGGTCCATCCGACCACGGTAGCGGGAGGCGACCGTCGATCGGCGGCCTCGGTCAGACGCGCGGCAGCAGGTCGGCGAGCAGGGCGCCCATGCGGGTGGCGGCGGACTTGCCGGCTTCGAGGACCTCCTCGTGGTTCAGCGGCGCGTCGGAGATGCCCGCGGCGAGGTTGGTGACGAGCGAGATGCCCAGCACCTCCATGCCCGCCTCGCGCGCGGCGATGGCCTCGAGCGTCGTGGACATGCCGACCAGGTCGCCGCCGAGGATGCCGGCCATCCTGACCTCGGCCGGCGTCTCGTAGTGCGGTCCGGGGAACTGCACGTAGACGCCTTCGTCGATGGACGGGTCGACCTCGCGGACGAGGTCGCGCAGGCGCTGGGCGTAGAGGTCGGTGAGGTCGACGAAGTTGGCGCCGACGATCGGCGAGGTGGCGGTCAGGTTGATGTGGTCGCGGATCAGCACGGGGGTGCCGGGCGTCCACGCGGGGTTGAGCCCGCCGCAGCCGTTCGTCAGCACCATCGTGCGGACCCCGGCCGCCGCGGCCGTGCGCACGCCGTGCACGACGGCGTCGACGCCCTTGCCCTCGTAGAAGTGGGTGCGGCCCAGGAACACCAGCGCCCGCAGGTCGCCCACGCGCACCGAGCGGATGGTGCCGCCGTGACCGGCGACGGCCGGCTTGCTGAAGCCCGGCAGCTCCTCGGTGGGCACCTCGAACTCGGGCTCGCCGAGGGCGTCGGCGGCAGGCAGCCAGCCGGAGCCCATCACGAGGGCGACGTCGTGGTCGCCGCCTCCGGTGCGGTCACGCAGGGCGGTGGCGGCTTCGCTGGCGAGGTCGTAGGCGTTCACCCGAGCCACCCTACCGACGGCGATCCGGCCCGGGACGGCCCTCACGATGACGAAACGGTTGCGATTCGGCGACCTCCGTGGCGCCCCCGCCGCGGGACGCACGTCGGCGCCGGGGCGCGTACTCTACGGACGTGCCGAAGATCATCGGGGACTCCCTGGAGGAGCACCGCGCCGCCATG
Source organism: Aeromicrobium sp. UBA7512 (assembly GCF_002476985.1). Classification (NCBI taxonomy): domain Bacteria; kingdom Bacillati; phylum Actinomycetota; class Actinomycetes; order Propionibacteriales; family Nocardioidaceae; genus Aeromicrobium; species Aeromicrobium sp. UBA7512. The sequence continues at coordinate 981,633 of NZ_DLNK01000007.1, forward strand.
CGCCGGCGGGTCTTCGCCGCCCTCGTGGAGCTGCTTCGGGACCGGCCCTTCGACCTGATCACGATGGCCGACCTGGCGGCGCACGCCGAGGTCGGGCGGTCGTCGCTGTACAACCACTTCAAGGACAAGGAGGCCGTCGTCGTCGCCTTCGCGACCGACGAGACCTCCCGCTACCTCGCCGAGCTGAACGAGTCGCTCGCCAGCCGGACCTCCCCGACCGAGCGCCTCGAGACGTACGTGCGCCACCACGTGGACACGTCGAAGGACTTCCACATCGGCCTCGGTCCCGAGCTGCGGGCGATGCTCTCGCCCGAATCGGTCATGGCGATGCGCGAGCACGTCGTCGCGGTCGAGCAGGTGCTGCGCCAGATCCTGGTCGACGGCGTGGCCCAGGGGGAGTTCGTCGTGGACGACGTCGACGCCACGGTCTCGCTGCTGCACGCCACCCTCTCGGCCCGGCACGCGTCGGCCGACACCACCACGCGGTTCGTGCTCGCGGCCGTCTCCGCCACCTGACCCGCCGCGCCTGAACGCCGAGTGGCGCAAAGTCGCCCGCCACTCGCCGAGTGGCGGGCGTTTCTGCGCCACTCGCGACCCCGGTTTGCGCCACTCGGCGACGGGGAGTGGGGCGGTGAGGGGCAGGCCCCCGGGAACGCCGAAGGCCCCCGTCGACGGACGAGGGCCTTCGGAGGGTGGGGACTCAGGTCACTTGGCGACCTTGAACGAGCCCGCCTTCACGTAGCCGCGCGGCGTGTAGTTCGCGTTGCCGTAGTAGGCGACGCGGACGACCCACTTGCCCTTGGCGAGCTTCGGCAGCTTCACCAGGCGCTTGCCGCTCGACAGGTTGGCCGTGACGTACTTGCTCTTCTTGCCCTTGGTCAGCTTGATCTTGACCTTGCCGGTCGGGGCGGCCGCGCCCGAGGCGCCCTTGACCGACACGACGGCCAGGCCCTTCTTCTTCGACGTGGGCTTGCGGGTGACCTTGACCTTGCCCTTCGAGGCGGCGGTCCTGGCGATCTTGACCGTGACGGTCGTGGCCGCCGGAGCGGTGAGGCTCGCGTCGGTGGGGGCGAACGTCACGCGGTACGACTTCGTGCCCGCGGTCTGCGTCCGGGGGACCGCGAACGCGGCCGTGCCACCGGCGGCGACGACCTTGCTGCCGAGCCCGGCGACGGTGACGGTTCCGGCGACCGGAGCGGTGACGCCCACGGTGCCACCCTTGCCGTACGCGGTGGACAGGCTCTTCGTCACCGGGACGGCCGGGACGAAGGAGAGGGGCGTGTAGGTCTCGAAGGCCGGGTTCGCGGCACCGCTGCCCGGGTACGTGTAGATGCCGAAGCTGCCGCTCATCTCGGGGTTGGCCTGCCGGACGGTGTCCAGGAGCGCCTTGCTGATCTCGAACGAGGTCTCGAACGTGCCGTCGGCGTTCAGCTCGAACGCGCCACCGCTGGAGAGGTCCTCGAACTGACCCGCCGGGAGCGCCCACTTCTGCTGGACGACCTTGCGTGCCGACGAGGGGGCGCCCGCGGACGGACGCCACGTCTCCGAGAAGTACCCGATGACCACGTACGCGCCGCCGGACCGGCCGGCGAAGGGCGGCCGTGTCCCGATGACGTCCTGCGGGTCGAAGCCCGAGCCGTTCACGGTGACCGTGGCGGTCTCGTCGGGAGCGAACGTCACCTTGGAGACGGTGACGGCCGGCTTCGAGGCGACCTCGAGCTGCGCGCTGATGGGATCCAGGGCCGTGCCCGGGGCGTAGAAGGCCGAGCCCTGGTTGGAGAGCAGACCGGAGCCGGCGGCGGTGATCGTGGTCGGCGCGTCGGTGATCGTCACGGCGACGGGGCTGGAGCTCACGGCACCGGCCAGCTGGATGTCGGCGAACGCGACGTCCTCGTGCGCGACGTCCTCGCTGTCGACGGCGTCGACGACGAGCTGGGCACCCGATCCGGCCACGACGATGCGCGGGTCGGAGATGGTGAGGTCGAGCGCGCCGTCGTGACCGTAGAACTTGACGGCACCCTTGGCGCCGACCGAGGCCTCACCGGCGGCCCACGAGCCCGAGGCCTGCGGGAAGACCGTCTGGGTGCCGGTGTCCGTGGCAGGGGCGGTGGGCGTGATCGTGCCGTGGGCGATCGGGCTGGTCAGGTAGTTCCTGAACGACGCCTTCAGGCCCCACGAGATCGAGCCGTCCTCGATCGTCTGCGACTCGGCGGCCTGGGCCGTGGCGGGAGTGAGCGCGAGGACGCCGGCGGTCAGTGCCGCGACGGTCGTCCCGGCGAGCAGGCGACGCCCGCGAACCAAGGTGTGGCGAGACATGCAGATCCTTCCGGAAAGGAAGCCGCCCAACCCGGCGGCCGCTGTAGGTAAGGCACACCTTATAGTGATGAGGTAAGGGTGACCTGACCGGGTCTGCATTCTGACCACCATCCGACGGGAGTGACCGTGCTCGAACGCGCCGACCGGCCCATGCACGTGCGAGTTCTGGGCGTCCTGCTGGCCGCCGTCCTGGCCGTCGCGGCGGCTCCCGCCGTCCGCGCGGATGCTGCCGAGGCTGGAACAAGAGTCACCACCGGGACGATCTCGTGGGGCCTGAAGACGTCCTTCCGGAACTACATCACCGGCCCGATCGCGCACGGCGAGGTCACCACCGGTGCGCCGGCCACCGCGGCGCCCGACGGATTCACGTTCCCCGCGGCCGCGGGCACGTGGGGCGACGCGAGCGATGTCGCCGCCCAGGGCTCCGTCCGCTTCGAGGGGCACGACGGCGTCCTCGACCTCACGATCTCCCGGCCGCGTCTCGTGACGTCGGGCGACTCCGCGCGGCTCGAGGTCGACGCCGTGGTCAACGGCGACAGCCGGTCCGGGATCGCGATCGCCGACGTGGACCTCGCCGGCAGGGTCACCTCCTCCGGCTCCAAGGTCACCGTCGCCGGCGCGCCCGCCGTGCTCACGCAGGCCGGTGCCGCTCTCTTCTCCTACGAGGGCTCGCCCATGTACGAGGCCGGCACGGCGCTCGATCCGGTGTCCGCGCAGCTCACGCTCGCGACGGTCGTGGAGCCCACCGACCCCGAGCCGACCGAGCCGGGTCCCACCGAGCCCACCGAGCCCGCTCCCACGACTCCGCCGGCCAACGACACGAAGGTCACCGGCGGCTCGCTCGCCTGGGGCCTCAAGCAGTCCTTCCGCAGCTACCTGAAGATGGGCTTCGTCGCCGGTGCCACCGAGGCGCTCGCGCCCGCCACCGACGACGGCACGCGCACCACCTTCTCCTCGGCCTCGGGCACCTGGAGCTCCCGGGTGGTCGATGTCCGCACGAGCGGCGGGGTGCGGTTCACGGGCCACCACGGCGTCCTGGACTTCACCGTGCGCAACCTGCGCCTCGTCGTCGACGGCACGCGCTCGGAGCTGCGCGCGGATGTCCGCGACAGCGAGGGCAACGACCTGAGGAACCTCGCCTTCGCGACGGTCGACCTCCGGGGCCGCGCCAAGGTCGCACGCAACGCCGTCACGATCGCGGGTGCACCGGTCACCCTCACCCGGGCCGGGGAGGCGATGTTCGACTACAGCGGCTCGCCGATGTACGGCGCGGGAACCGCACTCGATCCGCTGAACGGCACCATCACCGTCAAGGGCGCCACGGCTCCGCCGAAGACGGCACCCGTCGCCCAGCCGGGCAAGGTCACCCAGCCGAAGGGTGACCGGAGCCGCGGCGGTCGCGCCGGCGAGCTGACGTGGGGCGTCAAGGCCAGCTTCCGCTCGTACATCACGGGCCCCATCGCGAAGGGCTCGGTGTCGGTCTCGGGCGGCGCGTCGTCCACCGGCTCGGGCTACCGCTTCGGGCAGTTCTCCACCACGGCGACGCCGCCGAACCCCCAGGGCTCCACGTCCTACCGGGGCGGCGTGAAGTTCTTCGGACACCACGGGACGCTCGACCTGACGATCTCGCAGCCCTCCGTCCGCGTCACGTCGGGAACCTCGGCGACGCTCAGCGCGAGCGTCACGGGCCGTGGCCGCGTCGACCTGGCCACGCTCGACCTCGCGGCGGCGCAGCGCTCGACCGAGTCCGGCTGGGTCCGGTACGCCGGTGCCCCGGCGCGTCTCACCGCTGCCGGCGCCGGGATGTTCTCCTACCAGGGTCGCGCCTTCTACGCCCCCGGATCACTCCTCGATCCCGTGACCTTCTCGGTCGGATCGGTCTCCTCCGGTGGCGCGGCCAATGCGGTCGTCGCGGCCACCACGAGCGACGACTGGACGCCGCCGGCGACCCCACCCGCGACGACCGGCCTCACCCTCGAGCAGGACGAGGTGAGGGCCGGCGACCAGGTCACCGCGTCGGGCTCGGGCTTCCTTCCCGGCGAGACCGGCATCAAGGTGGTGCTCTACTCGTCACCCATCGTGCTGGCCGAGAACGTCACGGCCGACGCCGCGGGCCGTGCCACGTGGAAGGGCACGATCCCGGCCACCCTCGAGCCGGGGAAGCACACCCTGACGTTCCAGGGCTCGGTCGACCGCGGCATCGTGATCGACGTCGCCGAAGCCGAGAAGATCGTCGGCTGCGAGCTCTCCGACGCGCGCCTCGACTGGGGCTTCAAGGAGTCGTTCCGCGCCTACGTGTCCGGCTCGATCGCGAACGGCGACTGGACCACGCAGGGCGACGCCTCGTACGAGACGCCCGAGTTCACCTGGTCGAAGGGCGAGGGCGTGCTCGACGAGACGACACGCGCGGGCGAGCTGGAGTTCGGCGGAACCGTCGTCTTCACCGGCCACGACGGAGCGCTCGACACCACGATCGCGAACCCCTCGGTGACCATGACCGACGCGGAGTCCGCCACGCTCTCGGTCGACTACACCGGCGGCACGATGGACGCGGCGATGGCCGGGAAGGACGATCGCCGGACGATCGCCGCCGTCCCGTTCGCCGACCTCGACCTCGGCGCGGGCGAGGTCTCCGAGAACGGCCAGACCGTCACGATCTCGGGCATCCCCGCCACGCTCACGAGTGCCGGCAGCGCGGCCTTCCCGAACTACGAGACCGGCGCGGCACTCGATCCCGTGACGCTGACGTACACGGTGGCGAAGGACTGCGCCACCGTCGCGGCGCAGCCCGCCGCGGGCGCCGACGACGCGGCGGCCGTTGCCATCGCCCCGCTGACCCCGACCGCCTCCCGCGACTGGCTGGTGTGGATCGGCGCCACGGTCCTCCTGATGCTCGCGGCGATCGCCGGCACGGTGCTCGTCATGCGCCGCCGGACCCCGGGGTTGGACGCATGACGCGGCCCGTGCGCGCGGCCGCCGCGCTGCTGACCGCTCTCGCGATGCTGCTGCTCACGGCCTGTGGTCCCGGCGAGGCAGGCAGCGACCCCGCTGCCGGGGCCGACCTGCCGGCGCTGTCCGAGCTCGAGGCGTCGCAGCCGGCCAAGGAGATCACCGGACCCAGCACCGCGCTGCTCCGTGATCGTCACATCGAGCCGATCGACACGGACGAGAAGCCGCAGCTGCCGGCGACGGTGGTCTCCCACGTGCGCTCGGGCGACACCAAGGTCACCGTCACCGACACCTCGCGCATCGTCGCCTTCGACATGGCCGGCTCGATCGCGGCCTCGCTGTGGGGCCTCGGCCTGGGCGACCAGCTCGTGGCGCGCGACGTCTCCACCGACTTCCCGGGCGCGGAGGACCTCCCCCTCATCACCGCCGAGGGACACGCGGTCAACGCGGAGTCCGTCATGGCGCAGAAGCCCACCGTGATCATCACGGACGGGTCGATGGGCCCGCGCGACGTGGTCGAGCAGCTCGCCGACACCGGCGTGCCGGTGATCTTCCTCGACAACGACGCCAGCTTCGAGGGAGCCGCCCAGCTGGCTCGCGACGTTGGCGCCGCCGTCGGCCTGCCCGAGTCCGGCCGGGCCCTCGCCGACCGCATCGAGGCCGACGTCGAGGCCGCCAAGGCCGAGGTGAAGCGCTTCGTCCCGGAGCAGGAGTCCGACCGCCTGCGGATGGTCTTCCTCTACCTGCGCGGCAACTCCGGCGTCTACTACCTCTTCGCCGACGACTCCGGCGTGGGCGACCTCGTGGGCGCGCTCGGCGGCGTGAACGTCGCGAACGAGATGGGCTGGAAGGGCATGCAGCCGCTCACCGACGAGGCGCTGGTCAAGGCGAAGCCCGACCTCATCCTCGTGATGACGAACGGGCTCGAGTCCACCGGAGGCGTCGACGGACTGCTGGCCGAGAAGCCCGCGATCGCACTGACGCCCGCCGGCCAGAACAAGCGCTTCGTCGACATGTCCGACGGCGACGTCCTGTCCTTCGGTCCCCGCTCCGCGGGCGTCGTCGAGGCGCTGGCCCGCGCGATCTACGTGCCCGAGGCCCAGAAGTGACGCGGTGGTGAGCGCCGGCCGGCGCACCGCGGTGCTGGCCGGGTTCGCCGTCCTCCTGGTCGTCGGCACGTTCGTGTCGGCCTCGGTGGGCCAGCTCCCCGTCGGCCCTCGCGACGTCGTCGGCGCGATGCTGCACGGCATCGGCATCGACACCTCGTGGCGCCCGGACGACATGATCGTCGAGCAGACGCTGCTGCAGATCCGCTTCCCTCGCGTGGCGATGAGCCTGCTCGTCGGCGCCACCCTCGCCGTGGCCGGCGCGGTCATGCAGGCGATCTTCGGCAACCCGTTGGCCGAGCCCGGCGTGGTCGGGGTCTCCGCGGGTGCCGCCCTCGGCGCGGCCATCGCGCTGTCCTTCGGGTTCGTCGCGCTGGGCGGCTGGGGTGTCGCCGTGCTGGCGTTCGCCGGCGGCTTCGCGGCCACCGTGCTCGTCTACGCCACCGCCCGGGTCGGCGGTCGGACCGAGGTGGTCACCCTCCTGCTGACCGGCATCGCCGTGAACGCCTTCGCCGGCGCCGGCCTCGCGCTGGTGATGTTCGCCTCCGACACCGGCTCGCGCGAGCAGATCGTCTTCTGGCAGCTCGGCTCGATGAACGGCTCGCGCTGGAGCGAGGTCCTCATCGTCGCCGCGGTGGGCCTGCCCGCCGTCGTGGTCGCGTGCCTGCTGGCGCGCCGCTACGACCTGCTGGCGCTGGGGGAGCGCACGGCGGCCCACCTCGGGCTGCGGGTCGAGCGCCTGCGCATCGGCTCGATCCTGCTGGTCGCGCTGCTGACCGGCGTGGCGGTCGCGTTCGCCGGCATCATCGCGTTCGTCGGCCTGGTCGTGCCGCACCTCGTGCGCATGCTGCTGGGCCCCTCGCACCGCACGCTCCTGATCGCGAGCGTGATCGGTGGCGCGGCGCTGCTCGTGTGGGCCGATTTGCTCGCGCGCACGATCGTCCCGGGTTCCGACCTGCCGATCGGCCTGCTGACCTCGCTGATCGGCGGACCGTTCTTCTTCTACCTCGTCCGGGCGACGCGCTCGAAGGCCGGGGGATGGGCATGACCGCGGCGTACGAGGTCCGAGGCCTGGTGTGCCGCCTCGGCGGGCGCGACATCGTCCGCGGGGTCGACCTCGACGTCGTCCACGGTGAGGTGCTGGCGCTCGTGGGCCCCAACGGTGCCGGCAAGTCCACCCTGCTGGGCGCCCTGACCGGTGACGTCCCGATCGCCGAGGGCGACGTGCGCCTCGACGGCCGCCCCCTGGCGCAGTGGTCGGCGCGCGACCTTGCGCGCACGCGTGCGGTCCTCCTGCAGGCCAACCAGGTCAGCTTCCCGTTCACCGTCCGCGAGGTCGTCGAGATGGGGCGCAATCCCTGGGTCGGTCACGCCACGGCGGCGCAGGACGACGAGGCGATCGCCGAGGCCATCGAGCGCACGGACATCGCCCACCTCCTGGAGCGGCCGTTCACGGCCCTCTCGGGCGGCGAGAAGGCCCGCGCGTCCCTGGCTCGCGTGCTGGCGCAGCGCACCGGCGTGGTCCTTCTCGACGAGCCCACCGCGGCCCTCGACCTGCGCCACCAGGAGGAGGTCATGGTCGTCGCGCGATCTCTCGCCGCGGCCGGCCGTGCCGTCGTCGTGGTCCTGCACGACCTGTCGCTGGCGGCGGCCCGCGCCGATCGCATCGCGATGATCGACGGCGGACGCCTCGTCAGCGCGGGGACGCCGGCCGAGGTGCTCACGCCCGAGCGCGTCGAGTCGGTGTACGGCATCGCCGTGCACGTGCTGCCCGCCCCCGACGGTCACCTGATCGTCATCCCACATCGTGGTCTTTCGGACACAGTGTCATCTTGATCTGACAACGTGTCATATCATTGAGCCACACCCCCACAGAGAGGCGCGACCATGACCGTGCTGCCGACCGAGACCGGACTGTCCGTGCAGATGCGCGACGGCTCCCAGGCCGAGCACAAGGACGCCGAGGGCTCGAGCTTCATGTCGTGCCTGCTCGACGGCCGGGTGAACGAGACCGGCTACACCGAGTACCTGGCGATGCTGCGCCCGATCTACGCCGCGCTCGAGTCCGTGGGTGCCGGCCTGGCCGACGACCCGATCGCCGGCGCCGTGATCGATCCCGCGATCAACCGCCTCGCCGCGATCGACGCCGACCTCGCGTTCTGGTCCGGTGGTGCCGGCGTGCCGCAGGTCCGTAGCGCCGCCGTCGACCGCTACGTCGCGCGCATCGAGGCCTCGGCCGCCGACCCCGCGCTGTTCGTCGCGCACCACTACACGCGCTACCTCGGCGACCTGTCGGGTGGACAGGCGATCGGCCGCATCCTCGCGCGCACGTTCGACCTGCCCGAGGGTCAGGGCATCGCCTTCTACCAGTTCGAGGCCGTCCCCAAGCCGAAGCCCTACAAGGACGCCTACCGCGCCAGCCTGGACTCCCTCCCGCTGACCGCCCGCGACCAGCAGCGGGTCGTCGAGGAGGTCAAGGTGGTCTTCGGTCTCAACGGTGCGCTCTTCGCGGAGCTCTCCACCCAGCTGCCGCGCTTCGCCCGCTGACCCTCGCCGCGGGCGGTGACGCCGCCATGCGGGACAATCGGTACATGACCCATGTCGTGATCATCGGTGGCGGACCCGGCGGCTACGAGGCGGCGCTGGTCGCCAGGCGGCTAGGTGCCGAGGTCACGCTCGTCGAGCGCGACGGCCTGGGCGGCTCCACGGTGCTGACCGACTGCGTGCCCAGCAAGACCCTCATCGCGACGTCCGACCTCCTGCACGAGGTCAGCCGCTCCGCCGAGCTCGGCGTCGAGGTGCCCAAGGCGCCGCGCGCCGACCTGGCCTCCGTCAACGACCGTGTCCTGCGCCTGGCCTCGGCCCAGTCCGACGACATCGCCGAGCGCGTGGTCTCCGCCGGCGTCACCGTCCTGTCGGGCGTCGCCCGCGTCGCCGACGCTCGCACCGTGATCGCCTCGACGCCCGACGGTGAGGTGCGGCTCGCGGCCGACGGCATCCTCATCGCGACCGGCGCGCACCCGCGGGTCAGCGCCGACGCGCAGCCCGACGGCGAGCGCATCCTCACGTGGGAGCAGGTGTACGCGCTGCGCGAGCTCCCCGAGCACATGATCGTGGTCGGCTCCGGCGTCACGGGGGCGGAGTTCGCCAGCGCCTACAACGGCCTCGGCGCCGAGGTCACCCTCGTGTCCAGCCGCGACCGGGTGCTTCCGGGGGAGGACCCCGACGCCGCCAACCTCATCGAGGACGTCTTCCGCCGCCGCGGCATGAAGGTCCTCGGGAAGTCCCGCATGGCCTCCACCCGCCGGGAGGGCGACCAGGTCGTCGTCACGCTGACCGACGGCCGAACAGTCACCGGATCGCACTGCCTGCTGGCCCTCGGCTCCATCCCGAACACGGCCGACCTCGGCCTCGACGAGGTCGGCATCGACACCGACGACGGCGGCTTCATCGCGGTGGACAAGGTCTCGCGCACGAACATCCCGGGCGTCTACGCGGCCGGCGACTGCACCGGCGTCTTCATGCTCGCCTCGGTCGCGGCGCAGCAGGGGCGCATCGCGATGGCCCACCTGCTCGGCGACGCCGTGCACCCGCTCGACCTGCGCAAGGTCTCCAGCAACATCTTCACCTCGCCCGAGATCGCCACCGTGGGCGTCGGCCAGCGCGAGATCGACGAGCAGGGCCTGCTGGTCGACACGGCCATCCTGCCGATCGCGGCGAACCCCCGGGCGAAGATGCAGGGCATCCACGACGGCTTCGTCAAGCTCTACGCGCGCCAGGGCATCGGCGCGCTGATCGGCGGCGTCGTGGTGAGCCCTCGGGCCAGCGAGCTGATCCACACGATCTCGGTCGCGGTGTCGGCTTCGCTCACCGTCGACCACGTGGCCGACGCCTTCAGCGTCTACCCGTCGATGTCCGGCACGGTCGGCGAGGTGGCCCGCCGCCTGCACCGCCAAGTCTGAAGCATGACTTGAATCTGGGCTCCCCACGCGTGTAATCACACGCTTGTTGTTTCGCAGGTCAGACCCGAACTGCTGGAACGGCCTTTCAAAGTGTGGTCTGATGCGGGTGCTCCTCCTGCCACATGAGCAACAGATGTACCCGCCACAGAATGGACTTCCCCCATGCATTCCTGGCCGACCCGCTGCAGCATTGGTCTGACCACGATCGCCGTCGCCGGCGCCTGCTTGATGCTGCCTGCCCCCGCGCAGGCCGCCGGAACCGACATCGTCGTGTCGCGCCCTGCCGCCACGGCACCCACCGAGGCCACCACGACCGCTCCGGTCTCCGAGGCCGTCGAGGTCGAGCAGACCGCCGTCGAGCCCGACCCCGCTGCCGACGGTGACGCCGTCGAGCGCGCCACCGTGGACCCGTTCCGGATGGTCGGCGTCACGTGGGGCGCGGACTCCGACGCCGCCGACGTCACGGTGCGCGTCCAGGTGCGGACGAACGGCGCGTGGAGCGACTGGCAGCGTCTCGACGTCGAGGACAGCGCGGACGGCGGTCGCCCGGGGACGTCGCCGCTGTGGACCGAGGCTCCCGCCGATGGCGTCGCCGTCGAGGTCAAGGCCGCCTCCGGCACGGCCCAGGACGTCAAGGTCACGACGATCGACCCGGGCAAGCCCGAGGTCGTCACGCCGGTCACCCCGGCGTCCTACAGCCTCTCCGAGGAGGAGGAAGGCACCACCGAGGCGGTGGCCGCGGACGGCACCCCCAAGGTCGTGCCGATGCCCTCGATCATCACGCGGGCGCAGTGGAAGGCCGGCGCGGGCACCAGTTGCAGCGCCCCGGTCACCCGCCCCAAGGCCCTCGGTGTGGTCATCCACCACACGGCGGGCTCCAACACCTACACGAAGTCCGAGTCCGCGGGCCTCGTGCGCAGCTACCAGACGTACCACGTCAAGGGCCGTGGTTGGTGCGACATCGGCTACAACTTCCTCGTCGATCGCTTCGGCCAGATCTTCGAGGGCCGCAAGGGCGGCATGACCAAGCAGGTGCGTGCCGCGCACTCGGGCGTCGACGCGGTGAACCAGTACGCCACGGGCATCTCGATGATGGGCCACTTCGACTACGTGAAGCCCAGCGCCGCGATGCAGTCCGCGGTCGTGCGGCTCGCCGGCTGGCGGCTGAAGTTCTTCGGTGCGAACCCGAAGGGCACCTACGCGACCGGCGGAAAGCGGTACTCGGTCATCAACGGCCACCGCAACGTGACGTCGACCGGATGCCCCGGCAAGTACGGGTACGCGTGGATCGGCGCCGTCGGCGGCCTGCGCGACCGCGCCGCCACGTACATCTCCAAGGCCACCTCGGCCGCGGGCGCCCCGACGGCGGCTCCGGCCCCGATCAAGACCTACGCGACTCCCAAGGGCGTGAAGGTGTCCGCGTCGACGACCTCGGCGAAGGTCTCCTGGGCTGCCGTCGCAGGCGCTCCGGGCTACCGGGTGATGGTCTCGCCCACGGGCAGCTCGGCCGGCGCGAAGTACTACAACGTCGGCGCCACGTCCGCGACGATCACCGGCCTGTACTCGCGCCGCACCTACGTCTTCCGCGTGTCCGTCTGGAACCCCACGGCCAAGAAGCGCGTGAGCCCCTACACGGCCAAGCCCATGCCCACGGCGCGTACGCGGGCCTTCACGGCCCCCACGGGCCTGAAGCTGACCACGAGGACCTCGACGGGCCTGCGGTTCGCTTGGAAGGCGCAGGCGGGCGCTCCGGCCTACCGCGTCATGTACTGGGAGACCGGCACGACGAAGAAGCGCTACGTCACGGCCTACAAGAACGCCGTCGCGATCAAGAAGCTGAAGCGGGGCGGCAAGTACCAGGTGCGCGTCTCGGTCTTCTCGCCCGGCACGGGGGAGCGCGTGAGCGCCTACTCGGCCAAGCCCTACCCCGCCGGCACCACGCTCGGCGCCAGCGGAGCCAAGGCGCCCGCGCCGGCCCCGAAGCCGAAGCCGGCACCCGCGCCCGCCCCCTCGGCGCGCAACGTCGTGAAGCCCGCGGGCGGCAAGGTGACGTTCAAGGGCCACGGCTACGGGCACGGCATCGGGATGAGCCAGTACGGCGCCGAGGGCGGCGCCCGTGCCGGCCAGAAGTACGACGCGATCCTCAAGAAGTACTACCCGGGCACGAAGCTGACGTTCAAGTCCGCCACGATCCGCGTGCAGGTCTCGGCCGACACGACGAACTCCGTCCAGGTGAAGCACCAGAGCGGGCTGAAGCTGCGCACGCTGGCCAACAACGCCGTCCAGGCGCTGCCCGCGAAGGTGGGCTCGCGGACGGTCTCGGACTGGACGATCGACACCGCCCCCAGCAACCGCGGCCTGAACACGGTCTCCTACAAGTCCGGCTCGGCCTGGTACGCGTTCCGCACGTTCAAGTCGGACGCCCAGTTCGAGGGCCCCGCGACCATCCGGCTGGTGATGCCGAACGGCAGCACCCGCGCCTACCGCGGCGCGCTCCGCTCCGCCAAGCCGACGAAGACCACGCGCGACACGGTGAACGTCCTGAGCCTCGAGGCCTACGTCCGCGGCGTCGTCGCCCGTGAGATGCCGTCCAGCTGGAGCATGGAGGCGCTCAAGGCGCAGTCGGTCGCGGCGCGCACCTTCGGCTCGCGCTACCTCGGCTCGTCGCGGCACTACGACATCTGCGACACGGTCTCGTGCCAGGTGTACGGCGGGTACGCCGACGAGACGAAGCGCACCAACGACGCGATCCTCGGCACCAAGGGCAAGATCCTGACCTACCAGGGGGCCCCGGCTCTGACGCAGTTCTCGAGCTCCTCGGGCGGCTTCACCAACCAGGGCTCGACGCCGTACCTCAAGGCGGTCAGTGACCCGTGGGACAACTGGTCGGGCAACCGAAACCACGCGTGGAGCCACGCGGTGAGCGCCTCGGCGATCCAGAAGAAGTACCCGACGATCGGGAAGCTGACGTCGATCACGGTGACGAAGCGCAACGGTCACGGCTCGCTGGGCGGCCGCGTGGTCTCGCTGAAGCTGCAGGGCTCCAAGGCGAGCCGCACCATCACGGGCGTCGACGCGCGCTGGGCGTTCGGGCTGAAGTCGGACTGGTTCGGCTTCTGAGGGTCACGGATGGGATGATCGTCCCATGCTGAGCGCGCGACTCTGGATCACGATCGTCACGGCCGCCGTGGCCAATGCCGTCTCCCTTGGTGTCGCCGCGTGGGTGCTCGACGGCTTCACGCTGACGCTGGGCTGGTGGGTGGCGGCCGTCGTGCTGTTCACGGTCCTGAGCGTCGTGCTGCGCACCCTCGCGCTGCGCCTGCTCGGTCCGGGCTGGCTCCGCGTCTACACGATCGCCGGCGGACTGGCCGTCACGGCGCTCGCACTCGTGCTCACCGATGCGATCGTGCCGAGCCCGGGCTTCGACATCGACGGCTGGGGCACCTGGGCCTTCGCCACCCTGATCGTCTGGGCCACCGGCGTGGCCTTCGGCGAGGTCGACCACCACGCCCCGGCCTCCACGCCCGGCGTCTCGCCCGACATCCGCGCCGCCGTGCGCGAGGGCGACCGACGCGCCTCCTGAGCCAGCCTCAGGCCAGCGCCAGGAAGAGCTTCTCCAGCTTCTTGCTGTCGACGCTGTCGGGGCCCTCCTCGACCAGGCACTTCTGCAGTCCGGTCGACACGAGCGCGTAGCCGCTCCGCGCGATCGCCTTGTTGACCGCGGCGAGCTGGGTGAGCGCGTCCTCGCACTCGGTGCCCTCCTCGAGCATCCGGATCACGGATGCGAGGTGGCCGTTCGCCCGCTTCAGCCGGGTGGCGATCGCCTTGACCTCGTCAGGCTCGAGCTGCATCGTCGACCTCCTCGTGGTGGACCAGTGCGTCCATCATGCCGGTGAGCCGGCGACGTGCCTCGGCGGCCACCTCGTCGAGCTCGGCGGACGAACCTAGCTCGGTCATGACGGCGGGGTCCAGGACGTCGACCCGGCTGCCGTCGCCGCTCGCGGTCACGACCACGTTGCACGGCAGCAGCGTCGCGATGCGCGGGTCGGTGGCCAGGGCGCGGTGCGCGAGCTCGGGACGGCAGGCGCCGAGGATCACGCGGGGCGGGGTCTCGACACCCAGCTTCGCGCGCAGTGTGGCCCGGAGATCGATCTCGGTCAGCACGCCGAAGCCCGCATCGACCAGGAGCGCTCGGACGCGCTCCAGCGTCTGCTCGTAGGGCTGGGGCACGGTCGCGCTGAGAGTGAAGTCCGTCATGGTGCATCCCTTCTCTTGATCCCCCTGGGGGGTTGTCGGTAGGTTCTATCTTAACCCCCTGGGGGGATACAGCCAACCCGCAACGAGAGGTGTCGAATGAGTCACTCCGCCCCTGAGTCCGGACAGCACGGACCGGCCGTCCTGAAGGACCTGTCGCCGCTGCACCGCCAGCTGCGTCGCGCGATCCCGGACGTCTACCGCGGCTTCGCCGAGCTCTCCGGTGCCGCCTTCGCCGACGGCGCGATGGACCGCAGGACCAAAGAGCTGATCGCCCTCGCGATCGGCGTGGTCGAGGGGTGCGACGGCTGCATCGCCTCGCACGCCCAGGCGGCCGTACGCGCCGGTGCCACCCGCGAGGAGGCGGCCGAGGCCATCGGCGTCACGTTCCTCATGCACGGAGGCCCGGCGACGATCCACGGCGCGCGCGCCTACAGCGCCGTGTGCGACTTCGCGGACGCGCTCGAGGCGGGGGAGGGGGCGTCCTGATGTGCCGTCCCACGCGATGCCGGACGTGCGGCAAGACGACTTGGGCCGGCTGCGGGCAGCACGTGGCGGCCGTCAGGGCCGCGACCCCGCCGGGCCAGTGGTGCGGCGGCCACGAGGACAGTGACCGGGGAGGGTGGCTGAGCCGGATCCTGGGGCGCTGACCCGAACGCGACGACGCCCCGGTCGAGGACCGGGGCGTCGCGGGGTGGTGCGGTGTGGCTCAGGCGTCCTTGAGGTCGCAGATGACCGCGCCGGCGCCGACGGTCTCGCCGATGGCGGCGGAGAGGCCGGTGACGGTGCCCGCCTTGTGGGCGTTGATCGGCTGCTCCATCTTCATCGCCTCGATGACCAGGACCAGGTCGCCCTCGGCGACCTCCTGGCCCTCCTCGACGGCGAGCTTGACGACGGTGCCCTGCATGGGCGAGGTCAGCGAGTCGCCGCTGGCGGCCGCGCCTGCCGACTTGCCGGCCTTGCGCTTGGCCTTCTTGGTGCCCGTCGCAGCCGCGCTCGCGCCCAGACCGCCCGGCAGGACGACCTCGACGCGCTTGCCGCCGACCTCGACCGTGACGCGCTCGCGCTCGCCCGGCTCGTCGGTCTCGGACGGGCCCGAGTAGGGCTCGAGCTGGTTGTCGTAGTCGGTCTCGATCCACGTCGTGTAGACGTCGAAGGAGCCCTCCGAAGCGTTGTAGGCGGCGTTGTCCAGCACGTCGCGGTGGAACGGGATCACCGTGGGCATGCCCTCGACGACGAACTCGTCCAGGGCGCGGCGCGAGCGCTCGATGGCCTGCTCACGGGTGCGGCCGGTGACGATCAGCTTGGCGACGAGGGAGTCGAACGCGCCGGGGACGGTCTCGCCCTCCTCGTAGCCGGCGTCGAGGCGGACGCCGGGGCCCGACGGGGGTGCCCACTTGGTGAGGGTGCCGGGGGCGGGGAGGAAGCCGCGGCCGCCGTCCTCGGCGTTGATGCGGAACTCGATCGAGTGCCCGATGATCTCGGGGTCGTCGTAGCCCAGCTCCTCGCCGGCGGCGATCCGGAACATCTCGCGGACGAGGTCGATGCCGGTGACCTCCTCGGAGACCGGGTGCTCCACCTGCAGGCGCGTGTTGACCTCGAGGAAGCTGATGGTGCCGTCGCGGGCGACGAGGAACTCGCAGGTTCCGGCGCCGACGTAGCCGGCCTCCTTGAGGATCGCCTTGGACGACGCGTAGAGGCGCGCCAGCTGGTCCTCGGACAGGAACGGCGCCGGGGCCTCCTCGACGAGCTTCTGGTGGCGACGCTGCAGCGAGCAGTCGCGGGTGGACACGACCACGACGTTGCCGTGGCTGTCGGCCAGGCACTGGGTCTCGACGTGACGAGGCTTGTCGAGGAACTTCTCCACGAGGCACTCGCCGCGGCCGAAGGCGCTGACGGCCTCGCGGACGGCGGACTCGTAGGCCTCGGGGATCTCCTCGATCGTCTTGGCGACCTTGAGGCCGCGGCCACCGCCACCGAACACCGCCTTGATGGCGACCGGCAGGCCGTGCTCCTGCGCGAACGCGACGACCTCGTCGGCGTTCTTGACCGGGTCCTTCGTGCCGGGCGCCAGCGGCGCGTCGGCGATCTGCGCGATGTGCTTGGCCTTGGCCTTGTCGCCGAGGCTCTCGATCGCGGCCGGCGGCGGGCCGATCCAGATCAGCCCGGCGTCGATGACGGCCTGGGCGAAGTCGGCGTTCTCGGCCAGGAAGCCGTAGCCGGGGTGCACGCTGTCGGCGCCGGAGCGCTGGGCGACCGCGATGATCTTCTCGATCGACAGGTAGGAGTCGCCGGGGGTCGAGCCCTCGAGCGAATAGGCCTCGTCGGCGAGGCGCACGAACAGCGCGTCACGGTCGGGCTCGGCGTAGACCGCCACGCTGGCGATTCCGGAATCCTTCGCGGCGCGGATCACGCGGACCGCGATCTCGCCACGGTTGGCGACCAGGACCTTCTGCAGGGGCTTGCTCACGAATACTCCTCGCGTCTGAACGGCAGTGGCGAGTCTAAGGGAGTGTGGTGGAGGTCATTTCGTCGCCCCGGCGAGGTTAACGCCTGTTAACCTTCGTCCATGGACTTCGAACTGTCTCGTGAGCACGAGGACTTCCGGCGGGTCGTCCGTGACTTCGCCGCCGAGCGGATCGCGCCCCACGTCGCGCAGTGGGACCGGGAGCACCATTTCCCGGTCGACGTCGTGCGCGCGATGGGCGACCTCGGGCTGTTCGGCCTGACCGCTCCGGAGGAGTTCGGCGGCTCGGGCGCGGACTTCACCAGCCTGTGCCTGGCCATCGAGGAGCTCGGCCGCGTGGACCAGTCGATCGGCATCACCCTCGAGGCGGGCGTCGGATTGGGCATCAACCCGATCCAGACGTTCGGCACGCCCGAGCAGAGGGAGCGCTGGCTGCCCGACCTCGTCGCCGGCCGGGCGCTGGCGGGCTTCGGCCTCACGGAGCCGGGCGCCGGCTCGGACGCGGGAGCCACCGCCACCAAGGCCGTGCTCGACGGGGGCTCGTGGGTGGTCGACGGCGCGAAGCAGTTCATCACCAACTCCGGCAGCGAGATCACGTCACTCGTCACGGTCACGGCGCGCACGGGCACCCGCGACGCTGGGCGCCCGGAGATCTCGGCGATCGTCATCCCGGCGGGTACGCCCGGGTTCGTGGCCGAGGCCCCCTACGACAAGCTCGGCTGGCACATCAGCGACACGCACGCGCTCAGCTTCAGCGGCGTTCGCGTGCCCGAGGACCACCTGCTGGGCGAGCGGGGACGCGGCTACGCGCAGTTCCTGGCGACCCTCGACGACGGCCGCGTCGCGATCGCCGCACTGGCCGTCGGCCTGATCGAGGCCTGCCTCGAGGAGTGCGTGCGGTACGCGGGGGAGCGCCAGACGTTCGGCGGCCCCATCGGGCGCAAGCAGGGCGTGGCGTTCCAGATCGCCGACCTCAAGGTGATGGCGGACGCGGCCCGCGCGCTGACCTACCAGGCGGCGGCGATGAAGGACGCGGGGATCACCGGCCAGCGCTTCAAGCAGGCGGCGTCGGTGGCGAAGCTCTACAGCTCGGAGGCCGCCGTGACGGCGACGCGCGTGGCGACACAGGTGTTCGGCGGCTACGGATTCATGGAGGAGTACCCCGTGGCGCGGTTCTACCGCGACGCGAAGATCCTCGAGATCGGCGAGGGCACGAGCGAGGTGCAACGCATGCTCATCGCACGCTCGCTCGGCCTGCCGGTCGAGTAGTTCGGATCAGAGCGCGGTCATCGAACGGCACGGAAGCGGTACGTGCACCGCTCCGTTGCCGAAGTCGACCTGCGCCGAGTTCTTGCCCTGGACGCTGAGGACGCGACCGAGGCCGAACGAGTCGTGGGACACGCGCGCGCCCACTTCGTAGACCTCGTCAGCCACGTCGGGCTTCTTCGGGAAGGGGCTGCTCGCGAGGTGGCGTCGCGGACGCTGTGAGGTGGCCATCGTTCTTCCATGATCCCACGTCGAGCCTGAATGGTGGACCAATTCTTCGTTCCCTGAGACGGATAGGGGCCGAATCCGCATTCCGGGCCGATAGGGTTCAGCGGTTCGGTCGCACATTTCTCGGGAGGTACAGCGGTGTTCACCCTGTTCGTTTTGGTCGGTCTGGTCGCAGGAGTCGTCGGCGCGGTGCTGGTGGGTCGGCACCTGCGGGCGCAGTCCAAGCCGTCCGCGCCGGCGACCGCAACCGCGGTCGCGCTGGGCCTGCTCGCGGTGATCGTCGCGGTGGTCTCGATGACCGCCATCGTGCCGACGCGGGAGATCGGTGTCGTCACGTCGTTCGGTCGCCCCGTCGCCGTGTGGTCGAACGGCCTGCACGTGAAGGCGCCGTGGCAGAAGGTCAACAAGCTCGACGGAACGATCCAGACCGACAACTTCACCGGCGCCGACCGCGCGATCGACATCCGCATCGGCAACGGCTCCACCTCGGGCGTCGACGCGACGATCCGCTGGCGCATCCGCCTCGAGGCGGGCAAGGAGCTCTACCAGGACTATCGCCAGATGGAGAACATCCGCGACTCCCTCGTCACGCGCGAGCTCAAGGCCGCGCTGAACGAGGTGTTGGGCGACTACGACCCCCTGGAGTCGGTCAAGGCCGGGATCGGCTCCGACGGCGCCACCACCTCGGCGGGCGTGGACCTGAACGCCTACTCGGCCCAGGTGCACGAGGCGCTGTCCGAGCGCGTCGGCGAGGACGTCGAGGTGCTCAGCGTGATCCTGCCGATCATCCGCTTCGACAAGCAGACGCAGGAGAAGATCAACGCCTACCAGGCCGAGGTCGCCAACACCCGGATCGCCCAGCAGCGCGAGGCCACCGCGAAGGCACAGGCCCTCGCCAACAAGAACCTGGCCGGCTCGGTGTCCCGCGACCCGAACGTGCTCGTGTCCAAGTGCCTCGACTCCCTCGAGGAGATGGTCAAGGCCGGCCAGGAGGTCCCGATCGGGTTCTCCTGCTGGCCCGGCGGCGCCGGCACCTCGGTGGTCCTGCCGCAGGTGGGGAAGGCCGAGGCCGACCGCTGATCAGCGGCGGCGCCGGAGCACCATGACGATCCCGGCCGCGAGGACCAGGGCGGCCACCGCCCCGCCGACCACCCACGGCAGGGGCGAGGCGGAGTCCTCGCCGTCGGCAGCCGCCCGGGTGTCGGCGTCGTCGGTCTTCTGCGCCGCGGTCGTGACGGGCGAGTCGACGAGGCGCGAATCGGCCACCGGGGCGCTCAGCCCCTCGACGTCGGCGTACGTGGGCGCGACGTCGCCGAGCACGTTCTCGCGGTCGAGCGTCAGCGTGTACGGCAGGTTGGTCTCGTCGCCTCGCAGCTTGAGGCTGACGACGACGTAGTGCATCCCCGCCAGCGAGGCTCCCTCGCGGGTGGTGTCGTTCTGCGCGCGGTTCGCGGGGTGCAGCGGCCACGACATCGCGCCGGTGCGGAACGCGATGTTCTCGCGCAGGTTCGCCCACGGGTCACGGGTCCAGTCCTGGGGCCAGTTCCCGTAGAGGCTGATGGTCACGTCGCGCCGCAACGGGTTGATGACCGAGACGTCCAGCCCGCTACCGATGGCCGCGGCGTCGCGGACCTCGTCGGTGAGCTTCGCGTCGACCTGGGCCCGCACCTGCTCGCCCCAGTCGACCGGGACCGCGAGGACCTGCGTCTCGCCGGCGCTGATGTCCAGCTGGTAGGTGCCCGGCCCGACCTCGGGCGCGCTGGCGATGCTCGTGCCGGGGACGGCCTCGGTGGCGGTGCCGGGCGTCGGCGCGACCCAAGCGGGCTCGCCTCCGGCGGCACCTGGTGCGAGGTCGGAGGTGATGGGCGGCTCCTCGTAGACGGCCAGCTCGATCGGACGGCCCTCGATCTGGCCGACGCTGCGCTCCACCTGCACCCCGAGCTCGTCGTCGGTGCGGCACTCGGAGGCGGCGGCCCGCACCCAGCTGGAGACGCCGCCGTAGTAGACCGGCGACCGGCTGGACATGTCGAGGCCGTACGTGGTGGAGCCCGAGCACATGAGGCCGCCGATGCGCTTGGTCCGCAGGGTCGCGGATGCCCCGAGGTCGCCGCTGACGCCACTGATCACGGCGCCGACGTGGACGGTCGAGTCGGGCGCCGTCCGCGCGACGCGGTAGTTCGACGGCCCGCCGACGGCGACCGTGTCGGTGTACTGACCCGGCGCCAGCAGGGGAGCCCCGTCCTCCGTGGGCGTGCCCTTCACCGGGGTGCCGGTGAGGTCGAACGGTCGCGAGGCGCGCACCGAGGAGACGCGCAGGCTGTCGGTCAGGCTCTCGGCGTCGTCGGCGTCGTAGTACGTGCCGTTGCCCTCGTCGGCGACGCACTGCAGCGTCTTCCTCGCGCCGCCGGAGACGTCGAACCCGACGACGTCGATGCGGATGTCGATGCCGTCCTTCGCGATCTCCCGGGCGACGACGCAGGGATCGGGGTCGCACGTCGGCTCGCCGTCGGAGACCAGGACGATCGTGCGCTGGCCCGAGTCGCCGAGGTCCTTCGCCGCCTCGCGCAGGGCGTGGCTCGTGGGGGTCCAGCCGACGGGCTCGTAGTCGGCGACGGCCTGGCGGAGCGCGTCGCGGTTGTCCGTGTCGAGGTCGACGATGCGCTCGGAGTCGGTGCACGCCGCCGGGTCGTCCTCGGCGACGTCGCTCGCCCCGTAGACGCGGAAGCCGACGCGCTGCTCGTCGGGGAGGCCGTCGATCACCGCGTCGAGGCCGTCCTTCGCCGCCTGGATGCGGGTGGAGCCGCCGCCGGTGCGCTCGGCCATCGAGCCCGAGGCGTCCATCACCAGCATCATCGCGGTGTCGGCGGCGGGATCCTCCTGTGCGGAGGCGGCGGGCCAGCTCAGTGCGGTGGCCGCCAGCAGGATCGAGCCGACGACGGACAGGGTCTTCTTCAACGTGCTCTCCCCGAGACGAGTGACGATGCGTCGGGGGTCATGCTGCCACGTCAGCGCCAGAGGGAGGTCCACTCGACGCCGAGGTCGCGGGCCATCTCCCTCACCGCGGGGACGCTGACGCCGACCACGTTGTGGTGGTCGCCCTCGATGCGGGTCACGAACGCGGCGCCGAGGCCGTCGATGGTGAAGGCCCCGGCGACCTGCAGGGGCTCGCCGCTGGCGACGTAGGCGTCGATCTCGTCGTCGGTGACGTTCGCGAAGTGCACGCGGGTGGCCGCGTGGCGGACGACCTCGTCGGAGCCCAGCCGCAGGCAGTGGCCCGTGTGCAGGACTCCCACGTTGCCGCGCATCGCGTACCAGCGGTGGCGCGCGACGTCGGGGTCGTGCGGCTTGCCCAGGACCTGGCCGTCGAACTCCAGCACGGAGTCGCAGCCCAGCACGAGGGCGTCGGGGTGGTCGGCGGCGACGGCGCGGCACTTCAGGCGGGCCAGCTCGGTGGACAGATCCGCCGGCGTCGTCGCGGAGACGCCGTCCTCGTCGACGCCCGAGACGACGACCTCGGGGTCGACGCCGGCGCGCTGCAGGGTGCTGAGGCGGGCGGGCGAGGCCGACGCCAGGACGAACCTCATCGGTCCTCCTCGGGAGTGAAGGCGGGGACGACGCCGTGCGTGGCCGGGGCCGCGTCGAGATCCGGCGCGGCCAGGATCGCGTCGACGAGTGCCTGCGAGCCGCCCACGACCATCCACGACGGATCGACGTCGGCCGCGATGAACCAGGCCCGGTCGGCGGGCCACGTGATCGACGCGGGCGGCAGGGTGCGGTCGACGTCGGTGTCGTAGGGGCGTGCTCCCCAGTCGCCGACGCTCGCGGCCGGGCCGCGGAACAGCAGGTAGGCACGCTCGCCGCGCAGGTCGACCTTCGGCGCCTCGAGGACGTCGTCGTCGAACGCGGGGCGGATCCGCGGGGGAGTGGGCCGGAACCACAGGTCGCGCAGCCAGTTCCCGCGCAGGGTCGTGTAGGCGCGGCCGGCGTCGGTCAGCTCGCCCCAGCCGTCCCAGAGGCCGAAGAGCACGTCGTCGGGGGTGCGGGTGTGGGCGGCAGCCAGCCGGACGACGTGCGCCATGACCTCGTCGTCGCTGCGGTACGCGACGGACTCACCGTCGTCGAAGCGGACGGTCGCGTAGGCCTCGAAGCCGGGCGGTCCCTGCGTTGCGAGGACGGACCAGTCCGCCTCCGACCGGACGAACCAGTCGGCGTGCGAGACGTCGGGCTCGTGGCGCAGGCTCATGCCCCGATCGTTCCACACGCGCCAGCGCGACCGTCAGTACGAACTCAGAGCGCGGAGGCGCGCCACTGGCCGGGGCCGAAGCGGTGCGGGGTGCGGTGCTGGCGCACCGGGTGGCCCCACTGGCTGCGCTGCCTCGGCTTGGCGTCCGCAGCGGCGGCCGCGGCGGCGGCGTTGCGCGCGGCGACGACCGCGACGAGCGCCGCGAGCTCCTCGGCGGTCGGGTCGCCCTTGACGACCCGGAGCACGGGCTTGCGCTCCGGGGTCTCGGTCGCCTCGTTCTCGCTCACAGCGGGATGTTCCCGTGCTTCTTGGGCGGCAGCGTCTCGCGCTTGGTCGCCAGCAGGCGCAGCGCCTTGGCGACCTCGGCGCGGGTCTGGCTGGGCTTGATGACGCCGTCGATGTATCCGCGCTCGGCCGCCACGTAGGGGTTGCAGAGCGTGTCCTCGTACTCGGTCATCAGCTCGGCCCGCAGGGCCTCGGGATCCTCGGCCGCGGCGATGTCGCGGCGGTAGAGGATGTTGACCGCGCCGGATGCGCCGACGACGGCGATCTGGCCGGTGGGCCACGACAGGTTGATGTCGGCGCCGAGGTGCTTGGAGCCCATGACGTCGTACGCGCCGCCGTACGCCTTGCGCGTGATGATCGTGACGAGCGGGACGGTGGCCTCGGCGTAGGCGTAGATCAGCTTCGCGCCGCGGCGGATGATGCCGTTCCACTCCTGGTCGGTGCCGGGCAGGAAGCCGGGCACGTCGACGAAGGTCAGGACCGGGATGTTGAACGCGTCGCAGGTGCGCACGAAGCGAGCGGCCTTCTCGGAGGCGTCGATGTCCAGGCAGCCGGCGAACTGCATCGGCTGGTTGGCCACGACGCCGACGCTCTTGCCCTCGACCCGGCCGAAGCCGATGACGATGTTCGGCGCGAAGAGCGCCTGCACCTCGAGGAAGTCCTGGTCGTCCAGCACGGTCTCGATGACGGTGCGGATGTCGTAGGGCTGGTTCGCCGAGTCCGGGATGAGGGTGTCGAGCGCGATGTCGAGGTCGGACGGCTCGAGGTCGGCAACGTCGCCGTAGGCCTCGGGCTCCTCCATGTTGTTCTGCGGCAGGTAGGAGATCAGCGCCTTGACGTACTCGAGCGCGTCGTCCTCGTCGGAGGCCAGGTAGTGGGAGTTGCCGCTCTTGGTGTTGTGCGTGCGACCGCCACCGAGCTCCTCCATCGTGACGTCCTCGCCGGTGACCGTCTTGATGATGTCCGGTCCGGTGATGAACATGCCCGAGGTGCCGTCGACCATGACCGTGAAGTCGGTGACCGCGGGCGAGTAGACGTGGCCGCCGGCGCAGTTGCCCATGATGAGGCTGATCTGCGGGATGACGCCCGAGGCGTGCACGTTGCGGCGGAAGATCTCGCCGTACAGGCCGAGCGAGACGACGCCCTCCTGGATGCGGGCGCCGGCGCCCTCGTTGATGCCGATGATGGGGCAGCCGGACTTGATCGCCAGGTCCATGACCTTGGTGATCTTCTCGCCGTAGACCTCGCCGAGGCTGCCGCCGAAGATGCTGAAGTCCTGGCTGAAGACGCACACCTGGCGGCCGTCGATGGTGCCGTAGCCGGTGATCACGCCGTCGCCCAGCGGCCGGTTCTTGTCGAGGCCGAACGAGGTCGCGCGGTGGCGGGCGAGCGCGTCGAGCTCGACGAACGAGCCCTCGTCGAGCAGCAGCTCGATCCGCTCGCGGGCGCTCTTGCGGTCGCGTGCGTGCTGCTTCTCGGCGGCACGGTCGGCCACCTCGACGGTCGCCTCGTGGTGGCGCCGCTCGTAGTCAGCGAGCTTTCCGGCGGTGGTGTGGAGCTCGGGGTGCTCCTCCAGCGGGGTGTCGGGCAGGGCGTCGGTCATGGCGAACACCCTAACCGGGGCGGATTCCGGCCTCGCATCAAGGCAGGTGTGCCAGCCCCTGTCGCCAGGAGCGCACCGGTGCCATGCTCGGAGGATGAGTCTCGATCCGACGGTGACGAATCCCGCGCACTACCGAGTGATCCTGGAGAACGAGAAGGTCCGCGTGCTGGAGTACACGGACGTCCCCGGCGACGAGACGACGCCGCACGAGCACCCCGACAGCGTCATGTACACCCTCAGCTCGTTCAAGCGGCGCCTCATGTCGGGGGACTTCCAGATGGAGGTGGAGCTCGAGGCCAACACCGTGATGTGGCTGCCGGCGCAGGAGCACCACGCGAAGAACATCGGCGAGACCGACACGCACGTCATCTTCGTCGAGCTCAAGCAGCCCGGAGTCGATCCCACTCCGGCGGAAGCGGCCGTCGACGCGGTGCTCGGGCCGCAGTAGCGCCGGAGTCGCGTCCGGCCGCGCTGTGCCAAGGTGGGGCCGTGCAGCCACCTCGCCTCGCCCCGCTCGACCGCGATCGCCTGCGGGCGGAGGCCGACGGGTTCGACGTCCACGTCACCGACGAGACCGCCAGCACCAACGCCGACCTCGCGCAGGCGGCCCACTCGGGCGCACCGGAGTGGACGGTCCACACCACCGACCACCAGGCTGCGGGCCGGGGCCGGCTCGACCGCACGTTCACGATGCCGCGGTACACCGGGATCGCCGTCTCGACGCTCGTGCGGCCCGTCGAGGTCCCGCCGACCCGGTGGCCGTGGCTCCCGCTCGTCGCCGGGCTGGCCGTCGTCGACACCGTGCGCGACCTGGGCGTGGAGGCCGCGCTCAAGTGGCCCAACGACGTCCTCGTGGACGACCGGCGCAAGCTCTGCGGGATCCTCGTCGAGCGCGTCGAGACGCCCACCGGGGCCGCCGCGATCGTGGGCATCGGGCTCAACGTCGCGATGGCCGCCGAGGACCTGCCGGTGGAGCGGGCGACCTCCCTGCTGCTGGAGGGCGCGACCACGACCGACCGGAACGAGGTCCTCGTGGCGCTGCTGCACCGGCTGCGCGAGCGCCTCGAGCTGTGGCGAGACCCGGCGGGCGCCGAGCAGCTCACCGCGGACTACCTCGCGACCTGCTCGACGATCGGCCGGCAGGTGCGCATCGAGCGCGCCGACGGCAGCGACGTGGTGGGCCAGGCGACCGGGATCGACCCGTCGGGGTGCCTCGTCGTCGACGGCGTCCCGTGGTCGGCCGGCGACGTGACGCACCTGCGCCCGGTGTGACCCGTGCCGGGGGCGCGGCGTGGGATCATGGCCGCATGCTGTCCGAGAAGCTCCTGCTCGACGACGAGACGGTCGAGGCCGACACCCGCACGCACCTGAAGGTGCTCATCGTGCCGTTCCTCGTCGGCCTGGCCATCATGCTCGTCGGCGGGTACTTCGCCGGGGCGGTCGGCGACTCCGGTGGCGGCACCCCGCGCCTGGCCGGGATCGTGGTGCTGGCGGTGCTGTTCGTCTGGGGCACGCTGCTGCCGTTCCTGCGCTGGCTCACGTGGACCTACACCCTCACGAACCGGCGGCTGATCGAGCAGAAGGGCATCCTGACGCGCAGCGGCCGGATCATCCCGCTCGCCCGGATCAACGACGTGGCCTACGAGAAGGGCGTGATCGACCGCGTGCTGCGCTGCGGCACGCTGATCATCCACGACGCCAGCCAGCAGGAGGGCCTGCACCTGCACGACATCCCCCACATCGAGGACTTCCACCGCCGCATCTCGCGGCTCGTGCTGGAGTCCCACGCACCCGAGGCGCGCCGCGATGAGCAGTCCTGACGACCAGCAGCTGGTCGACGTCATCCTGGCGGAGCAGCTGCACTACACGAACGCCGAGACCGCCGAGCGCGGTGGCCTCACTCCCGAGCAGGCCGCCCGGCTGTGGCGGAACCTGGGCTTCCCCGACCCGGGGTCGGAGATGGCGTTCGGCGATGCCGACGTCAGCGCCGTGGCGATCGTCGCCACCGCGATGGAGCACCAGATCCTCGACGAGGAGACCGTCTTCCGGCTGACCCGCGCCTTGGGGCAGACCATGTCGCGGCTGGCGGACTGGCAGGTCACGATCCTCGTCGACCAGCTCGAGGCCGACATCGTGCGCGGCAAGTCCGACAGCCGCGCCGACGCGGCGCTCGAGCTGGCGCAGAGCTCGGTGCCGGGCTTCGAGCGACTCATGGTGCACGTCTGGCGACGTCACCTCGCGGCCGCGGCCGCCCGGCTCACCGCTCTCGGCGAGAACGACCAGGCCCTGCTCTCCACCGACATGACCGTGGGCTTCGCCGACATGACGCGCTTCACTGCGCTGTCGAACCGGCTCGACGAGGCCTCCCTCGCGTCGGTGGTGGAGGACTTCGAGACCCGCTGTGGCGACCTCATCACGGCGGCCGGCGCCCGCGTGATCAAGACGCTCGGCGACGCGATGCTGTTCGTGCACCCCGACCCGGTCAAGGCCACGCGGATCTCGCTCGACATCATCACCGCGATCGGCGCCCGGGCGAAGCTGCCCGACGTCCGGGTGGGCCTGGCCACGGGATCGGTGCTGAGTCGCCTGGGCGACGTCTTCGGGCCGCCGGTCAACCTCGCCGCCCGCCTCTCGCAGGTGGCCCGCGCGAACCGCGTGCTCGTCGACCAGCAGACGGCCGACGCGCTCGGCGACCAGTTCGACACCCGCGCCCTGCCGCCGCGCCCGATCAAGGGCTTCGGGCACCTCTCGCCCATCACGGTCACCGAGCGCCGTACCTTCCGGTCGCGCTGAGCCCACCGCGCTAAGCGCCCTCCGCCACCGTGCGCGCCGGGAGCGCTCTAGGCTGGCGCCGTGACGCACGAAGCTCCCGGCCGCGACGTCGCCGTGATCGGCGGAGGCCAGCTGGCCCGGATGATGCAACCGCCCGCGATCGCGCTGGGGCTGCGCCTGTGCCTGCTCGCCGAGGGCCCCGACGTCTCGGCGGCCCAGGTGATCGGTGACCACCGCGTCGGGTCGCACACCGACCTCGACGACCTCCGCGCGGCCGTGCAGGACGCCCCCGTCGTGACGTTCGACCACGAGCACGTCCCACCGGAGCACCTCCGGGCGCTCGCGCAGGAGGGGCACCAGTGCCGTCCCGGCCCCGACGCGCTCATCCACGCCCAGGACAAGCTCGTCATGCGGCGCCGCCTCACCGAGCTGGGCGTGCCGTGCCCGCGGTGGGCCGCGGTCGAGCAGCCCGCCGACGTCGAGGCCTTCGGCTTCCCCGCCATCGTCAAGACCGCTCGGGGCGGGTACGACGGCAAGGGCGTCTGGAAGGTCGAGTCGGCCGTCGATCTCGACGAGCCCTTCGGGGCGCCGGGAGAGCTGCTGGTCGAGGAGCTGGTGCCGTTCCGGCGCGAGCTCTCGGCCCAGGTCG
The DNA here is from genome assembly GCF_002476985.1 of Aeromicrobium sp. UBA7512. NCBI lineage: Bacteria > Bacillati > Actinomycetota > Actinomycetes > Propionibacteriales > Nocardioidaceae > Aeromicrobium > Aeromicrobium sp. UBA7512. The sequence goes on from NZ_DLNK01000007.1 coordinate 1,009,733, forward strand.
CCCGCAGCGCCACGGGCGAGATCGTGGACTACCCGGTCGTCGAGTCGCGTCAGGTCGACGGCGTCTGCTCCGAGGTGATCGCCCCCGCGCCGAACCTCGACCCCGCGCTCGAGGCCCGGGCGCGCCACATCGCCCGCACGATCGCCGAGGAGCTCGACGTCGTCGGGATGCTGGCGGTCGAGCTGTTCGAGACCGACGACGACCGCGTGCTGGTGAACGAGCTGGCCATGCGCCCGCACAACACGGGGCACTGGTCGATCGACGGCGCGGTGACGAGCCAGTTCGAGAACCACCTGCGCGCCGTCACCGGCCTGCCTCTCGGCTCCACCACGCCGCGGCAGCCGTGGTCGGTCATGGTCAACATCCTCGGCGGTGCGGTGCAGGATCTCGCCGCCCAGCGCGAGGTGGCGCTCGCGGCGGAGCCCGACGTGAAGGTCCACCTCTACGGCAAGGCGGTCAAGCCCGGCCGCAAGGTCGGCCACGTCACCGCCGTGGGCGAGGAGCTCGAGGACGTGCTGCGCCGGGCCCGGCACAGCGCTGCACTGCTGACGGACGGAGTCCAGGCATGACGAAGCGCGTGGGAATCGTGATGGGGTCCGACTCGGACTGGCCGACGATGGAGGCCGCCGCCACCGCCGTGGCCGAGTTCGGCGTCGCGTATGAGGCCGACGTCGTCTCGGCGCACCGGATGCCCGACGAGATGCTCGAGTACGGCCGCACGGCCCACGAGCGCGGGCTCGAGGTCATCATCGCGGGCGCCGGGGGAGCGGCCCACCTGCCGGGCATGCTCGCCGCCGTGACGCCGCTGCCGGTCGTCGGCGTCCCGGTCCCGCTGAAGTACCTCGACGGCATGGACTCGCTGCTCTCGATCGTGCAGATGCCCGCGGGCGTCCCCGTGGCCACCGTCGCGATCGGCAACGCCCGCAACGCGGGGCTGCTGGCCATCCGCATCCTCGCCGCCGGCGACCCTGCGCTGACCGCGAAGATGGTCGACTTCCAGGCGTCGCTGGCCGACGCCGCACGCGCCAAGGGCGCCGCCGTCCGCGGCCACTGATTTCATCCGGGCGAGCGCGTATCGTCCGAGCATGGACATCGTTCTCGTCCCGGGGTTCTGGCTCGATGCCTCCTCGTGGGACGCGGTCACGCCCCAGCTCGTCGAGGCCGGCCACCGCGTCCACCCGCTGACGCTTCCCGGGCTGGAGTCCCGGGACGCTCCTCGTACCGGCATCGGCCTGCGCGACCACGTCGACTTCGTCGCCGCGCAGGTCGACGCGCTCGACGGTGACGTGGTGCTCGTCGGGCACTCCGGCGGTGGCGCCGTGATCCACGGCGTGGCCGACGTCCGCCCCGACCGGCTCGCGCGGAACGTCTACGTCGACTCAGGTCCGCCGTCCGAGGGTCAGGCGATCAACGAGGAGCTCCCGGCCGACGGCGACGACATCCCGCTGCCGCCGTGGGACGAGTTCATGGAGATGGACCTGGTCGACCTCGACGAGCAGCTCCGCGCCGACTTCATCGCTCGGGCGATTCCCCAGCCGAAGGGCGTCGCCACCGAGGGCATCACCCTGACCGACGACCGGCGACTCGAGGTCCCGGCCACGGTCATCTGCTGCGAGTTCCCCTCGCAGGTGCTGCGCGACGCGATCGAGGCCGGCGAGCCGTGGGTCGGCGAGCTCGCCCGGGTGCGCGACGTCGAGTACGTCGACCTCCCCACGGGTCACTGGCCGCAGTTCACCAAGCCCGTCGAGCTCGGCCGGCTCATCGTGGAGGCACTGGAACGGCACTGACTTCCCCGGGGCCCGAGGGCACCGGGGGCCCGGCGTAGGATGCGCGGAGTTCCTACCTTTTCCATGTCCGGGAGTTGAGCGTGTCCGATTTCTTCGCGTTGTCCGAGGAGCACCAGGCGATCCGCGAGGCGGTGCGTGCCGTGGCCGAGGCGAAGATCGCCCCCTACGCCGCCGACGTCGACGAGGCGCCGCGCTTCCCGAGCGAGGCGAACGCGGCGCTCATCGCGGCCGACTTCCACGCGCCGCACGTGCCCGAGCAGTACGGCGGCGCCGGTGCCGACGCGCTGGCCACCGTCCTGGTCATCGAGGAGGTCGCCCGCGTGTGCGTCTCCAGCTCGCTGATCCCCGCGGTCAACAAGCTCGGATCGCTCCCGGTGCAGATCGGCGGCAACGAGGAGATCAAGGCCAAGTACCTGGGCAAGCTCGCGCGCGGCGAGGGCCTCTTCAGCTACTGCCTGTCCGAGCCGGAGGCCGGCTCCGACGCGGCCAATCAGAAGACCACGGCCAAGCGCGACGGCGACGACTGGATCATCAACGGCACGAAGCGCTGGATCACCAACGCGGGCGAGTCCGAGTACTACACCGTCCTGACGCAGACCGATCCGTCCAAGCGCACGAAGGGCATCACCGCGTTCGTCGTGGAGAAGTCCGACGAGGGCGTCTCGTTCGGCGCGCCGGAGAAGAAGCTCGGCATCAAGGGCTCGCCCACCCGCGAGGTCTACTTCGACAACGTGCGGATCCCCGGCGACCGGATCATCGGCGAGGTCGGCGAGGGCTTCGCGATCGCCATGAAGACGCTCGACCACACCCGCGTCACGATCGCCGCGCAGGCCGTGGGCGTGGCCCAGGGCGCGCTCGACTACGCGCTGGGCTACATCCAGGAGCGCAAGCAGTTCGGCACGCCGATCGCCGACTTCCAGGGCCTGCAGTTCATGGTCGCCGACATGGGCATGAAGATCGAGGCCGCGCGACAGCTCACGTACGCGGCCGCCGGTCGGTCCGAGCGCGGCGACAAGGACCTCACGTTCTTCGGCGCTGCGGCGAAGGCCTTCGCCTCCGACACAGCGATGCAGGTGACCACCGACGCCGTCCAGCTGCTCGGCGGCTACGGGTTCACGCGCGACTACCCGGTCGAGCGGATGATGCGCGACGCGAAGATCACCCAGATCTACGAGGGCACGAACCAGGTGCAGCGCATCGTGATGGCGCGCCAGCTACTGGCCGGCATCCAGTCCACGCTCTGATCGGCTCCTCTGGATCAGGGTGATCCCCGGGGCGTCTAGGGGTGTTCCTACCGGGTGTGGTTTGAGAGTCTGGGTCAATGGCCCTCTCCCGGCGTTCCGAGGTGGTCGTGCGCGTGCGCGACTGGTCCCTCATGGCCGCCTTCGAGCTGGTCCTGCTAGCAGCGGTGTACCTCCTCTACCGCACGGGACGACTGCTGTCGATGGACGCCGAGGCGACCGCGCTGGCGAACGCCCACGCGGTGAACGGGGTGGAGCGCGCGCTCCGGCTGCCGAGTGAGGCGTGGATCCAGGACCTCGTGCCGACGGTGGACCTGCTCCAGCTGGCCAACACGTACTACGTCGCGGTGCACTTCCCCGTGACGGTGGCCTTCCTCGTCTGGGGCTTCCTGCGTCGGCCGGAGGTGGAGTACCGCTGGGCGCGCAACCTGATCATCCTGCAGACGGCGGTCGCCGTCGTGCTGCACATCGCGTTCCCCCTGGCGCCGCCGCGGATGTTCCCCGCGCTGGGTTATACCGACACGATGACGGTCTACGGCCCGTCCGCCTACGACGGCGCGAGCGGCGCGGTGGCGAACCAGTTCGCGGCGATGCCGAGCCTCCACGTGGGATGGGCCGTGCTGATCGCCGTGGTCGTGGCGCGCACGGCCGGCGGGCCGGTGCGGCAGTTGGCGATCTGGCACGCCGTGATCACCATCGTGGTGGTCACGGTCACCGCGAACCACTGGTTCATGGACGGCATCATCGCCGGCGTGATCCTGCTCGGCGCGCTGCGGCTCTTCCCCGGGCCCGGGGTGTCGCGGGTGCGCTGGCTGCAGCGCGTGACCTGAGCTCGTCCTGTCCCCGGCCCGTGCGAATCGGTGCCTGTGGATCGGTGCTTGACGCGGCCCATCGAGCACAATAAGTTGTGCTTCGATCGTTCAACCGGGCTTGCCCATCATCGAATCGGGGGATTCATGCACATCGTCAGTCGGACCTTCGCGGTCGTGGCCACCACGGCCGCTCTCACACTCTCAGCCCTGCCACCGACACAGGCCGGTGAGCGCGCCACCGTCGAGGACCGCCTCGGCCAGATCGCCCTGGTCGAGGACGCCGTCCCGCTCGCGGAGTCGCCCACAGGGGCGGTGAGGCGGGGCCGGGTGCCGATCGAGACAGCGGGTGGTGCGTCCGTCGCGCTGCAGCTGCCGGCCTCCGGCACGGCGACCAGGGTCGACGGTCGCTTCCACCTGTCCGCGTCCCGCGACGCGAGCCTCGCGGTCGCGCCCACGGCCACGGGCACCCAAGTGCTGATCGGGATCGACTCGGCGGCCGCTCCGGCCACCTACGACTTCGGGCTCCGCGGCGACGTCTCCCCGCGGCCGGCGCCCGACGGCGGGATCGACCTCATCGGCAAGGACGGGGTCGTGGTGGCGCAGGTCGAGCGTCCGTGGGCCGTCGACGCGAGGGGGCGTCACGTCCCCACGCGCTACGAGCTGCGCGGCAGCACCGTCCGCCAGGTCGTCGAGCACCGCACCCGAGACGTCGCGTACCCGGTGGTCGCCGACCCGAAGGTGAAGTTCTGCAGTCTGGGCACCGCAGTCTGCGTGAAGTTCGGCAAGAAGGACACGGCGAGGATCGCCAAGGCCATGAGCTCCTCGATCGGCGCCGGCATCAGCACGCTGTGCGGGAAGGTGCCTGCTTCGAGCCCGCCGGGCCTGGCGGCGCGCGCCGTGTGCGCCGTGGCCGTCAACCTGTACTTCAACAAGCTGCGCAGCGCCTTCAAGAAGGCCGCGAAGGCGAAGAAGTGCGCCGAGGCGAAGTTCCGCGTCATCGGTCCGGCCCTCGTCACTGCCAAGGTGGTCTCGTGCTGAAGATCCTTGGCGGATACCTGGTCATCGCGGCCGCTCTGGGCGCCTCCGTTCTCCTCTTCACCGAACGGGAGGCGGCCGACTGGAGCCTCGCGTTCGCCTGCCTGGTCGGCGTCGGCATCGGCGACCTGCTGTTCGGTGCGTTGCGACGCCGCAAGGCGAGGAAGTCGACGTGAGCCTCCGTCGCCCGGGCAGGGTGAGCCGAGTGAGGGAGGAGGATTGATGAGGACTTCCGTCGCGCTGGTCTTCGCCCTCGGCCTGTACTGGATGGGACTCAACCAGGGAGCCGAGTCCCCGGACTCGAACGTCAGGGACTTCGTCCCGGTGGCGGTCGTGCTGGTGGCTGCGGCCGTGACGTGGGAGATCGTGGCGCGGGCCGTGCGAGCGCGACGGGCCGACGCCCCGTGAGCGGGGCGCCTCGTGGGCGGGACGGTGTCGGGAGTTGGCACCGGCCCGCCCGCGGGGTGGTCCCCTCGATCGGGCCCGCGTGTGCGGCTCGCGCCCGTACGATGACGGCGTGATTCGTCGATTCGGCTCGGTCCTCGCCGGTGCCGCCCTGCTCCTGTCGGCCGCGGCGTGCACGAGCGAGGAGGAGCCGCTCGCGGCGCCGGCCGACGCGGCGTTCTACACCCCGCCCACCGACCTCTCCTCGTACACGCACGGCGACCTCATCTGGTCGCGCGAGCTCGAGGGCGCGATGGGACTGGAGCAGGCCGACGTCCAGCTGGTCCTCTACGCGCAGCAGGGGGTGGAGGGCGACACCGTGGCCACCTCGGGCTTCGTCGCGATCCCCGAGGGACCCGCCCCGCAGGGTGGCTGGCCCGTCGTCACGTGGGCCCACGGCACCACGGGCATCGCCGACCAGTGCGCCCCCACGCGCGCCGACTCCTCGATCGCCGACCCCGCCGCGATCGGCACCTCGACCACCCGGCTCCAGCGCTGGATCGACACCGGCCACGTGGTCGTGGCCACCGACTACGAGGGTCTCGGCACCCCCGGTGACCACCCGTACCTGATCGGCGCGTCCCAGGGCCGCGCCGTGCTCGACATCGTGCGCGCTGCCCGCCAGCTGGACGCCGACGTCAGTGAGCGCGTCATGACGGCCGGCCACTCGCAGGGAGGGCATGCGGCCCTGTGGGCCAGCTCGATGGCGCCGCACTACGCCCGCGAGCTCGACGTGGTTGGCACGCTGGCCTTCGCGCCGCCGTCGCACATGTCGCTGGCCGCGGAGGTGGGCCTGTCCGGCGAGGTCGACGTGCCGGCCGCGCTCGTCGCGATGATCCTGCGCGGGCTCGAGGTGGCCTACCCCGGCCAGATCCCGGTCGGCAAGCTGCTGAACGACAAGGGCGTCGCCCTCTACCCCCGCGTGAGCAAGGACTGCCTCGTCGACCTGCTCGCCGCGGACCGCTTCGGCGTCGCGCCCATGACGAGGTTCGCTGCCAGGAACGCCGATGCCGATCTCATCCGGGGCCAGCTCGACGCCAATGACCCCAGCTTCCCCGAGATCCGCGGGCCGATCCTCGTCGTCCAGGGCACGGCCGACAGCGTCGTGCCGCAGGTCCTGACCGACTCCCTGGCCAAGGCCTACCGCGCACGCGGGCTCGACCTGACGTACCGCCGGTACCGCGGAGCCGAGCACACCGATGTGATCGACCGCTCGGCCAAGCACGTCGCCGCGTTCACCGAGACGGCGTTCGCGGGCTGAGCCTCAGCTCCGCAGGCCGTCCTTGGTGCACAGGTCGCCCAGCTCGTCGGTGGTGCCGTTCTTGAGGTGACCGAAGTACTCCACGGCTCGCTCGCGGTCCCACTGCACCGACATGTCCGCGATGGGCACGGTGCAGCTGCGCCCGTCGCCGCCCATGGCCTTGCCGAGCTTCCACGCGAAGCGGGCGAACGAGAACATCGACACGTCGTCGCCCACGGCGATCGACTCGGCCGTGGTGGTGGCCACCCGGGTGAACGTCCAGGGGTTCAGCACGGTGGCGGGGGACAGGGCCGCGTCGCCGATCGCGCCGATCACCTCGCGCTGGTTCTGGCCACGGGCGATGTCGCCGCTCGCGAACGCCTTGCGGGAGCGGGAGTACGCCAGGGCGGTCTTGCCGTCGACCTCCTGGCAGCCCTTCTTGATGTCGAGCTTCGCGTCCTTGTCCTTGATGTCGTCCTTCGGGCAGACCTCGATGCCGCCCAGGGCGTCGACGACGTCCTCGAGGCCCGTGAAGCCGATCTCGGTGTACCCGTCGACCCGCAGGCCGGTCTCGCTCTCGATGGTCTCGACCAGCAGCGGCGGGCCGCCGAAGGCATAGGCCGCGTTGATCTTCGTGCGGCCGTGCCCGGGGATGTCGACGATCGAGTCGCGAGGGATCGAGGTCAGCACGGACGGTCCGCCACCGCCGTAGGTCAGCAGCAGGATCGTGTCGGTGCGACCACGGGACTTGTCCTTGGGGCGCTTGTCGGTTCCGGCCAGCAGCCACGTGGTGGCCTCGTCCTGCGGGCGCTCGCCGTCGGGGGTGGCATCGACCTTCGTGACCTTCGACCACGCGACCAACGGGACGATCACCAGGAAGGCGATCCAGGCCACGAGGATCAGCCACAGCAGGCGCAGCCGGCCGCGGGGCTTGGGCTCCTTCGGGGGCTCCGCCCCGCGCTTGCCGGACCCGGGCGGAGGCAGGTTCGGCGGAGGCACCGCGGAGCCGGAGGCCGACGGGCGCGACGCGGGTCGACCGGACTCGTCCTGGTACAGCCAGTCGTATCCGTCCGGATCCTTGGGACCTGAGGGGGGCATGGGGTGAAGGTACCGCGTGGCGCCACGTGGCGATTCCCTCGGCCGGGCATCGGCGCGTCCTCCCGGGGATGGCCCGGGCGCGCTTGATACTGAGGAAACCTACGGACACTTCCCCACCGTGAGGACACCGATGCACCACGACCGCACGAGCGCCCTGGGCGGCACCTACGCCGACCCGGCGAGCGCCACCGCCAGGATCCGATTCCGGCGCGCCCTGACCCTCGCCGCGATGACCCTGGTGATGCCCGGCTCCGCCCAGCTCGTCCAGGGCAACAAGCGCGTCGGCCGGATCGCGATCAGGATCTGGCTCGCTGTGCTGGCCGTCCTCGTGATCGGCGTCGCGCTCGCGATGACGGACCGCCAGTTCGTCTTCTCGCTGGCCACCAACGCCGCGCTGCTGAGCCTGGGCCGCTGGCTGCTCGTGGCACTCGCGATCGGCTGGGTCGCGCTGATCGTCGACGCGTGGCGACTGGGTCGCCCCCGCGAGCTCGCGCGCCAGCACCTGGCGATCTCCACGGCCTTCCACGCCGCGCTCGTCGTCGGCACGGCCGCCGTGCTGTTCTTCGCGTCGCACACCGTGTCGGTCATGAACGGCTTCACCGACACCGTCTTCGCCTCCAACACCGTCTCCAAGCCGCACGACGGCCGCTACAACGTGCTGCTCATGGGCACCGACTCGGGCAAGGACCGCTCCGGGATGCGCCCCGACTCGATCAACGTCGCCAGCATCGACGCCGAGACGGGCAAGGCCGTGCTCATCGGCCTGCCGCGCAACCTGGAGAACGTCCCCTTCCCGAAGGGCTCGCCGATGCGCCAGGAGTTCCCGAACGGGTTCGACTGCGACGGCTGCTACCTCAACGCCGTGAACACGTGGGCGAACGACCACGCCGACCTGTTCGACTCGAAGGAGCCGGGCATCGACGCCACGATGGACGCCGTCGAGACGATCACGGGCCTGAAGCTCAACTACTACGCGCTGGTGAACATGAAGGGCTTCTCCAAGCTCATCGACGCGGTCGGCGGCGTGGAGATCAACGTGCGCGAGCGCACCGCCATCGGCGGCATCGGCTCGCCGATCCGCGGGTACATCGAGGCGGGGGAGCAGAAGCTGTCGGGCGACAAGGCCCTCTGGTACGCCCGGTCCCGCGTGGAGAACGACGACTGGTCGCGGATGGGCCGCCAGAAGTGCGTCATGAACGCGATGGTGCGCCAGCTCAACCCGCAGAAGGTCATCACGAACATGCAGGACATCGCCACCTCCAGCTCGGCGATGCTGCACACGAGCATCCCGCGCCAGGACCTCAGCGTCTTCATGGATCTCGCGCTCAAGACGAAGTCCCAGCCGATCTCGTCGGTCTCGCTGGTACCGCCGGTGATCTACACGGGCAACCCCGACTACGACAAGGTCCGCCGCCTCGTCTCGGACGCCGTGGGCAGCTCCGAGGCCCGCGAAGAGGTCCAGAAGTCGGCCCTCGTCACGGCGAAGCTGCCCCCGATCGAGGTCGGCGGCGAGGCGACGAAGAAGGACCCGCGCAAGGCGAACCGCAGCGCCGATCTCGACGCGAGCTGCTGACCCCACCCCACGATGTCCCGTCATTGGGAACCGGAGGGTTTAATGGGGCGTCGGTCGCACGCAGGCGACCGGTCGGCAGGAGAGGGAACGGCGTGAGCGCTCTGGGAACACGACCCACCCGGGTCGCGCAGCGGGGTGGGCTGCGCCGTGCGCTGCTGCTGATCCTGGGCACCGTGGTGTGGCCGGGCATCGCCCAGTTCCTCGCCGGCGCCCGCCGCCTGGGCGCGGTCGTGATGATCCTGTGGGTCGCCGCGATCACCGCCGGGCTCGTGATGTGGTTCCGGTTCCGCCCCGACCGCGCGCAGGTCATCGACTGGCTCACCGATCCGTCGGTGCTGCAGGTGGCCCGCGTCGCCGGCCTCGTCCTGGCGATCGGGTGGATGTTCCTGTTCGTCGACGCGTGGCGCCTCGCGCTCGTCCGCAGCCTCGGCTGGTGGCGCCTCGGGGTGATCTCGGTCATCAACGTCACGATCGTCGCGCTGGTCACCTCGACCACCTACCTGGGCTGGAACACCGTGACCGCGTCGAAGGACGTCGTCGAGCAGGTCTTCCACGAGACCGAGGTGAAGTCGCCCCTCCAGGGCCGCTACAACATCCTGCTGCTCGGCGCCGACTCCGGCGACGACCGCACCGGTCTGCGCCCCGACTCGATCAACCTCGTCAGCATCGACGCCGAGACCGGCGTGCCCGTGATGGTGTCGCTGCCGCGCAACCTGCAGAACGTGCCGTTCCCGGAGGGCTCCCCGATGCGGGCGGTCTACCCCTACGGCTACAACTGCGGGTCCGAGTGCCTGCTGAACGCCGTGCACACGGCCGCGTCCGGCCGTCCCGACCTCTACCCCAAGAGCAAGGACCCGGGACTGGACGCCACGCTCGAGGCCGTCGAGGGCGTCACCGGGCTCAAGGTCAACTACTACGTGCTCGTGAACATGAAGGGCTTCTCCAGCCTCGTGGACGCCACCGGCGGCGTGACGATGGACATCAAGGAGCCCATCGCGATGTTCGGCAAGGACGACGCCTGGAAGCAGGTGTACATCCAGCCCGGCAAGCAGAAGCTCAACGGCAAGGAGGCGCTCTGGTACGGGCGCAGCCGCGTGCAGTCCGACGACTACACGCGCATGGGCCGCCAGAAGTGCCTCATGCAGGCGATGCTCGAGCAGCTGAGTCCCGAGCAGGTCGTGCTCAACGCGGGCAAGATCGCCACGAGCTCGGCCCAGATGCTCAGCACCGACATCCCCGCCTCGGAGCTGGGCGCCTTCGGCGATCTGGCCCTCAAGGCCAAGGATCGCCAGATCGCCACCCTCTCGGTGGTGCCGCCGGAGTACTCCACGGTCACGCCGAACTTCGAGCAGATCCGCGCCGACGTGGCGAAGCTGGTGGCCAAGAGCGAGCGCCAGCAGAAGAAGCAGGCCCAGCAGTCGTCGCCGACGACGGCCACGCCGGCCACCGAGGCGACGACAGCGGCTCCGACCACCGAGCCGACCACGAAGTCGCCGACCGAGGCCAACAACACCGAGGACCTCGCCGCGTCCTGCTGACGCACTCGCGGTGAGCGCGCGGGGGCTGGGTCAGCGGGTTTCTTCGTAGGCGGCGATGACCTCGTCGGGGTCGCCGTCCATCATCAGCTCGCCCTTCTCGATCCAGATCACGCGGTTGCACGTGTCGCGGATCGACTGCATCGAGTGGCTCACCAGGAATACCGTGCCCGCGTTGTCGCGGATCTCGCGGATGCGCTGCTCGCTGCGCTTGCGGAACTTTCGGTCGCCCACGGCCAGCGCCTCGTCGACGATGAGGATCTCGTGATTGCGGATCGTGGCGATCGCGAACTTCAGGCGGGCGGTCATGCCCGAGGAGTACGTGCGCATGGGCAGGTCGATGAAGGGGCGGATGCCGGCGAAGTCGACGATCTCCTCGTAGCGCTCCTCGATCTCGGCCTTGGAGAAGCCCAGGGCCAGGCCACCCAGGATGACGTTGCGCTGCCCGGACAGGGGCTTGATGAGGGCCGCCCCCACGCCGAGCATGCTCGGGCGCGAGCTGGCGTAGATGGCGCCGCGCGTGGCGGGGGTGAGTCCGGTGATGGCGCGCATCAGGGTGGACTTGCCCGAGCCGTTGGAGCCGATCACGCCGATGCTGTCGTTCTCGTACGCGGTGAACGAGATGCCCTTGAGGGCGTGCACGGTGCGGGTGCGCTTGGCGCGGCGCAGCAGCCCGCCGCGGTCGGCATCGGTGGCGCGCTTGCCGGTGGCGAAGACGCGGTACTCGACGTGCAGGTCCTGCACGACGACGACGGGACGACGCTCCTCGTCGGTGCCGGAGGTCTCGGGGGACTCAGTCGACGCGACCATAGCGCTCCTCCGCGGCCCAGAAGAAGACCGTGCCGATCACCAGCAGGCCGATCGACCAGACGGCGATGATGGGCCAGAACTGCATCCGCACGTCGTACAGCGGGTCCGAGTCCAGCAGCAGCTCGCGCGAGAGGCTCAGGAAGGCGTAGAGCGGCTGGTACTGGACGACGTCCAGCAGCCAGGGGTTGCCCTCGAAGCGGATGTCGAAGCTGAAGAAGATGCCGGTCGTGTAGAAGAAGAACCGCGTGATGAACGGGAGCAGGTTCGACAGGTCCGGCAGGTGGACGGTGAGCCGCGCGGTGATGAGGGCGACGCCGAGGCAGAACAGGAAGTACAGGGCCGTCAGCGGAAGCATCAGCAGCCAGTTCCACGTGGGCAGGTGACCCATGACGACCAGGAAGATCATCAGCAGCCCGATCGTGGGCACCAGCTGCAGGAACTTCTGCACGACCACCGAGATCGGCAGTGCCATCCGTGGGAACGCGAGGCTCTGCACGAGCGCCTGGTTCGACGTGATCGACTTCGACCCGCTGCCCATGCAGGCGGAGAAGAACTCGAACATGAACACGCCGATGATCAGGAACGCCACGAAGTCCGGGACGGACTTCGTGCTGGCCATCAGGATGCCGAAGACGATGCCGAAGACGGCGGCGTTGAGGATCGGCTTGAGGACGATCCACAGCATGCCCAGGCGCTGGCGCTGGTTCTCGGCCTCGATGCGGAACTTCGCCAGCGAGACGATGAAGTCCTTGCGTTGCGCGACGCCCCGCAGATATTCCGACAGCGGGGGTCGGCCGCCCACCCGGGTCAGGCCGTGGGCCTGCGGGTCGTCGACCGTTGGGGTCATGCGTGGTTCCTGTCGTGATGAGTCGCGGGCATCGGCGGGCGGCCCGGATGCCCCGTCGAGTCTAGGGCACCGACCATCGCCGTCCGGGTCACCGTCCCTCCTCGCCGAGCCGCGCGTGCTCCTGCGCCGCGATGCGCGCGAGGTCGTCGGGTCCGCCGCCGGCGACCATCACGAGCGAGCCGCCTCCCGCGAGCGCCGCCGCGAGGTCGGCGGCGTCGGCGGCGACCGGCTGCGGCTCGCGCACGATCCGGTCGGCGAGACGGGGACCCGCGAGCAGCTCGGCGTGCGTCGCCGTGCGCGCGCCGAGGTCGAGCGCGAGGTCGTCCGGCGCCGGCGGGTCGAGGTCGATGAAGACGTCGGGGCTCGACGGGACGTGGACCGCGACGTCGAGGAAGCCGTCCGGCTCGGTGGGGAACCGGCCCCCGAGGGGACGCAGGGAGGCGGCGAGCCGCACGGGCTCGGCGGCCTCGAGGTCGGGTCCGGCCAGGCCGATGTCGGCGGCGTCGTCGGTCACGACCGCGCCGACCCGCCAGGCGCCCAGGATCCACACGTAGCGCAGCCAGTGACTCGGCAGGCCGATCCGGATCCGGGTGCCGCGCCCGGCGTCGAGCTCGTCGACGAGGAAGTTGGCGACCTTGGCGACCCAGTTGGCCAGCGTCACCCCGCTGAGCTCCACGCGCTCGCCCGTGCCGACGTCGTAGTACGTCACCACGGGGGTGGGGGTGGGGCGAAGTACGGTGGCGAGAGTCGTGGTCACGCCTCGACGCTAGCGCGGTCCCTGGAGCCGCGACACGCCGAGGAATGCCTGACATTTGCTATTCGGCTTGACGTTTGGCAGGCAGACGTCTGTAATTACAGACATGTCATTAGTCGGTTGGATCGAGGGCGACGACCCCGAGCTCATGTGGCAGGAGCGCGCGCTGTGCGCTCAGACCGACCCCGAGTCGTTCTTCCCCGAGAAGGGCGGCTCCACGCGGGAGGCCAAGCGTGTGTGCCTGAGCTGCGACGTCAAGGGTGAGTGCCTGGAGTACGCACTGGCCCACGACGAGCGCTTCGGCATCTGGGGTGGACTGTCCGAGCGAGAGCGTCGCAAGCTCAAGAAGCGCGCCTGATCGAGAGCGCTCCTTCGACACCTGGTGGTTCGAGGCAACCGCCTAGGGTGGCGATCATGCACGACGACGAGCCTCTGGACGAGCCGGTCGCGGCGTGGCGTTCGCGCCCCCCGACCGTGGTCGCCGTCCTCGTCGCCCACCGCGGCTCGCGGTGGCTGCCCCAGACCCTGGCCTCGCTCGACCGGCTGCACCACCGTCCCGACCACCTCGTGCTGGTCCATGACGACAGCGACCCCGCCACCCGCGATCTCCTGACCGGCCACGCCGGCGCGAGCCGGATCGTGCAGGCACCGCCGCGGCTCGGCTTCGGCGGGCAGGTCGCTGCCGCGCTCGAGGCCGAGACCGAGGCCTACGACTGGATCTGGCTGCTGCACGACGACCAGATCTGCGATCCCGACGCTCTCTCCGGACTCCTCGACGAGGCCACCGCCGATCCCGGCATCGGCGTCGTCGGCCCGAAGGTGCGGGAGTGGCCCTCGCTGAAGCGCCTGCTGGAGGTCGGTCTCACCGTCACCGGCACCGGCCAGCGCGAGACCATGCTCGAGTCCGGCGAGCCCGACGCGGGTCAGCACGACCGCGCGCGCGACGTCCTCGCGGTGGGCTCGGCCGGCATGCTCGTGCGGCGCGACGTCTGGGAGAGCCTCGGCGGCACCGACCCCCGGCTCCCGCTGTTCTTCGACGACATCGACTTCGGCTGGCGCGCGAACCGCGCCGGCTACCGCGTGCGCACCGCGCCGCGAGCGATCGTGTTCCACGCCGAGGCCAGCAGCAACAAGCGGCGCGTCCGGCGCAAGGGCGTCCGCGAGCACGCGGGCGAGCGCCGCGCCGCTGCGCTGCACACGATGCTGGCCAACAGCGACGCGCTGCGGTTCCTCCCCATGAGCATCCGCCTGTTCGTCGGCTCACTGCTGCGGTTCCTCGGCTTCGTCGTCGGCAAGGACCTGCGGTCGGCGCGCGGCGAGATCATGGCGATGGTCACGGTGTTCGCGAACCCGGGTCCCATGATCGCCGCCCGCCGCCGCCGCAAGCCGCTGGTCCGGCGCTCCAACCGCGAGCTCGGCGACCTGTTCGCACCCTTCTGGATGCCCTACCAGCACGGCCTCGACCTCGCCGCCTCCACGATGCAGGCGGTCGTGCGGCCCGAGTCCGTCGAGTCGCTCGGGCTGCGCACGATCGGCGTCCCGGAGGACGACGAGGAGGATCCGGTCGTCGTCGACCAGCCGCCGTGGTGGCGCCGCCGTCCGTGGCTGACCTGGGTCATCGTGCTCCTCGTCGGCTCGCTCGTCGCCGCTCGGTCCGTCGCCGCCGGCCAGCTGTTCAGCCCGGTCCTGCCCGCCTCCCCTGACTCGATCACGGCGTGGTGGGGCCTGCTGTTCGAGCGCTCGCACGCGGTCGGCCTCGGCAGCGCCGACGTCGCGCCCGCCTACGTGGTCCCGCTCGCCGCGGTCGGTCTGCTCGCGTGGTTCGCCCCCGGGGCGATCCCGTGGATCCTCACCGTCCTGGCAGTGCCGTTCGCGGCCCTGACCGCCCACCGCTTCGGCCGTCTCGTCAGCGACGACCGCGGGGTGCGCATGACGTGGGCCGTCTCCTACGGCCTCGTCGTCGCCGTCACCGGCGCGGTCTCCGGCGGCCGTCTCGGCACGGTCATCGTGCTCGTGGTGGCTCCGCTGTTCGCCAACGTCCTGCTGCGGCTCGTGCTCGAGCCGACGTGGACCCGAGCGGTGCTCGTCGGGCTGTGGATCGCGCTCGTCGCCGCGTTCGCGCCCGTCGCGTGGGCGCTCGGGATCGTGGCGCTCGTGGTCAGCGCCCTGCTGGTGCGTCCCGCCGCGCGGTACCTCGCGCTCAGCGCCGTCGTGGGCACCGCGCTGCTCGGACCGTGGCTCCTCGACCGCGTCCTCTCGGGGCGCATCTGGTGGGAGGCCGGCAACCCCGTCGACGCGCCCGCCTCCGCGTGGGACGTCGTCACCGGAACGGGCGGCGGACCCGGGGCCGCGCCGTGGTGGATCGCGGTGCCGCTGCTGGTGCTGGCCGTCGCCGCGCTCGTGCCCGAGGCCACCCGTCGTTCGGTCACGGGCGCCTGGATCGTCGCGGTCGTCGGCCTGGCCGCCGGACTGCTCGCGTCCGTATCGACCTACGTGCCCTTCCCCGGTGCACCCGCGGTGCGGGCCTGGGCCGGGCTGGGTGCCGGGCTGTGGCTGGGCGGCCTGCTCACCGCCGTGCTCTTCGCGTGGCCCGTCCTGCGCACCCGGCGCCACCGCCGCTGGCGGCGCCCCGCGATCGCCCTGCTCGCCGCGTTCCCGATCCTGGCCGGCAGCTGGCTCGTCGTCCGGGGGATCGACGACCCGCTCGAGTCCGGCGACGCCCGGGTGGTGCCGGCCTTCCTGGCGGCCCGTCCCGGAACGACGGTCGTCCTCACCGGCGACTCCGAGTCCGGCATCGTCGCCGACGCGGTCGTCGGCCCCGGCCCCTACCTCGGCGCGGAGGCACTGCGCACCACCGCCGAACGTGAGGAGCGGCTGCACGACACGGTCGTCTCGCTCGTCACGACGCCCACGCGCGACGACGTCGACGAGCTGGCCCGGCTCGGGGTCGACAGCATCTACGCGCCCGACGTGGACCTGGACCTCGCGCGCCGCATCGACGCCGCCCCCGGACTGGCCCCGAAGGGCAGCGACTCGCCCGACTCGCGGGTGTGGTCGGTGACCTCCGACGTGGAGGCCGAGCCGGCACCCGAGGCAGGTCCCGCCCGCCCGTGGCTCGCGGGGCTGTGGGTCCTGGCGTGGCTCGGCGCGTTCGTGGGTGCCCTGCCGGTGCGCCGCACCGTGGCCTCCGCGCCCTCGCCCGACGAGGAGGACGACGCATGACCACGCGATTCCCCGTGCGCTACATCCTTCCCGTGATCGCGCTCCTGCTCGTCGGAGCGGTCTGGTTCGTGCCCGAGCCGGAGCCGCCCGTCGTCGCCGGGGGCAGCCAGACCGTGGAGGTGCGCCAGACCGTCTGGGCCTGCCCCGTGCAGTCGGGCTGGACCGTGGCCGCCGGCCAGGTCGCGCCCGGCACCGAGGCCGTGGCCCGGCCCATCCCGAAGGAGGCGGCCGCCGACCCCGTGTGGGCGCAGGCCGATCGCTGGCGCACGGCCGAGCCGGGCGGTGACGCCCTCGTGCTCGAGCAGTCCGGCGAGGGCTCCGGCTCGGTCGGCTACGTCGCCGGAACCACGCGGGGCGACGCCGTGCTCGGCTCGTGCCCGCCGGTGGTCGACGAGGCCTGGTTCACCGGACTCGGCGACCGAGGACGGTCCGGCGCGACGATCACGCTGGTCAACCTCGGCGAGAACCGCGCCGTCGCCGACCTGACGTGGTGGGGCACCAACGGCCCGATCCAGTCGCTCGACACCTCGGGCCTCGTCGTCGAGGCCGGGGAGCGGCGGGAGATCGAGGTCGACCAGGTCGCCGCGGGCGAGGGAGCCGTCGCGGCCCACGTGTCCCGCCGGCGGGGCTCGCTCACGGCCATGGCCCTCGACGCGGGTCCGGGCGGTGCCGACCTCCTCACGCCGGCACCCGGTCCCGCCACCGAGCAGGTCCTGGCCGGTCTGCCCGAGGGCGACGGCACGCGCCTCGCGCTGGTCAACCCCGGCACCTCCACGGCCCACGTCGCCGTCGCGGTGCGCGGCCCGGAGGGATCCTTCGCGGCCCAGGGGCTGGAGGACGTGGCGGTCGAGCCCGAGTCGACGCGGGTGGTGGCGATCCCCGGTTCGGTCGATCTCGAGCGCGCCTCGCTGTCGATCACGTCCGACCTCCCCGTGGTGGCCTCGGCGACGGTCGAGACCGACGGCGACGTCGCGCGGATCGCGCCGGCTCCCTCGCTCGCCGGGCCCGCGATCGTGCCCGTCCGGCTCGGGGGCACCGCGGTGCGGACCGTGCTGACGAGCAAGGAGGCGGCCGAGGTCGAGGTGGAGGCGTTCTCGGCCTCGATGGAGTCGCTCGGCACGAGCCAGGTGGTGCTCCAGGCCGGTGCCTCGGCGCTCGTCCCGGCGCCCGAGGGCCGACCGGCCTACCTCGTGCTGACGCCCAAGAAGGGTCAGCAGGTGATGGCCGGGGCGTGGCAGGCCGACGGCGACAGCGTGGCCGCCACGGCGGTGCGCCCGGCGCCCGTCTCGGTGGTCGCCCCGGGCGTCTCGGTGCGCTGAGCGCCGCTCAGGGGCGCGGGTCGAGGTCCTCGGGGTCGTGGTGCCAGACCTCGCCGAGCCGCGTCAGCAGGACGGTCCAGACCATCTCCTCGAGATCGGCGGCGGTGCGGGAGCGGCCGACCACGGGGAGCCGGTAGATCACGATGCGGAAGCCACCGGGGGCCGTGTTCACGATGCTGCGCGGCACCGGCTCGTCCCAGCCGGGCGGCAGCAGCGGAGCCTCCTCGACGACGACCTCGACGTGGTCGGGCTCGCGCGCGAAGTGGTGGTCGAGCCGGGTGAGCACCTCGGCGACGAGGTCGTCGAAGGCCTCGCGGGGGTTGCGGTGGGCCGGCGCCCCGCGCGGCGAGAGAGGGCCGGGCAGCGACATCACGCCCCGCGGACCGCGGCCGCGACGGTCGCGCGCCCGGCCGGGGCGGGGACCGTGGACCTCGGGTGCGGGTCCGGGTTCGCTGGCCATCCGGTGAGCCTACTGCCGGCGGCTGGGCCGGCGGGCTAACCTCGCCCTCGTGGGACTGCAACGTCGATGCTCGCGCGCAGGCTGCCCGAACTCCGCGGTGGCCACCTTGACGTACGTGTACGCCGACTCGGTGGCCGTGCTCGGTCCGCTGGCGACCTACGCCGAGCCCCATGCGTACGACCTGTGCTCGCGACACGCCGAGCGTCTCTCCGCGCCGCAGGGGTGGAGCGTCGTCCGGCTGGCCCCGGAGTTCACCGAGCCCGAGCCCACGCACGACGACCTGGTCGCACTCGCCGAGGCCGTCCGCGAGGCCGGGCGCCCGGCCCCCGAGCACACCCCCGACGAGGCGTCGCCCGTGCTGCGCCTGGTGCGCGAGGACTCGGCTACGGTGGTCCCGTGAACCTCGATCCAGCCCTCGTCGAGATCCTGGTGTGCCCGCAGTGCCGCTCCGGCCTGTTCGTGGACGCCCAGGCCGACGAGCTCGTGTGCAACGGATGCGCCCTCGCGTACCCGGTCCGCCGCGACGTCCCGGTCATGCTGGTCGACGAGGCGCGTCCGCTCGACGTCTCCTGATCTGTGTCGCAAGTGTCGAATGGGACGCCCGGGGGCGTCGACTCGACTACCATTCGTAGTGATCTGAGATGACTGAGCCGACCGCAATTCCCCAGCGCGAGGCCATGGTCGAGAACGGTTTGCTCCAGGGCCTGTCGGCGTTGGCGTCGGCCGTTGTCTCCATGCCCTTGGAACTCGAGGTGCCCGGCGTCGAGCGCGACCGGGCGCTGCAACGAGAGATCGCCGAGCAACTCGGCGACTACGTCGTACCCCGGCTCGAGCACATCGGTGCGCCGCTGCTGGTCGTCGTGGGCGGTTCCACCGGTGCCGGCAAGTCCACCCTGGTCAACTCCATCGTCGGCCGGCGCGTCTCCGCGACGGGCGTCCTGCGCCCCACCACCCGCACCCCGGTGCTGGTCCACCACCCCGCCGACACCGAGTGGTTCCGGTCGGGTCGGATCCTTCCCGAGGTCGTCCGCACCGGCTCGAACAGCCGTCGCGCCAACACGATCCGCCAGATCGCCAGCTCCACCCTGTGGCCGGGCGTGGCCGTGCTCGACGCCCCCGACTTCGACTCGATCGACGAGACCAACCGCGACATGGCCGAGCAGCTGCTGGGTGCCGCCGACCTGTGGCTCTTCGTCACGTCGGCGGCGCGCTACGCCGACCAGGTCCCGTGGGACTACCTGCGCCGGGCCGCCGACCGGAGCGCCTCGATCGCCGTGGTGCTGGACCGCACGTCGCCGGAGGCGCTCGTCGAGGTGCGCCGTCACCTCGCGCGGATGCTCAGCGAGCACGGTCTGGCCGACGTCGCGCTGTTCTCGGTGCCCGAGTCCACGCCCGACGCCGAGGGCGTCCTGCCGCCCGGTGACGTCGCCCCGGTCGTCTCGTGGCTGCGCGCGCTCGCCGACGACGAGGCCCAGCGCCGCGAGATCGTCCTCAAGACGCTGCAGGGAGCGATCCTGCACGACATCGAGTCCTCCCGCGTGCTCGAGACGGCCCTCACGCGCCAGGTCGACGCGGCCGCGCAGCTGCGTAAGGACGTCGAGTCGGTCTACCTGGCCTCGCACGCCGACCTGATGACCGCCGCCACCGACGGCTCGATGCTGCGGGGCGAGGTGCTGGCCCGCTGGCAGGACTTCGTCGGCTCCGGCGAGATCTTCCGCAAGCTCGAGCGCACCGTCGGCACGTGGCGCGACCGGATCTTCCGGCGCAAGCCCACCACGCCGGAGGAGGTCGAGGAGGCCGCCATCTCGGGCCTGCACCTGCTGATCCTCGATCGCGCCGAGCGTGCGGCCGAGGAGGTCGCGCGCGCGTGGGACGCCTCCGAGGCCGGGCACGTCCTGCTCGACAGCCAGCGCGGCCTCGACCGCGCCTCCCGCGACGTGCGGGTCCGTGCCGAGCGCATCGCGCGCGAGTGGCGCGAAGCGGTGTTCGAGCTCGTGGCCGAGCAGGGAGCCGACAAGAAGTCCAAGGCCCGCGCGCTGTCGCTCGGCGTCAACGCCACGGGCGTCACGCTCATGGTCGTGGTCTTCGCCGGCACCGCCGGGCTCACCGGCGCCGAGATCGGCATCGCGGGCGGCACGGCCGCGGCCGGACAGGCCGTGCTCAACGCCGTCTTCGGCGACCAGGCCGTCCGTGCGCTGGCCGAGCAGGCCGGGCGCGACCTCTCCCGTCGACTGGAGGACCTCTTGGAGTCCGAGGCCGAGCGCTACCTCGACCTGCTGCCCGACCCCGACGCCCTCGAGGCCGCGCACTGGCGCCTCCAGTCGGCGGTCGACGCGGTCGATGCCCCCCGGGGGAGGAGGAGCCGATGAGCGAGCGCCAGCGAGCGAACCATTCCGGATCACCAATCGCGACACCGGCCTATCCTGCACTTTCCGAGGCGGTGGCGCGATGAGCGCGCTCGACGAGCGGGTGACCGCGCTGAAGTCGGCGATCGAGGCCGCCGGTGACGTGATCGATCCAGCCCTCGCGGGTCCGGCCGAGGCCACGTTCACGCACGCCCAGGAGCGTCTCGACCTGTCGACCCAGCACACGGTCGTCGTGCTCGCGGGCTCCACCGGCTCGGGCAAGTCCTCGCTGTTCAACCGCCTGGCGGGGCTCGAGCTGGCCGAGGTCGGCTACCTGCGGCCCACCACCTCCACCCCCTTGGCCTGCGCGTGGGGGCCGGCCGGCGCCACCGAGCTGCTCGACTGGATCGGCGTCGCCCGTCGCGACCAGATCACCCGTCGCAGCGTGCTCGACGCCCCGCGCGACGACGCCTTCGAGGGGCTCGTGCTGCTCGACCTGCCCGACCACGACTCGGTCGTCGCCGCCAACCAAGAGGTCGTCGACCACGTCGCGCGCTACGCCGACCTGTTCGTGTGGGTCCTCGATCCTCAGAAGTACGCCGACGCCGCGATCCACGCCCGCTACATCACGCCGCTGGCCACGCACGCGGACGCCTCGCTGGTGGTGCTGAACCAGGCCGACCGGCTGAACGAGACCGACCTGAAGATGGCCATGGACGACCTCGAGCTGATCCTCGAGCGTGAGGGCTTCGCGGGCGTTCCCGTCATCGCCACGAGTGCCGTCACCGGCGCCGGTCTGCCCGAGCTGCGGGCCGAGATCGGTCGGCGCATCAAGTCCAAGCGGGCCTCGCAGGCGCGCCTCGTCGGCGACGTCCGGCAGGTCGCCCGGCGGCTGGCCGAGGCCGGGGGAGTCGAGCCGGTGCCCGGTCTCGAGCGCCCCGTCCGCGACTCCCTGGTCGAGACGTTCGTCGCCTGTGCCGGCGTGCCGCAGATCGCCGACGCCGTGGAGGACTCGATGGCCCGCCGTGCCGTCGTCGCCACCGACTGGCCGCTGATCGGCTGGGTGGGACGGCTGCGGCACGACCCGCTGCGCGAGCTCGGCTTCGGCCGCTCGGCACGCGACGCGGTCGCCGACACCATGCCCATCTCGCCGTCGGTGCAGCGCGCCCGCGCCGACCTGGCGCTGCGCGAGGCCACCGAGGTGGCCACCGAGGGGATGTCGCGCCCCTGGCGCGCCTCGGTGATCGACGCGATCGTGGGCGAGGGTGCCCGCGACGTGATCGACGAGCTCGACGAGGCCGTGGCCGGGGTCGACCTGGGCATCAAGCGCCAGCCGCTGTGGTGGACCGCCGTCGGCGCCCTCCAGTGGTTCACGTTCCTCGCCGTCATCGCCGGAGCGGCCTGGGCCGTGGCCGCGATCTTCGGCCTGGTGGAGCCCGACCCGTGGGAGGGCGCACCGCGGCCCCTCGGCCTGAGCCTGCCGCTGCTGCTGGTCGCCGGGGGACTGCTGTTCGGGGTGATCCTGACACTGGTCTCGCGCTGGCTGGGCGGGGTGGGCGCGCGCCGGGCCGGTGCGCGGGCCGAGAAGAAGCTCACCGAGGCGATCAACCGCACCACCGAGCGCATCGTCGTCGCGCGGCTGCGCAGCGAACTCGACCGGTACGACCGCTGGCGCAACGGCCTGGCCACCGCCGGCCGCTGACCGCTGCCGGTCGGCCGGGGTGCCGGTGTTCTCGCTACGCTGGGGGACATCATGGCTGACTACGTTCTCTCTCTGCGCAACGTCCGCAAGGCCCACGGCGACAAGGTCGTCCTCGACGACGTCACCCTCTCGTTCCTTCACGGGGCGAAGATCGGTGTCGTGGGTCCCAACGGCATGGGCAAGTCCACCCTGCTCAAGCTGATGGCCGGCCTCGACCAGCCCAACAACGGCGACCTCGTGCGCGACCCCGACGCCTCGGTCGGCATGCTCCAGCAGGAGCCGCCGCTCACCGAGGGCAAGACGGTCCTCGAGAACGTCGAGGAGGCCGTGTCCGACATCAAGGGCAAGATGAAGCGCCTCGAGGAGGCGTACGCCGAGATGGGCGAGCCCGACGCCGACTACGACGCCCTCATGGCCGAGACCGGTGACCTGCAGACGTACCTGGACAACACGAACGCGTGGGACATCGACAGCCGCCTCGAGCAGGCCATGGACGCGCTGCGCTGCCCGCCCACCGACGCGATCGTCGACAACCTCTCCGGTGGTGAGCGCCGCCGCGTCGCGCTGTGCAAGCTGCTGCTCCAGCAGCCCGACCTGCTGCTGCTCGACGAGCCCACCAACCACCTGGACGCCGAGAGCGTGCAGTGGCTCGAGGGTCACCTGAAGAGCTACCCCGGCGCCGTGCTGGCCGTGACCCACGACCGGTACTTCCTCGACAACGTCGCCGAGTGGATCGCCGAGGTCGACCGCGGCCAGATCCACGGCTACGAGGGCAACTACTCGACCTACCTCGAGACGAAGAAGGACCGCCTCAAGATCGAGGGCCAGAAGGACGCCAAGCGCGCCAAGATGCTCGAGCGCGAGCTCGAGTGGGTCCGCTCGAACGCCAAGGGCCGCCAGACGAAGAGCAAGTCGCGTCTGGCCCGCTACGAGGAGCTCGCCGCCGAGGCGGAGAAGGCGCGCAAGATCGACACGACCGACATCAACATCCCGGCGGGTCCGCGCCTGGGCGACGTGGTGCTGGACGCGCGGGACCTGACCAAGGGCTTCGAGGACCGGATCCTGTGGGACGACATCAGCTTCACGCTGCCGCGCGCCGGCATCGTGGGCGTCGTCGGCCCCAACGGCGTCGGCAAGACCACGCTGTTCCGGATGATCACCGGCAACGAGGAGCCCGACTCGGGCGAGCTCGAGGTCGGCAAGACGGTGCAGATCAGCTACGTCGACCAGAACCGCGCGAACATCGACCCGAGCAAGAACGTCTGGGAGGTCGTCTCGGAGGGCCTGGACTTCATCAAGGTCGCGAACTTCGAGATGAACAGCCGCGCCTACGTGGCGTCGTTCGGCTTCAAGGGCTCGGACCAGCAGAAGAAGGCCGGCGTGCTCTCCGGTGGTGAGCGCAACCGCCTGAACCTGGCGCTGACGCTCAAGCAGGGCGGCAACATGCTGCTGCTCGACGAGCCCACCAACGACCTCGACGTCGAGACCCTGTCGTCCCTCGAGGACGCGTTGCTGGACTTCCCCGGCTGCGCCGTGGTCACCTCGCACGACCGCTGGTTCCTCGACCGCATCGCCACGCACATCCTGGCGTGGGAGGGCACCGAGGAGAACCCGGGCCACTGGTTCTGGTTCGAGGGCAACTTCGCGTCCTACGAGGCGAACAAGATCGAGCGCCTCGGCGAGGAGGCGGCCCGTCCGCACCGCGTCACGCACCGCCGCCTGACGCGCGACTGACCGACCACGCATGCGGCCCCGGAGAATCACCGGGGCCGCACCTGTTCGGAGCGGTCAGGACGCGTCGACCGTGTCGTCGCACTCGGTCCCGTCGGCGACCTTGAGGCCGACGCCGTGTCCCGTTGCGCGGACCGTGTGGCTGAGTCCGAGCACCTGGATCGTGGCGATGGGCGAGTTCGCCACCCCTCCCTCGCCGGGAGAGTTGCAGGTGCCGTTGAACCTGGCACGCACGGCGAAGTGCTCGCTCTCGCCCGCTTCGATCGCGCCAAAGCCCACCGTGTCGAACACGGCATCGAGCTTGCCTCCGTAGGCATCCGGGACGAGCTCCGGGCCGCCCTGGACGGCCCACGACAGGCTCGCGCCCATGCCGCTCTCGGGGCCGAGCAGAGGCCACTCCAGGCGCTCCACCTCGATCGCGACGTCGGCGGAGCTGACGACCTGCGTCCGCAGGACGCAGTCGAGTCGTTGATCCATCCAGACTGCCTGGCTCGCATCGGTCCGGTCTTGAGGATCCGTGTCAGCTTGCAGCCGTTCACCGGCAGGGACGATCGACTCGGGGTCCGCGCATTCGACCAGCTCGGTGGAGGAGACGCCAACCATGGAGGCCTGCCACGCCGAAGCCCCCACCCAAGCCGCCACCCCCAGAACGGCCACCACGGCGACGACGATGGACCACCGGCTGAGGGTCGCGCTCATGGGTGAACGGTAGGGCTCATGGAGAGCCTTGGTCCGGGAAACGGGCGAAGGCGACCTAGAAGACGCGGCCGCCGATCGCGTCCTGGATCGCGTCCATCACGCGCTTGGTGGCCGCGAGGTCCTCGTCGGAGCACTGGTCGATCAGGTACTCGCGTACGCCACGCACGTGGGTGTGGGCCGCGGTGGCGAGCAGCTCGAACCCCTTGTCGGTGAGCACGGCGGTGACGCCGCGGCCGTCGGTGCCGCACTGGATGCGCAGGACGATGCCGTCGCGCTCGAGCCGGCTGATCGTGTGGGTGATGCGGCTGCGCGAGTGCGACAGCGCCGCGGCGAGGTCGGCCATCCGGATCGACCGGTCGGGTGCCTCGGAGAGCCGCACGAGGATCTCGTACTCCGACATCGAGAGGCCGTGCTCGGTGCGCAGGTCGCGGTCGAGGCGGTCCATCAGCACGGTCGTGCCGCCCAGGAACGAGCGCCACGCGCTCTGTTGGGTCTCGTCGAGCCAGCGCGTGTCGTTGACGGTGGCGATGGGCAGATCACTCATGTGAACTAGTTTACATCTTCAACGACTTGATTGAAAGTTCAATCATGCTGTAGAGTCAAACTTGTTGAACGATCAACAGCATGATCGAACCCACAGACTTCAGGAGAATTCATGAGCGACATCACCACGGGCACCTGGCAGCTGGACCCCACGCACACGGAGATCGGCTTCACCGTGCGCCACATCATGAGCAAGGTGCGTGGCAAGTTCGAGAAGTTCGAGGGCACCATCGTCACCGGCGAGGACGTCACAGCGTCCACCGCGACCGCGACGATCGATCTCTCCTCGATCAACACCGGCACCGCCGACCGTGACAACCACCTGCGCTCGGGTGACTTCTTCAACGTCGAGAGCACCCCGACGATGACGTTCGTCTCCACCGGCGTCGTGCGCAAGGGCGACACCGACTTCGTCGTCACCGGCGACCTGACCATCAAGGACGTCACCAAGCCCGTCGAGCTCGCGGTCGAGTTCCTCGGCGAGGGCAAGGATCCGTGGGGCGGCACGCGCATCGGCGTCGAGGCCACCGGTCAGATCAGCCGCAAGGAGTTCGGCATCGACTTCAACATCCCGCTCGAGGGCGACAAGGTCATGATCGGCGACAAGATCTCGCTGCAGATCAACGCCGAGGCGGTCCTGCAGGCCTGACCTGCACCCAGTCCGAAAGGGCCCGCGACGCATCCCCCCGGCGTCGCGGGCCCTTTCTTCGTGCCCGGAAGACGTCCAAGTTGAAACGGAACTCAAGTATGGTGATCCCGACCGACGGGTGACGTGGCTCACCCGGTCGTGGAAACGATGCCTTCAGGAGGAGTGCCAGGTGACGATCATGCGGTCACCCGTGCTCCTCGGGAGATGCACCGGACGACCGAGGTCGTCATGACCGAGGTGCGTGGCCCGGGGCCCGCCCAGATCCTCGGACTGCCGACTGCCGCCGTCCGGACGCTGGTGCTCGGCTTCCTGGCGAGGGTCCCGGCCGGCGCGCTCGGACTGGTGATGGTGCTGCACGGCCTCAGCCTGGGCCTCAGCTACACGGTGAGCGGGCTGATGGCGGCCGCGTTCGCGCTCGGGATGGCCGTCGGGGCGCCGGTCGTCGGTCGAAGCATCGACCGGTGGGGCCAGCCGGTGCCGCTGTCGATGGTCAGCGTGGTGGCCGTGACGATGATGATCGGGCTGGCCGCCCTGCCACACGGCAGCGGTCCCGCGGTGCCGGTGGCCCTGGCGGCGGCCACGGGCCTGGCCCAGCCACCTCTGGCCGTCTGCGCTCGGGCGATCTGGAATGAGCGCCTGGGGCCGGTGGACCTGAGCCGGATGCTGTCCCTGGACGCCTCGCTGCAGGAGATCACCTACATCCTCGGACCCTTGACGGTGGTGACCTGGGCGACGGTGCGAGGGACGGACGAAGCCCTGATCCTGGCGGCCGGCCTGATCCTGGTGCTCACCGCGGTGTTCGCCCTGACCCCGGAGTCCCGTGCGGCCTCCCGACGGTCCAGCCGCCCGGTGATGGGAACCCCGAGCCGTTTCCCGGCGACGGTGTGGATCCTCGTCGCCGTGACGTTCACGGTGGGGATCGCGATCGGGATCCTCGAGGTCGCGGTGGTGCGCCGTTCCGCGCAGCTCGACGCCTCGCACCTGATCGGTGTCTTCTACGGGCTGTGGTCCGCGGGGAGCCTCGCCGGCGGGCTCATCAACCTGCGTGCCGGGGGAGGGAGCCGTCTCACCCGGCGCCTGACGCTGTTCCTGGCCGCATTGGCGCTCACGCACCTGGTCGTCGCGGCGGCGACCACTCCACTCACCCTGGGCCTGGCTCTCGTGCTCGCGGGCCTCCCGGCGGCGCCGATGTTCGCCGCGTTCTACGAGCTCCTGGGGAGGGCGGCTCCGGAGGGCCGGGTCACGGAGGTCTTCGCCTGGGGGTCCACCGGGGGTTTGGCGGGGGTGGCGCTCGGGACGGCCACGGGCGGATTCCTCGCCGACGTGATCAGCAGCCGCGGGAACATCGTGGTCTGCGCGGCCGTCCTGGGTCTGGCCTCGGTCGTGGCGCTCGCCTGCCGGGCCCCCTTGGGGGCCATCGAGCGTCGTTGACGCTTCGGCGGAGCGGTCAGGCCGCGGCGCCGACCATCCGCAGGGCCAGGTCGCCGTGGAGCGAGGCGATCTCGTCAGGGGTCGTGGCGCCGCTCGGGTGGTACCAGCGCACGAGGTCGATGCTGAGCGACAGCAGCGCCAGCGCGGTGCCCTTCGCGTCCGAGACCGTCATGGTGCCGGCCTCGACGCCGGCCTCCAGCGCATCGCGCATGAGCGCCTCGATCGCCCGGCGGTACTCCGCGATCTCGGCCCGGTGCTCGGGCGTCAGCGCGTCGAACTCGTACTGCACGATGCGACCGACGCGGCTGTTCACGGCGTGCCACCGGCTGAACTCGGCCACCATGTTCCGGACCTGCTCGACCGGGTCGGGGGAGGACTGGGAGGCCTTCTCGATGATCTGGACCGCCGAGCGGTGCCCCCGCCGGGAGATCTCGAACAGCAGATCCTCCTTGGTCGCGTGGTGCACGTAGACGGCCGCGGGGCTCATCCCCGCGCGCGAGGCGATGTCGCGCGTCGTCGTGCCGGCGAATCCGGAGGTGGCGAAGGCCTCGACGGCCGCATCCAGCAGGCGCTCGCGCGTCGAGGCGGAGCGGTCGCGACCGGTCGCCGAGTCGGTGGTCATGGTGGACAGCATGACGCAGGAATGACAGACTAAGCAAGCGCTTAGTCATTGGCGGTTCGCCGCCGGCACACCGAAAGGCAACAACATGCCCGAAGCAGTCATCGTCTCCACCGCACGCTCGCCGATCGGCCGCGCGGGCAAGGGTTCGCTCAAGGACATGCGTCCTGACGACCTCACCGTCCAGATGATCGAGGCCGCGCTGGCGAAGGTGCCCGGCGTCGACCGCAAGGAGTTCACCGACCTGCACCTCGGCGTCGGCCAGCCGGCCGGCGAGGCCGGCCACAACCTGGCGCGCGCCGTGGCCGTGCTGTCGGGCATGGACCACCTGCCGGGCGTGACGGTCAACCGCTACTGCTCCTCCTCGCTGCAGACCACCCGGATGGCGTTCCACGCGATCAAGGCCGGCGAGGGCGACGCCTTCATCTCCGCGGGCGTGGAGACCGTGAGCCGGTTCGGCAACGGCTTCTCCGACATCCCGGGTACCGAGAACCCGCTGTTCGCCGACGCGATCGCCCGCACCGCCAAGCGTGCCGAGGGTGGCGCCGAGACGTGGGTCGACCCGCGCGGCAACAGCGAGCTGCCCGACCTCTACATCGCGATGGGCCAGACGGCCGAGAACGTCGCGCAGCACCTGGGCATGAGCCGCCAGGAGCAGGACGAGTTCGCCGTCCGCAGCCAGAACCTCACCGAGCAGCGCATCGAGGAGGGCTTCTGGGCCAAGGACATCACGCCCGTCACGCTGCCCGACGGCACGACCGTGAGCAAGGACGACGGCCCGCGCGCCGGCACCACGATGGAGGCCGTCTCCAGCCTCAAGCCGGTGTTCCGCCCCGACGGCACCGTCACCGCCGGCAACGCCTGCCCGCTCAACGACGGCGCCGCCGCCGTGGTGATCATGAGCGACACCCGCGCCAAGGAGCTGGGCCTGACCCCGCTCGCGCGCATCGTGTCGACCGCCGTCACCGGCCTGTCGCCCGAGATCATGGGCCTCGGCCCGGTCGAGGCGATCCCCGCCGCGCTGAAGCACGCCGGCATGGGCATCGACGACATCGACCTGTACGAGATCAACGAGGCCTTCGCGGTCCAGGCCTGGGGCTCGGCCCGCGAGCTCGGCATCCCGATGGACAAGCTCAACGTCAACGGCGGCGCCATCGCGGTCGGCCACCCGTTCGGCATGACCGGCGCGCGCATCACCTCCACGCTGATCAACTCGCTGCAGTGGCACGACAAGCAGTTCGGCGTCGAGTCCATGTGCGTCGGCGGCGGCATGGGCATGGCCATGGTGCTGGAGCGCCTCTCGTGACGGAAGGTCGTTTCGCCGGCAAGGTCGCGATCGTCACGGGCGCGTCGCGGGGCATCGGTCTCGGTGTCGCGCAGCGCCTCGTCGACGACGGCGCGAAGGTGGTCATCACGGCGCGCAAGACCGAGGCCCTCGAGGCTGCGGTGGCCGAGCTCGGCCCGGACAACGCCGCGTACGTGGCGGGTCCGGCCGACGACGCCGCCCACCAGGACGAGACGGTCGCGAAGGCCGTCGAGCACTTCGGCGGGTTGGACTTGCTGGTGAACAACACCGGGATCAACCCGACGTACGGCCCGATGATCGAGATGGACCTGAACGCGGGCCGCAAGATCTTCGAGGTCAACGTGCTGGCCGCGGTGTCGTGGGCGCAGAAGGCCTACAACGCCTCGCTCAAGGACAACGGCGGTGCGATCGTGAACATCGCGTCGGTCGCCGGTCTCAAGCCGGCCCCGATGATCGGCATGTACGGCGCGTCGAAGGCCGCGGTCATCCACATCACGAAGGAGCTCTCGCTCGAGCTGGCTCCCTCGGTGCGCGTGAACGCCGTGGCCCCGGCCGTCGTGAAGACCCGGTTCGCCGGTGCGCTGTACGAGGGACGCGAGGAGGAGGTCGCCTCGGCCTACCCGCTGAAGCGTCTCGGCGAGCCCGAGGACATCGCGGGCGTCACCACCTTCCTGCTCTCGCAGGACGCGGCCTGGATGACCGGCCAGTGCCTCACCGTCGACGGTGGGCTGCTGCTGACCGGCGGCGTCTGACCACTCACTGCGACGAAGGGCCCCGGGACCTCGGTCCCGGGGCCTTCGCCATTCTTCTGCTGAATCGTGCACAGAAGTCCCGTGAGATGACGAACTGGGGGAAAGGTTGTCCCCACATGTGAACAATCCTGTGTGCAACTATCAGTTACAACTTGAGCGGCGCCCCACCAGTCACACCTGCCACGACGCGCCGGCTCGGTGTGATCCAAAACATGAGGAAAACCTCAGTCCAAAGATGAGGAAAGCCTCACGTTTGTGTCACGATGGATGACATGACGACGCTCGACACCTCTGTGTTCCACGCCCCGACCTCCCGCGACCGCCGCACCGACAGCCTGCTCGACGACCTGCGCTCAGGCACGCCGTGGGCCCTGGTCTTCGGCGGACAGGGCGGGGACTGGCTCGGCCCGCTGGCCGACCTCGTCCGCGACTTCGCGCTGGACGCCGACGTCGCCGACCTCGTGCGCCGCTCGGACCGCATGCTGGCGCCCGTGGCCACCGAGCTCGCCCGCGCGGGCGTCGCCTTCGACCCCGTGGCGTGGGTGGACGTGCTCGCCGTCGGCGAGTCCGCCGAGGACGACGACGCCCCGGGCCTGCCTGCCGGTGCCGACGTCACGGCCCCGGCCGCCTCGGTCCCCGGCATCACCCTCGCGCAGCTCGCCGGTCTGCGCGCACTGACGCGCCAGGGTCTCGACGTCGCCGCCCACCCGCCCGTCGCCGTGGCCGGCCACTCGCAGGGCGTCCTGGTCGCCGAGGCGCTCGCCGGCGTCCCGGACGTCGAGGTGCTCGCGCTCGCCCGCCTGGTCGGTGCCGCCGCGCAGGTCGTCGGCCGTCGCCGCGGGCTGCTCGGACAGACGATGCTGGCCGTCTCGGGAGTCGTCCCCGAGCGCGTCGCCGCCATCGTCGAGGGCACCGGCGCCGTCTGCCACATCCGCAACGGGCGCCGCTCCGTGGTGCTGTCCGGTCCGTCCGCGGCCCTCGCCGCCGCCACCGCCCGCCTCGAGCAGGTGGCCGCCGACGAGAAGGACGAGCGTGAGCGCAAGGTCACCGGCGGTGCGCCGTTCGCCCCGGTGATCGAGCCGGTCGAGTCCGCCCTCGCGTTCCACCACCCCGACCTCGCCGAGACGGCCGACCTCGTGGCCGAGTGGGCGGTCCGCATCGGCATCGACGCCGAGCACGCCCGCCACGCGACGCAGCGCGCCATCATCGACCCGGTCGACTGGGTCGTCGACGTCACCGCCGCACTCGACGCCGGAGCCGAGTGGGTCCTCGACCTCGGGCCCGGCGACCTCGCCTCGCGCCTCACCGCCGCCGAGACCCGCTCGCGCGGCGTCGGCCTGGTGGCCCCCACGACGCGTCGTGGCCACCGCGAGCTGACGATCACCGGCGCCCGCCCCGCCGTCCCGGTCGCGTGGTCCACCTTCGCGCCGCGCCTCGTGACGCTGCCCGACGGCTCCACCTCGGTCGAGACCGCGTTCACGCGCGCCACCGGCAAGTCGCCGATCCTGCTCGCGGGCATGACGCCCACCACCGTAGACGCGCCGATCGTGGCCGCCGCGGCCAACGCCGGCTTCTGGTCCGAGCTCGCCGGTGGCGGCCAGGTGACCGAGGAGATCTTCGACGCCCGCATCGCCGAGCTGGACTCGCTGCTCGACGAGGGCGCGACCTACCAGTTCAACTCGCTCTTCCTCGATCCCTACCTGTGGCGCCTGCAGCTGGGCCAGAACCGTCTCGTCCAGCGTGCCCGCGCCGCCGGCGCCCCGATCGACGCCGTCATCGTGACGGCCGGCATCCCCGAGCTCGACGAGGCCGTCGCCCTCGTCGACGAGCTGACCGAGGCCGGCATCGAGCACGTCGTGTTCAAGCCCGGCACGGTGCGCCAGATCCGCGAGGTCCTCGCGATCGCCAAGAAGGTCGACCGCACCGTCATCGTGCAGGTCGAGGGAGGCCGCGCCGGTGGCCACCACTCGTGGGAGGACCTGGACGACCTGATCCTGGCCACCTACGGCGAGCTGCGCGCCCAGTCGAACGTCGTGCTGTGCGTCGGCGGCGGCATCGGCACCTCCGACGCCGCGGCCGCGTGGCTGACCGGCACGTGGGCCCAGCGCCACGGCTTCCCCGACATGCCCGTCGACGGCATCCTCGTCGGCACCGCCGCCATGGCGACGCTCGAGGCCACGACGGCCCCCGAGGTCAAGCAGATGCTCGTCGAGACCCGCGGCACCGGTGCCTGGGTCGGCGCCGGCACCGCCAAGAACGGCATGGCCTCCGGCCGCAGCCAGCTCGGCGCCGACATCCACGAGATCGACAACACCGCGTCGCGCACCGGCCGACTCCTCGACGAGGTCGCCGGCGACGCCGACGCGGTCGCCCGCCGCCGCGACGAGATCGTCGAGGCCCTCGACCGCACCGCCAAGCCGTACTTCGGCGACGTCGCCGCGATGACCTACGCCCGCTGGCTCGGCCGCTTCGTCGAGCTCTCCGGCACCGCCGCCGACGGCTCGGCCCAGTGGCTCGACGTGTCGCTGCGCGACCGGTTCCACGCCCTGGCGCAGCGCGCCGAGGCCCGCCTCGCCGAGCAGGACCGTGGCGAGATCGCGACGCTCTTCGCCGAGCCGACCGACGTCGAGGACGGCCCGGCCGCCCTCGACCGCCTGATCGCGGCGTACCCCGACGCCGCCGCCGTGACCCTGCACCCGGCGGACGAGGCGTTCTTCGTCGAGGTCTGCCGCCGGGCCGGCAAGCCCGTGAACTTCGTGCCGGTCGTCGACGCCGACGTGCGTCGCTGGTGGCGCTCGGACTCCCTGTGGCAGGCGCACGACCCGCGCTACGGCGCCGACGAGGTCTGCATCATCCCCGGCACGGCCAGCGTCGCGGGCATCACGCGCGTCGACGAGCCCGTCGCCGAGCTGCTGCAGCGCTTCGAGGACGCCGCGGTCGACGCCCTGCTCGCCTCGGGCCGCGCCCCGCAGCGCGTGCCGGCGCGTCGCCGTGAGGGCGACAGCCGCCTCGCCGCCCCGCTCGCCGTGGTCCTCGCCGCCCCCGACGTGGTCTGGGCGGGCCGCACCGTCACCAACCCCGTGCACCGCCTCGGTGCCGAGTGGGTGCTGACCGACACCGACTCCGCCGAGCAGGCCGCCACCGGCGCCCGTCTCGTCGCCTCGGGCGACTCCGCCGCCGACCTCACCGTGCCGCTCGGTCACGGCCGCGAGCTGACGCTGCGCATCGAGGTGCCGTCCGGCGCCGCGCGCGGCCACGCCCCGGTGGTCACCACCGACGCCGCCGTGTCCGCCATGGCCCAGATCGTCAGCGGTGCCGTCGCCGGCAGCCTTCCTGAGGTCTCCAACGGCGTCGCGCACCTCGACGTCGACTGGGACCCGGACCTGGCCGCCGACCACGCCGCCGTCAGCGCCGGGCCGCTCGTGCTCGGCCGCCACCGCGTGCCGGACGTGCTCGTCGGACTGGCCTGGCCCGCGGTCTTCGCCGTGATCGGCGACGCCCGGAACGCCGAGGGCGTCCCCGTCGTCGAGGGCATGCTCGACCTGGTCCACCTCGACCACGCGATCACCGCCCAGCCGCTGCCGACCGAGCGCGCCTCGCTCGGGATCCGCGCCGCCCTCAGTGGCGTGGAGGAGTCGCAGTACGGCCGCGTCGTCACCGTCGACGTCACGGTCGGCGACGTCGCCACGATGCGCGAGCGGTTCGCGATCCGCGGCCGCACGGGCGCCGCCTCGCTGGCCGACCCCGCTCGTGCGGGTGACGTCCTGGGCGACGACGAGGTCAAGGACACCCCGCGCCGGACCCGCGCCCGCGTGACCGTGACCGCCCCGTCCGACCTCGGCGCGTTCGCCTCGGTCACCGGCGACCACAACCCGATCCACACCAGCGTCGCCGCCGCCCGCCTGGCCGGGCTCGGCGCGCCCATCGTGCACGGCATGTGGACCTCCGCCGCCGCGCAGCACGCGGTCTCCGACGAGACCGGACGCCGCATCGCCGGCTGGACCACGCGCTTCATGGCCCCGGTCGCTCCGGGTGCCGAGGTGGAGGTCCGCGCCGACCGCGTGGGCCTGTCCCACGGCCGCGAGGTGCTGGACGTCACCGTGCGCGCCGAGGGCGAGATCGTCATGGCCGCCTCGGCCGTGCTGGACGCGCCCCGCACCGCCTACGCCTTCCCCGGCCAGGGCATCCAGAGCCCCGGCATGGGCATGGCCGGCTACCAGCGCTGCCCCGCCGCGCGCGAGGTCTGGGACCGTGCCGACAGGCACACCCGCTCCGCGCTCGGCTTCTCGATCCTGACGGTCGTCCGCGACAACCCGACCGATCTCACCGTCCGCGGCGTCACGCACCACCACCCCGACGGCGTGCTCTACCTGACGCAGTTCACCCAGGTCGCGATGGCCGTGCTGGGTGCCGCCCAGATGGCCGAGCTCCGTGAGGGCGGTGCCTTCGTGGACGGCGCGGTCCTGGCCGGCCACTCCGTCGGCGAGTACAACGCGCTCGCCGCGGTCTCGGGCGTCATCAGCCTCGAGGCCGTCGTCGAGGTCGTGTTCCAGCGCGGCTCGGTCATGCACACGCTCGTGCCCCGTGACGAGAAGGGCCGCAGCGACTACCGCCTAGCGGCGATCCGCCCCTCGCAGATCGGCCTGGCCGACGACGAGGTGAAGGACTACGTCGAGGGCCTCGGGGAGGCTTCGGGCGAGTTCCTGCAGATCGTCAACTACAACATGCGGGGCTCGCAGTACGCGATCGCCGGCACCGTCCGGGGCCTCGAGGTCCTGGAGAAGGACGTGGCCGAGCGCCGCGACCGGTTCGGCGGCAAGGCCGCGTTCATCCTCGTGCCCGGCATCGACGTGCCGTTCCACAGCCGCGTGCTGCACGGTGGCGTACCGGACTTCCGCCACAAGCTGCAGGACCTGCTGCCGCCCACGATCGACCCGTCGATCCTCGAGGGCCGCTACGTCCCCAACCTCGTGCCGAAGCCGTTCAGCCTGGACGAGGACTTCATCCGCGAGGTCGAGGAGTACGTCGGCACCACCGTCCCGCGGTCGGAGGACCCGGGCATGCTGTGCCGCGACCTGCTGATCGAGCTGCTGGCCTGGCAGTTCGCCAGCCCCGTGCGCTGGATCGAGACGCAGGACCTCATGTTCATCCCCGTCGAGGAGGGTGGCCTGGGCGTCGAGCGCTTCGTCGAGGTCGGCGTCGGCTCGGCCCCGACCGTGGCCAACCTGGCGTCCGGCACGCTGAAGCTGCCCGGCTACCCGAGCGTCGAGGTGCTGAACGTCGAGCGCGACGCCGCCGCCGTGTACGGGACCGACGAGGACCCGGCCCCGGTGGAGGACGAGGCCCCCGAGGCGACCGTCGAGGCCAGCGCGCCGCAGCAGGCCGCCGCCCCCGCGGCCGCTCCGGCCGGCGGACCCGCCACGCAGACGGCCGCCGACCTGCCCTTCTCGGCAGCCGATGCCACGAAGGTCCTCATCGCGTGGTGGACGAAGCTGCGCCTGGACCAGCTCGGTGCGGCCGACACGATCGAGTCGCTGACCGACGGCGCGTCCAGCCGCCGCAACCAGCTGCTGATCGACCTCGGCGGCGAGCTGTCGCTGGGCGCGATCGACGGCGCCGCGGAGGCGGACATCGTCACGCTGGGCGGTCAGGTCGACGCCCTCGCGCGCACCTACAAGCCGTTCGGCCCGGTCCTGGCCGAGGCCTTCGGCGACCACCTCAAGAAGGTGCTCGGCCCGACGGGTCGCAAGCAGTCGGCCGTCGCCGAGCGCGTCACGGGTGCGTGGCAGCTCGGCTCGGGCTGGGCCTCGCACGTCCTGGCCGAGCTGGCCATGGTGACCCGCGAGGGCCAGAGCGTCCGCGGCGGCGCGTTCGGCGAGGCGTCGATCGCCTCGGCGGGCGACGTCGACGCGGCCATCGACGCCGCGGTCCAGGCGGTCGCCTCGCGCCACGGCGTGACGGTGCAGATGCCGTCCGCGGGCGGTGGCGACGGCGCCACGATCGACGCGGAGGCGCTCGGCGAGTTCACGGCGGCCATCACCGGCCGCGACGGCGTGCTCGCCTCGGCGGCGCGACTCGTGCTGGAGCACCTCGACCTGGTCGACGTGCCCGCGACGGCCGAGCCCGACGAGCAGGCGGCCGCGGTCGT
The DNA here is from genome assembly GCF_002476985.1 of Aeromicrobium sp. UBA7512. NCBI lineage: Bacteria > Bacillati > Actinomycetota > Actinomycetes > Propionibacteriales > Nocardioidaceae > Aeromicrobium > Aeromicrobium sp. UBA7512. The sequence goes on from NZ_DLNK01000007.1 coordinate 1,045,835, forward strand.
CGCGCGGGTCGAGGCCGAGCTGGGCACCGACTGGATCAAGGCCACCGAGGGCGTCTTCGACGCCGAGCACGCGGTCGTCCTGGACGACCGCTGGGCGTCGGCACGCGAGGACCTCGCACGCCTGGCGCACGGCGACGAGGTCGTCGGCTCCTTCACCGGGACCGGCGAGGTCGTGGCGAAGCAGGCCGAGCACTGGCTCGCCCGGACCGGCGACGAGCGGTTCGCCCGCATCGCCGGGGAAGCGCGCGACACGTCCGCCGGCACCTTCGCCGGCGAGGTCGCGGTCGTGACCGGTGCGGCCGACGGCTCGATCGCCGGCTCCGTCGTGGGCGAGCTGCTCGCGGGCGGTGCCACGGTCGTGGCCACCACGTCCTCGCTGGCGCCGAAGAAGCTGCGCTTCTTCAAGGACCTGTACCGGCGCAACGCCCGCGCCGGCGCGGTCCTGTGGGTCGTGCCCGCGAACCTGGCGTCGTTCGCCGACGTGGACGCGCTGGTCGAGTGGATCGGGGCCGAGCAGTCCCGCACCGCCGCCGGCGTCACGACGGTGTCGAAGCCCTCGCTGACCCCGACGCTGCTGGTGCCGTTCGCGGCCGGCCGGGTCATGGGCGACGCGACCGAGGCCGGCCCTCGCGCCGAGCTCGAGATGCGCATCCTGCTGTGGTCGGTCGAGCGGCTCGTCGGCGCCCTGTCGTCGTCGGTCACCGACCGCAACCTCGACGCCCGCCTGCACGTGCTGCTGCCGGGCTCGCCCAACCGCGGCATGTTCGGCGGCGACGGCGCGTACGGCGAGGCCAAGGCCGCGCTCGACGCCCTCGTCACCAAGTGGGGCTCGGAGAAGCGCTGGGCCGACAAGGTCACGCTGGCCCACGCCATCATCGGCTGGGTCCGCGGCACGGGCCTCATGGGCGCCAACGACCCGCTCGTCGAGGCCGTCGAGGCCGCCGGCGTGCGCACCTGGTCGCCCGACGAGATGGCCGCCGCGCTGCTCGAGGCCTGCACCCCGCAGGCCCGTCAGCAGGCGACCGAGGGTCCGCTGACCCTCGACCTCACGGGAGGCCTCGGCGAGGCCGACCTCGACATGAAGGCCCTCGGTGATCGAGTAGCACGCGAGCGCAGCGAGCGGCGTATCGAGATCACGGACGAGAACTCGACGATCCCGGCGCTCCCCGCGCCGCCGTCGCGCCTCGACCGCGTCGAGACGCCCGAGTGGGCCGGCGTCACCGCCCGTCCCGAGGACCTCGTGGTCATCGTGGGCGCCGGCGAGCTGGGCCCGTACGGCTCGTCGCGCACGCGCTTCGAGATGGAGGTCGAGGACCGCCTGTCCGCGGCCGGCGTGCTCGAGCTGGCGTGGTCCACCGGGCTGCTCAGCTGGGACGCGACCAACCGCGGCTGGTTCGACACCGAGTCCGGCGAGGTCGTCGCCGAGCACGAGATCGCCGACCGGTACGAGGACGCGGTCCGCGAGCGCATCGGCGTCCGCCGGTACGCCGACGACGGCGACATGGTCGACAACACCGCGCCGCTGCTGGCGTCGGTGTACCTCGACCAGGACCTGACCTTCACGGTCTCGGGGCAGGCGGAGGCGCAGGCGATGCGCGACGCCGACCCCGAGCACACGGTGATCAGCCAGGACGGCGAGGGCGAGTGGACGGTGACCCGCAAGGCGGGCACGCAGGTCCGCGTGCCGCGCAAGATGAAGCTGACCCGCACGGTGGGCGGCCAGATCCCGACGGGCTTCGACCCGACGGTCTGGGGCGTCCCGGCCGAGATGGTCGAGGCGGTCGACCGCGTGGCGCTGTGGAACCTCATCTGCACCGTGGACGCGTTCCTGTCCTCGGGCTTCACCCCGTCCGAGCTGATGCGCTGGACCCACCCGACCCTGGTGGCGAACACGCAGGGCACCGGCATGGGCGGCATGACGTCGATGCACTCGCTGTACATCGACACCCTGCTGGGCGAGGCGAAGCCGAACGACATCCTGCAGGAGGCGCTGCCGAACGTCATCGCCGCGCACGTGGTCCAGTCCTACGTGGGCAGCTACGGCGCGATGGTGCACCCGGTGGCCGCGTGCGCCACGACCGCGGTGTCGGTCGAGGAGGGCGTGGACAAGATCCGCCTCAACAAGGCCGAGTTCGTCGTGGCCGGCGGCTTCGACGACCTCTCGGTGGAGGGCATCGTGGGCTTCGGCGACATGTCGGCCACCGCGGACTCCGCGGCGATGGCCGCCAAGGGCCTCGAGGACCGCTACTTCAGCCGGGCCAACGACCGTCGCTACGGCGGGTTCGTCGAGTCGCAGGGCGGCGGCACGATCCTGCTGGCCCGCGGTGACCTGGCGGCGCGGATGGGCCTGCCGGTGCTCGGTGTCGTGGCCTACGCGGCCTCGTTCGCCGACGGCGTTCACACGTCGATCCCGGCGCCGGGCCTCGGTGCCCTGGCGGCAGGCCGTGGTGGACGCGAGTCGCAGCTGGCCCGCTCCCTCTCGGCCCTCGGCGTGGGCGCGGACGACATCGGCGTGCTGTCCAAGCACGACACGTCGACCGGCGTCAACGAGCGCAACGAGTCCGAGCTGCACGAGCGGCTGGCGGCGGCCCTGGGTCGCAGCGAGGGCAACCCGCTGTACGTCATGAGCCAGAAGGCGCTGACCGGTCACAGCAAGGGCGGCGCGGCCGCCTTCCAGCTGATCGGGCTGTGCCAGGTGCTGGAGGGCGGCGTCCTGCCGCCGAACCGGAGCCTGGACTGCGTCATGGACGACCTGGCCGAGCACGAGCACCTCGTGTGGCTGCGCGAGCCGCTGGCGACCGGGCCGCTCAAGGCGGGCCTGCTGACCAGCCTCGGCTTCGGTCACGTGGCCGGTCTGATCGCCGTGGTGCACTCGCAGGCGTTCGTGGAGTCGCTCCCCGCCGACGAGCGCGACGCGTACCTCGAGGCGGCGGAGCGTCGCCGGATCGACGGTCGCATGCGCCTCGTGGACGCCATGTACGGCGGCGACGCGCTTTACCGGCGTCCGGCCGACCGTCGCCTGGGCGACTCGGGCGTGCGCGAGCGCGAGGCGGCCCTGCTGCTCGACGCGAGCGGCCGCCTGGGCGAGGACGGGGTCTACGCGTGCCGGTGATCGGCACCGGGATCGACCTGGTGGACGTGCCCGGATTCGCCGAGCAGCATCGGCGACCGGGCACCCGCGCCGGCAGTGCCTTCACAGCTGCCGAGCGCCGCGACGCCCGGAGTTCTCCTTCTGGCTCCGGGCGTCGCACCCCCGATCAGGAGATGGCGTCCCTCGCCGCCCGCTGGGCGGTCAAGGAGGCGTTCATCAAGGCCTGGTCGGAGTCGCTGTGGGGGACCCCGCCGCCCCTCGGCGAGCACGTGCACGACCAGATCGAGGTCATCCGCGACGCGTGGGGCCGCCCCCGCATCCGCCTGCACGGTGACGTCGCGAAGCACCTCGAGGACGTCACGGTGCACGTCAGCCTCAGTCACGACGGTCCCGCCGCCATCGCGATGGTGACCCTCTCCGCCTGACCCGAGATCTTCCGCCCTCGGTGACTTGCGCCCTCCGCGAACACGGCTTCCCTCGAGGCGGTGGCGGCGGTTGGCTGGGGCGATGGAGCTCCTCGTCCTCGGCGGCACCGCCTTCCTCGGCCACGAGATCGCCCGGTCGGCGCTCACGCGGGGGCACCGCGTGACGTGTGCCGCGCGCGGGTCGGCCGAGCCGCCCGCCGGGGCCGCCTTCGTGCGGATCGACCGCGACGAGGACGACGGCCTCGCGCCTCTCACGGGCGGGCGGTGGGACGTCGTCATCGACGTCGCGCGGCATCCGGGCCACGTGAGACGCGCCGTGCGCGACCTGACCGCGGATCACCGGGTCTTCGTCTCCAGCGGCAACGCGTACGCCGACTTCTCCTCGCTCGAGCAGGCCGAGGACGCCGCCACCCTGGCGCCGCTCGCGGCCGACGCGATGTCCTCGGACGACGACTACGGCGCCGCCAAGGTGGCCTGCGAGCAGGCGGTGCTGGCCGCCGGGCCGGCCGCCGTGGTGAGGTCCGGGCTCATCGCCGGGCCGGGGGACTGGTCGGGCCGCAGCGGCTACTGGCCCTGGCGTTTCGCGCACCCTTTGGGCCCGGAGGTGGTGGTCCCGGACGACCTCCGTTTCCCGTGCGCCATGGTCGACGTCCGCGACCTCGCGGCCTGGATCGTCGGCCTCGCCGAGCGACGGGTCGAGGGAACGTTCAACGCCACCGGCCCCACGACCGACCTCCAGAGCGTGCTGCAGGTGGCCGCCCGGGTCGCGGCGTCGACGGCGCGACCACGGCCCGTGCCGATCGAGCGCCTGCGTGACTTGGGCGTCGGCGACTGGATGGGTCCGGCCACGCTGCCGCTGTGGATCGACGACCCCGAGTGGCGCGGCTTCGCCACGATGGACACCGGCCGCGCGCGGGCGCAGGGCCTGACGACGCGCCCCCTCGAGGAGACGCTGGCCGACGTCCTGGTCTGGGAGGAGACCCGCACCCAGCCCCGCCGCTGCGGCCTCACCGACGACGAGGAGCGCCGCGTCCTGGCCGCGCTCTGACGCGGCTCAGGTGGCTCCGGCCTCGGCGGCCAGCAGGTAGGTGCCGAGCAGGCGCTTGAGCTCGATGATGGCCTCGTCGTGCTCCTGCAGGTCGCGCACCGAGAAGTTGAGCATCGAGTACGACATGTGCACCAGGACCTCGGCCATGATCTTGCGCCGGTCGCGCGGGGTCCCCGGCGTGAGGGGCGCCAGCACGTGCGCCACCCGGGCGGCCAGCTGCTGCTCGGTGACCTCGGCCGTGGCGCGGGTGATCGGCGTGGACTGCACGGCGTACCAGACGGCGCTGCGGGAGGGATCGTTGATCCACAGCTGGCTCATGTGGTCGACGAGCCGGTCCAGCAGCACGAGCCAGTCGAGCGTGGGCAGCTCGGCGGCCAGCTTGTCGAGCTCGGACTGGATCGCCACGGCGTTCAGCCGGTCCAGCTCGCACACGATGACGTACTTGTTCGCGAAGAACTGGTAGAGGGTGCCGATGGGTAGTCCGGCGCGCTGCGCGACCTCCTCGCACGTGAACGACTCGAAGCCCACGTCGAGGAGCACGTCGCGCGACGCCTGGAGCAGGCTGTCGAACTTGACCTTGCTGCGCTCCTGCGTAGGGCGTCGGCGAGGTTCGAGGATCTGGGCGGCCATCACGCGCGCCAGACTACCCGTGAATTACTTGGAAGTAGCGTGAAGTCCGTGCTGGACGAGGGGATCGATCATGGCGCCGATCCCGTCGAAGCCCGAACCCACCGTCTGACCGGCCGCGTGGCGGAAGTAGATGCCCTCCAGGATGACCGCCAGCTTGAAGTACGCCAGCCCCAGGTGGAAGCCCAGCTCGCTGACGTCACGTCCCGATCGCGCGGCGTAGCGCTCGACGACCTCGTCGGGGGAGAGGTACCCGGGCGCCTGCGGCGCGTCGGTGACCTGACCGCTCGACGGCCCGGCGCTCAGGGCCAGGTGCTGGTACGCCAGCATGACGGCCACGTCGGTGAGCGGGTCGCCGAGCGTGCTCATCTCCCAGTCCAGGACGGTGGTGATGCGGTCGCCGTCCTCGGTGTCGACGAGCACGTTGTCGAGGCGGTAGTCGCCGTGCACGATCGTGCTCTCGCTCGTCGCGGGCACCGAGCTCGTCAGCCGCTCGGCCAGCTCGTCGATGCCCTCGATCTCGCGCGAGCGCGAGGAGTCCAGCTGCTTCTTCCAGCGGGCGACCTGGCGCGTGAGGTAGCCGTCGGGGCGACCGAAGTCGCCCAGGCCGACGGCCTCGTAGTCCACGGCGTGCAGGTCGGCGAGGGTGTCCACGAGGCGCTCGGTGACGGCGCGCGTGCGCTCCGCCCCGATGACCTCGAGGTCCTTGGCGCGCTGGAAGGCGGTGCCCGACATGCGCTCCATGACGTAGAACTTCGCGCCGATGACCGACTCGTCGGTGCACTCGGCGATCATGCGCGGCACGGGGACGGCGGTGCCGGCCAGCGCCGCCATCACGCGGTGCTCACGACCCATGTCGTGGGCGGTGGCCAGCACATGTCCCAGCGGCGGGCGGCGCACGATGACGTCGCGCTCGCCGTTGGTGACGGCGTACGTCAGGTTGGACTTGCCACCGGTGATGAGCGACGCGCTGAGCGCCCCCGGGATCTCCCCGGGGGCCTCAGCGTCGAGCCACGTGCGCAGGGCCTCGAGGTCGAGTCCCTGGACGACGTCAGGAGCGGTCACGTCAGTCCTTCGGTCCGCCGGCGACGTAGATGACCTGGCCGGAGACGAAGCCGGCACCCTCGCTGCACAGGAAGGCGGCGGTGTGCGCGATGTCCTCGGGCTGGCCGACGCGCTGCACGGGGATCTCCTTCGAGGCGTACTCGATGAAGTCGTCGAACGGCACGCCGATGCGCTCGGCCGTCGCGGCGGTCATGTCGGTCTGGATGAAGCCCGGGGCGATCGCGTTGGCGGTGACGCCGTACTTGCCCAGCTCGATCGCGAGGGTCTTGGTGAAGCCCTGCAGACCGGCCTTGGCGGCGGAGTAGTTGGCCTGGCCGCGGTTGCCCAGCGCCGAGGTGCTGGAGAGGTTCACGACGCGGCCGTACTTGGCCTCGGTCATGTGCTTCTGGACGGCCTTGGTCATGAGGAACGAGCCCTTGAGGTGCACGTCCATGACCAGGTCCCAGTCGTCGGTGGTCATCTTGAACAGCAGGTTGTCGCGGATCACGCCGGCGTTGTTGACCAGCACGGTCGGCGCGCCGAGCTCGTCGGCGACCTTCGACACGGCCGCCTCGACGGCGTCGGCGTCGGCGACGTTGGCGCCGACGGCGAGGGCCTGGCCGCCGGCCGCGACGATCTCGTCGACGACGGTCTGGCAGGCGGACTCGTCGAGGTCGAGGACGGCGACCTTGAAGCCGTCGGCGGCGAATCGCTTGGCGATTCCGGCGCCGATGCCACGGGCGGCTCCGGTGATGATGGCGGTACGGGGTTCGGACACGTGCGGTCTCCTTGGGTGTCTAAGCGCTTGCTTAGTCACCGTATCGCACCCGCCTCAGGTGCGAAAGGTCACATCGAAAACACCGTGGATGAATATGAGGGAATCCTCACGTTTCGGCTATAGTCGAGGAATGCCTCATGTTTCTGACGACCGGCTGACGACGCAGACGACCACCGCGGGAGCGGTCCCGCGCGCGGGACTGGAGTCCCGTCGACGGGAGCGGTTCGCTCGCGTCGAGCCGCGCGGCGCCCGGGTGCACACCGCCCGCGAGCGCGCCGAGCTGCTCATGGACGAAGGCACCTTCGTCGAGCTCGCCCCGCTCCGCGCGGCCACCCCCGGCGCGGGCAGCGGCGTCATCACCGGCTGGGGCCTGGTGGACGGCCGTCCCGTCGTCGTGGCCTGCCACGACGCCGCCATCGCCTCCGGCGCGATCGGTGCGGTCATGGCCGAGGCCATCTGCCGCGCCCAGCGCTTCGCGATCGAGCGCGGCTTCCCGATCGTCTACGTCAACGACTCCGGCGGAGCCCGGGTGCCCGACGGCATCCTCGCCCTGCACGGCTGCGGCGAGATCTTCGCGCTCAACGTGGAGGCACAGCAGCGCATCCCGCAGATCTCGGTGATCCTCGGCCCGTGCGCCGGCGCCGCGGCCTACTCGCCCGCGCTGACGGACTGGACCATCATGGTCAAGGGTCACGGCCACATGTTCCTGACCGGCCCCGACATCGTGCGCGCCGCCACCGGCGAGGACGCCACGGCCGACGAGATCGGCGGCTCCGGCATGCACACCCGCACGAGCGGCGTGGCGCACCTCGAGGTCGAGACCGAGCTCGACGCGCTGCAGTCGGTCCGCCACCTGCTGTCGTACCTGCCCTCGAACGCCGACGGCGTGCTGCCCGTGACCGCCCCCGTGCCGGTCAACCAGACCGCCGCCGAGGCGCTGCCCGAGGTCGTGCCCGAGAAGGCCAGCGTCATCTTCGACATGCACCAGGTCATCGACGGCGTGCTCGACAACGGCGCCCGCCTCGAGCTCTCGCCCGAGTACGCCGGCAGCGCCCTGACGCTGTTCGGCCGCGTGGAGGGGCGCCCCGTGGGCGTCGTCGCCAACCAGCCCGCCGTCCGCGGCGGCATCCTCGACTCCAAGAACTCGGTCAAGATCGCCCGCTTCGTGGAGTTCTGCGGCCGCTTCGGCATCCCGATCATCACCCTCGTCGACGTGCCCGGCTTCCTGCCCGGCACGGTCGAGGAGGGCCGCGGCATCATCACGCAGGGCGCCAAGGTGCTCAAGGCGTACGTCGAGGCCAAGAAGTCGATGCGCCTGACCGTGGTGGTCCGCAAGGCCTACGGCGGTGCCTACATCGCGATGGGCTCCACCTCGCTGGGCGCCGACCACGCGTGGGCCTGGTCCAACGCCGAGATCGCCGTGATGGGCCCCGGCGGAGCCGTGGGCCTGCTGCACCGTCGCGCGCTGGCCGCCGCCGAGGACCCCGCCGCGCTGCGCGACGAGCTCGCCGCGGAGTACCGCGAGAACGTCGCCCGCCCCTACGTGGCGGCCGAGGCCGGGATCATCGAGGACGTCATCCACCCCGAGGAGACGCGCGACCGCCTCGTCGCCTCGCTGCGTCTGCTGGAGCACCGATGATCGACGCGAAGGCCGAGATCGTCGGCAACGTGTGGAAGATCCTCGCTCGCGAGGGCGACCAGGTGGGTCCCGGCGACCCGCTGGTCATCCTCGAGTCGATGAAGATGGAAATTCCCGTCATCTCACCTGTCCATGGTCATGTCGCCGGCATTCTCGTGGCCGAGGGCCAGATCGTCCAGGAGGGCGACTCGGTCGTCGAGATCGACGACACCCTCGGCGCGTGACGGTTCTCGGTCACCACGGCCCGGCCGCGCGGACGCCGCGTGGCAGGATGCCGGAGTGACCGAGTACCGCCACGAGATCCCGATGCGCTGGGCCGACCTGGACTCGTTGAACCACGTCAACAACGTCGTGTACCTCAAGTACGCGGAGAACGCGCGGGCCGCGATCCCGCGCCTGCCCGAGGGCCCGATCGGCGAGATGTCCATCCAGTTCAAGCGCCCGTTGCTGCTGGGCCGGCGTCCCGTCGTGGTCACCAGCAGCATCGAGGAGAACCGGGTCCTGCAGTCGATCGGCCTGGCCGACTCGGACGCCGTGTTCGCCACCGTCGAGGTCACCTACGGCGGCCTGGCCGCCGGGGGGCCGCTCCACGAGGCGGCCCAGCCGGGGGCGATCGCGCTGCGTCACACCGACCTCGACGCCACCGGCGTCGTCAACGAGGCGCAGGTGTTCGAGCTCTTCCAGGAGACGCGCGTCCCGTTCATCAACGGCGTGCTGACGCGGGCCACCCCCGGCAACTTCGTCGTCGCGAGCGTGGAGGCGCGCTACCACCGCCCCATCACGCCGCAGGACCGGCTCGAGTCCACGGCGCGGGTCGGGCGGGTCGGCAACGCGTCCTTCACCATCGAGGCCCAGCTGGGCGCCGACGGGCAGGCGTTCGCCTCGTCCCTCGCGGTGCTGGTGGGCTTCGACGCCGCCACGCAGTCCTCGCGGACGTTCACCGACGCCGAGCGCGAGACGCTCGCCGCGGCGATGGGCTGATCAGCTCGGCGAGTTGATCATGAAGTTCGCGGCGTGCTGCGCGTACGCCCAGAACTGGGCGTCGTGCTCGGGGTCGAGCTTCGCCGCGTCGAGGCCCTCGCGGAAGTGCTTGAGCCAGCGGTCGCGCCCGTCCTCGGTGACGGCGTAGGGCGCGTGCCGCATCCGCAGACGCGGGTGACCGCGGCGCTGCGAGTACTCCGTCGGGCCGCCCCAGTACTGCTCGAGGAACATCGTCAGGCGCTCGGCCGCGGGCCCGAGGTCCTCCTCGGGGTACATCGGCCGGAGCACCTCGTCCTGCGCGACGCCCTGGTAGAAGACGTCGACGATCAGCTCGATCGTCGCGCGTCCGCCGATCGCCTCGTAGAACGTCTCCTGCTGCGGCTGTTCGGTCATGCGGTGCCTCCCGAGGGCGGAAGTGTGGTGGAGGGGATGCGGACGCCGGCTTCGTCGAACCGGCGCAGCACGCGGCTGCGCAGGGCGCGGCCGACGTCGGCCTGGTGCAGGGGAGCGGTCTTGAGCACGGTGCGCACGACGGCGCCGTCCTTGTCGAAGCGCTCGACGCCCCACACCTCGGGCTCCTCGATGATGACGGCCGAGAGCGTGGAGTCGGTGGCGAGCGCGTGGGCCTCCTCGCGCAGGATCCGCTGGACCAGCTCGAGGTCGGAGTCGTAGGCGACGGTCACGTCGAGCACGGTGCGCGCCCACTCCTGGCTGTGGTTGCCGACGCGCAGGATCTCGCCGTTGCGGACGTACCAGACGGTGCCGTTGACGTCGCGCAGCCGCGTGACGCGCAGGCCGACGGCCTCGACGGTGCCGACGGCCTCGCCGACGTCGACGGCGTCGCCCACGCCGTACTGGTCCTCGAGGATCATGAAGATCCCCGAGAGGAAGTCCTTCACGAGGGTCTGGGCACCGAAGCCCAGCGCGACGCCGGCCACTCCGGCACCGGTCAGCAGCGGGGCGATCGGCAGCCCGAAGACGCCGAGCACCATGACGAACGCGATGCTCCAGATGACGCCCGAAGCGATGCTGCGCAGCAGCGATCCCATCGTCTCGGCGCGCTGGCGGCGGCGCTCGCTCGAGCCGTTGCGCAGGTCAGCGAGGAACACACCGGCCTTGGACTGGGCGAGGATCCCCGGGACCGCTCCCTTCGCGGCGCGCCCCGTGAGGCGGTTGATGAACCGGTGGGCGAGCCAGCGCAGCACGATCGCGATGAGCACGATGAGCAGGGCCCGTCCGGGCACGTCCAGCAGCCAGCCGGCGAGGTCCTCCGGCGTCCATGTCCAATCCACCCCTCAACCCTACGGGTGAGGGTTCACGCCCAGATGCCGGTGGATACGATGGACCCATGAGCCCCGCCCGAGTGATCACCGCCGTCACCGCCGCCCTGCTCGCCGTCGTCGCTGCCGCGACCCCGGCCTCGGCCAGCACCGCCCCCGAGTCCTGGCCCGTGGACGAGGCGGCCCTGTCCACCATCGAGTGGATCGGCCTGTTCATCGGCGGCACGGCGCTCGTCTACGTCGTCATCTGGGTCCTCGCCGCCGCGGTCAACGCCAAGAGCACGCACTTCGTCCCGGAGATCCCGCCCGCGACCCCCAAGGCGGATCACGACATCGAGGCCACGCAGCGCATGCCGCTGCCCGCCGCCGAGGGCACCCCGAAGCACTGATCCATGGTTGAGGACGCCCGGAACCGGTTCGCCGAGGACGTCTTCACCCACCGCGTGACGAAGGACGGCAAGGTCCTCGTCTCGTGGCAGGGCCGCACGGTCACCACGGTGTCCGGCCAGGCCGCCGAGCGGCTCATCTCGCGCCTCGAAGCCGCTGACCGCCGCGAGGTGCAGCACCTCCTCGCCCGCGCCACGGGCCATTTCAAGCACTAGCCGCCCTCGCGCTTGTCAGTCGCCCGCTCCGGGTCGCATGCTGGAGCGACAGGTGGAACTGCCACGGTCGGGGGCGACATGGCGAGGCGGCGCAGGAGTCGGTCGGGCCGAGCACCGTCGCGCTCCGACGAGGAGGCCGGATCCTCGCTCGGCCTCACGCGCCGGGTGAAGGTGATCGCGGCCGGGCTCGCCTCGATCGTCGCCGCGTGGGCGGTGTCCTACTTCGGTCCCGGGATCTGGTCGCAGGCCCAGGAGGTCGCCGGCCGCGATCCGCTGCAGGTCACCGTGTTGCAGTCCGACGAGTTCGACTCGATGGTCGAGGCCGACCACCGCGGCGAGCACGTCTGGCCCCCCGAAGCCCCGGAGGTGAAGACGCACGCGGCGGCCCACATCGCGGCGCGCGGCGGTGAGGCGGCGATGGAGGCGGTCGGCGCGCCAGTCGTCTATGACGCGGCCACCACGCTGTTCCGCCTCCAGCTGCGCGCAGCCACCGACGAGCCGGTGACCATCCACCAGTTCGCGGTGAAGATGCAGGACCGACAGCCGCCGCTCGCCGGCTACTGGTTCACCGGGGACAAGGGTGGGGCGGCTGACGTCTCCTACCTCGCGGTGTCGCTCGACGACGAGAAGGTCGTCTGGCTCGATCCCGTGACGGGCCGGGAGAGCCAGCCGAAGTCGCTCGAGGTGACCCGGTCGGACCTGGAGTTCGTCGACGTGCTCGCGCGGGCCACCGCGTGTGCGTGCTCGTGGAGGCTCGAGCTCACCTACAGCACGGCGGACGGAGAGCGTGGCCGCATCGAGGTCGCGCCGGGCCCGGGCGAGGACGACGTCTTCCGCACCACCGGGCTCGATGCCGCCGCGGTGGTGCACCTGCCGTACGGCTGCACGCCGCCGGCGGGATCGCCCGACCTCTGCGAGGGCCTGCCGCAGAGCGAATCGGGATGACTTCTTTCGCTTTTCCGAATCCTTGCCTTTGTTTAGTCCGCAAAGAAGAAGGGTGATCTCGCTAAGGTGAATTGATGACGAGTGGGCGATATTCGCCTTTCGTCGAAGAATTCATGCCGAAAAGGGAGAAATCATGGCGCAGCGCGTGATCACCATTCTTTCCAGCGACATCTCGGGCGAGGAGATCCAGGACGGCAAGGGAGAGACCGTCTCGTTCGCCCTCGATGGCACCAGCTATGAGATCGACCTGACGAAGAAGGAGGCCGATGCCCTCCGCGCCTCGCTCGAGACCTACGTCAAGGCCGCGCGCAAGGCACCGTCGCGCGGTACCTCCGCGCGCCGCAGCGGCAGCGCCGGATCCGGATCGGGTCGCAGCCCGGAGGAGCTCGCCCACGTGCGGACGTGGGCGAAGGAGAACGGCTACGAGGTGAGTGAGCGCGGCCGGATCAAGAAGGAGGTCCTGGACGCCTTCGACGCCGCGCCGTGATCGTCGGGGCTCAGCGGATGATCCGCATGGCGCGGAACTTGCCGGTCAGGACGGGCGCGAGCGTCTCGGCATAGGTCACCGTGATGTGCGTGTGGTCGCGGTACACGTTGGCGCCGCCGATCACCGCGGGGCAGAAGCCCTTCTTGCAGAAGCGGGGCCGCAGGTCGAGGGCCGTGGCGCCGCGGGTCTTCTTCGCGGTCAGCAGGAACGGGTCGCGCGAGAGGCCCGCCTTCGTCGAGACGCCGCACTTCCTCGCGCCGCGGATGGCGCCGTACTTCACGAGGCACTTCTGCGGCTCGCCCTTGAGGCGCGGGTTGTCGCTGATGGCCACGATCCGCACGCCCTTGCGGATCACCGGCCGCCAGAGCGCGCGCATCTTGATGACCTGCGACTTCGCGCTGCCCGACACCTGACGCGCGTACCCGGTCGTCACGACCACGTCGGTGCGCGGCGCCTGCTTCAGCAGCCAGCGCTGGAGGTTCTTGCGGTAGAGGGTGCACGGCCGGACGCGGGACTTGTCGGGGTGGTTCACCCGCGACGTCGTCCAGGAGCACGAGCCGCGCACCTGCACCTCCAGCGAGATGCGCCCGGCCCGGGCCATCTCGACGAAGGCGGGCATGATCGCGCGGGCATGGGAGTCGCCCACGAGGATCACGTGCGGACGGCCGGCGGCCCGGGTGCCGAAGGTGCAGCCCCGGTTGAGGCGGATCTGCTGGACGCCGCTCTGGTAGCACTGCTTGCCGGGGTACTGGGCCGTCTCGCGCTTGGCGATGCCCGGGCGCTGGATCAGCTTGCCCTTGAGCGCGGGGTTGTGGCACCGCCTCTTGGCCATCGACGCGGCACCGAAGCAGCGGGGCCGCGCAGTGGCAGCGGCCTGGACGACCTGCGGAGCGACGACCGCGCTGGCGAGCGGGGCCACGGCTGCGGGCTTCCTCGCTGGCTCGTGGGTCGGTGCGGAGGCTGAGACCAGCACGCCGGCGCCCACCACGGACGCCGCGACCAGCGCGATCCTCGTTCGGAGGTGCCCCCACACCATGACTCCACGATCACCCCGATCGCGCGCCGTGGCAAGTGGGGATCAGTCGCTGCTGTCCAGCTTCCAGCGGCCGTCCTCGCGGATGAACGTGTAGGTCTCGGAGCTGGAGAAGTCGTCGTAGTCATCGACGTCGTCAGCGCCGGTCTCCTCGACCACGAGAATCCCGATCGGCCCGAACCGCAGGCCCCACATCGGGTCTCCCTCGCGAGAGACCGGGGGACGGGCGGCCAGGGAGGCGCACGTGAACGGCTCGTCGTACAGGTCGTCGCGGAAGCTCTGCGTCGTGACGGCCACGAGTGCCGCACAGTCCTGGCTCGCCTCCGCCCGGGTGAAGTCGGCGTACGTGCGCTCGAGGGGCTCGGAGTCGAATGCGCCCGAGCTCCACAGCGCGATCGCCGGCAGGGCGCCGACGAGGGCGGCCACCACGAACACGATCGGCAGGATCCAGACCAGCTTCGAGCGCTTCACGGGGACGAGGTCCTCGGTTCGCACCTGGGCGCGCGGCTGGACCGCGGGCCGCGCCGGGGACTGGGGCGCCGCGGGCCGGCTCAGGGGAGCGGTGTGCTGCGTCCACTCCGATCCGTCGAACCAGCGCAGCTGGCCATGCCCGTCGTCGTACCAACCGGGCGGGGTGATCGGCCTGGGAGCGTCCATGGCCACCATCATGCCCCCCGGCGGGCCCGCGGCCGACGACCGATGTCCGTGCGTTCGTCGATCCTCGTTGGCGAGGGGTTCACCTGCGTCGGTTGCGCTGGAGACATGAACCGATACACGTGGCAGCAGATCCGGCGCACCGCGCTCGTGCTCTCGTGCGCGGCGTACTTCACGACCCTCGCGGTCATCGGGCAGGTCGCCGACGGCGACCCGGCCCCCGAGCTCCCCACCCGCCTCGTGGAGGCCGCGCGCTAGGCGGCGTGCCCGAAGTGGACCGCCCGACTTCGGCCGCGGTTCACCCGGGCGTCACCCGGCCACGGTGGGCTGACGGCATGAACCTACGCACCAGCACCCGCAGCGTGGTCGTCCTCGGCACCGCCTCACTGCTCCTCGGGGGAGCAGTGGTCGGCTCCGTGGCCACCGCCGAGCGCGACCTCAGCCGCCACGGCGGCGCCGCCCGCCTCTCGGGCGACCAGACCAAGGCCGTCAAGAAGGCCATCGACGGAAGTCGCCCCGAGAACGTCATCCTCATCATCGGTGACGGGATGGGCGACTCCGAGATCACGAGCGCGCGCAACTACGTCCACGGCGCGGCGGGCACGTTCCCCGGCCTGGACCGCCTCCCACTGACGGGCCAGTACACGACGTACTCGCTCACGAAGGAGGGCAAGCCGGACTACGTCCCCGACTCCGCGGCCACCGGCTCGGCCTGGGCCACCGGCACGAAGACCTACGACAACGCGGTCAGCGTCGACATCGCCGGGAAGCCGCAGAAGACGCTGCTCGAACTGGCGAAGCGGGCCGGTTACAAGACCGGCAACGTCTCCACGGCCGAGATCCAGGACGCGACGCCGGCCGTGCAGGTCGCGCACGTGACGGCCCGCAGCTGCTACGGACCCACGGCGACCACGAAGACCTGTCCCACGAACGCCAAGGAGAACGGCGGCGCCGGCAGCATCACGGAGCAGCTCCTCGACACGCGTCCCGACGTCACCCTCGGCGGTGGCGCGGCCACGTTCGCCGAGACCGCGACGGCCGGTCGCTGGCAGGGCAGGACACTGCGCGAGCAGGCGCAGCAGCGGGGCTACCGCCTCGTCGACGACCTCGCGTCGCTGTCGAAGGTGAAGAGGGCCGACCAGGACCAGCCGCTGCTGGGCCTGTTCGCACCGGGCAACTTCCCGGTGCGCTGGACCGGTCCCGCGGCCACCGCCGACGGTGGGAAGAAGACGCCCGTCGCGTGCACCGAGAACCCGGCCCGCACCGACTCCCTGCCCGGCCTGGCCGACCTGACGAAGAAGTCGATCGAGCTGCTGGACCAGCGGAGCCGCAAGGGCTTCTTCCTCCAGGTCGAGGGAGCCAGCATCGACAAGCGGAACCACTCCTCGGACGCCTGCGGCCAGATCGGCGAGACGCTCGACCTCGACGAGTCCGTGAAGGTCGCGCTCGACTACGCGAAGAAGGACAAGAACACGACGGTCATCGTGACCGCCGACCACGCGCACACCAGCCAGATCGTCGAGGCGGGGTCGGTCACCCCCGGCGCCACGGTGAACCTGCTGACGCAGGACGGCCAGCCGATGACGATCAACTACGCCACCAGCGCCGCGGCCGGCTCGCAGCAGCACACCGGCTCGCAACTGCGGATCGCGGCGTACGGGCCGCGGGCCGCGAACGTCGTGGGTCTGACCGACCAGACGGACGTCTTCTTCACCATCCGCGATGCGTTGCGGCTGGGGAAGTAGCCCGGCGGATGACCGACAACGGCGGGCCGTCTCCCTCGAGACGGCCCGCCGTTGGCATGTCAGGCGGACAGCTCGCTCAGCGACAGGTCCCAGGCCGGGTCCAGGCCGAGGTCGCGCCACGGGTCGTCCGCCCCGAACCGGGCGATGACGACGCGGGCGGTCACGGCCACCACGAGGGTGGACGCGACGGCCAGGGCGAACGTGAGTGCGGTCCCCAGCGCTGCCGCATGCGGCACGAGCAGGAACACCAGGAGGCCCAGCTCGACGCCGGCAGCGGTGGCGGCGATGCGTTCGTTCGTCATGTCGACTCCGGTTCGATGATCGATCCCCCGCAGGGATCATGCCGAACGGGCGGGGCTGATGTGGCGTGAATCACTCCAGATACCGAGGGTTTCTGAATCGGCCGTCCCGCCGGGCGGTCGACAGCACCCGGCAAGGCCCGCAGCGGTAACCTCGACAGGTGGCCACCACGGACCTGAACGACCGGATCAAACAGCTCGACACGACCCTGACGTCGATCGAGCGCGTGCTCGACGTGCCGAAGATGCAGGTCGAGATCGCCGACCTCCAGGAGCAGGTCGGCGCGCCGGACCTGTGGGACGACCAGGCGAACGCCCAGCGCGTCACCGGGCGGCTCTCGGTGCTCCAGGCCGAGACCGAGCGGGTGGCCAACCTGCGCCAGCGCCTCGAGGACGTGGGCGTCCTGCTCGAGCTCAGTGCCGAGGAGGGCGACGCCGACTCCCTGGCCGAGGCCGAGTCCGAGATCAACCGCCTGGCGAACTCCATCGACAGCCTCGAGGTGCGCACCCTGCTCTCGGGCGAGTACGACGAGCGCGAGGCCCTCGTGACGATCCGCTCCGGCGCCGGTGGCGTCGACGCCGCCGACTTCGCCCAGATGCTCCAGCGCATGTACATCCGCTGGTCCGAGCGCCACAAGTACCCCGTCGAGATCTACGACACCAGCTACGCCGAGGAGGCGGGGCTGAAGTCCACCACCTTCGCGATCCGCGCGCCCTACGCCTACGGCACCCTGTCGGTCGAGGCCGGCACCCACCGCCTCGTGCGGATCAGCCCCTTCGACAACCAGGGCCGCCGTCAGACCTCGTTCGCCGCGGTCGAGGTGGTGCCGGTGCTGGAGGAGACCGACAACATCGACATCCCCGAGGACGAGGTGCGCGTCGACGTCTACCGCTCCAGCGGTCCGGGCGGCCAGAGCGTCAACACCACCGACTCGGCCGTGCGCCTGACCCACATCCCCACCGGCGTGGTCGTCAGCTGCCAGAACGAGAAGAGCCAGCTGCAGAACAAGGCCAGCGCGATGGTGATCCTCAAGGCCAAGCTGCTCGCCCTGAAGAAGGCCGAGGAGCGCGCCCACCTCGACGAGCTGCGCGGCGACGTCCAGGCCTCCTGGGGCGACCAGATGCGCAACTACGTGCTGAACCCGTACCAGCTGGTCAAGGACCTGCGCACCGAGTTCGAGACCGGCAACACGCAGGCGGTCCTCGACGGCGAGATCGACGAGTTCATCGAGGCCGGCATCCGCTGGCGCCGGAACCAGACCGACGCGGCCTGACCCACCGATGCTGACCCTTCTCGGGATCGCCGGCCTGCCCGAGATCCGTCCCGGGGACGACCTCGCCGTGCTGATCCGCGCGCACGCCTCGCTGGCCGACGGCGACATCGTCGTGGTGACCTCGAAGATCGTCAGCAAGGCCGAGGGCCGGTTCGTCCCGGCGGCCGAGCGCGAGGCGGCGATCGAGGCCGAGACCGTGCGCGTCGTGGCCGAGCGTGGTGCGGTCCGCATCGTGCAGAACCGTCTCGGCATCGTGGCTGCGGCCGCCGGGATCGACGCGAGCAACGTGCCCGAGGGCCAGGTCCTGCTGCTGCCCGAGGACCCCGACGCCTCGGCCCGCCGGATCGCCGAGGCCCTCCGCGAGGTCGCCCACGTGGGTGTCCTCGTCTCCGACACCCTGGGTCGCCCGTGGCGACTCGGCCAGACCGACGTCGCGATCGGCGCGGCCGGGGTGCGCCTGTTCGAGCAGCCCGGGCGTGACGCCGACGGGCGCCCGCTCGCCGTGACGATGCCGTGCGTGGCCGACGAGCTGTGCGGCGCCGCCGAGCTGGTCAAGCCCAAGGACGGTCACGTGCCCGTCGCCGTCGTGCGCGGCCGTGGCGACCTCGTGGGCGACCTCGCGCTCCCTGGAGCGCGCAGCATCATCCGCCCGCTCGAGGACGACCTCTTCCGGACGGGCGGCTGATGCGCGTCACGGTGCTCGCCGGCGGCGTCGGCGGAGCACGATTCGTCACGGGCCTCCGGGGTGCGCTCGGCGCCGACGACGAGATCACCGTGGTCGTCAACACCGGCGACGACCTGTGGCTCTCGGGCGTGCGGCTGCAGCCGGACATCGACTCGATCCTGTACGCGCTGGCGGGGGTCAACGACACCGAGCGCGGCTGGGGCCGCGCCGGCGAGACCGAGCGCGTCAGCGCCGAGCTGCAGGCGTGGGGCGCGGGCTGGCCGTGGTTCACCCTCGGCGACCTCGACCTCGGCACGCACCTGGCACGCACGGGCTGGCTGCGCGAGGGGCTGACCCCGTCGCAAGTGGCCGAGCGGCTGGGCGCCCGCTGGCCGATCGGTGCGCGCCTGCTGCCGATGACCGATGCCGAGGTCGACACCCACGTCGTCGTCGAGGGTGGCGACCGCCTGCACTTCCAGGAGTGGTGGACGCGCCACCGCGCCTCGCTGCGCGCCGTGGCGTTCGAGAACCCCGGGATCGGCGAGGCCACGCCGGGAGCCGGCGTCGTCGAGGCGATCACCGGCGCCGATGTCGTCGTGATGGCGCCGTCGAACCCCGTCGTGTCGATCGGCCCGATCCTGCAGGTGCCCGGCATCCGCGAGGCCCTGGGCGGCGCACGACGGGTCGTGGGGATCTCGCCGATCATCGGCGGGAAGGTGGTGCGCGGCATGGCCGACGCGTGCCTGGCCGCGATCGGGGTCGAGACGGCGGCCGACGCCGTCGCCCGCCTCTACGGACGTCGCGCCGCGGGCGGCGTGCTCGACACGTGGCTCGTCGCCGAGGAGGACGCCGCGCTGGCTCCCTCCCTCGCGGCCGAGGGCTGGGACGTGCGCGTCCAGCCGCTCTGGATGAGCGACCCCGAGACGTCTGCGGCCCTGGCCCGCGCCGCCATCACCCCCTGACTCCGGTCTCGATACACCGCTCGTTCCTCGCGGCACTCGACCACCGGTGATCGAGCGCAGCGCGACGGCGTATCGCCACCGGTGATCGAGTGGCGGCGAGACGGCGTACGCCACCGGTGATCGAGTGGCGGCGAGCGCAGCGAGACGCTGTATCGAGATCAGGTGCTGGTGCCACGGAGCACGGGACGGCGGTTAGCGTGGGCGCATGCGCCTCCTCGCCGCCCTGCTGCTGGCCCTGACCCTGCTGACCGGGTGCGCGGACGACAGCGATCCGCTCGCCACCACGGAGACGTCCGAGGTCGAGGAGCCCGAGGACACGTTGCCGGTGCTGGGCCTGTGGGAGTCCGAGCCGCTGGAGTCCGGGCGGACCGTCATGCTCACGCTGTCCGACGACAACACCTACGTCGCGGAGAACGAGTGCCTCGAGCTGACGGGCCGGTGGGAGCTGGCCGGCGGTCAGGTCGTGCTGACTCCCGACCAGGGCGCAGGTCAGCAGTGCGGCGGTGACGCGGCCGTTGAGCTGCCGCCCGCGCTCACGGTCGATGGGGACACGCTGGTGCCCGAGGGCGCCGGGCCCACGTTCACCCGGGCCTGAGGTGCCGCTGCGACTGGTGTTAAAGTTGCTCGCATTCCAGTGAAAAAGATGGTCCGTTCGAGCCGCTGACCGTGACTCGTTCCGGCCGTTAACTTGGGGCCCATGCGCTCCCTCGCGGTCCTCGTCCTGGTGGGAGCGTTGCTGGCCGGATGCGGGCTCCAGTCACCTGAGCCCTACCCGGGTCAGACAGGCTCCACCGGGGTCGGCGAACCGGGGGACACGCTGCCCGTGCTCGGTGCCTGGGTCTCCGAGCCGGTCCCGGAGACGGGCCGCCGACTGATCCTGACGCTCACGGACGACAACAGGTACGTCGTCACCGACACGTGCTCACAGGCTCCGGGCCGCTGGGACCTGCGTGGCGACCAGGTGCTGCTCACGCCCGACGAAAGCGGTGTCGTGCTGTGCGGGGGCGACGAGGACCCGCCGCTGGAGCTGGCCGATGCCCTGACGGTGGAGCGTGGTCTGCTCGTCCCGACCGGGACGGGCCCGGTCTTCAGCCGGAAGTGAGCTTCACAGCACGCGGCCGAGCACGGCCGTCGTGCGCGGACCGAGCGTGCCGACGAGGTGGTCGGCGTGGTCGACGTCGCGACGCAGCGTGGACGACACCGGCACGGGCAGCTCGACGAAGCCGGCCGCCCGGTGGAGCTGCCACGATTCCGGCCCGAAGGCCGAGGGCAGGTCGCCCTCGCGTGCCGTGACCAAAGTGGTGCCCTGACGCTCCTCGTCGGGCACGGCCCCGAGCCGGGTGTCCTCGGCCAGCTCGAGCGCCTCCGCGAGGTCGCCGGGCCTCAGGCCGGGCAGGTCGCCCAGCAGCACGGCGCGATGGCCAGCCGGCGCGACGTGGAGTCCGTCGGAGATCGCGGCGGCGATGCCCCGCGGCTCGGGCTCCAGCACGACCTCCACGTCGGGCGCCCCGAGGTGGGGATCGGCGGTGACCACCACGACGCGGGCCACAGCCGCGGCCGCCTCGATCGTGTCGAGCGCGATGGCGCGCGCCAGGGCGATCCGGTCGACACCCGGCAGGTCGAGGCGCGACTTGCCCAGGTGGGCGGGCTTGACTGGGACGACGACGGTCCAGGCCCGGCGACGCCGGTCACGCACCGGCGGACTCCGAGGACTCCGGGTGGGCGATGCCGAAGGGTGCGGGATCGAACCAGCCGAACCGGTCGCGGAACTCCTGCGCCTTGCCGGGCCACAGCAGCACCTGCCGCCCGGAGCGCTCGTCGACGTACCAGTTGCTGCAGCCCGAGGTCCACACGCCGCTGCGCTCCTGGATCTCGTCGATGTAGTCCTGCTCGGCGTCGACCGAGACCTCCAGCGGGCCGTGGCTGGTCCAGGGGAGCGCGGAGGCGGCGTAGTCGGCCTGCGCCTCGATCATCAGCACGGCCGAGTTGTGGGCGAGCGTCGCGTTCGGGCCGTCGAGGACGAACAGGTTCGGGAAGCCGTGCACCACGGTGGACGCGTACGCGCGCATGCCCTGGGACCAGTACTGGTCGAGCGAGATCCCGTCGCGCCCCGTGACGAGCTCGGCGTAGGGCTGGCGCGTGGAGTGGAAGCCGGTGGCCGCCACGACCACGTCGACCTCGTGGCGCGACCCGTCGGCCGCCACGACCGCGCCCGGCTCGTAGGCCGTGAGCGCGCTCGGGACGAGCCTCACGTGGGGCAGCCGCAGGGTGGTGAAGTAGTCGTCGCTGAACAGGACCCGCTTGCAGCCGAACTCGTGGTCGGGCGTCAGCGCGTCGCGCAGGACCGGGTCGGGGACCTGGCCGGCGAGGTGGTCGAGCGCGCGGGCGCGGGCCTGCGCGCGACCGTCGCCGGCGCGCTGGTCGAAGACCTCCTCGGTCTCGCGCATGAGGTCGCCGCGCAGGTCGGCGAGCCGTTCGGGCTGCTGCTCGAACAGCGCGATCTCGGCGTCGGCGTAGGCACGGTCGCCCTTGGGCAGGATGTAGGGCGCGCTGCGCTGGAGCACCACGACGGACTCGGCCTGCCGGGCCAGCTCCGGGATCACCTGGATGCCCGAGGCGCCGGTGCCGACGACGGCGACCCGCTTGCCCTCGAGGTCGAGGTCGTCGTCCCAGCGAGCGGTGTGGACGATCGGCCCGTCGAACGTGCCCGGCACCTCGGGCAGCCGCGGCTCGGTGAGCCGGCCCGCCGCCATGACCAGCACCTCGGCCTGCACCGGGCCGCGTGAGGTGGTGAGCCGCCAGCCCTCGCCGTCCCACGCGGCGGACTCCAGGCGGGTGGACAGCATGATGCGGTCGCCGACGGGGGCGGCGGCCTCCTCGAGGTATTCGCGAATCTCGGCGCCAGGGGCGAAGACGCGGCTGAAGCCCGGATGCGCGATGTCGGAGTATCCGTAGAGGTGCGCGGGGACGTCGCAGGCCACGCCGGGGTAGCGGTTGTCGTGCCACGTGCCGCCGATCCCGGGGCGTCGCTCGAGCACGACGAAGGACTCACCCGCCGCCGCGAGCCGGCGGGCCATCGCGACCCCGGCGAAGCCGGCGCCGACGACCGCGACGCGCACGCGCGTCATGACGCCACGCCGTACGTCGTGGTGCGCAGCCGCAGCTGACGTCCGAGGCTGCGGGCGATGCGCTCCGCCGCCGGCACCGTGAGCTCCTGGCCGTCCTCGACGCCGGCCTCGGGGGCGACGCGTCCGTCGTACAGCGTGCCGCCGAGGTCGTCCGCGCCCGAGCGCAGCACCTCGGTGGCGCCCTCGACGCCCAGGCGGGTCCAGGCGGCCTGCACGTGGCCGATGCTGCCGTGCAGCACGAGGCGGGCGACGGCGTGCACGGCGCGGTGCTGGTCGGGGGAGTGGTCGCCGTCCGGGAACGCCATCGGCACGAGCTCGTTGAACCCGCCCGTGTCGGCCTGGATCTCCCGCAGGCGGCGCAAGTGGCGCACGCGCTGCAGCGGCGTCTCGCCGTGTCCGTAGAACAGCACCGACGTGGAGTGCAGGCCCAGGCCGTGGGCGGCGCGGATCGCCTGCTCCCACTCGTCGACCGGGAGGTCGGCAGCGAAGTGCTGGGCGCGATGGGCCTCGTCGAGCACCTTGACGCCCGTGCCGGGCACCGTGTCGGCCCCGGCCGCGGCGAGCGCGGCGTACTGCTCGGTGACGGTGCGCCCGGTGCGGCGCGCTCCGTCGATGACGTCGGCGGGCCGGAACGTGTGCAGGTGCAGGCCCGGCGCGGCGGCGCGCGCGGCCCGCAGCAGCTGCTCGTAGACGTCGGCGGGAGCGTCGGCCGGCGCCGTGCCCTGGATGCACAGCTCGGTGGCGCCGAGGTCGACCGCGTCGGCGGCCACCCGCGCCACGAGGTCGGGGTCGGTCACCCGGTCGGACCCGAGGTTGCGGTTCTGCACGAGCGACACGGTGGCCCCGGCCACCGAGCGCCGCAACTCGTCGGCGAGGCCGGCGAGCCGGTCGAGGTCGCCGCCCGTGGAGGTCATGAGGCGGACGTACTCGTCGTCGCTCAGCCCCGACGGGTCGTTCGCGGCGCGCGCCAGCAGGGAGCGGCGATCGAGTGCCCCCGAGGAACGAGGGGGTGTATCGAGATCACGAGAATGTGCCGGGCCGCGCCCTGCCGCCATGCCGTCGGCGTCGGCGAGCGCGAGCACGGAGGAGTGGAGTGCCGGGTCGATCCAGGTGTCGCGGTCGCGGATGTAGTGCGGGTGCACCGTGAGCCGCTCGCGCAGGTCGTAGCCGGCGGCGCGGGTCAGGTCGGCCAGCTGGTCCACCTGGGGCCAGGGGCGCTCGGGGTTCACGTGGTCGGCCGTGAGCGGGCTGACGCCGCCCCAGTCGTCGATGCCCGCCGCGACGAGCCGCGCGAGCTCGCGGGGATCGGACAGGTTCGGCGGCGCCTGGATGCGGGCGTCGGGCCCGAGCACGATGCGGGCGGTGGCCACGGCGGCGATGTAGGCGTCGGTCTCGGCGTCGGCGACGCCCTGCATCGCGGTGGCGGGCTTGGCGCGGAAGTTCTGGACGATCACCTCCTGCACGTTGCCGTGCCGCTCCGACAGATCGCGCAGCGCGAGGATCGTGTCGAAGCGCTCCTCCAGGGTCTCGCCGATGCCCACCAGCAGGCCCGTGGTGAAGGGGATCCGCTGACGTCCGGCATCCTCCAGCACCTGCAGTCGCAGGGCCGGGTCCTTGTCGGGCGACCCGAAGTGAGCCTGCCCGGGCTCGGCGAACAGCCGGTGGCTGGTGGTCTCGAGCATCATGCCCATCGACGGGGCGGTCGGTCGGAGGGCGCGCAGCTCGTCGGCCGTCATCACCCCGGGGTTGAGGTGCGCCAGCAGGCCGGTCTCGGCGGTGATCCGCCGGGCGAGGTGCCCGATGTACTCCAGCGTGGAGGCGAAGCCATGGTCGTCGAGCCACTCGCGGGCGACGTCCCAGCGGTCCTCGGGCCGGTCGCCGAGGGTCAGCAGCGCCTCCTTGCAGCCCAGTGCGGCGCCCTGGTGGGCGACGGCCAGCACGTGCTCCTCGGACATGTACGGCGCGATGCCCTTGCGCTCGAGCTTGCCGGGGGTGTCGACGAAGACGCAGTAGTGGCAGCGGTCGCGGCACAGGGTGGTGACGGGCACGAACACCTTGCGCGACCACGTGATGACGCCCGGCCGACCGGCCCTCGCGAGCCCTTCGTCGCGGACGCGGCCGGCTTCGCGGACGAGGTCGTCGAGGTCGGTGCCACGAGCCGCGAGCATCGAGGCGGCGGCCTCGATCGCATGCAGACTCATCTGAACTCCCGGCGTGCTGACTGGCTTTCACCCTAACCGCCGGAGCCACGGCCCCGCCGCTCGGCGGGGGCGCCCCGGTGAGGCGTCCTTCACAGCGAACCGGCGCGGCGGGTTCCCCGAATCCTCAGGTGCCACACCTACACTCGGTCGGGTGATTCGCTTCGACAAGGTCACCAAGACCTACCCCGGCCAGAAGCGCGCAGCCCTCGACCGACTCGACCTGGAGATCACCAAGGGCGAGTTCGTCTTCCTCGTCGGCGCGTCCGGCTCGGGCAAGTCGACCTTCCTGCGCCTGATCCTGCGTGAGGCGCGGCCCACGTCGGGCCACGTGTACGTCGCGGGCAAGGAGATCAACAAGCTGTCCAGCTGGAAGGTGCCCAAGCTGCGCCGCCAGCTCGGCACGGTGTTCCAGGACTTCCGCCTGCTGCCGAACAAGACCGTCTTCGAGAACGTGGCCTACGCCCTCGAGGTCATCGGCAAGCCGCGCGACGAGATCAAGAAGCTCGTGCCCGAGACGCTCGACCTGGTCGGCCTCGACGGCAAGGGCCACCGACGTCCCGACGAGCTGTCCGGCGGTGAGCAGCAGCGCGTCGCGATCGCGCGCGCCTACGTCAACCGGCCGATGATCCTCATCGCCGACGAGCCCACCGGCAACCTCGATCCGAGCACCAGTGTCGGCATCATGAAGCTGCTCGACCGGATCAACCGCGAGGACACCACGGTCCTGATGGCCACCCACGACTCCTCGATCGTCGACCAGATGCGCAAGCGCGTCATCGAGCTCGACGAGGGGCGCGTCGTGCGCGACGAGGCCCGCGGCATCTACGGCTACGAGAACTGAGACCCATGCGAGCGATCCTCAACGAGCTGCGCGCCAGCCTGACCCGGAACACGTCCATGACGATCTCCCTGATCGTCACGATGAGCGTGTCGCTGCTGCTGGCCTCCCTCGGCCTGCTGATCCAGGCCCAGGCCGAGCGCACCGAGCAGTACTTCGGCGACCGGCTGCAGCTGCAGGTCAACCTGTGCACCAAGAACTCCCCGGCGGCCACGTGCGTCGGCGGCGCGGCCACGGACGAGCAGAAGCAGGCCGTCCAGACCGCGCTGACCGACAACCCCGAGGTCCGCGACTACACGGTCCGCAGCCCCCAGGAGAACTACGCCCAGGCGCGTGAGCTCCTCGGTCAGACCGACACGGGCCGCAAGCAGCTGGAGACCCTCGGCGTCGACTCGTTCCCCGAGTCGTACTTCGTCACCCTGAAGGACCCGCAGCAGTTCGACGGCGTGGTCAGCGAGGTCTCGGGCATGGACGGCGTGGGCAACGTCAACTCCCTGCGCGACCTGCTGGGCCCGCTGTTCGAGATGCTCGACAAGATGCAGTGGGCGGCGCTGGCCACGGCCGGCCTGCTCATCATCGCGGCGATCCTGCAGGTCTCGAACACGATCCGCATGACGGCGTTCGCCCGCCGCCGCGAGATCGGGATCATGCGCCTGGTGGGCGCCTCCAGCTGGCACATCCAGGCTCCGTTCGTGCTCGAGTCGCTCGTGGCGGCGTTCATCTCGGCCGCCCTCGCGGCCGCCGGGCTGGCGGCGTTCATGCACTTCGTCGTTTACGGCTACCTGCGCGACACGCTCGGGAGGATCACCACGTGGGTCCGTTGGGAGGACGCCTTCCTCGTCATGGGCATGACCACGGTCCTCGCCCTGCTGCTGGCGCTCGTGCCGACCTTCGTCATGACGCGCAAGTACCTCGACGTCTGACGCGCGGTGACACGCGCGAGCCTCGGGCTCACGCCAAACCCTCAACCTGAGGCGTAGAGTCACTCGCGTCACATCGCACGATTCCGTCCTGACGGACACTTCCCCGGATTCGAGGCACATGACGAGATTGCGCAAGCCGCTGCTCGCCCTCGCCCTCAGCGCCATGCTGGTGGCCGGCTTCAGCGCGCCCACCTTCGGTGACGAGAAGGACGACATCAAGCGCGAGCAGCGCCAGAACAACAAGAAGCTGAAGGACGCCAAGGACGAGGTCCAGGAGTCCACGAAGGCCGCGCGTGACGCGAAGCTCGCCCTCATCAACGCCAACACGAAGCTGTCGGCCGCCGAGTCCGAGCTCGGCCGGACCCGCGGAAAGCTCGCGGTCGCCCAGGCCGAGGACGCCCGGCTGCGCGCCGAGCTCGACAAGGCCGAGGCCCAGCTGTCGGCCGCCGAGGCTCGCCTGGAGAAGGCCGAGCGCGAGCTCAAGCAGTCCCGCGGAGCGGTGGAGTCGTTCGCCGTGGAGTCCGTCATGGCCGGCGACGCCGGGCTGAAGGCCTTCGGCGACCTGCTGCGCGGCAACGACCCCGGCCTGTTCTCCGAGCAGATGAGCGCCAAGACGTCGATCGGCGACGCCCAGGTCGCGGTCATGCAGGAGCTGGCCGCGTCCGAGGTCATGCTCGGCATCGAGCGTGACAAGGTCGAGCGCCTCCGCGACCAGGTCGCCGACCAGAAGCAGCAGGCCGAGGCCGTCGTGGTGCAGATGGAGGCACTGACGGCACAGGCCCAGGCCCAGGCCGCGTCCGTCGCGAAGCTCGTGTCGGCCCGCGCCGGCGCCAAGCGCAACGCCGACGCCACGCTCGCGGAGGACCTGCGGCTCCAGCAGGAGCTCGAGGCCGACCGCGTCCGCCTGGAGAGCCAGATGGCCGAGATCGTCCGCAAGGAGCTCGAGGCCGCCGAGCGCGCCCGCAAGAAGCGCCGCGGCGGCGGTGGCGGCGGTGGCGGTGACAACGGCGGCGGCACCACCGGTGACTCCGGTGGCACCCTGAGCCGCCCGGTCAACGGCCCGATCACCTCGCCCTACGGGATGCGTCGCCACCCGATCACCGGCGTCTACAAGCTGCACGACGGGACCGACTTCGGCGTGGGCTGCGGTGTCCCGATCCGCGCGCCCGCGGGCGGCACGATCGTGTCGCAGTACTACAACAGCGCCTACGGCAACCGCGTCATCCTCAACAACGGCGTGAAGCGTGGCAAGAGCGTCATCACGACCTACAACCACCTGTCGCGGTTCGCCCGCAGCAGCGGCTCGAAGGTCAGGCGTGGCGAGGTCATCGGCTACGTGGGCACCACCGGCTACTCCACGGGGTGCCACCTGCACTTCATGGTGCTGGCCAATGGCTCGACCACGAACCCGATGAACTGGTTCTGACGTGTCACCGGCGCTGACCTGACACTCGCCCCGACCTGACACTCGCCCCACCTGACACAATGATCAGATGGCCAAGGAAACCGGTCGCAAGATGATCGCGCAGAACAAGAAGGCGCGGCACGACTATCACATCGAGGACACCTTCGAGGCCGGTCTGGTCCTGACCGGCACGGAGGTGAAGTCGTTGCGCCAGGGCCGTGCCTCGCTCGTCGACGGCTTCGGTGAGATCGACCGGGGCGAGGCTTGGCTGCTGCAGGTGCACATCCCGCAGTACGACAACGGCACGTGGACCAACCACGAGACCCGCCGCCGCCGCAAGATGCTGCTCAACCGCCACGAGATCGAGAAGATCGATCACCGCACGCAGTCCAAGGGCCTCACGATCATCCCGCTGAGCCTGTACTTCAAGGACGGCCGGGCGAAGGTCGAGATCGCGCTGGCCCGCGGCAAGAAGTCGTTCGACAAGCGCCACGCCATCGCCGAGCGTCAGGCGTCGCGCGACGCCGAGCGCGAGGTGGGTCGCCGCCTCAAGGGCATATGACCTGGCAGGACGCCGACCTCACCGCGTACTTGGAGCGGCTGGGGGTGCCGGGGATCGTCGACGTGCACGTGCACTTCATGGCCCCGCCGGTGCTGGCGAAGGTGTGGGCGTACTTCGACGCCGCCGGGCCGAAGCTCGGCCGGCCGTGGCCGATCCACTACCGCACCAGCGACGAGGAGCGCGTCGAGACGCTGCGGGCGCTCGGCGTGAAGCGGTTCACCGCGCTGTCGTACGCGCACAAGCCGGGCATCGCGGGCTTCATGAACGACTGGCTCGCGGGCTTCGCGGAGCGGGTCCCTGACTCGGTGCGGTCCGCCACCTTCTTCCCCGAGCCCGAGGCGGCCGAGTACGTGCCCGCGGTGATCGCCGAGGGTGTCGGCGTGTTCAAGGCCCACCTGCAGGTGGGGGAGTTCGCCGCCGACGACCCGCTGCTCGACCCGGTCTGGGCGGCGATCGAGCAGGCACAGGTGCCGGTGGTCCTGCACGCCGGATCGGGTCCCATGCCCGGCCCCCACACGGGTCCGCGAGGGGTGGCCGCCGTGCTGGAGCGCTTCCCGCGGCTGCCGCTGGTGATCGCGCACCTGGGGATGCCCGAGGTCGACGCGTTCTGCGACCTGGCCGAGCGCTTCGAGAACGTGCGCCTCGACACCACCATGACGTTCGTCGATTTCTTCCCCGACCCGCCGCCGGCCGACCCGCAGCGCCTGCTGGCCCTGCAGGACAGGATCGTCTTCGGCAGCGACTTCCCGAACATCCCGTACCCGTACGCCCACCAGGTCGAGGCCCTCGACCGGCTCGGCCTCGGCGACGACTGGATGCGCGCCGTCCTCTGGCACAACGGCGCCGACCTGTTCGGCACCGGCTCGGCCTGACCCGCCCGCCACTCGCGACCCCCGTCTGTGCCACCCGGCGGAAGGGTCAGTCGCCGGGGCGGGCGGACAGCTGCGCGACCGACCGCTGGACGAGGCGCGCCCGTGCCGCGGGCGTCCTGGCCTTGAGCACCGGCAGCACGATGGCGTAGCGCGCGGTGAGTCCCAGTCGCTCGAACGCCTCCGCCGCGAGAGGAGCCGCGGCCAGCGCGGCGGCCAGGTCTGGTGGCACCTGCGCCTCGGCCTGGCGCACGTAGGCCGCGTCCCACCGGCCGTCCGCCCGTGCGGCGGCCACCTGCGCGAGGCCACCCGGGCGCATCCGGCCGGCCGCCTCGAGCGCCTCGACCTTGGCGACGTTCACCTGCGACCACGGACTCCGGGCCCGCCGCGGCGAGTAGCGCTGCAGGAACGAGACCGCGTCGAGCGACCGCCGCAGGCCGTCGATCCAGCCGTGGCACAGGGCACCGTCGAGTGCGTCGCCGATGGTCAGCAGGGCGACGTCGGCGTTCTTGCGCCGGATCCTCAGCCACGCCTCGGGCGCGGTGGCGTCGTGCTGCTCCAACCAGTCGTCCCACGCACCGGCATCGGCGAACTCCAGCACGTCCATCGGCACTCCTCGAGGATGTCTCGGGTCCACGCTAGGCCGCTCAGGACCGAGGCGGAACAAATCGCGCAGTGGGGCGGTTAGTATGGGTGTATTGACAATTTCAGAGGGGCTGATCGGTTTCGACTGTGGTCGTTCGAATCCAGGAGAAGCGGGTAGAGAAGGCAACGTCATCTCTTTAACGTTCGTTGCAAACCCATAAGTGCCGATTCCAAGCGCACTGACTTCGCCCTCGCTGCCTGACAGCGACTTGCGGAGGGTGGACCCGGGAGCGTCCTCGTCCCGGATCGTCCATCTCATCTAGAGGACTTGCTGATCTGATCGTGTAGCGCGGCCAGATCGGGACTTTTTCGCTACTGAGCCTGTCGGTGACGCGTTCGTCCGAGCGCCGGGGCTGAGAAAAGCGTCAGACGAACTGCACCCGGAGAAGACCTGTTTCAGCGCCAGAGGACCCGGGTTCGATTCCCGGCAGCTCCACCCTTGCTCCTCGTGAGTGTCATGCAGACTGAGGCCGCCCCCATCGGGGGCGGCCTCAGTGCGTTGTCGGGCCCTCAGGCGACGAAGTCGTCCCAGCCCTCGGCGAGGTAGTCGATGAACGTCGGGCTGAGGTGCTCCTGCCGCAGGCGGTCGCGGCTGAACGGCTGCGGATCGCTCACGAAGTCCGGCGACTGCGCCACGAGCCGCGGCAGGTCGTGGTGGACGATCGCGGCCGTGCCCACCGTGACGAAGTCGGCTCCCCGCGCGAGGCACCAGTCGGCATCCTGCGCCGAGAGGATCTTCCCGGCGACGCCGAGACGGGTGCCGTGGCGCGGCAGGTCGACGTACTGGTCGATGAGCAGGCCGTCCACGTCGGGCTCGCGGGGCGCCTTCGCCACGTCCCAGAGCGAGAGGTCGACGTAGTCGGCGTCACCCGAGGCGAGCAGCTGCTCGACCAGGGCACGCGAGTCGGCCACCGTGATCCCGTAGCCCTCGGGCGACACGCGCACGCCCACCTGGAAGTCGGGCCCGGTCGCGGCGCGGATCCCGCTCAGCACCTCGCGCAGCGGCCGGCTCCGTCCGTCGAGCGATCCGCCGTACCCGTCGGTGCGGTGGTTCTTGCGCGCGTCGAGGAACTGGCACAGCACGTAGCCGTGGGCGCCGTGGATCTCCACCCCGTCGAAGCCGGCGTCCTCGGCCCGCACCGCCGCGCGCACGAAGTCGTCGATCACCCGCTGCACGTCGCTCGTCGAGAGCGCCTCGACTCCGCGCTCGGGATCGGCCCACGGTGCGACCGTGGGGCGTCCCGTCACCGTCGCGTCGGCGCGCATCCCGCCGTGGTGCAGCTGGATCGACGAGACGGCCCCGAGCTCGCGGATCCCGTCGGCCAGTCGCCGCAGGCCCGCGTCGTGCCGGTCGTCGCTGATGCCGAGCTGTCCCCTCCAGGCCTGTCCCTCGGGCGACACGTACGCCGCGCAGGTCATCACGAGGCCGAACCCGCCGCGCGCCCGCGCGACCAGCCACGCGTACTCGTCGTCGGACAGCGTCCCGTCGACGTGGCTCTGCTTGTTCGTGAGGGGAGCCAGCGTCCAGCGGTTCGGCCACGCGGGGCCGTGAGGCAGGGGCAAGGTCGCGGCAGGGGAGACGGGAGAGATCGACACGCCCTTCAGCCTACGATCCGGCACCCGGGCCGAGCGGCCGAGGCGGGCCCGCGATGATGGAGCCCATGACCGACGTCTGGCTGCCCGAGGGTGACTTCCTGACCGACCGCCACCTGGCGACCCTGTCGACGATCGGACCGGGTGGCCGCATCCACGTGGTCGCGGTCGGCTTCACGGTGCACGAGGGGATCGTGCGGATCACGACGATGGACGGCAGCCAGAAGGTCCGCAACGTCGAGCGCGACCCGCGCGCCACGGTGGCCCAGGTGGCCGGACCCCAGTGGCTCAGCATCGCCGGCACGGCCGAGATCCTGCGCGACCGCGAGTCGATCACGCTGGCCGAGAACCTCTACGCCCAGCGCTACCGCCAGCCCAAGGAGAACCCGCGTCGCGTCGTCATCGCGATCACGCCCGAGAAGGTCATGTGCTCGCCGGGGCTGCGCGGCGAGGCGCCGGCGCACGACTGAGCGGGCATCGTGGACGTACTGCTGCTGGGGACGGGCTCGGCCGACGGGTGGCCGTCGCCGTTCTGCCGGTGCGACTCGTGCACGACGATGCGCGAGCGCGGTGAGCTGCGGACCCCCACCAGCGTGCTGGTCGACGGACGGGTGTGGATCGACCCGGGACCGGAGGCCGCGCGCCAGGCCCTGCGCGCGGGAGTCGACCTCCTCGACGTGCACACGGTGCTCGTCTCGCACGCCCACTCCGACCACCTCGATCCGGCGTTCCTGCTGCACCGTGCCTGGGTGACCGACCGGCCGCTGACCGTGTACGGACCGGCACCCGCGATCGAGCGGTGCCGCGACTGGCTCGCGCCGGACCAGACCGCGGTGCGGCTCGTCGAGGTGACGGCGGGCGACGGGTTCGCCGCGGGGGAGTACCGGATCAAGGTCGTCCCGGCGGCTCACGAGGCGCTCGGCGAGGCGGTGCTCTACCGGATCGACGCGGAGCGGTCCCTGTTGTACGCGTGCGACACCGGCCCGTGGGCCGAGGGCGCCCTCGAGGCGATGGGCGCCGAGCGGCTCGACATCGTGCTGATGGAGCAGACGTTCGGCGACCGGCTCGACCTTGCGGGACAACGGCACCTCGGCCTCGAGACCTTCGCCGGGTCGGTGGGGGAACTGCGTGCGGAAGGGCTGGTGGACGATGCGACCCGCGTGGTGGCCGTCCACCTCAGCCACCACAACGCTCCTGAGGTGGAGGACCAGCTGCGTGCCATCGGCGCCGAGGCCGGCCGCGACGGACAGCGCCTCGGCGCTGGAGACCGGTAACGCTGACCCCCGGTCCAGCGTCCCGGAAAAGAGGAAAGCCCCCGCCGAAGCGGGGGCTTTCCGTGGAGTTCTCGCGTTGCGAAAGCTCAGATCGCGCGGATCTTGGCGGCCTGCAGGCCCTTCTGGCCCTGCGTCACCTCGAACTCGACCTTCTGGTTGTCCTCGAGCGAACGGTAGCCCGAGCCCTGGATCTCGCTGAAGTGCGCGAACAGGTCCTCGCCGCCGTCGTCGGGCGCGATGAAGCCGAAGCCCTTTTCAGAGTTGAACCACTTCACAGTTCCGGTAGCCATGTTGTCTCCTTGGGAGGTTGTGCGCACTCGTGAATCGCGTACGTCTTGTTGTCACGCGTCACTTCGAACCAAAGAGAAAACCGAAAAGCCTCAACGAGGCTCGACCATCAATCTGCCGAGTCATGCCATGCAACTGACTCCAGCCTAGTGCATGGACCCCCGCCGGGCCAATCAGTGCCCCGGACGAAGTCGCACCTTGCGCCGTTGGTTGGCCTCGTCGACCTCCACGACGGAGTTCCGCGACTTCAGGAAGTCGGTGAATGTCTTGAAGCCGAGGTCCTTCTCGTTGAAGGACGAGTCCATCCGCTTCATCTGGCTCTTGACCGTGCCCGAGTGGATCCACTCGTCCTCGGAGTCCTTCTCGCCCAGCAGGCGCAGGGCGCGCAGCAGCAACCGCGTGGCCTGGCGGGTCAGCGCGAGCTCGTCGTCCTCGTCGTCGACCGCGCCGCCCGCGGGGACGAACACGGGCTTCAGCACGGGCGCGGTGTCCGCCGGGGTCTCCGACGCCTCGGCCTCCTGCTCGGGCTCGGCGGTGGACTTCCCCCCGGACGACCGGCGCGAGGACTTCTTCGCCGTCTTGCGCGGCGGGGGAGAGGCCTTCTCGACCTCGGCCTCGTCACCGCGATCGGCCAGGCCCGGGAGGTTGTCGTACGTGAGGAGCTCGTCGCACGCGGCGGCGAGGGAGCGGCTGGTGGCTCCGGCCACACCCACCGCCACGACGTAGCGGCCCATGCGCTTCAGCCGCTGGGCCAGCGGGATGTAGTCGGAGTCGCCGGCGGCCAGCACGACCGTCCCGACCTGCGGCATGCGGCCCATGTCCTCGAGGGCGTCGACGGCCAGCCGGATGTCGGCACCATTCTTGGAGCCCGAGGCCGGGAACAGCTGCACGAGGTCGATGGCGCGGTCGACCAGCTGCTTCTTGTAGCGGACGTTGAACGGCATCGACCAGTCGGCGTACGCCCGCGTCAGGGCGAGCCGGCCGAAGGAGGAGGCGTAGTCGAGGATCGCGTGGACGTCGACCTCGGCGGCCTGGAGCTTCGCCTCGTCGAAGCCGGCGTCGCGGTCACGCCAGAAGGACTGCTTGCCGTGCACCTGGTCGTAGCGCGAGATGACGATGTTGTCGAAGTCCAGGTAGACGGCGACGGCGGAGTCGCTCGGGGAGGTCATGGGTCCAGTCTGCCCGTCGCGTCGTCCTCCACCCCGGTCGCGGTGGGTGGCGAGGGCAGGAAGCGCGCCGCGACGGACACCGCGGCGACGGTGATCAGCGCCCCGAGGATGAGTGCCGCGGGCAGTCCTCCCTCGAGCTCGCCCGTCTGGGTGCCGATGGTGGCGGCCGCGACGGGGACGCCGACCTGCCCCCCGGTGAGCACGGCCAAGGACACGGGCAGCCCGGTCAGGCGGACGACGAGGTGGGTCACGATCGCGCCGAGCCCCAGGCACACGCCGAGCGCGATGAGCCGGGGCTCGTCGACGAGGGCGGTCAGGTCGAGCGAGGCGCCGAGCCACACGAAGAACACGGGACCGAGGAAGCCGTCGGCGAGGGCGAACAGCTGGCGCGCGAGCCGGCGGGGCGGGCCGACGGCCGCGATGGCCAGTCCGCACACGAATCCTGCGAGCATCACCGTCACGTGGGTCGCGACCGCGAGGGCGGCCACCGCCGTGAGCACGATCAGGCTCGTTCGCAGCTCGATGGCGAACCGTCGCTCCTTGCTCTCCTCGTGCACGGCCTCCCAGATCCCGCGGGCCTCCAGCGCGCGCAGGACCAGGAACAGCACGACGCCCGCGGCCACGACGATGGCCGAGCCCAGCGCCGCCTCGGCCGCTCGGTCCGGTGCGATCGCCAGGGGCAGGACCAGGATGCACACGACGTCGGCGACCGCGATCTGCGTCAGCAGGGGCACCAGGTGGGGGCCGTCGAACCCCTCGTCCTCGAGCACCGGCATCGCCAGCGCGGCCGAGGAACTGGCCATCAGGACGGCGAAGACGGCCGGGTGTGACGCATCGAACACCGCCGCCAGAACCGTCCCGGCCACGGCGGCGGCCACCCCCACGAGCGCCGCGCGCCCGGCTCCGACGGCCAGCGCCGACTTCAGTCCGTGCTCGGGGATCGGCACCCGCGTGCCGACGACGAACATCGTCATCGCGAAGCCCAGCTCGGCCAGGAAGCTGAAGGTCTCGTCGCCCGGGTCGAGCCACCCGGCGCCGCTCGCCCCGACGGCGAGCCCACCCAGCAGCTCGCCCACGACCACCGGGATCCGCCAGGTCGACGGCACCGCGAGCAGCGGGCCGAGCAGCCCGATCGCGCAGATCAGCGCGAGGGTCTCGAAGGTCATCCTTCGATTGTCTGCCCGTTCCGCCGCGGGCGCGGCCGAAAAGTCGCGGCATTCTTGGGCGAACGGCCTCGGAGCGGTCCGCGCGTGCACTACCTTCAGCCCCAAGCGTCACATGGTCCCGTCTCGGGGGCGGGCTGACGACACGGCCCCCAGGAGAAGACATGGACCAGCAGCAGCCCGCCTTCGGCGGAGAGCGTGGAGCGAGCGCCACCGAGTACGCCCTGTTGATCTCCGGCGTCGCCGTGGTCCTCGTGGGCGTCATCGTCATGTTCGGCGATTCGCTGGCGGCGAGCCTGGGCGGCTTCTCCGCCATCTTCTGAGCCTCGCGGCGGACCGCGCTGGGCCCCCCGGGGTCCAGCGCTTTCGTGTGCCGGACATCACATCCCATCAGTCACATGAGTCCCACTAGTACCTAAGAGCTATTTTTCTCGCTTGGGCGTGTTTGTTTCACAGAAAGCGACACCCGTGCGATACAGCCCCATTAGCGTTCGTTTCGGGACTTCGCAGTATGCGAGTTCACCACGACACACAGAGGAGAAAACCCATGCTGCAGATCTTGAACTTCCTGGCCGCCTTCACCGCCGAGCGTGACGAGAAGGGCGCCACCGCGACCGAGTACGCGCTCATCATCGCCGGCATCGCCGTCGCGATCGTCGGCGCCATCGCCGTCTTCGGTGGCGAGCTCACCGGCTTCTGGAACGGCCTCGGCGGCCAGCTCGGTCTCTGATCCGAGCGGTTCGCACGAACCGACCCTGGGTGTGCCGCGTCGCGTATCGCGGCGCGGCACACCCGTCCCGGGGCAGCGACGCCCCACCCACGAGTCCTTGAGGGAGGAGACGTGATGCTGCACTTCACGACCTGGACACGACGTTCGCGCCGCGAGCGCGAGCGCGGTGTTGCGGCCGTGGAGTTCGCACTCGTCGTTCCCATCCTGATGACGATCATCATCGGGATCGTCGAGTTCGGCATGGCCTTCAACTACCGGACCCAGCTGAACAACGCGACCCAGATCGCCGCCAGGAACTACGCGATCGACCGCAACTGGGGACAGGCCCGCGCCCACGTGACGGGTCTGGCCCCCACGGCGAACGTCACGCGATCGGGCGACTGCACGCCGACCACGGTCGGCTCCGCCGTCACGGTGACCTCCACCGTGGTGCGCCCCACGTACACCGGCCTCTTCGGGGCCAGCTTCACCTACCGCGGAAGGGGGGTGGCCCAGTGCAACTGACCCACCTGCGGCGCCGCTTCGGCCTCCGCAAGAAGGAGAAGGGCGCCACGATCGTCCTGGTGACCCTGTCCATGGTCGCCCTCCTCGGCATGGCCGCGGTGTCGGTGGACTTCGCGGTCGCCTCCAGCGAGAAGGCCACGGTGCAGGGCGCCGCAGACCAGGCCGTGCTCGCGCTGGCCACGGACTGCTCCCTCAAGAAGTCGACCTGCCTGCCGAGCACCGCGACCTGGTACGCGCAGCAGAACGCCGGCACCACCGCCTCCGCCCAGACGCTGAAGGACGGCGTCGTCAAGAACCCCACCTTCGACGACGGCAAGGTGACGGTGCGGGTCTCCAAGAACGTCAACCACACGTTCGCCAAGGTCCTGGGCGACGCCTCGAGCACCGTGCGCTCCGAGGCGACCGCGACGTGGAACACCGTGCCGCTGGTCGGCACGAAGCTGATCCCGATGGGCCTGCCCTACTGCGACTGGCTGGCCGCGCAGCCCGGTTCGGCCACGTCCCCGGGCGCGATGCGGACCTACCTGTGGGCCCGCTACAGCACCGGCGAGGCCAGCTGCCCCGGCACCGGCGCGACGGCTGCGACGGTGTACTCCAAGCGGGGGACGGCCTCCGGCTACGGAGCGGTCGGTCAGGCCATGTACTTCACGCGATCGTTCTTCCCGGGCGTGAACACCAACTGCGACTTCAGCGCCAACCTGTGGGACGTCTACCGCAACATGCTGGACGACTGGTCCCTCATCACGGCCGACACCTGCATGGAGGCCAAGCTCGCCGGCGTCGGCAACGGCAGCGTCGTCATGATGCCGATCTACGCGGTGGAGAAGAAGTCGGTCTTCTGGGGGTCGGTCTCCTACCCCAGCCGGTTGGTCATCCTGGGCTTCGCGCCGTTCAAGGTCGACAAGTGGGTCAACTACCCCTTCCTCTACTTCGGTGTGCAGCCCAGCTTCTCCGCCCTGAGCTACACGAACAACTGCGACATGAAGTTCAACTTCGCGACCATCGGCGGCGGTTGCGCCGGTGTCCGTGGGCAGTTCGTCCGCTCCTCCGAGGGCGCGCTGTTCAACGGCTTCACCCAGTACGGGTCGTTCTACAACAACACCGGCTCGGGGCTGAGCGGCGACGCTCCCAACCTCGGTCTCACCAACGTCAAGCTCGTCAAGTAACACCTCCCTGATCTACCCGAAGGACTTCGCACATGAACTCTCGCGTCATCGCCGCCATCGCCGCCGCCGTGCTGGCGATCGTGGGCATCGGTGCCGTCGTCGCGTACGCGGCCAGCGCCAAGAACCGCGCGTTCGAGGGTGCGGAGCTGGTGAAGGTCTACCGGGTGGTCAACGACCTGTCGGCCAACGCGGACTCCGCGACCGTGGGCGACAACGTCGAGCTCGTCAGCCTGCCGAACGCCTCGGTCGCCAAGGGCGCGGTCAGCGACCTGAAGACCATCGAGGGTCTCAAGACCACCGTGCCGCTCGTCCAGGGTGAGCAGCTGCTGGACTCGCGCTTCGCCAAGGAGGGCGCGAAGGCCGCCGCGAAGGCCAACGTGCCTGACGGCCTGCAGGAGATGTCCGTGTCGCTCGATGCGGCCGCCGGTGTCGGCGAGCGCATCGACGAAGGGGTTCGGGTGGGCGTCATCGCCACCGTGGAGCAGGACAAGGACAAGCGCAGTCGCATGATCGCGCAGAACGTCCTGGTCACGAACGTCAAGTCCAACGAGGACAACACCATGGTGGTCACGCTCGCCGTGAACACCTCGCAGGCCACAGAGGTGGCCGCCGCTGCGCAGTTCGGACAGGTTCGCCTGACGGTCCAGAATGACAAGACCAACCGTGACGGTGCCTCGGCCGTGGATGTGGGGACACTCGTCAAGTGAGCATCATCGTCATCACCGAGTCCAGCCCGTTCGCGGGACGGTTGCGCCGCGTCGCCGACCGGCAGGTGGTGGGTCTGCGACCCACCTTCTCCGAGCACGCGCTCAACTCGATGCTGGGCACGATGCGGGCCATCGACCTCGTGGTGATCTGCGAGGACGTTGATGACGAGCAGTCCATGGAGATGGCCGACATCGTCCACGACCACCAGCTCGACGTGCCGGTCGTCCTGGTGCGCGAGTCGCCCGAGCCGCTCTCGGCCGAGCAGCGTCAGTTCGGCGTGGTCGAGTCGGTGCCGGCGATCTCCTCCGACCTCGAGATCGAGCGCCTGCTCGCCCGGCACGCCGGCGCGACGATGCCCGGCGCCGCCCCCGAGCGAGATCGCCAACGCGAGGCGCCGGCCGTGCCCGCCGCCCCGGTCGTGAAGATCGACCCCGAGGAGCACCGCGTGGTCGTGGTGCTGTCGCCCAAGGGCGGCGTCGGCAAGACCACCATCTCGACCAACCTCGCCATCGCCCTGTCGCGCCGCGCCCCGCTGGACACGGTGATCGTCGACTTCGACTCGCAGTTCGGCGACGTCGGCAGCGTCCTGAACATCAACGCGCAGCACACGCTGGAGAACGCGTTCACGCAGGACGGCGTCCAGCCGCCGCTCGTGGTCAAGGGCCTGCTCAACGCGTTCGACGAGAAGCTGCTCGTCCTCGCCGCCTCGGAGTCGCCCGCCGCGCTCGAGAAGTTCACCCCGCAGCAGGAGAGCGACCTGCTCCGCCAGCTGTCGAAGGACTACGCCTACGTCGTCATCGACACCGGCTCGGGTCTGACCGACGAGACGCTGGCGGCGCTCGAGGTCGCGACCGACGTGATCATGGTGACGACGATGGACGTCTCGAGCGTCAAGGCCCTGCGCCGGGCCGTCGACCTGCTCGACACCATCGACCTGCTGCCGCGGAACCGTCACCTGGTCGTGAACATGACCGAGTCGGGCACCGGCCTCGAGCTCGACGACATCTCGGCCGCGCTGAAGATGCCCGTCGACGTCTCCGTCGCCCGCTCGGTCGACATCGCGCTCTCGGTCAACACCGGCAAGCCGCTGGCCCAGGCGAAGCGCTCGGCCGAGCTCTCCGGCGCGGTCGACGCCATGGTGGCCAAGCTTCGCGGCGAGACCGCTCGCCGCCGGGGCGGACTGTTCAGGAGGGACGAATGAGCATCACCGACCGGCTGCTGGCAGCCGAGAAGCACATCGAGACCGGCAGTCGTCCCACCACCGTCCTGCAGCGCTCCGCGGTGCTCGACGAGCTCAAGCGCCGCTCCGTCGAGTCGCTGTTCCGTCGCATCGGCACCCGCATCAACGACGCCTCGCTGACCGACCTGCAGCTGCGCGACTTCGTCCGCTCCGAGCTCGAGCTCATCCTGCAGGAGGAGCACGTCCAGCTCGGCAGCGCCGAGCGCGCCCAGCTCATGCGCGAGATCGAGGACGACGCGCTCGGCCTCGGACCGATCCAGCGCCTGCTCGACGACGACGACATCAGCGAGATCATGGTCAACCACCCCTCGCAGATCTTCGTCGAGCGCAAGGGCAAGCTCACGCTCGCCGACGAGTCGTTCAGCTCCGAGGACCAGCTGCGCCGCGTCATCGAGCGCATCGTCGGCAAGGTCGGCCGTCGCATCGACGAGTCGTCCCCGCTGGTCGACGCGCGCCTCACCGACGGATCGCGCGTCAACGCCGTCATCCCGCCGCTCGCGGTGCGCGGCTCCTCACTGACGATCCGCAAGTTCGCCAAGAAGGCGCTCAGCATCCAGGACCTCATCAACTACGGCTCGATGAGTCCCGACCTCGCCGAGCTGCTCGAGCTGTGCGTCCGGGGTCGCCTCAACATCCTCGTCTCGGGTGGTACGGGCACCGGCAAGACCACGCTGCTGAACGTGCTGTCGTCGTTCATCCCCGAGGACGAGCGCATCGTCACGATCGAGGACGCGATCGAGCTCAAGCTGCAGCAGGCCCACGTCGTGCAGCTGGAGGCACGCCCGGCCAACATCGAGGGCCGTGGCGAGGTCACGATCCGCGACCTGGTCAAGAACTCGCTGCGCATGCGCCCCGACCGCGTCGTCATCGGTGAGTGCCGCTCGGGCGAGGCGCTCGACATGCTGCAGGCCATGAACACCGGCCACGACGGCTCGATCTCGACCCTGCACGCCAACTCGCCGCGCGACTGCATCGCCCGTCTGGAGACGCTCGTGCTGATGGCCGGCATGGACCTGCCGCTGCGCGCGATCCGCGAGCAGATCGGCTCGGCCGTCGACATGATCGTGCAGATCTCGCGCCTGCGCGACGGCTCCCGTCGCATCACCTACGTCACCGAGCTCACCGGGATCAAGGACGACGAGCCCGTGCTCAACGACCTCTACCGCTTCGACTTCGGAGCCGGCTACGACGAGGACGGCCACCCCCGCGGCACGGTCAAGGCCGTGGGCGACGGCGCCCACCTGGTCGACCTGCTCGAGGAGCGAGGCATCCACGTGCCGCCCCACCTGCTCAACGCCCGCAAGGAGTCCGCTTCGTGACCAGTCTGTTGGCGATCGGCGTCGTGTCGATCCTCGTCTCCGTGGCGGCCCTGGGCTATGCGCTTCTGCAGCCCGACATGGCCAACCTGCGCTCGGAGCAGATGAAGGCCGAGGCCTCGGGCGAGGGCGGCCGGGCCAAGGAGTCCACGCCGGTCTATGACCTCATCGACAAGGTGCTGTCGACCATCGGCCTCAAGCCGTTCACCGAGGAGGAGCTGTCGCTCGCGGGCATCAAGTCCAGCGTCACCTCGGTCGTCGCCACGACCCTGCTGATCGCGTTCGTGGCGTTCGCCGCCGGCCTGGCCCTGACCAGCTCGTTCTTCTTCGCGATGATCCTGCTGCTGGCGGCGCCGTTCCTGGTGAAGATGTACGTCGGTGTCAAGACGTCGAAGCGGCGGGCCAAGTTCGGCCTCCAGATGTCCGAGACGATGAGTCAGTTCAGCTCCGCCCTGAAGTCAGGCATGAACGTCCCGAACGCGCTCGGCAGCGTCGCCTCCGAGATGGAGGAGCCGATGGGCGAGGAGCTCGCCCGGATCGTGAACGAGACCCGCCTGGGGCGCGACCTGATCGAGGGCATGAAGGACACGGCCGAGCGCATGGAGAGCGCCGACTTCATGTGGGTGACCGAGGCGGTCGCCATCCAGCGCGAGTCGGGCGGCCGGCTGAGCGAGATCCTCGACCGCGTCACCGAGACCATCTCCCAGCGCAACGAGCTGCGCATGAAGGTCGAGTCGCTGGCGGCCGAGGGCAAGGCGTCGGCGCTCATCCTGATGAGCCTGCCGGTCGCGGTCGGCGTGCTGTTCCTGCTGGTCAACCGCGCCTACATGATGCCCCTGTTCAACACGGGCGCAGGCAAGATCCTGCTCATCATCAGCCTGGTCTTCTACACGCTCGGCGGTCTGTGGCTGCGTTCGATCACGAAGGTGAAACTGTAATGCTCCTCATCGGCATCGTCGCGATCTTCGCCTCGCTGTTCCTGCTGTTCAAGGCGCTGGGCATCTTCGGCAAGCAGGAGTCGGCGGCCGCCGCGCGCCTGCGCGAGCTGACCGAGTCCGAGGTCGTCGTCGGCGGCTCGGCGAAGGACCTGCACTCGGGCACCGCCAAGGGCGGCCTGGGCTACCGGCTCACGCCGCGCGCGATCGTGGACAAGGCCGAGCGCAACTACATGCTCGCCGGGCGTCCCGACGGCTCGAGCGTCGCCAAGATCCTCATGCAGAAGGTCATCTTCGGAGCCTTCGGCGTGGGCGTCGGCATCATGATCTACACGGGCCAGGGCGGCCTGCTGGGCTGGATGCTGCTGATCGGCGCCCCGGTGCTGGGCTACTTCGCGCCCGACATCATCCTCAACGGCAAGGCCGTGCGCCGCCAAGAGGAGATCCAGTACGCGCTGCCTGACCTGCTCGACCAGATCACCATCTCCATCGAGTCGGGCACGAGCTTCGAGAACGCGCTCGCCCGCACCGGCCAGACCGGCAAGGGCCCGCTGGCCGACGAGATCGTGCGCACCGTGCAGGACATCAGCCTGGGCCTGCCCCGTCGCGAAGCCTACGAGTCGCTCGTGGCGCGCACCGACGTGGACGAGCTGCGCAAGTTCGTGCGCTCGATCCTGCAGGGCGAGGAGTTCGGCGTGCCCGTCTCCGACATCGTGCGCGAGCAGGCCAACGAGATGCGCGTCGGCCGACGCCTGCGCGCCGAGGGCGTGGCCAACCAGATTCCCGTCAAGATGCTGCTGCCGCTCATGGGCACGATCCTGCCGGTGCTGTTCATCATCGTCATCGGTCCCGCGATCATCGCGGCGATGGCGCAGTTCAAGGGTGCGTGACCTGGTGCCGGGACGTTCCGGCGTCGGCTTCGGAAACAGAGGGGAATTCCATGCGTAGGTTCATCAGTCCGGTCGTCGCCGGCGCCGTCATGGGTGGTCTGCTGGCCGCCACGACGGCGTCCGTCGCCCATGCCGAAGCCACGAACGAGGCCCTGGCCACGGCACTCGACCTGCCGGCCGGCATCACGGTGGCGCAGGCGGGAGATGCCCGAGGCTTCGGCGTCGAGACGCGTGCCTTCAACGACTTCCCGCGTCGCGGCGGCAACGGCTCGTACGCCGTCATGTCCACGGGCAAGGCGTCCGACCTGTTCAACATGAGCGTGCCGGGCCTGCAGCCCTCCACGCCCTTCGACCCCGAGAGCGAGGACCCCGACCAGGTGTCCCTGACGTTCGAGGTCGGCGCCGCGGCCACGGGCTCGTGCCTTCTGGTGGACTTGGCGATGGGCACCGAGGAGCGAGTGCACACGTATGCCAAGACGGTCCCTTCGGACACGATCTCGCTCAAGCGGGCAGGTGATCCCGTCGAGTACGCCCAGCACGCCGGCGTTCGGTACTTCGGGCAGCTCGCGGAGCGGGAGACCGATTCGCGGTACCCCGAGCCGCAGCCGATGAGCGTGAACGCGATCGACTACTGGCACGGGATCAACCAGGAGTTCGAGCGCCAGCCCGACGACCAGTCCGTGCCGTTGCTCGCGGACGTCACGCCGTTCAACCACTTCAGCTCCGTGGACACCCTCGAGGTGCCGATCACGGCAGGATCCTCGGCCACGCTCTCGATCGCGGACGCGGGGAACAACTCGCTGGACTCGGTGGCGATGGTTGACCGGGTGCGGACCGCGTCCAGGTGCTCCACCGCGACGTCGGCGGCGACCGGTCTCATGCCGCTCCAGCCGTCCGTCGTCATCGGTCACCGTGGTGTGCAGAACATCCTGACCGTCGACCTCAAGCCCGACACCCCGCAGATCGAGCGATACGACGCCGCGGACAACGGCTGGCACCCGGGTGGGGTCGAGCTGCGCTTCCGCTGGTACCGGTACTGGCTCGAGACGCCGAACTGCAACGACGGCCAGATGAAGAACTGGCTCCTGATCCCCGACGCCGACCGACAGTCCTATGCGCCGACACTCAACGAGAAGGGCAGCTGCCTGATGGCGGTGGTGACGGGCAAGAAGGACGGCTACCGGTCCGAGTCGTTCCCGAGCCCCGCCGGCGCGCAGTGGACGCCCACGCTTCCGATCCAGGACGGCGTCTTCGTGAACTCGGCCGTGCCGACGATCACGTCGCCGCACTCGAGCATCCAGGTCAACGACACGCTGAGCGCGTCGAACGGCAGCTTCTCGCCCCGTCCGGACTCGTTCTCCTACCAGTGGTGGGCGGACAACCAGCCGATCTCGGGCGAGACCGGTGAGACGTTCAAGGTGACGACCGCCCAGGCGGGCAAGATCATCAGGGTGCGCGTCACGGCGCGCCGCCTGAACTTCGACCCGATGACCATCGAGAGCACCCCCACGGTGGCGGTCACGAACCTCGACTTCGCGTCCACCCCGACGCCGCGGATCGAAGGGTCGGGCATCCAGGGCAAGCCGCTCACCGCAGTCCCCGGCACGTGGTCGCCTCTGACCGACAAGTTCGAGTACGAGTGGT
The DNA here is from genome assembly GCF_002476985.1 of Aeromicrobium sp. UBA7512. Taxonomy (NCBI): domain Bacteria; kingdom Bacillati; phylum Actinomycetota; class Actinomycetes; order Propionibacteriales; family Nocardioidaceae; genus Aeromicrobium; species Aeromicrobium sp. UBA7512. Next base: position 1,090,604 of record NZ_DLNK01000007.1, read on the forward strand.
TCGCCGACGGGGAGAAGATCCCCAGCCAGACCCGCAACACGTTCACCCCGTCCTCGGGCCTGATCGGCTCGGACGTGCACGCGGTGGTCAAGGGCATCAAGGCCGGCTACAACCCGAAGTCGTTCTCGACGCCGACCGTGAGGATCACCGGCGCTGCCTTCACGGGCGGCAAGGTCGTGGTCACCGGCACCGTGCGGGTGGGCCAGCGCCTGACCGCCAGCGCGTCGGGCTGGACCCCGGTCTCGCCGGCCACGCGCCGCTTTACGTGGCTTGTCGGTGGACGGGTCGTCCAGGAGGGCACGTCGACGCTGTTCACCGTGCCGCCGTCGGCCGTGGGCCGGTCGATCGTGGTCCAGGTGCGCGGTGAGCGCACCGGCTACGCCCCGGTCACCATCACCAGCCCCGCGACCCGCGCGGTGGCCCGGGGCGTCATCACGACGAACACCCCCCGCGTCTACGGCTCCGCCCGCTACAAGGGCACGCTGCGCGCCTCGGTCTCGTGGCGTCCGGCGCCCGTCACCTACCGCTACCAGTGGTACGTGGGCTCGAAGAAGATCTCGCGCGCGACGAAGTCGAGCTACAAGATCCCCAAGAAGTACCGCGGCAAGAAGATCAAGGTGCGGATCACCGGCTACAAGTCCGGCTACACCACGGTGGCCCGGTACTCCGGCTACACGAAGATCTCCAAGAAGTAGCACCGATGACGAAGGCCCGGCTGGTTCTCCAGCCGGGCCTTCGTCGATGTCGTTTTGGGGGAGGGGCTCACGCCCAGAGCGTCTCGCCGAACTCGAACCAGATGGTCGCCACGATCGCGATGATCCACAGGGCCGAGATCAGGACGGTCCAGTTCTTGAGGAACCGGCTGCCGGTGACGCGCGCGGTGACCGCGACGAACATCGGGATCATCATCGCCCAGACCACCATGCACCAGGGGCAGAGCTTCCCGATCTCCCAGATCGCCTGGTACTGCAGCCACGTCACGAAGCCGATGCCGAACAGGGTGCCGAGTCCGAGACCGACCCAGATCCAGCGGGGGAACACGACCCCGGAGGCCAGCAGGACCCCCAGCGTGACCACCACGCTGAAGCCCACGACGCCCATGAAGGTGTTCGGGAAGCCGAACGCCTCGGACTGGTCGGACGAGACGACGCTGCTGCAGCTGACGAACGCCGAGAGGTCGCAGCCCAGCTCCTTCGCGCTGCCCGAGGCCTCGGCCTTCAGCAGCGAGATCTTGTCGTAGGTCAGGATCAGGGACGACCAGAGCGCGATCGCTCCGGAGACGACCAGGAAGATCCCCAGCCCGCGGTCGGAGCGGTGGGCGTCGTCATCGGCAGGTGCCGGCGCTGGAGCGTCGGAGGCAACGGCGGTCATGGTCCAGATCCTAGACGGGCGGCGGTCACCGGTCCCCCTCGTCGCAGGACGAGCGGTTCAAGACCGTGACGAGGACCACAAGTGCTGTTAATGTGACATCACCAATGTCACATAGGAGTGTGCAAATGACCGATCACGTCGACGTCCTCATCGTCGGTGCCGGCCTGTCGGGCATCGGCGCGGCGTACCGCCTCCAGGAGCGGGCACCCGGCCGGACCTACGCCGTCCTCGAGCAGCGCGACGCGATCGGCGGCACGTGGGACCTCTTCCGGTACCCCGGCGTGCGCTCCGACTCCGACATGTACACGCTCAGCTTCCCCTTCGAGCCGTGGACTCACCCCAAGGCCATCGCCGACGGCGACGACATCCGCCACTACCTCGAGACGACCGCCGCCAAGCACGGCATCACCGACCGCATCCGGTTCGGGCGACGCGTCACCACCGCGGAGTGGTCGAGCGAGGACGCCACGTGGACCGTCACCAGTACGGTCAAGGACGGCTCCACCGAGGTCGTCACCGCCTCGTTCCTCTACCTGTGCAGCGGCTACTACAGCTACGACGAGGGCTACACGCCCGACTTCCCCGGCCTGGAGGACTTCGAGGGCCAGGTCGTCCACCCCCAGTTCTGGCCCGAGGACCTCGACCACGCCGGCAAGCAGGTCGTCGTGATCGGCTCGGGCGCCACCGCGGTCACGCTGCTGCCGTCGATGGCCAAGGACGCGGCCAAGGTGACGATGCTGCAGCGCACCCCCACCTACGTGCTCAGCCAGCCCGGCAGCGACCCCGTGGCGAACTTCGCCCGCAAGGTGCTGCCCGCCTCGCTCGTGCACAAGGTCGCACGCCTGCGCTACGCGGTGATGACCGTCGGCTTCTACATGTTTTGCCGCGCCTTCCCGAAGGCCTCCCGCTCGATCCTGCTCGGGCTGACGGGCAAGTCCATGCCCGGCGTCGACCGCGCCAGCCTCACGCCGCCGTACAAGCCGTGGGACCAGCGGCTGTGCGTCGTCCCCGGGGGCGACCTCTACAAGGCGGTGCGCGACGGCAGCGCCGCGATCCTCACCGACGTGATCACCGAGTTCACCCCGAAGGGCGTGGCCCTCGCCTCGGGCGAGCACCTGGACGCTGACATCGTGGTGACCGCCACGGGCCTCAAGCTCGTGGCGCTGGGCCAGATCGACGTCAGCATCGACGGCGTGAAGGTGGACCCGCACGAGCTCTACACCTACAAGGGCCAGATGTTCAGCGGCGTGCCCAACCTCGCCTGGTGCGTCGGGTACACCAACGCGTCCTGGACGCTGCGTGCCGACCTCACGTGGAAGTACGTCGCCGACTACCTCAACCACCTCGACGCGAACGGCTACGCCTACGGCATCCCTGACCCGGACTCCGACTTCGGGCACGACGCGCGGCTGCTCGACCTGTCGTCGGGCTACATCGCCCGCGCCGACGAGCTGCTGCCGCGGTCGGGTGCCCGGACGCCGTGGAAGGTGCGCCAGAACTGGTTCCTCGACAGCTGGGACGCGCGGCACACCGACCTCGACGAGGACATGATCTGGGTGCGCCGCGAGGACCTTCCGGCGGCGAAACCCGAGGTGGCCTGAGGCGTTCCTCGGTCTTCCCCGGAAGTCTCGGCCATGATGGGTCGATGGACGTCATCGTCATCGGCGGTGGGATCTCCGGGGTCGCCATCGCCTACGAGCTGGCCGCCGACCGTGAGGTCCTCGTGCTCGAGGCAGAGAAGTCGCTGGCCGTGCACACGACCGGCCGCTCCGCCGCCACGTGGATCGGCAGCTACGGCCCGCCCGTCGTGCGCGAGCTCACGACGGCCAGCCGCGACTTCCTGGTCGACCCGCCCTTCGACGTCGACGGACCTGTCGCCTCACCGATGTCGTGCCTGTGGCTCGGCGTCAACGGGCGCGACGCCGACGTGCACCGGTTGGCCGAGGACACGCACGCCCAGCTGATCGACGGTGCCGAGGCCGAACGGCTCTGTCCGGTCCTTCGCCCGGGCGAGATCGCGGTGGCGGCGTGGGACGAGACGGCTCTCGACCTCGACGTGATGGGCCTGCACCACGCGTACGCCCGAGCCTTCCGTGCCCGCGGCGGCACGATCGCCACCTCGTCGCGCGTGGCCTCGGCGCTGCGCGACGGATCGGAGTGGGTCGTCACGACCACCTCCGGGGACGTCTTCCGTGCCGACGTGGTCGTCAACGCGTCCGGCGCCTGGGGCGACGTGGTGGGGGCGCTCTTCGGGGCCGAGCGCCTGCGCCTCGAGCCGCGCCGTCGCACGATCTTCCAGTCGTCCACGACGGTCTCGCTCGCGGGCGTGCCCTTCACTGCCGGCATCGACGACGGCTTCTACTTCAAGTCCGAGGGCGGTGCGGTCCTGTGCTCGCCCCAGGACGCCTCGCTGCACGAGCCCGGCGACCCGAAGCCCGACGAGCTCGAGATCGCCCGCGCCATCGAGGCGGTCAACGCCGTCACGACGTTGGGACTGCGCAGCGTGCGCACCGCCTGGGCCGGGCTGCGCACCTTCGCCCCCGACGGCAACCCCGTCGCTCGCTGGGACGCCAAGGCGGAGGGGTACTTCCACTACCTCGGCCAGGCCGGCTACGGCATCCAGATGGCCCCGGCGCTGGCCCAGCTCGCCGCGCCCCTCGTTCGCGCCGCCTGACCTCCGTCTGCCCGACCTCAGGCCACCCACTCCACTTGTGGAGCGGGATCAACGCCGATGTGCTCGAAGTACGTGGATCCCGTTCCAAAAGTGCGCGGGGTCAGCGCAGGCAGCCGGGCCGCGGGGCCCTCAGCATGACCGCGCGCGAGGCCGTCCCGTGGCGCAGCACCACCCGGGCGCTCGCCGCGCCGCGGAACTTCGTCCGCTTCAGGGCCGAGCTGCTGCGCGTCAGCGTGAACGGAGCCCGGGTGTCGCGTGCGATCACGGAGCGACCGAGCCGGAAGGTCGATCCACGGACGAGCCCGTGGCCTCCCGAGATGCGCAGCGTCACCCGACGCGAGGCACGCGGGCCGGAGCACAAGGCCCGCAGCCGCAGCGTGCTGACCGCCGCGCCGAGTCGCTGGGCCGAGGTCGGCCCCGGCTTCACCGTCGGAGCCGGCACGGGGACGGGCTTCGGGCTGGCCACGGGCGGTGCACTCGGCAACGGCTGGGGCTCCGCCGGCGGCGCGGGCCGCGCGGCAGTGATGGTCTTCAGCACGTGACCCGCCATCGCCACCATGCCCAGCGCCGAGGGGTGCAGCTGGACGCCGTCGCCATGGGTCTCGAGGCCGCGTATCCACTGCGCCTCCGGCGCGGCGCACGCCGAGTGCTCCTGCCAGCCCGGCAGGTCGCGCATCTCGACGAACGACACGGCTTCCTCGGCGGCCACGCGGCGGAGTGTGTCACTCAACCGGTCGACCAGGCCCTGCACGTAGCGAAGATCGGTCTCGGTGGCGGTGCCGAGCGCCTCGCACGCCGTCGACGGCATCGCCGTCCCGTACCCGACCGTCACGATCCGGGCGAGCGGCGACCGCCGGCGGATCTCGGCGATCAGGCCGCGGTAGACGGGCTCCAGCGCATCGATCGCAGCGCGGTGCTCCTCGACCGCGGGCTCGGCGCACCCGCTCAGGATGCACACGCCGGCGATGCTCGCGATGTCGATGTCGTTCCCGCCGATCGTGCCGAGGGTGACGAGTGTCGTGGTCGGGCGCAGGGCGTCCAGCTGGGCGGGGTTCATCTCGCCGTAGGTCGACTGGGGAGTCCACAGGTGCTTCGTGGTGGCGGCGCTGCAGCTGGCGTCGGTGAAGGAGGCCGTACCCAGGGCGGAGGCGACCAGGCTCGGGTAGTTCCGGTCGCTGCGGCCGCATCCCGGGTGCACCTGACCCTCGATCCCCGGGCCCGCCACGTAGGAGTCGCCGAGGGCGACGTAGTGCTCACCGGCGGGCCTGGCGGACTCGTCCGCGGCCGCCGGGGTGGCGTGCGCGAGCCCCACCGCCAGCGCGAGAGCGGTGACGGCGGCGAGCATACGATGACGTGACGTGGTCACGAAGTCCTCCCCGAGTGCACCACTGGGAACTCACGTTACCCCTGTGACTGCTGTGAAGAGAGGGAAAGATCGAGAATCATGACCGACGTCACCCAGCGCGCCCGCGACCTGCTGGGTCGCCTGCTCCACGGTCACGGAGTGGTCGCCCGGATCACCGAGGTCGAGGCGTACGGCGGCATCGACGATCCCGCCTCGCACGCGTTCGTCCGGACCCCGCGCTCGGAGATCATGTACGGCCCGCCGTGGCGCCTGTACGTCTACCGGATCCACGGCCACCACGCCGCGAACGTCGTCACGGGCCCCACCGATCGCGCGGCGGCCGTGCTGATCCGAGCCGGCGAGATCGTCGAGGGGATCGACGTGGCGCGCGAGCGGCGCGGACCCGTCGCGGACCAGGCTTTGGCTCGCGGGCCGGGCAACCTCACCAAGGCGCTCGGCATCACGAGCCTGGACCTCGGTACCGACCTGCTCGATCCCGAGCCGGTGTCCCTCGGAGAGCGCGTGGAGACTCCCGAGATCGTCGCCGGTCCCCGGGTCGGGGTGCGACTCAACGCCGACCTCCCGTGGCGCTTCTGGGTGGCGGACGATCCGACCGTCTCGGCGTACCGCCGCCACCCGCGGGCCTGATCGGCCCTCTCCTCAGCTCAGCGCAGGCACTTCGGCCGGCTGGTCCGGACGGACGTCGTGTGGGACACCGTGCCGTGCTTCAGCGTGACCTTGGCGTGCACCGAGCCGCGCAGGTCGCGCAGGGAGCGCGCCGAGCGGGTGAGGGCGAACGGTGCTCGCGTGTCCGCGCCGACGGTCGTATCGCCGATGTGGAAGAGGGCCGCGGTGGCCAGTCCCTTCCCGCCGGTGACGCGCAGCGTGACGTCGGACCGTCGCGAAGGGCCGTGGCAGACCGCGTGCAGACGCACCGTGTGGGCCGCGGCCGCGACGCGCCAGGCCGAGGCCCGGCGGGCCCGGACGAGCGGCTCGATCACCTTGAGCGCCTGGTCGGCCATCTGCTCCATGCCGGCAGTCGAGGGGTGCAGCGGTGCGCCGTCGCCGTAGGGGTTCAGGGCCCGGACCCACTGCTCCTCGGGCGCGGCGCACCCGGAGTGCTCCTGCCAGCCCTCGATGTCGCGCATGTCCACGAAGGCGACGCCCTCGTCGGCCGCGACCTCGCCGATCGTGTCGCTCAGCCGGTCGATCATCGACTGGAGGTACGCCAGGTCGGCGCTCGTGGCGTTGACGAGCGCCGCGCAGGTCTCGCGCGGGACGTAGGTGCCGTAGCCGACGGCCACGATGGTGGCGCGCGGCGAGCGCTCGCGCACGTCCGCGATCAGGCGCTCGTACACGGGCGCGAGGGCGTCGATCGCGTCGTGGAACGGCTGCGTCGGCAGCGTGCTGCACCCCTGGACGAGGCACGTCTGCGCCAGCCCGACCAGGCCGACGTCGTTGCCGCCCATGGTTCCCAGCGTGACGAGGGTGGTCTTGCGGTTCAGTGCGTCGAGCTGCGGCGGGACGGTCTCTCCGCCGATCGTCTGCGGGTTCCAGTAGTGAGTGGTCCGCGCCGCGCTGCAGCTGGCATCGGTGAACGACTTCGCGCCGATCTCTGCGGCGACCAGGCTGGGGAAGTTGTGGTCGCTGCGCGCGCAGCCGCCCGGCTGCTGCGTGGGGATGCCGGGTCCCGCGACGAACGAGTCGCCCAGGGCCACGTAGCGCTCGCCGGAGGAGGGGTGGTGCCACGAGGGGGAGCGGTCGGCCGCCGAGGCGGGCAGGGCGGCCACCAGCCCGGCCGTCAGGGTCAGGACGGCGGCCAGGGCCGCGGGGCGACGAAGGGTTCTCACGGGGGACTCCTCAGGGCTACGGATGTGACGCACGTCACGGTGACGCTACCACCGGACGCGGACGGTAGCGGACCCCCGGATCCGGGGTGCCGGGAGGTGCCTCAGCCGAGCAGGTACCGCCGCTCCGGGCGACCCGCCGCGCCGTACCGGAGCCGGACCGTGGCATGGCCCGCGTGGACGAAGTGCTCGAGGTAGCGGCGCGCGCTGACCCGGGAGAGCCCGACGAGCTCGGCCGCCTCGGCCGCCGACACCTCGCCGGCGTTCTCGAGCGCCCGGAGCAACGATGCGGCGGTCTCGGTGCTCAGGCCCTTCGGCAGGGGCGAGCCGCCGGGGGTGCTGCCACCGAAGGCGCGGTCGATCGCCGTCTGGTCGGGCTCGGACTCGTTCCGCAGGACCGTGAGCGACCGGGCGACCGCCCTCAGTCGCTCGGCGAGCTCGGGGTACTCGAAGGGCTTCACCAGGTACTGCTGGGCGCCTCCGAGCAGGGCGGCCCGCACCACTTCGGCGTCCCGCTCCGCGGTCACCATGATGACGCCCACGCCGTGGCCCGCCGCGCGCAGCGAGCGCAGCACCTCGATGCCGTCCATGTCGGGCAGGTGCACGTCCAGCAGCACGAGGTCGGGTGAGAGCTCGGCGACGGCGCTCAGCGCCTCGGCACCCGTGCCCGCGGTGCCGACGATCGAGAAGCCCTCGGTGCGCTCCACGAAGCGCTCGTGGATCCGCGCCACCATGAAGTCGTCGTCCACCACGAGGACGCGGATCATGCGGCATCACCGACGCGGGGCAGCCGGACGCGGAACGTCGCACCCGGGCCGCTGCCGTCGAGGGTGGCCGAGCCCCCGCGACGCGTGGCGATGAGGCGCACGAGCGGCAGCCCGATGCCACGTCCTCCGAGGACCTCGGGCTTGGTCGAGTACCCCCGCGAGAAGATCGACGCGGCGATCTCGTCGGGCACGCCGGGTCCGTCGTCGCTCACCACGACCTCGATCGTGCCATCGACGTCGCCCACCCGGACCACGACCTCGCTCCCGGCGCCTCCCCGGCAGGCGTCGAGCGCGTTGTCGACGAGGTTGCCCAGCACGGTGGTGAGGTCGGCGGCCAGATCGGGGTCCAGTGTCGGCAGGCGGGACGACTCGTCGATCCTCAGCCGCAGCCCGGCCTCGCCCGCCTGGCTCGCCTTCGCCGCCAGCAGCGCCGCGACGGCCGGATCCTGCACGGCCTCGCGCAGGCTCGCGTCCAGGACGGCGCGCTCGCGCGTGAGGGTGCCCAGCAGGCTGGCCAGCTCGTCGTACTCGCCGAGCTCGACGAGGCCCGAGATCGTGTGCAGCCGGTTGGCGAACTCATGGGTCTGCGCGCGGAGGGCGTCGCTGATCGAGAGGTTGGAGCTGAGCTGCTGCTCGACCTCGACCACGTCGGTGCGGTCGCGCATGGTCGTGACGCTGCCGATGCCCAGGCCGCGGCTCGAGGCGGCCCGGCGATTCACCACGAGCACCCGGTCGCCGGTGAGCACCACAGCGTCCCGGGCCTCGGCGTCGCCCGCGATCAGGGCCGTCAGCTCCGGATCGAGCCCCACGGTGCTGATCGGTCGCCCGACGGGATCGTCCGAGACGCCCAGCAGCCTCCGGGCTGCGTCGTTCATGACGGTCACCGTGCCGGCGTTGTCCACCGCCACCACGCCCTCGCGGATGCTGTGGAGCAGGGCGTACCGGTGGTCCGCGAGCGTCGCGATCTCCTCGCCACCCAGTCCGCGGGTCCGCCGCTTGAGCAGGTGCGCCACGGCCCACGTGCCCAGCCCGCCCAGGAGCGCGCCGAGGCCGAGGTACAGAGCGAGGTCGCTCGACGAGTCGACCACGCGGTCCCACCACGAGGGGTACGACTGCTCGGCGACGGCGATCCCCACGAGCGTGCCGTCGTCGGCGAGCACCGGAGCGTGCGCGGTGACGTACCGACCGCCGTCCCGGACGACGTCGCCGCTCCATCCGCGGCCTTCGCGCACGCGACTCTCCCCGAGGTCGACGGTGGTCCCCACGCGCGACGGCTCGGCCGCGGCGATCACGACGCCGTCCGGGTCGGTGACCAGCACGTCGGTGGCTCCCGACAGGGCCACGGCCCGCTCCACGAAGGGCGCCAGCGTGCGGGTCGCCGTCGTGTCGTCGACCCCGGTGCGCACGACCTCCCCGCCGGCGAGGTACTCCGCGACCGATCGCATCGCGCTGCCGCGCTCGTCGGTGAAGGCGGCCGTGCTCTGGCGGAAGGAGATGACCGCGACGACGAGCAGCACGCCGGCGACGACCGCCAGCTGCAGCAGCAGGACCTGCCCCGCGAGCGTCAGCCGCCGCCCGCTCGACGGGCCGTCGCCCGGCAGCACGCCCTTGCGCTTGACCACAATGACCACAATCTCCTTTGGTTCCGCAATCGTGACCCACGCCACATTCGGACGCATGATCAGGGGGACGACGAGGAGTATCCATGACCACGTGGGCAAGGAACGACCACCGCCGCCGCAGTCTCGGGATCGGGATCGTGGCGGCGTTGGTGCTGGCGATGCTGGCCGGGTGCGGCGTGACGCGGGCCGAGGACGACGATCCCGCCAACCGGCGACTGCGCATGATGATCCCGAACAGCCCCGGCGGCGGCTACGACCTCACGGGCCGGGCCGGGGTCCGGGCGATGGAGGAGAACGAGCTCACCGGGCGCTTCGAGGTCACCAACGTCATCGGCGCCGGCGGCACGGTCGCGATGCAGCGGCTCATGAACGAGCGCGGCGCCGACGACCTGATGATGACGATGGGCCTGGGCGTTGTGGGCTCGGTCTTCACGAACGGCTCCGACGCCACGGTCGACAAGGCCACGCCCATCGCGCAGCTGGTCTCCGAGCCCGAGGGCATCCTCGTCCCCGAGGACTCCCCGTTCGAGAACGTCCAGGACTTCGTGGACGCCTGGAAGAAGGACCCGGGCAGCGTGACGATCGGCGGCGGCTCGTCGCCCGGCGGCCCCGACCACCTGTTCCCGATGCAGCTCGCGCAGGAGCTCGGCATCGACGCGAGGGACGTCAACTACATCACCTACGACGGTGGCGGACCTCTGACGACGGCCCTGCTTGGCTCCAAGATCGAGGTCGGCATGTCCGGCCTGGGCGAGTTCGAGGGCCAGATCGACGACGGTTCGCTGCGCGTTCTCGCGGTCTCGGGCGAGGAGCGGCTCGACACCGTCGACGCGCCCACGCTCATGGAGGAGGGCGTCGACTTCAGCTTCATCAACTGGCGCGGCGTGCTCGCCCCGCCGGGCATCTCAGACGCCACGCGCGACGAGCACATCGAGCTGTTGACGCAGATGCACGACACGCCCGAGTGGCGCGAGGCGCTGGAGCGCAACGGCTGGATCGACGACTTCACCACCGGCGACGAGTTCGGCACCTTCCTGGAGGAGCAGAACGAGCGCGTCGCCTCGACCCTCGAGGAGCTGGGACTCGCATGAACACCACCGGCACCACGCCGTCACGCACGGTGGACACCCCGCAGTACGGACTGGCCGCCTTCGTGGCCATCGTCGGGATCGTCGTGCTGGTCGACGGCCTCGGCCTCGACCCCGGCTTCGCCGACCAGCCGGTCCAGCCCTACGCCTTCTCCTACGCGATCGGCTCCGTCCTGGTCGTCCTCGGCATCCTGCTGGCCGTCGCCACCTGGCGCGGTGACGTCGCCCAGCCCGAGGAGGGCGAGGACGTCGACCTGAGCGGAGGCATGGACTGGCCCACGCTGCTGCAGCTCGTCGCCGTGATCGTGGTCGTCGTGGCCCTGATCAACTGGCTCGGCTGGGCGATCATGGGTGCGTTCCTGTTCGCGGCGTCGGCCCGGATCCTCGGCAGCCGCCGGCTCCTGCTCGACATCGGCGTGGGCGTGATCCTGTCGCTGGTGACCTGGTACGGCTTCTACGTCGGCCTCGGGATCCCGATCCCGGCCGGCGTCCTGGACGGGGTGCTCTGATGGAACTGCTCCTGGACGGCTTCGCCAACGCCCTCACGCCCGAGAACCTCATGTACGCCGTCATCGGCGTGCTGCTGGGCACGGCCGTGGGCGTGCTGCCGGGCATCGGCCCGGCCATGACGGTGGCCCTGCTGCTGCCGATCACCTACAACGTCGAGCCCGCCGGCGCGCTCATCATGTTCGCCGGGATCTACTACGGCGGGATGTACGGCGGCTCCACGACGTCGATCCTGCTGAACACCCCGGGTGAGTCCTCGTCGGTCGTCACGGCCCTCGAGGGCAACAAGATGGCGAAGGGCGGACGCGCGGCCCAGGCACTGGCCACCGCGGCGATCGGCTCGTTCGTCGCCGGCACGATCGGCTCGGTCCTGCTCGTCCTGCTGATGCCGCGCATCGCCGACATCGTGGTCGAGCTCGGTGCGCCCTCGTACTTCGCGATCATGCTGTTCGCGCTCTTCACCGTCACGGCGGTCCTGGGCTCGTCGAAGCTGCGCGGGTTCATCTCGCTCTTCCTCGGCCTGACGCTCGCCCTGGTCGGCTCGCAGACCGGCCAGGCACGCATGACCTTCGGCCGCCCCGAGCTGGCCGACGGCATCGACGTCGTGGTGGTCGCGGTCGCGATCTTCGCGATCGGCGAGGCGCTCTGGGTCTCCGCGCACCTGCGCCGCCGCCCGCTGGAGATCATCCCTGTCGGGCAGCCCTGGATGAGCAAGGCCGACTGGGGCCGGTCGTGGAAGCCGTGGCTGCGCGGTACGGCCTACGGATTCCCGTTCGGCGCCCTCCCCGCGGGCGGCGCCGAGGTCCCGACCTTCCTGTCCTACGTCACGGAGCGACGCTTCACGAAGCACCCCGAGGAGTTCGGCAAGGGCGCGATCGAGGGCGTGGCCGGACCCGAGGCCGCCAACAACGCCTCCGCCGCAGGCACCCTCGTGCCGCTGCTGGCGATCGGCTTGCCGACCACGGCGACGGCGGCGGTCATGCTGCTGGCGATCCAGAGCTACGGCATCCAGCCGGGTCCACAGCTGATGGACACCGAGCCCGAGCTCGTCTGGGCCCTGCTGGCCAGCCTGTTCATCGCCAACGTGCTGCTGCTCGTGCTCAACCTGCCGCTGGCCCCGGTCTGGGCGAAGCTGCTGCGGATCCCGAGGCCGTACCTGTACGCGGGCATCCTGTTCTTCGCCGGGCTCGGCGCCTACAGCGTCAACTTCCAGGCCTTCGACCTCGCCCTCCTGCTGGTGCTGGGCCTGCTCGGCTTCGCGATGCGGCGCTTCGGGCTGCCGGTCCTGCCGCTCATCATCGGCGTGATCCTCGGACCGCGCCTCGAGGAGCAGCTGACCACCGCGCTGGCCATCTCGCAGGGCGACGTGAGCACCCTGTGGAGCGAGCCGGTCGCCGTCCTGGTCTACGTCCTGATGGCCGCGATCGGGATCGTGATGGCCGTCATGGCATGGCGCCGGCGAGGTCAGGACCCCGACGAGATCGACCGCGTCCTCGACCGGGCCGCGGCCACCGACACGCACGACATCTGAGAGGACGACGACATGACGATCGTGGTGGCCTACAGCCCCGACAGGTACGGACGGGCGGCGCTGGCGCACGGAGCCGCCGAGGCGACGCTGCGCGGCGAGCACCTGCTCGTCGTCAACGACACGCGCGGGGACGCCCTCGTGGACGACCGGTTCGCCCACGAGGAGGAGGTCGCACGGGTCCGCGGCCGGCTGGAGACCCTCGGACTCACCGCGGAGGTCCGGCAGGAGGTGGTGCGCGACGTCGCCGAGGGCGTCGTCAAGGCGGCCACCGAGACCGGCGCGAGCCTCATCGTGGTCGGCGTCCGGCATCGCAGCCCGGTGGGCAAGGCGCTGCTGGGCAGCGTCGCGCAGCGCGTGATCCTCGACGCGACGTGCCCGGTCCTGGCGGTCAAGCCGGACGAGGAGTCCGACGGCATCTGACCGTCCGGCCGGACTCCGACCGGGTCGTCAGATCCAGCGGCGCAACGGCTTGATGAAGTCCAGCGCCCAGGCGACCAGCACCGAGAGCGCCACCGTGGCGACGTAGATCAGCGGCAGCCCCACCACCGGCCGGTCCTCCACGAGCGGGCCGAGCTCGGTGGTGTACCGCAGCGTGTGCAGGACCAGCACGTGGACGAGGTAGATGCGGAAGCTGAGCTCGGAGAGCCGCTTCACCAGTGGCCACGCCGGGCCGGGACCCCAGCTGCGCGTGGCGAAGAACGCGAAGACGCCCACCGAGTACATCAGCACGGGCGGCTTGAGGTTGTCGTACGCCGCGTAGACGTCGGGGTCCCCGTGACTGGCCGCCTGCCAGACCCCCACGAAGGTCCAGACGAGCCCCACGGCGGCGATGGCGAGCCAGGCGAGCGACGGCACGCGCAACCGGTCGCGGTAGTGGCTCAGCACGAAGCCGAGCACGAAGAGCCCGATGTAGCCGGTCGGCAGGGCAGCGAGCGGCGCGGGGTAGGCCGCCGGGAACCGGTCCTCGAGGAGCCAGGTGCCCCACCGCGGCAGGAGGTCGGCGATGAACCACAGCACGAGGAACCACGCCAGCAGCCGGAACCGCTGGGGTTCGGGACGGTCCGTCAGCGCGCGCAGCAGCGGCACCGTCAGGTAGATCCCGAGCAGGACGTAGACGAACCACAGGTGGTAGACCGCGGGGCCCGACACCAGCGCCCGGACGAGGTCGCCGAGTCCGAGCTCGGCCGGGTCGCTGAGGCCGCCCTTGACCCCACGCAGCTCCTGCTGGCGGAACAGCGCGTTCGCGACGGCGTAGATCACCATCCAGGTCAGCGTCGGCAGCGCCACGCGCAGGAACTGCGGGCGCAGCACGAAGCGCCGCACGGGGTCCAGGAGCAGGGCTCCGGAGGTCATGAAGAAGCAGTTGACGGCGAAGCGACCGAGCGAGTTGGCGGCGTTGCCGACGTTGAAGGCCGAGACCAGCTCGGGCACGGAGTCGCGCCAGAGGACGACCGGGATGACCCCGGTGTGCAGGAGGATGACGCCGAACGTCGCGAGGACGCGCAGGTGGTCCAGCTCGTACCGGCGCGCGGTGGTGGCCGTGCTCGCCGTGGTGCTCATGGCGGCACCTTAGATGCCGTCCGGCTCCTGCTCCTCGTCCACCCCGGCCGCGGCGGGCTCGATCGCGCAGACGCCGTCCACGCAGGTGGGCGCGTCCTCGTCGCCGACGATCTCGAACGGGCCGGTCATGCCGATGCCTCCGTCACGACGCGGTCGAGCACCTCGCGGAAGGTCTCGGGAGCCTGGGCGCCGGACACGCCGAGACGCCCGTCGAACACGAAGAACGGGACGCCGTTGATGCCGTAGGCGCGGGCCTGCGCGATGTCCGCGTCGACGTCCGCCGCATACGTCCCGGACTCGAGCGCCTCACGCAGGGCGGTCCCGTCGAGGCCCACCTCGGAGCCGAGGGCGACCAGCTCGTCGACCCGACCGACGTGGCGTCCCTGCTCGAAGTACGCCGACAGGAGGCGCTCCTTGAGCTCGCCCTGGAGGCCGTGGGCCTTCGCGAAGTGGAGCGCCTGGTGCGCCAGGAGGGTCTTGGTGTGCCGCAGCGCGTCGAAGTCGTAGGACAGGCCCTCGTCGGCGGCGAGCGCCGTCATCTGGCCCAGCATCTGCTCGACCTGGGCGGCGTCCATCCCCTTGTGGTGGGCCAGGAAGTCCACCTCGCTGCCCTCGAAGTCCACCGGGGTGTCGGGCGCCAGCTCGAAGCTGTGGAACTCGACCTCGACGTCACCGTCCCAGTCGGCCACGGCGCGCTCGAAGCGGCGCTTGCCGACGAAGCACCAGGGGCAGGCGATGTCGGACCAGATGTCGACCTTGACGGGACGGGCAGCGTTGTCGTTCACGTCGGTGACAACGCCCACGGGCCGTCCGCTCATTCCCGGCGTCCCTGCGCGATACGCTCGGAGCATGACCATCGCCGTCGCTTACCGACCCGACGACTACGGGCGCGCCGCGGTGCGCTGGGCAGCGGCCGAGGCCGAGGCGAACAAGGAGAAGCTCGTCCTGATCACGGTCAGCGAGATCGATCCGGAGTTCGACCCGCCCGAGGAGATCGACCTCTCGGAGTTCACCGAGCGCTTCGACCTCGACGGGCTCGACTACGAGATCAGGCGGGCAGCGTCGCTGTCGGTCTCCGACGTCGTCATCGACGAGGCGGTCGACGCCGGCGCCGAGCGCCTCGTGATCGGCATCCGCAAGCGCACGCCCGTCGGCAAGATGCTCATGGGTCGCGTCACCCAGATGATCCTCCTCGACGCGCCGATGCCCGTCATCGCCGTCAAGCCCTGACGGGAGACGGGCCCGCAGGCCGGTCGTCGAGGCTCGATAGCCTCGGGCCATGACCGACCACGTGATCGACGACCTCCAGGCGCGCGGCCTGATCGCGCACTCCACCGACCTCGACGCCCTCCGCGCCGAGATCGACGAGGGGCCGATCACGTACTACGTCGGCTTCGATCCGACCGCCCCGAGCCTGCACGTCGGCAACCTGCTCCAGCTGCTCACCGCGCGACGCCTCCAGCTGGCCGGACACCGTCCACTGATCCTCGTGGGCGGCTCCACGGGCCTGATCGGCGACCCGAAGGAGTCGGGGGAGCGGGTCATGAACTCCAAGGAGACCGTGGCCGAGTGGGTGGAGCGCATCCGCGACCAGGTCTCCCGATTCGTCGAGTTCGGCGGTGACGACGGCGCCACCGTGGTCAACAACCTCGACTGGACCCAGCCCATGTCGGTGGTCGACTTCCTCCGCGACATCGGCAAGCACTTCCCGGTCAACCGGATGCTGGCCCGCGACGTGGTCGCCAGCCGGCTCGAGGCGGGAATCAGCTACGCCGAGTTCAGCTACGTCCTCCTGCAGTCGATGGACTACCTCGAGCTCTTCCGTCGGCACGGGGCGGTGCTCCAGACCGGTGGCAGCGACCAGTGGGGCAACCTCACCGGCGGGGTCGAGCTGATCCGGCGCGCCGAGGGTGCGAAGGTCCATGCCCTCGCGACGCCGCTCATCACGAAGGCCGACGGCACCAAGTTCGGCAAGACCGAGAGCGGCACGATCTGGCTCGATCCCGAGCTGATGAGCCCGTACGCCTTCTACCAGTCCTGGATCCAGGCCGAGGACTCCAAGGTGGGGGAGTACCTCAAGCAGTTCACGTTCCTGCCGGTCGAGGAGGTGGACGCGCTGATGGCCGAGCACGACGAGCGGCCCGGTGCCCGCGCGGCCCAGCGCCGGCTCGCCGCCGAGCTGACGACCATCGTGCACGGTGAGGCGGAGACGAAGGCGGCCGAGCTGGCCTCGGGTGCGCTGTTCGGGCGGGGGGAGCTCGGCGACCTTCCCGAGTCCACGCTGGCGGCCGCACTGCGAGAGGCCGGCGCCGTGGAGGTTCCCCGTGGCACGACCCTCGTCGATGCGTTGATCTCCTCCGGGCTGGCCGACTCGAAGTCGGCGGCACGGCGTGCGATCGGCGATGGCGGCGCGTACGTCAACAACGAGCGTGCGGACGATCCGGACCTCGTGCTCGAGGACGTGCACCACCTGCTTGGTGGGTGGGTCGTCCTGCGCAAGGGCAAGCGATCGGTGTCCGGCGTCCGGATCGTCTGAGGGCCGGCGAGCCGCCCTCCGCGTGAAAATCCTTGGAATTGCAGGTGTGACCCAGGCGACGCGGGGGGCGGTTTGCATCCTCGGGAAACGTGCGTGTAATGTTCTTCTTGTTGCGCCGAACAGCGCAGCGGAGCGCAGACCGAAGCGGTTAACGCCAGGAACTTCCTCTGGGAGGTCCGGAAACTGGCCGCGGGAAAACGTAGCGCAGCATCGTGACCGACCCGGGTTT
>NZ_DLNK01000004.1:0-94725 GCF_002476985.1 Aeromicrobium sp. UBA7512
GGCCCGGGAGGGGCCCAACCGCCGGGGCCGGGCCGAGGGCCCGGCCCCCCCCCCCCCCCCCGACCGCGATCCGGAAGGCCCCGCCGGCCGGGCCGCCCCCCGGCCGGCGCGCCCCCGACACCCCCCCGCCGTACCCCGTGCTCGACGGCATCCTCGACGCCTACGTCGAGCGTGACCTCGGCTCGGCCGACGTCGTCGCCGAGGGATTCGACCCCGTCGTGGTGGAGAAGGTCATCACCCTCGTCGACCGGGCGGAGTACAAGCGTCGCCAGTACCCGCCGGGCCCGAAGGTCAGCAAGCGCAACTTCGGTCGCGACCGAAGGGTGCCGATCACGAACCGCTGGCGCGAGAGCCTGTAGCCGCGCTCAGTCGTCGCGCACCGACAGGAGCACGCGGATCTCGCCGCCGTCCTCGTCGGTCAGCAGCGGGAACGTGAGGGTCTCGTCCACGGGCTCCGCGGGCTCCTCCCACGAAGCCCCGCCGGCGCGCTCCTCGAGCCGCACGACCACGCGGGGCCCCTCGATGTCGCGGGGGCGGCGGTGGTCGTCGTCGGCCGACTTCGGCCACCACGACTCGTAATACACCGGCCGGCCGTCCACCACGAGCCGGTGCGACAGGGCGGGCCCGACACTCCCCCACGCCGTGAAGCCGACGCCCTCGACCTCGACCGGCAGGTCGGCGTACGGGGTCTCGCGCAGGGCGGGGACCACCTCGTCGAGCACCAGCCGCGCCTGCTCGACGTTGACCTCGTCGCCCGCCTCGACGAAGGTGCGGACCGAGGCCGACCCGGCGAGGGTGCCCAGGACCGGCAGCAGGACCCCTCCCGCGGCGGCCAGGACGGTGAATCGGCGGATCCGGTCGGCGTCGGCGCCACGGCGCTCGAGCCGCAGTCGGACGCGGTGGAACGCCCACAGGGCGAGGGCCGCGGTGAAGAAGACCGGCCCGGCCATCGTGAAGTCGAGGTACACGATGCGCAGGTCGCCGCCGGTCCGTGTGCCCGCCCAGAAGGTGGCCGCCACCGCGAAAAGCCCGACCACCACGGCGCTCGTGGCGATGTCGACGTCGCGGTCGATGCGGCGCCGGCGACGGCGGTCGCGGGAACGCCAGGCCACCGCCACCACGCCGGCGACCAGCAGGGCGACGGCCGGGTATGTCACCTGCTCGGTGTCGCGCCACTGGCGCAGCCAGGGGAACACCATGTGGGTCACGTGGATCCAGGAGTCGGCGACGGAGGTGTCCTGCGTCTTCTCCGCGGTGGTGAGGGCGGCGATCTCCCCGATGTTGTTCGGCGAGTACGTGAGGGCCTCGACGATCGGGCCGAGCCAGCAGACGAACGCGACCAGGAGGGTGCGCCCGACCTCGCCGGGCCTGCTGCGGAACCCCCGCCACCAGCGCCGGATCGTCAGGAGCAGCATCCACACGCCCAGCAGGCCGACGATCGGCGTGACGCCGAGGTGGGCCTGTCCCGTCCAGCTGACGCACACCATGAACAACGGCCACAGGCCCCGGTGCCCCAGCAGCATCCGCCACGCCACGGCGAGGCTGGCGAGCAGCCCGAAGACGGTGGGCCACGGGTTCCAGGGCAGGACGAGCACCGACCCGAACAGCCCGTAGAGCGTGATCGTCGCGCCGGCCATCGCGAGCAGTCCGGGGCGGCCCGCCGCGCGGTAGCCCGACCAGAGCGACACCCCGACGAACGCTGCCGTCACGAGAGCACAGCCCAGCAGCAGGCCCCAGACGTGCCAGCCGGACAGCAGGTACGGCAGCCCGATCACGTAGAACTCGAGCGGCCCGGGGTGGTAGGCGTAGACGCCCTCGACGGTCTGGTCGCTGGTCGAGCGCATGCCCACGAGCGGCCAGTGACCCGACCAGGCGTCATGGGCACGGATGGCGATCATCGCGTCGTCGCCCTGGGGCAGCCAGCCCTCGCCGAGCCGGGCGACGTACCAGACGACGATCGGAAGGAGCAGCACGGCGAAGACCGTCCAGAACCACCGGTGCTCGCGCAGGCCGAGGCGTCGGCCGATCCGCGTGGGGATCGAGGCGGGCGAGGTCGACACGGGTTCCTTGCGGCAAAGCGGGTTCGAGGTCGCGAGCAGTCTACGGGCCCCGAGCGGCTCCTCGCTGGGGACTACCCTGTGCTGCATGACTGAAGAGCCCGCACCGTACGGTTCCCGTCCCACCGCCTCGCCCGACGTGCGCAAGGTCCGCACGCACCACCTGGCGAAGTGGAAGTCCGAGGGTCACCGGTGGGCGATGCTCACCAGCTACGACCAGTACACCGCCCAGCTCTTCGACGAGGCCGGCGTGCCGGTGCTGCTCGTCGGCGACTCGGCCGCGAACAACGTCTACGGCTACGAGTCCTCGCTGCCCGTCACGGTCGACGAGCTGCTCGTGCTGGTCAAGGCGGTCACGCGCTCGGTCCAGCGCTCGCTCGTCGTCGCCGACCTGCCGTTCGGGTCGTACCAGCGCTCGCCCGAGCAGGCCTACGACACGAGCGTCCGCTTCATGAAGGAGGGGCTGGCACACGCCGTCAAGCTCGAGGGCGGCGCGGAGATGGCGCCGCAGATCCGCAAGCTCACCGAGGGCGGCATCCCCGTCATGGCGCACATCGGCTTCACGCCGCAGTCCGAGCACAACCTCGGCGGCTACCGCGTGCAGGGCCGCGGCGACGCGAGCCAGAAGCTCATCGACGACGCGCTGGCGGTCCAGGAGGCCGGTGCCTTCGCCGTCGTGATGGAGATGGTCCCGGCCCCCGTCGCCACCGAGGTGACCTCGAAGCTGCAGATCCCCACGGTCGGCATCGGCGCCGGCGCGGGCTGCGACGCGCAGGTGCTCGTCTGGCAGGACATGCTGGGCCTGCGCTCGGGTCGTGCGCCGCGCTTCGTCAAGAAGTACGCCGACCTGCGCAGCGTGATCAGCGGGGCCGTCGACCAGTTCCAGAGCGAGGTCGCCGACGGATCCTTCCCCGCGGCCGAGCACTCGTTCGAGAGCTGAGCCGCGGGGAGGTCCCCCTCAGTCCTTCGGGATCCAGCTCATCGTGTCCGGGTCGGGCCCGATGCGTCGCCCGGCGTCGAGGGCGGAGATGGCGCCCATGTCGGCGGGCGAGAGCTCGAAGTCGAAGACGTCGAAGTTCTGCTTCAGCCGGTCCACCGACGAGGCCTTCGGGAAGACGATGTCGCCGCGCTGCAGGTGCCAGCGCAGCACCACCTGCGAGACGCTGCGCCCGGTGCTGGCCGCGATGGCCTGCAGGGCGGAGTCGTCGAACACCTGGCCCTGCGCGAGGGGCGACCAGGCCTCGGTCGCGACACCGTGCTCGGCGTTGACCGCGCGCAGGTCGTCCTGCGTGAAGTAGGGGTGGATCTCGACCTGGTTGACGGCCGGGACGACCGTGCCCTCCTGCACGACGCGGCGCAGGTGCGAGGGCTGGAAGTTGGAGACGCCGATCGCGCGCGCCTTGCCGGCGGAGTAGACCTCCTCCATCGCGCGCCACGTGTCGACGAAGTCGATGTCGGTGGTCGGCAGCGGCCAGTGGATGAGGAAGAGGTCGACCCGGTCGAGCTGGAGCTTCTCCAGCGACTCGTCGAGGGAGCCGGCGACGACGGCCGGGTCGTGCCGGTTGTTGTTGAGCTTCGTGGTGACGAAGACCTCGTCGCGGGCCAGGCCGGACGCGGCGATCGCCGCACCGACGCCGGCCTCGTTGCCGTACATCTGGGCCGTGTCGATGTGGCGGTAGCCGAGGTCGAGCGCCTCGGTCACCCGGTCCTGGGCCGTCTCCGGCGGGACCTGCCAGGTGCCGTAGCCGAACTGCGGGATCTGGACACCGTTGTTGAGCGTGAGCGTGGGAACCGTCATGTCCTCGACGCTACGGGCTGCGCCCACACGCCGCACACGCGAGACGCATGCAGGGTGTGCGGCCTTGCTCACGATGACGACCTCATCGCTGCGCTACCCGAGCGCCATGGCCCGATGGGACCAATGTGACTGAATCGCCGGACGGGGCCGAGGTGACTGCCTACCGTCGGGAGCGTGCCCCGCCGTCTCCCTTCGATCCTGCTCGCCCTGGCGCTGGCGCTGGGCACGCTCGCCCTCACCTCGCCGCCGGCGGAGGCCGGCCCCCGCAAGGTGGCCGCAGTGAAGCTGCTCAAGAAACTGCGGGTGGCCCAGGAGAAGAACCGCGGCACCTACGACCGTGACGCGTTCGACCACTGGACGATGCGCAAGGGCGAGTGCAACGTGCGCGAGACGGTGCTGATCGCCGAGTCCCGCAAGAAGGTCTCCAAGGACCGGTGGTGCCGCGTGAAGCGCGGTCTCTGGGTCAACGAGTACACGGGCCGCACCATCACGAAGCCGCGCGGACTCCAGATCGACCACCGCGTGGCGCTCGCCGAGGCGTGGCGCTCGGGCGCCTCCACGTGGAGCACCAACCGGCGCCGCGGCTTCGCCAACGACACCTCCTACCGGCACTCGCTGCTGGCCGTCTCGAGCCACTCCAACCAGTCCAAGTCCGATCACGATCCCGCGAGCTGGCTGCCGCGGCACCGCACCTGCACGTACGTCGCCCGCTGGGTGGCCGTGAAGTACCGCTGGAACCTGACGGTGGACCGGGCGGAGCACCGGGTGCTGAGCCGTCGGCTCGCCCGGTGCGGGGACGCCCGCACGATGGTCGACCTGCCCGCGAAGGGCAAGGCGGAGAGCGGCAAGAAAAAGAAGAAGCGGACGAAGCCCGGTGGCGGGGTCCCGCCCGTCTCGGCCTACGACTGCCCGAGCAGCCACCCCATCAAGGGCAACGCGAACTCGATGATCTACCACCTCCCGAGCGGCCGCTACTACGACGTGACCAAGCCCGAGGAGTGCTTCGCGACGGAGTCCGCGGCCCAGGCTGCCGGGTACCGCGCCTCGCAGGCCTGACGCTCAGCGCTCCTCGAGCACGAGGTCGACGTACCGCTCGGCACCCGGCACGACGGTGGCTCCCGCCGGCTGCAGCAGCTCGATCCGGTCGACCACCGCGCCCTCTGGCGGCGGATCGGCCGTTCCCGGATGACTGTGCACGGTGAGCCGGCGCACCGGACCCTCCGCCTGCCGCGGATCGCGGAAGTCGTCCTCGCGCTCGCCGTCGACCCGCGCATCGAAGTACACGTCGTGGCCATCGGCCAGCAGCGCCGCGTAGACGCCCGGGCCGATGTCGAGCCAGGCCAGCCCGCCCTTGGTCTCGACCACGATGGGGCCGTCGACCGTCCCCGCCATCGCCTGCGCCGCCCGGATCACCGGCGCGGCACGACGGCTGTCCCCCTGAGCGGTGTCGGCCATGTTCTGCGGCAGGAACGCCAGGGCCAGGAGTGCGCAGGCCACAGCGACCCCGCCGAGCGCACGTCGGTGCCGTGACCGGAGCGCCCAGCCGACCACCGGCCACGCGAGGAGAGTGAGCGGGACGGCGGCGCCGTAGACGACGTAGAAGCCGCGGCCCTCCCCCGCCCTCGTCGCCGAGGCCAGCAGCACGAGCGTGCCGATCCACAGCCACGTCACCAGGCTCGAGGGATCGCCCGAGGTCAGGCCCGTGCGCCGCCGCCGGGTCCACCACAGCAGCCCTCCGATGACTGCGGCGAGCAGGACGGCGGGCAGCAGTCCGCCGCCGGACCCGGCGATGCGCGCCAGCAGGTCGAGGTTGTCCGGCTCGTTCCGCACCACCTCCACGAGCGGAGCGGCCCAGCAGGCCAGCCCCAGCACGAGGGCGAGCACGAGGGTTCCCCGCGTGACCTCGAGGCGTCCCCTCCTCCACAGCGCGATCGAGACGCCGAGCGTGACCAGTCCCAGCACGAGGGCGAGCGGAGCGATCGCGAGCTGGGACTGCGCCGCCAGCGAGATCACGACGACGAAGACCGGCCACCAGCGGCCGTGACCGGTCAGGACGGCCCAGGCGGCCGAGACCGAGGCGCCCAGCGCGAACATGGCAACCCACGGATTCCACGGGGTGACGAGGGCGGCGCCGACACCCACGATCATGGCGAGGTGGACCACCGCGACGGTGAGCCAGCCGCGGCGCCCGGCGGCCCGTGAGGCCGCGGCGAGGGCGAGGCCCAGGAGCCCGGTCAGCAGCAGGAACGACCCCACGACCAGCGCCCAGGGAGCGAAGCCGCTCAGCGCGCAGAGCGGGGCCAGCAGCTGGAACTGCATCGGGCCGGGGTGGTGGGCGTGCGCGCCCTCGACGATCTGTCCGCCGGTCGAGGGCATGCCCAGCAGGGGCGTGTGCGGCCCGAACACGTCGTGGATCCGCACGGCGGCCACGGCCGTGTCACCGTGCGGGAGCCAACCGTCGGAGAGGAGCCCGACCGTCCACCACATCAGCGGCAGCGCCAGGAGGACCCAGGCGACCGGCCAGCCGGCGCGGCCGAGCCGATCGGGAGGCGTCACTCAGGTGAGCCGGCCGGTGGAGCGTCGTCGTTCCACTTCGGGTCCTCGTCCCACGCCTTCGACTTCTCGTGCGCGGTCTCCAGCGCACGCGAGGCCTCCGCCTCCGACTCGTAGGGGCCGAGGCGATCGGACGCCTTGCACCCCTCGTCGCCCTCGACGGTCTTGTGCTTCAAGCAGTAGAAGTACGCCATGGGCTCATCGTGCCCGATCCACGGCGGCGGCGCCCGCGGGCTCGCGCAGGGGCGGGGTGCGAATGAGCCGGCCTGTAAGCCGGATTCTGTCCTGTCGAAACAGGGGCGGCCATCCATCTGGGATGCCCATTGCTGGACACCTCGGTGCGACCTACCTGCCACGTCGGACGAGCAGCCCTGTGGCACGGCCCCGGAGGGCCTACTTGGTCTTGCTCCCGGTGGGGTTTACCTAGCCGCGACGGTCACCCGCCGCGCTGGTGAGCTCTTACCTCACCGTTTCACCCTTACCCGCACCACCCGGAGGTGGCCGCTGGCGGTCTGTTCTCTGTGGCACTGTCCCGCACGTCACCGTGGGTGGCTGTTGGCCACCACCGTGCTCTTCGGAGTCCGGACTTTCCTCGACGCCCGGAGGCGCCGCGGCCGCCCGGCCGACTCATTCGCGCATCCATCCTATGCCCCCGGTACGGGGATCACCGCCGCCCCGGTAGGCTGGGGGCATCGAAAGGGAGTAGTCCCCAATCGCTGCGTCGACACACTGAGACCTCGGTCTCCGGTGCAGCGGGCCAGAGTGATCTGGCGGACGAGACTTTCGACCGGATTCGTGTACACGAGCCCGGTCGAGGCTCGTCGTATCCCAAGGCTCCTCGTCCGGGTGGACGAGGAGCCTTTGTCATGGAAGCAGTGTTCATCGCGGCAGCGCTGGTGTTCGTCGCCGAGCTCGGCGACAAGAGCCAGCTGATGGCGATGACGTTCGCCACGCGCTACCGCGCCCGCACGGTGATCCTCGGGATGGGGATCGCCTGCGCGCTCATCAACCTCGCCTCGGCGCTGGTGGGCGAAGCACTCGGGAACGTCATCCCGGAGCACGTCCTGCAGGTGGTGGCCGGCGTCGTCTTCCTCGTCTTCGCCGCGATCACCGCCTGGTCCCTGCGCGGGGAGGAGCACGAGGAGGAGATCCGCGTCGTCCCCCACAGCGGGCGTGCCCTGGTCACCGTGGGACTGGCGTTCGCGCTGGCCGAGCTCGGCGACAAGACGATGTTCGCCACGATGACCCTGGCCACGCAGTACTCGTGGTTCTGGGTCTGGATCGGCAGCACGATCGGCATGGTCGTCTCGATCACCCTCGCGGTGCTTCTCGGCAAGCAGATCCTCAAGGTGCTGCCGGTACGGGCCGTTCACGCCGTGGCCGCGCTGCTGTTCGCCGCCCTCGGCATCTGGCTGCTGCTCGGCTGACATAGGGTCGCGACGTGCTGATCGTGCTGCCTCCCTCGGAGGGAAAGACCCGTCCCGAGACCGGTCCCGCGCTGGACCTGGGCACCCTCTCCTCCCCCAGACTGACCCGCACCCGTGAGCAGCTGCTGAACGCGCTCGTCCGGATCAGCTCGACGAAGCGCGCCGCGGAGATCCTCGGCCTCGGACCGACGCAGGCCGAGGACATCGCGCGGAACACGCGACTGCACGAGGAGCCCACCGCGCCCGCGATCGAGGTCTACACCGGCGTCCTCTACTCCGAGCTCGGCTGGGCGCACCTCGACGACCGGGCGCAGGAGCGCGGTCGTGACAGCGTGGCGATCGCCTCGGCGCTGTTCGGCCTGGTGCGTCCGCACGACCGCATCCCGGCCTACCGGCTGAGCGGGTCGGTGACGCTGCCGCGACTCGGCACCGTCGCCAGTCGCTGGAAGCCCGTGGTGCCCCGGGCGCTGACCGAGCTCGCCGAGGGTCAGCTGGTGCTCGACCTGAGGTCCGGCACCTACGTCGCGCTGGGCCAGGCGCCCACCGGCTCGGTGACGATGCGCGTGCTGACCGAGTCGGATGGGAAGCGGTCGATCGTCAGCCACAGCAACAAGGCCACGAAGGGCCGGATCGTCCGCCAGGTGCTGGCCGAGGACGTCGAGGCCAAGGACGCCGACACGCTCGCCGACGCCCTGCGCGACCTCGGCTGGACGGTCGAGGCCTCCGGCCCCACGCGGCTCGACGTCATCCTGCGCTGACCCGCCGGCGTCATCTCGATACGCCGGCTCGTACCTCGCCGAGCTACTCGATCACCGGGCTGGTGATCGAGTGACGGCGAGCGCAGCGAGACGTCGTATCGAGATCAGGGAGTGACGGAGAAGTTCCGCAGGCTCGGCGTGCCGTCGGGCCACCACGTGATCGTGGTGATCGAGGCCGGCGCGAGCTCCATCCGGTGGATGACGCCCATGTCCGAGCCGAGCGCGAGCCGCACCATCAGCTTGATGGGCGTGACGTGGCTGGCCACGACGACCGTCCGCCCCGCGTGACGCTGGAGCAGCCGGTCGCGCGCCGCCTCGACGCGCGTGGCGACGGCGTCGAAGGACTCGCCTCCCGGGGGCGCGACGGCCGTGGACGCGAGCCACGAGTCCAGCTCCTGCGGCCAGCGCTTCATGATGTCGCCGAACGAGAAGCCGTCCCACTCGCCGAAGCCGGCCTCGGCGAAGCCCTCCTCGATCTCGACCGGCAGGCCGAGCCGCTCGGCCACCTGGGCGGCCGTCTGCCGAGTGCGCTGCAGGGGGGACGCCACGATCGCGTCGGCTCCCCCACGCTCGGCGATCCACGCCGCGGCGCGGCGCGCCTGCTCGACGCCCTCGTCGACGAGCGGCAGGTCCTCGCCGCCCGTGCCGCTGAACAGCTTGCGCTGCGTGTGGGCGGTGACGCCGTGGCGCAGCAGGATGACGGTGGTCGGGTCGCCCTGCATCGAACCGCGCCATCCGACCTGCGGCTTCCTGGCCTTCGCGTCGAGCGGGGCGGCGTCGCGCGGCTCGGTGAACAGCGCGGGCGGCTCCGGCGGCTCGTCGGCGAGCTGCACCGGCTCGGAGGAGTCGAAGGACGACACGAGGCCCGACCGGCCGGCCTTCTCGGCGTCGAGCGCGGCGTTGGCCAGCGCGTCGGCGCGAGCGTTCTTTGCGCGAGGCACCCACGTCCAGGTGACCGGACCGAGTTCGCGCACGATCGCCTGCGCGCGCATCGCGAGCGGCTTCATGTCGGGGTGCTTGATCTTCCAGCGGCCGGCCATCTGCTCGATGACGAGCTTGGAGTCCATGCGGACCTCGAGCGGCTCACCACCGGCGTGCTCGAGCGCGAGCTCCAGCGCACCGATGAGGCCGCGGTACTCGGCCACGTTGTTCGTCGCGATCCCGATCGTCTCGCCGCGGTCGGCGACGAGAGCGCCGTCCTTCAGCAGTGCCGACCCGTAGGCGGCAGGTCCGGGGTTCCCGCGCGATCCTCCGTCGGCCTCGGCCACCCAGCCCATCAGGCGCCGGGCTCGGTGCGCACCAGGATGCGGCTGCACTCGGGGCAGCGCAGGACGGTGTCGGCCGGCTCGGCGAGCAGCTCGCGCACGTCGGCGCCGTTGAGCTCGAGGTGACAGCCCTGGCAGCGACGAGCCCGCAGGGCCGCCGCCCCCAGACCGCCATGGCTCCCGGCGAGCTTCGCGTAGAGGGTGAAGAGGTCGTCGGGCACCTGCGGACGGACCTTCTCGCGACCGGCCGAGGCCTCGGCGGCCTCGGCGTCGATCGCCGCGACCTTCTCGTCGCGCGCGGCGACGAGGGTGTCGCGGGTGGCGTTCTCGGCCTCGAGCTCGGCGAGCGCCCGGGACAGCTCCGCCTGGGCGGTCTCCAGCTGCTCCATGACCTCGAGCTCCTCGTCCTCGAGCGTGGAGATCCGGCGCGCCAGCGCCTCGAGCTCGCTCTGCATGCTCGACAGGTCCTTCGGGTTCGAGATGGCGCCCGAGGCCATCCGCTCCTCGTCACGGGTGCGGCGGGCCTTGACCTGCTCCACCTCGGTGTCGGCCTTGGCCTGCGCGCGCTCGAGGTCGGCGACCCGCGTCTGCGCCTCGATCCGACGGGCGTCGATCTCGCGGATCCGGGCGTCGACGGCCGCGATCTCGGCGTGCTCGGGCAGGGTGTTGCGGCGGTGCGTCAGCTGCGCCAGCGCCGAGTCCTTCTCCTGCAGGTCCAGCAACGCCTGCTGGGCGACCGGTTCAGCCTTCACGTGCGACTCCTCATGACAACGTCCGGCTCCAGGGATCGGTGCCGATCGTGGAGACGTGGGTCTTCACCGTATCGCCCAACTCCTCGCGCACCGCCGCCGCCACGGTGGGCAGCCAGGTCCACTCGGCGGCCCAGTGGGGCACGTCGATCACGGCGCACGCACCGGCGCGCTGGAGGTGCTCGCTGACGGGGTGGTGGCGCAGGTCGGAGGTGACGTAGGCGTCGGCCCCGGCGGCGTCGGCCGTGCCGAGCAGGAAGTCGCCCGAGCCCCCGCATACCGCGACGGTCTCGATGATGCGATCGAGGTCGCCGGCGACCCGGGTGGCGCCCGCGTGCGCCGGCAGGCAGCCACGCACGTGCTCCGCGAACGCGCTGAGCGTCATCGGCTCGCGCAGGCGCCCGATGCGCCCGGAGCCGCGCTCGCTGGGCCGCGCGGCGAGGGGCCAGAGGTCGTAGGCCACCTCCTCGTACGGGTGCGTGGCGAGCATCGCCGAGCGCACCTCCTCGCGGATCGACTGGTCGGCGACGAGCTCCACGCGGACCTCGTCGACCCACTCGACCTCGCCGATGGACCCGATCGCCGGATCGGCGCCCTCGAGCGGCCGGAACGAACCGCGACCCGGGCTCTGGAACTGGGCCCGGTCGTAGTCGCCCATGCTCCCGGCGCCGGCCTCGTGCATCGCCGCGACGACGCGGTCGGCGTCGTCGCGCGGGACGAACACGACCCACTTGTCCATCGGCGGTTCGAGGTCGACCTCGAGCGGTCGCAGGTCGGTCAGGCCCAGCGTCGACGCCATGGACTCGCTGACGCCACGCGGCGCGCAGTCGGCGTTCGTGTGACACGTGTGCAGCCCGATCCCGTGAGAGATGAGCGTGTGCACGACCCGGCCCTTCGGCGTGGTCGCTGCCACCGAGGAGGTGCCCTTGAGGAAGAGCGGGTGATGGGTGACCACGAGCTGGGCCCCCAGCTCGACCGCCTCGTCGACGACCGCCTGCACCGGGTCGACCGCGAACAGGATCGAGGAGACCTCCGCGCTCGGGTCACCGACGACGGTGCCCACGGCATCCCAGTCGTCGGCCCAGCGGGGGTCGTAGAGACCGTCGAGAACGGCGATCACGTCACGCAGCGAAGGCATGGGGCGAGTCTGTCACGCCCGTCCGTCAGGCCTCGAAGACCTGGAAGTTGGCGGGCATCCCCGGCTCGATCCCCGCCTCGGGCTCCTTCTTCGTCCACCCGCGGTCGACCGCGCCCTCGGGCTGCTTGATGCCGCTGAATCGCATCGGCAGGCCCGCCGCCCGCAGCGGCGCCGCGTGGTCCATCAGCTGCACGTGCAGGTGCGGCTCGGAGGTGTTGCCGGAGTTGCCGACCTCACCGAGCACCTGTCCGGCGACGACGTGATCACCGACCGCCACCGCCGCGGTGCCCTTCCGGACGTGCGCGGAGAGCGAGTACACGCCTTCGCCGTGGTCGATCACGACGTGGTTGCCGACGACGGCCGCCGCTCCCCCGAGGTCGCGCAGCCCGTCGATCACCATCATGTAGGCGAACGCGAGCCACGAGGTGCGCGAGAGGTGGTCGCGCCGGGTGTCGAGGACCGTCACGACGGTGCCGCCGGCGACGGCATGGATGGGCTCACCGAAGGAGCTGAACGACTCGGGCCGCTCGAAGCCGCCGAAGAGGGGGTACGAGGGCTCGGTGTCCTCGGGTCGCGGGTGGATGATGTCGATCGCGTGGGACTGGCCGTAGCCGCGGACGCCGTGGCTCGGCACCGACGACGCGGGGCTGTGCACCACCGTCCACGTGCCGCGCACGGGGCTGTCGACCACGACGGGCTCACGGTCGTCCTGACGCGCCGGCCGGACCAGGCACAGCGCGAAGAACACCAGGACGGCGAGGCTGGTGACCCCGATCGGGACGTCGAGGACGAACCCGGCCACCACGGACGCCAGGAACAGCCACGCCCAGAGCGGGAACAGCCCGCTGATCGCTCGTCGCCACCGTCCGGTCCCGCGCGTCGTCATGTCACCCATGCCAGCACACCCTGCCCGGTCAGGCCACCGTGGCGAGCGCGAACGGCAGCACCGCCGTGGCGCCGGCTCGGCGCAGCTCGCGCGCGGCCACCGTGATCGTCCACCGGCTGTCGACGAGGTCGTCGACGAGGAGCACCGGCCCCGGAGCGTCCCGCAGGGCGGAAGCGAGCTCGGAACCCACGCTGAACCGGCCCCACACCGAGGCGAGCCGGAAGGCGCTGTTGCCCCCGGTCTCGGCACGCGGAATGTGAGGATCGAGGTCGAGGGTGCCCAGCAGTGGCATTCGGCCGAGTCGGGAGATGGTCTCGGCGGTGGAGGCGACGAGCGTGGGCCGGGTGACCGAGGGCATCGCGACGACCGCGACCGGGCGCTGCTCCCACGGCCAGTCCCGCAGGGCACGGACGGCCGCGCCGACCAGTGGCTCGGGGATCTCGCGGTCGGGAGCACCCGCGGCGAACAGCTCGCGCAGGGTGCCGCCCCAGCCGAGGTCGGAGAGTCGGGCGATCACCCGACCGGTCTCGGCCCGCTCCTCGGCCGCGATCCGGCCCTTGACCTCAACCCCGCGCCGGTCGGCGCCCGTGGGCCACTGGCCCCGCGGCTCGATCGGCACGCCCACCCGGTCGAGCGCCTCGGTGGCGCGTCCGACCGTGGCCTCCGGCACGTCGGTCGGGTACCAGGCAGCGGTGCACACGTCGCAACGACCGCACGCGGTGGCGGACGGGTCGTCGAGATCGCGCTGCAGCAGCTCCATTCGACAGGTCTGCCCGCGCTCGTACGTCAGCATCGCCTGCTGCTCGTGCTCTCGCGCCGCCGCGATGCGCTCGTACCGCTCGGCGTCGTACACCCACGGCTGCCCCGTGGCGATCCACCCCCCGCGCACCTTGCGCACGGCGCCGTCGACGTCGAGGACCTTGAGCAGCAGCTCGAGCTGGGTGCGCTTGATGTCGACGAGCGCCTCGAGCGCCGGCGTGGAGATCGGCTCGGAGCCCAGCTGGGAGATGACCCGGTCGGCGCGCTCGGGGTCGGGCATCGAGGCGGTCGCGAAGTAGCGCCAGATGTCGCGGTCCTCGGGGCCGGGCAGGAGCAGCACGTCGGCGCGATCCGTGGCGCGTCCGGCTCGGCCGACCTGCTGGTAGTACGCCACGGGCGACGACGGAGCCCCCAGGTGCACGACGAAGCCGAGGTCGGGCTTGTCGAACCCCATCCCCAGCGCGCTGGTGGCCACGAGGGCCTTCACGCGGTTCTCCTTTAGGGCCTGCTCGAGCTCCTCGCGCTCGGAGGGGTCGGTGCGACCGGTGTAGGCGCGCACCTCGAAGTCCGCCTCACGCAGCAGCCGCGCGGTGTCCTCGGCGGCCGACACGGTGAGCGCGTAGATGATCCCGCTGCCCGTGAGGTCGCCTAGGTGCGCCACGAGCCAGCCCAGCCGCTGCTTCGCCGAGGGCAGGGTGAGCGAGCCGAGCCGCAGCGAGTCGCGGGCCAGCGAGCCGCGCAGCGTGAGCACGTCGCCCCCGAGCTGATCGGCGACGTCGGCCACGACGCGGGCGTTCGCGGTGGCGGTGGTGGCCAGCACGGGGACCTGGGGCCCGAGCGACTCGATGACGTGCGCGAGCCGCCGGTAGTCGGGGCGGAAGTCGTGGCCCCAGTCGGAGATGCAGTGCGCCTCGTCGACGACGAGCAGGCCCATCCGGTCGAGCAGTCGGGGCAGCTGCTGCTCGCGGAACGTGGGATTGTTCAGGCGCTCCGGGGAGACCAGCAGGACGTCGATCGTGTCGGCCGCCAGGCGCGCCTCGATGTCGTCCCACTCCTCTACCGTGGCGGAGTTGATCGCCGCGGCCCGCACCCCGGCGCGCTCGGCAGCGGCCACCTGGTCGCGCATGAGGGCCAGCAGCGGCGAGACCAGGACGGTGGGACCGGCACCGCGCGAGCGCAGCAGCGCCGTGGCGACGAAGTAGACCGCCGACTTGCCCCAGCCGGTGCGCTGGACGACGAGCGCCCGCCGCTGCTGGTCGACGAGCGCGGCGATCGCCTCGAGCTGGCCCTCGTGGAAGCGCGCATCGGGCCGGCCCGTGAGCGCGCGCAGGCGCTCGAGGGCCTCGTCGGCGGTGGTCGTCGCGATCGTCTTCATGCCCCGATCGTGTCAGGCGGCTCCGACAAGCGCTGCATCTCGCTCCTTCACTGTGGACGAGCGGCTAGGCCGGTGTGGACCCAGAAGGCCAGGGCGTCGTCCTCGACCAAGGCATCGGGTGCGACCGCGAGCCACCGGTCACCCATCTCGCGCCCGTTGCGCATCCGCGCGGGTCCAGCGCCCTCACGTCCCAACAGGTCGCCGTACGTGGCGGGCTCGACCCGGACGAGGAGGCTCCCGTCACCGCGCGCGGCGACCGTGAGGGACTCGTCGACCATGAACGACAGGCCACCGAACATGGACACCTCGCGCGTCTGGCGGTGCGCGAGCACGCGTCGCACCCGGTCCGCGAGCGCGTCCTGCAGCGTCATGCCGCGACTGTGCCACCGGCGACGGCCTCGCGTCGACCTCCGGGCCACGCCAGCGCGGTCACCGACCGTCCAGCAGACCTTTCATCTCCTGGATCTCGGCGGTCTGGCTCGCGATGATCGCGCGGGCCAGACCCACGACGTCGGCATTGCGGCCGTTCGCGACCTCGGCCTTCGCCATGTCGACCGCACCCTCGTGGTGCTCGATCATCTGCTCCAGGAACAAGCGCATCGCGGCCTCGCCCTCCGCGTCCTCCAACGCGGCCATGTCGCCGGCGTCCATCATCCCCGAGTCGTGACCACCGCCGTCCATCCCGCGCATGTCGGCGTCCCACTCCTCGAGCCACTGCTCCATCTGCGCGATCTCCGGGCCCTGCGCCTGCTTGATCCGCTCCGCCAGGGCCGCGACCCGGGGATCGATCGCGTCCTTCGCCAGGACCACGTCGCTCATCTCCATCGCCTGCTCGTGGTGCGGGATCATCATCGTCGTGAACATGACGTCCGCGTGGTTCACGTCTGCGTCGCGCGCCGACGAGCCGTGGTCCATGCCGTGGGAGGCGGGATCCTGCCCGCCAGTCGAGCACGCCGTGAGCGCGAGAGCCGCGAGGAGCGCCAGTGAGACAGCCGCCGATCGACCCCTGAGGGCGGGCCCCCAACTGCTGGCGCTCATACCGCAAGCGTACGTCGCACGGAGGTCACACAGAACGAGGCGGAACCGCCGTCACAAGTGGGCGAAGAGGGGCTCGAACCCCCGACCTTCCGGGTGTAAACCGGATGCTCTGACCAACTGAGCTATTCGCCCCGTCTGCACGTGTCGAGTGCACGAGAACGGTAACGCAACGACCCCATGCCGAGCCCATGCACAGAAAAGCCGCGCCGCCGGGGTCTCGGGTCCCCGGCGGCGCGGTAGTCCTATCAAACCAGATCCCCATGGCCGACGTGAGTGATTTCCCCGCGTTACGCCCTGAAAATTTGCTCAGAACTCAGCCGTGTGACGCAAGTGCCTCACGGTACGCAGAGAGATCACGGGCCTGACCGAGTCCGTTCTCGACCTTCCAGCGCACGATGCCCTCGCGATCGATGAGGTAGGTGCCCCGCGCGGCGGCGCCGGGACCCTCCTCGAAGATGCCGTAGGACTTCGCCACCGCGCCGTGCGGCCAGAAGTCGCTCAGCAGGCTGAAGTCGTAGCCGTCCTGGTCCGCCCACGCCCGCAAGGCGAACATCGGGTCGCACGAGATGGCCAGCACCTCGGCGTCGGCATCGTTGAAGATGGCCAGGTTGTCGCGAATCTCGCACAGCTCGCCGGTGCAGATGCCGCTGAAGGCGAACGGGTAGAAGACGACGACCACGTTCCGGCCACGCAGCCCCGACAGCGAGACGTCCTCGCCGTGCTGGTTCTTGAGTGTGAAGTCCGGTGCGGCAGAGCCGACCTCGACGAGCGCGCTCATCGCTTGTGCGTCGAGAGTTTGGTGGCGACCCAGTTCGGACCGACAGCGGAGGTGGTGGTGATCGACAGACCCGCGATGGGGGCAGCCTCACCGATGTCAGCGCCGGAGACGTGTCCGTCCCGGCCGACCTTGGGGGTCAGCAGCCACACGGATCCCCCCTCGGCGACGTCCTGCGTCGCGTCGACGAGTGCGTCCGTCAGGTCGCCGTCGTCCTCGCGCCACCACAGGATCACGCCGTCGACGACCTCGCCGACATCGCCGTCCACCAGTTCGTTGCCCGTGTGGGACTCGATCGCCGACCGCAATTCCTCGTCGGTGTCCTCGTCCCAGCCGAGCTCCTGGATGACGGAGTCAGGTTCGAAGCCCAGCTTCCCCGCGTCCACCGCACCTCCTTCTGCCCTACTGCTCAGTAAGGCCTATCGGTTGCTTGCCGGACTCACACTAGCGAACTCCGGGTGGTTTGATGGAAGGGTCCATCCCGACACCCCAGGGAGTGCACCATGGCCTCATCCGGCCCCGACCGCCCCATCATCCACGGGGGCATGCCCACGCAGCTGCCCGACGTCGATCCCGACGAGACTCAGGACTGGCTCAGCTCGCTCGACCAGATGGTCGACGAACGCGGACGCGACCGCGCGCGCTACGTCATGCTGCGCATGCTCGAGCGCTCCCGCGAGCGAGCCGTCGGCATGCCTGCGCTGCGCAGCACCGACTTCATCAACACCATCCCGCCCGAGCGGGAGCCCGACTTCCCCGGCGACGAGGACATCGAGCGGCGCATCCGCTCCTACATCCGCTGGAACGCCGCGGTGATGGTGTCGCGCGCCAACCGCCCCGGCCTCGGCGTCGGCGGCCACATCGCCACGTACCAGTCGGCGGCGAGCCTCTACGAGGTCGGCTTCAACCACTTCTTCAAGGGCAAGGACCACCCCGGCGGCGGCGACCACATCTACTACCAGGGCCACGCGGCCCCGGGCATCTACGCGCGCTCGTTCCTCGAGGGCCGCTTCGACGAGTCGGCGCTCAACAACTTCCGCCAGGAGAAGTCGCAGGGCGAGGGCAAGGGTCTTCCGTCCTACCCCCACCCGCGGCTGATGAGCGACTACTGGGAGTTCCCCACGGTCTCGATGGGCCTCGCGGCGATAAACTCGATCTACCAGGCGCGGTTCAACCGCTACCTGCAGAACCGCGGCATCAAGGACACCAGCGACCAGCACGTCTGGACGTTCCTGGGCGACGGCGAGATGGGCGAGCCCGAGTCGCTCGGTGCGATCGGCCTGGCCGCGCGCGAGCAGCTCGACAACCTCACGTTCGTCGTCAACTGCAACCTCCAGCAGCTCGACGGCCCGGTCCGCGGCAACGGCAAGGTCATGCAGGAGCTGGAGTCGTTCTTCCTGGGTGCCGGCTGGAACGTCATCAAGGTGGTGTGGGGGCGCGAGTGGGACGACCTGCTCACGCGCGACACCACCGGCGCCCTGGTCAACCAGATGAACCGCGTGCCCGACGGCGAGTTCCAGACCCTCTCGATCGAGACGGGCGCCTACAACCGCGAGCACTTCTTCGGCCCCGACCCCGAGCTGGCGAAGATCGTCGAGCACCTGTCGGACGAGGACATCGAGAAGCTGGCGCGCGGTGGCCACGACTACCGCAAGGTCTACGCCGCGTTCGAGTCGGCCACGAAGCACAAGGGCCAGCCGACGGTCATCCTCGCGCACACGATCAAGGGCTGGCTGCTCGAGTCGTTCATGGCGCGCAACGCCACGCACCAGATGAAGAAGCTGACGAACGAGGACCTGAAGACCTTCCGCGACCGTCTGCGCATCCCGATCACCGACGAGCAGATCGACTCCCCCGAGGGCGCGCCGTACTACCACCCCGGCGCCGACCACGAGGACATCCGCTACATGCTCGAGCGGCGTCGTGAGCTGGGCGGCTCGCTGCCCTCGCGCATCGTGAAGGCGAAGCCGCTCGACCTGCCGCAGGACGACGCCTACGCCGACCTGCGCAAGGGCTCGGGCAAGCAGCAGATCGCCACGACGATGGCGTTCGTGCGACTGCTGCGCGAGCTGATGAAGGACAAGCAGATCGGTCAGCGCATCGTGCCGATCGCGCCCGACGAGTACCGCACGTTCGGCATGGACTCGATGTTCCCGTCGGCGAAGATCTACAGCCCGCACGGCCAGACGTACGAGTCGGTCGACCGCAAGCTGCTGCTGGCGTACAAGGAGAGCGAGAAGGGTCAGCTGCTGCACGAGGGGATCAGCGAGGCCGGCGCCGCCGCCTCGGCGATCGCCGCGGGCAGCGCCTACGCCACGCACGGCGAGCCGATGATCCCGGTCTACCTCTTCTACTCGATGTTCGGGTTCCAGCGCACCGGTGACTCGTTCTGGGCCATGGCCGACCAGCTGTCCCGGGGCTTCCTCCTGGGCGCCACCGCCGGTCGCACCACGCTCACCGGCGAGGGCCTGCAGCACGCCGACGGGCACTCGCCGCTGATCGCCCGCACGAACCCCGCGGTGGTCCACTACGACCCGGCCTACGCCTTCGAGATCGCCCACATCGTGCGCGACGGCCTGCGCCGGATGTACGGCGACGGCGAGAACGAGGCCAGCGGCTTCGGCGAGGACGTCATCTACTACCTGACGGTCTACAACGAGCCGATCAACCAGCCGGCCGAGCCCGAGGGCGTCGACGTCGAGGGCATCCTCAAGGGCGCCTACCGCTACGCCGCGTCCCCGGTCGAGGGCGACTCCCCCGCCCGCATCCTGGCGTCGGGCGTCTCGGTGCCGTGGGCGCTCCAGGCGCAGGCCACGCTGGCCGAGGAGTACGGCGTCGCCGCCGAGGTCTGGTCCGTCACGTCGTGGAACGAGCTGGCCCGCGACGCGGAGTCGGCCGAGCGGTGGAACTTCAACCACCTGGGCGAGGAGCCGCGCGCCCCGTGGATCGCCACCAAGCTGGGCGAGGGCGGACCCACCATCGCGGTGAGTGACTACATGCGGGCCGTGCCCGACCAGATCTCGCGCTGGATCCCCGGCTCGTGGATGTCGCTCGGTGCCGACGGGTTCGGCTTCGCCGACACCCGCGCGGGTGCTCGCCGCTACTTCCAGATCGACGCCGAGTCGATCGTGGTGGCGGTGCTGGCGTCGCTCGGTCGTGAGGGTCGCATCGACCCGAAGGTCGCCCAGGAGGCGTTCGACTCGCTGCGGATCGACGATCCCACTGCCGTTGCAGGGGTCAAGCAGGAGGGCAGCCCCGCCTGACCCGGACGGGCCGACACCTCAGGATGCTCTCAGCGAGCGCGCCGTAGACTGATCCGCATGTTCGGACGATGGTGGGGCGTGCTGCGCGCGTGGCCGTACACCTTCGGCGTCGCCCTGGCGGCCGCCATCGGCATCACGGCGATCGTCATGTCGGCCCGTCTGGGCATCGCTCTGAAGGACCCCGAGGGCTTCCTCGGCCCCGCGTACGTGCGCCTGCCCGTCATGGGACTGGCGTTCTTCGCCCTGGGCATCGTGCCCATGGCGTTGCGGCGCGCCGGCGTGCGTCACTTCTGGCGCGGCGTCAAGGACATCGTTCGCGACGAGTGGTCGTGGAACCGGGTGTTCCACATCGCCACGGGCCTGTTGACGTTCTACATCTGCTACGTCAGCTACCGGAACATCAAGGGCTTCCTGCCCACGGTGCGCGAGGGCGTCAACTTCGACACCATGCTGTCGCGCTGGGACTACTGGCTGATGTTCGGCAACCACCCGGCGGACATCCTGCACAGCGTCCTGGGCACCGGCTTCGCCGCCCAGATCCTGGCCACGGTCTACGTCAGCTACCTGCCGCTGATCCCGGTCACGCTGGCCGCCTTCCTGGTGCTCAACAAGGACTTCTCGCTCGGCGCCTGGTACGCCACGGCCCTGTCGCTTAACTGGGTGCTGGGCGCGGCGGCGTACTACGTCTTCCCCTCGCTCGGCCCGGCCTACTCCGCCGCCACCCTGTTCGACGACCTGCCCACCACGGGTGTCACGCAGCTGCA
This sequence comes from Aeromicrobium sp. UBA7512, assembly GCF_002476985.1. Taxonomy (NCBI): domain Bacteria; kingdom Bacillati; phylum Actinomycetota; class Actinomycetes; order Propionibacteriales; family Nocardioidaceae; genus Aeromicrobium; species Aeromicrobium sp. UBA7512. The sequence continues at coordinate 20,606 of NZ_DLNK01000004.1, forward strand.
GTACTCGCTGTTCGTGAACGCGGCGCAGAACTACGAGAACCCCACGCAGGCCCCCATCTGGGGCATCGGGGCGTTCGCCTCGCTGCACGTCTCGGTCACCCTGACCGCGGTGCTGTTCTTCCAGCGCACCGACCAGCCGCGCTACCTGCAGATCACCGCGTGGGTCTACTTCGTGCTCACCGTCATCGCCACGATCTACTTCGGCTGGCACTTCATCGCCGACGACGTCGCCGGCGCCTTCATCGGCTGGATCTCGGTGGCGCTCGCGGGGTGGGCGACGGGCAACGGGTTCTGGCACCAGCGGCACCACAAGCTTCAGCTCACGGCGGAGGGCGACTCGCGTCCGTCGGAGAGCGACACGCTGGCCAACCCGGCCTGATCGCCGCGCCGCAGCAGCGCGCGCCACTTGCCGCGGTGGTACTGGGCCGGCGCCTGGACCCGGCAGAAGTCGATCACGACGCGCGCGAACTCGTCGGGGTGGTCCTTGTGCGGGAAGTGCCCGGAGTCCTCGAACACGTGCACGTGCGAGTTCTCCAGCAGCGGCAGGCGCTGGGCGTGCTCGACGGGGATGACGCGGTCGTTGCGCCCCCACACGACGAGCAGCGGCATCAGGCGGGTCAGGTAGGCGCGGTCGGCCATCGTGACGAACTGGCCGTCCCAGTCCAGGACCGTCCGCGTCAGGCGACGGATCGCCAGCGTGGTGGCGGGGTCGGCCAGACGCTCGTAGATCGCGGCGACCTCGTCGAGGTCGCGGGCGGCGGGAACGCGGGACAGGGCGCGCATCGTGCCGGCGACGCCAGCACGCCACGGCTTCAGCGTGGCCAGGCGCATCCCGAGGCCCACGCCCGGCAGGGTGAGGGCGCGGATGAGCGGCGTGACCTCCGGTCCCAGTCCCCCGCTGGAGACGAGCACGACGCGCTCGGTGCGCTCGGGGAACTGGTAGGCGAACTGCATCGCCACGCCGCCGCCGAAGCTGTGCCCGGCCACCGTCACCTTGTCGATGCCCAGGATCGTCAGCAGGTCGCGCATGCCGTTCGCGAATCCGCCCAGCGAGTAGTCGGCATTGGGCTTGTCGGACTCGCCGTGGCCCAGCAGGTCGGGGGCGATGACCGTGAAGTGCTCGGCCAGCTGGTCCATGACGGGGAACCACGTGGTGGAGTCGCACGCCATGCCGTGCAGCAGCAGCAGCGGCGGGCCCGAGCCGCGCATCCGGTAGGCGCGGCGGTAACCGTGGACCACGACGTAGTCGACGTCGTCCACCGCTCCGCGCTCCGGGGGCAGCACCATCTGTTCATCCTAGGTCAGGGCGTCGCCGGTTTCTCGTAGAAGCCCCGTAGACTTCGGGGGTGACGTCTCGACCCGACCTGCGCCATCCCGCTGCGCGCGCCTTCGGCTGGCTCGCACTCATCGGCGTGGCCCTCGGCGTCGGGATCGGACTCTTCGCGGCGGGCGGCCTGACCGCCACCGGCGTCACGTCGGCCGACCTGCCTCCCCTGGCGGCGCCCACCAGCGAGCCGACGACGACGCCCACCCCCACGCCGACACCCACGCCGGAGCCGGAAGCGGAGGACGAGGGCCCCAAGCCCAAGCTGACGCCGGTTGCCGGCAACCGCGCTGCCCCGGGCGAGCGCTTCGACATCGTGGGCGTCCTGCCCACCGCCGACAAGGGCGCCCAGCTGCAGATCCAGGTCAAGGACGGCGACGGCCCGTGGGACGACTTCCCCGTCACCGTCGCGGCCGGCGACGGCGGCCGGTTCGAGACGAAGATCTACACGTCGCGCACCGGCGAGCGGAAGTTCCGGGTCACCGACAAGTCGTCGGGCGACTCCACGCCCGACATCACCGTCACGATCGGCTGAACGAGCCTCAGATCACCTGGTGCAGCCAGCGGACCGGCGCACCCTCGCCGGCCTGACGGAACGGCTCGAGCTCGGCGTCCCACTTGACGCCCAGCAGCCCGTCGAGCGCCTCGTCCATCGAGATGTCGCCCTGGGCGGCCTTGACGCGGAACGCCTTGATCCGGTCCTCGGGGATGAGCACGTCGCCGTGGAGCCCGGTCATGGCGTGGAAGATGCCGAGCCTCGGCGTGAACGAGTAGCGGGCTCCCTCGCTCGTGGCGGTGGGCTCCTCGGTGATCTCGAAGCGCAGGAGGTCCCAGCCGCGCAGCACGGAGGCGAGGGACGCGGCGGTGCCGGCAGCGGCCTGCCACGACAGCTCGGCGCGGTGGGTTCCGGGCTCGGCAGGCTGGGGCGTCCAGGCCAGATCGACCTTGCCGCCCAGAACTCCGGCCGCCGCCCACTCGATGTGGGCGCACAACGCCGAGGGCGAAGAGTGCACGAAAAGGACACCCCGCGTCAGTGGGGTGCCGGATCGGACCGTATTCACCGTGTTCATCGGTACCTCCCTAGGTGCGCCTTCCCCAGCGATCTCGGGTGATACCTGGCTCCATTGTGGCCCATGCGGGGGTCCGCGACAAGGACTGGGCGCCGAATCGCGTTCACGAGGCCGCTCCCCCGACCTCGTGGACCGTCGGCACCCCCGCCTCGCGCAGCAGCGCGACGATGGCGGCGTCGTCCTCCCAGGCCTCCACGATGCGCAGTCCGTCGTCCTCGACGTCAGCCAGCAGCGCGGTCTTGACGACCGTGGCGGGCCGGTAGTCGGCTGCCCAGCGCATGTAGAGCCCGTCGTGGGCGATGCCGTGGAGGTCGAGCCAGTCGAGCGTCAGGTCGCGCCAGACGAACTCCCGGCCGGTCCACAGCACGATCGCCAGTCCCCTGGCCCGCGCGTCCTTGAGGGCCTCCAGGACGTCGGAGCGCGGCGGGCATCCGGCCGAGGCCGCGTGGAACGCCCGGTAGTCCGCATCCTCACCGGTCACGAGGTGGTCGATGCCCGACGTGTCGCACAAGGTGCCGTCCAGGTCGAACAGGGCGGCTTCACGCGTCATGCGCCCATCTTGGCGTGCCGCTCAGCCCGAAGGCAGCAGCGCCCGGCGTTCGGTGAGCCGCCCGCCGAGCGCGGTGCGCCGCGCACCACCGTGAACGCTGCACCATGGCTACGCTTGCTCGGGACCAAGAGGGAGATCACCGTGGAGCGGATCAGCAAGCGATTCATGAACTGGGCGTCCATCCTCGAAGAGGAGACGCGCGCGCAGGCCGAGATGACGAGCAGGATGCCGTTCATCCATCCGCACCTCGCCCTCATGCCCGACGCCCACCTCGGCAAGGGCGCGACGGTGGGCAGCGTGATCCCGACGCTGGGCGCGATCATTCCCGCGGCGGTCGGCGTCGACATCGGATGCGGCATGATCGCCGTCCGTACACAGTTCCGCTCCAGCGACATCGCGGGCATCCCGCTCCGGGGCCTGCGTGAGCGCATCGAGCGGGCCATCCCGCTGTCCGCCGGCAACTACAACACCGAGCACTTCGGCAAGCACACCGAGGATCGGGTCAACGCACTCGGCCAGAAGGCCGACGAGATCGGCCTGAGCGGCAAGGGACACTTCGCCACGAACTGGGACATGCAGCTGGGCACCCTCGGCTCTGGCAACCACTTCATCGAGGTCAGCCTCGACGAGGACGACACGGTCTGGCTGTTCCTGCACTCGGGCTCGCGTGGTGTCGGCAACAAGATCGCCCAGCACCACATCAAGGTGGCTCAGGACCTATGTCGGAAGTGGTGGATCGACCTACCTCATCCCGACCTGGCCTACCTCGTCGAAGGCACGGAGGAGTTCTGGGCGTACATCAGCGAGCTTCGGTGGGCGCAGGAGTTCGCCCTGCTGAACCGCGAGGAGATGATGGATCGCGTGGTCGCCTCGTTCGACGACTGGCTGGGCGCGAGCAGCGCCCACGGCTCGTTCGCCGAGCTGGAGCGCCTGGAGGAGATCAACTGCCACCACAACTACACGACGAAGGAACAGCACTGGGGCAAGGAGGTCTGGTTGAGCCGCAAGGGCGCGATCGACGCGTCCGAGGGAACGCCCGGGCTCATCCCCGGCTCCATGGGAACGCGCTCCTACGTCGTCGTCGGCAAGGGCAACGCGCTGTCACTCAACAGCAGCCCGCACGGTGCCGGCCGTGAGTACTCGCGGTCCAAGGCGCGCAAGACGTTCACCGCAGAAGACCTCAGGACCGCGATGGTCGGCATCGAGTACCGCGACACCGATGCGTTCATCGACGAGATCCCCGCGGCCTACAAGGACATCGACGTGGTGATGGAGGATGCCAAGGATCTGGTCGAGATCCGGCACACCCTTCGCCAGATCGTCAACGTGAAGGGCGACTGACGGCGGCGCCGTGTCGAACCATGGTAGGGAGGGTGGGGCTCGAACCCACGACCCAAGGATTATGAGTCCTCTGCTCTGACCGGCTGAGCTACCTCCCCGTCGCCGTACGAGCGTACAAGTTCGCCCGCCCGGACAAGGAAGAAGGCCCGGTTCTCGCTCGTATCAGAGTGAGAACCGGGCCTCGCGCGCTCCCCCGATTGGACTCGAACCAATAACCCTTCGATTAACAGTCGAATGCTCTGCCAATTGAGCTACGGGGGATCGGCTCCCCAAGAGGAGCACGGCGACCAACTCTAGCAAGTCGTCCGCGCAGATGCGAAAGGGCCCTCCCCTCTCGATCGCGGACCTGCCAGCGCGTCAGTCCGAGGTGCTCGGCGACCTCGTCGATGGTGAGCCCGACGCCGTCCTCGCACAGCAGTCCGTACCGCAAGCCGGCCACCGCGGCGAGGTGCTCGGGCAGTTCGTCGAGCAGGTCGCTGTCGCTCACGGACCTGGTGCGATGCTCGACCGCGGGCGCCTCGCGGTCGGGCGTCATGGCCCGCGCGATCCAGCTCCACGCGTACGTCGACAGGCGCGTGCCGCGGTCGGGATCGAAGCGGTCGACGGCCAGGATGAGGGCCTCGGCCCCGGCCGCCACGGCCTCGTCGAGCCGCTCGCCCCGGTGCCCCAGCCGCAGCGCGTGCAGGGCGACGTTGCGCAGTCCGGCGCAGATCAGCTCATCGCGCGCGGCGCGGTCACCGCCCGCGGCGGCGCGCGCCAGCATCCGTTCGGCGTCCGCGGGGATCGGGACCTGGGCCAGGGCATGGAGCACGAAGGGCGACACCACCCCAACCTCCCGGTCGGCCCGCCCCCGCGACAGGGGCGCGCGCCGCGCTGTGGACGACGCACCGCTCACCCACAAGGCCGGCGCGCCCGCGACGCCTTGGAACCCCTGACCCGCCCGCTCCCCCGACGCCGAGTGGCGCAAAGTTGCCCGCCACTCGGCGAGTGGCGGGCGAAGCTGCGCCACTCGCGAAGGATCGGCGCGGCGGCGCGCGCGGTTCAGGTGCTCAGGGAGCCATGGCGCCGAGGGCGCGCTCGCGCAGGCTGCGGCGACGCTGCTCGAGCTCGACCAGCCGACCGAACACCTCGGCGTACTCCGGCGCGGTGGGCTCGGTGCGCTGCAGGCGCGACTTCACGTCGCTGATCTGCCGGGCGAGCGAGAGCTCCTGGAGGCGAGCGAGGACGGCGGGCACCACCGAGACCGCACCCTGTTCGGAGGCGTGCATCGGCTCGACGGCCGCGACGCCGAGCACGCGGCGCAGGTCGTCGCCGGGCAGCGAGTCGGCCACCGCCGGCAGCCATCCGGAGTCAGCCTGCTCGGGCAGCCCCTGCGCCACCATGTGACGCCAGATCTCGCGAGCCACGGGATGCACGAAGTCATCGTCGGTGAGGTCGGCAGCGACCGTGCGGGCCACGTGGGGGTACTGCGCGAGCGCCTTGAGCGCCTCGCGCTCGTCGCCGAACTGGGGCGCGCCGAAGCTGGCGAACACCGTCGGCTCGGGTCGCGGCGGCTCGGGCACGGCGGGACCGCGCGGGGCGCGGGCGGCGGCGGGCTTCTGGCCGGCCGCCTTGCGGTGCTCGGAGTGCACGAGGTCGATGTCGACCCCGGCCCGGTTGGCGATCTCGCGCAGGAACTCGTCGACCTTGGAGGTGTCGCGCACCGCCGAGGCCAGGCGCACTGCCTCGCGCACGGCGTCGATGCGCTGGTCGCCCCGGTCGAGGTCGTACCGCTCGAGCGTGTTGTCCAGCACGAAGCGGTAGAGCGGGATGCGCGCGCCGATGAGGTCGCGCACCGCCGCGTCGCCGTCGGCGAGCCGCAGGTCGCACGGGTCCATGCCCCGCTCCTCCACCGCGGCGTAGGTCTGGCCGACGAACTCCTGGTCGCCCTCGAAGGCCTTCAGCGCGGCCCGCTGGCCGGCCTCGTCGCCGTCGAACGTGAAGATCACCTCCCCGTGGAAGGCGTCGTGGTCGAGCATGAGGCGCCGCAGCACCCGGGCGTGACCCTCGCCGAACGCCGTGCCGCACGTGGCCACCGCGGTGAGCACGCCGGCCTGGTGGCACGCCATCACGTCGGTGTACCCCTCGACGACGACGGCTTGACTCTCCTTGCGGATCGGGTCGCGGGCCAGGTCGATCCCGTAGAGGACCTGCGTCTTCTTGTAGATGGGGGTCTCGGACGTGTTGACGTACTTGCCCTTCATGAAGTCGTCGTCGAACATCCGCCGGGCGCCGAAGCCGATCACCTCGCCCGAGATCTCCTTGATGGGCCACAGCAGGCGGCCCTGGAACGCGTCGTAGAGGCCGCGGGCCGATCGCCGGGCGAGCCCGCCGACGACGAGCTCGTCCTCGGCGAAGCCCTTGGCCTTCAGGTGCGTGACGAGCGCCTCCCCCGACCTGGGCGCCCAGCCCATGCCGAAGACCTCGGCCGCGGCCTGGTCGAAGCCACGATCGGTGAGGAGGCGGCGCCCGGGGGCCGCCTCGGCCGAGGACATCAGCTGCTCGGCGTAGAACCTCTCGGCGGCCTTGTGGGCCAGCAGGAGACGCTGGCGCTGGCCGGGATCGCGCCGCGGCCCGGTGGGGGCGCCGGTCTCCTCGTAGCGCAGCTGGATGCCGTACTTGTCGGCCAGCCGCTCGACCGACTCCGCGAAGGACAGGCCCTCGATCTCCATGAGGAACTTGATGGCATCGCCACCCGCCGAGCAACCGAAGCAGTGGTAGAAGCCTTGGGCCGGGCGGACGTTGAACGACGGACTCTTCTCGTCGTGGAACGGGCACAGTCCCTTGCGGGCTCCGCCGCCCGCGTTCTTCAGCGTGACGTACTGCTCGACGACCTCGTCGATGCGGACCCGCTCACGGACGAGTTGGATGTCCTCGTCCTTGATGCGCGCCATGAGGTCATCCTAGGTGCTGCGACCCACGCCCGATCTGGATACGGGCGTCCCGGCCGCCGGGGTCAGCCCAGCAGCCGGCGCGCCCACGCGTGCGCCGAGGCATCGGTGAGGCTGGCCACCTGGTCGACGATCACGCGCAGGCGCTGGGCGTCGTCCGCGGCGGCCCGGAAGTCGGTGGCGAACTCCGGCTCCAGCTCGCCCTCGCCCTTGAGTCGCAGGTGGGCCACGAGCCCGTGCAGCAGGTCGCGCTGCTGCGCGAGGTCGCGCACGCGCGGGTCGGCCCGCATCACGTGGTGCGCCGCCAGCGACTTGAGCACGTTGATCTCGTCGAGGGTGTCGCGCGGCACCTCGAGCTCGCCCTCGTACCGGACGAGCGGGCCGGTCCCCCACTGCTCCACGGTGGCCTCGTACGCGGCGCCGGCGAACCGGCCGATGAGGGCGCTGGTCAGGCTCTTGAGGACCGCTTGGGACGACCGGTCGGCCGTGAACGCCGACACCGGCCACTCGGGCAGTGCCCGCAGCCGCTCCAGCGCCGCGTCGAGTCGGTCGTCGGTGGCGCTCGCGTCGTACCAGTCACGCGCCACGCGCCAGGAGCCCGGCGTGTCCAGGTCGCCGACGAGGCTGAACCAGTTCCCGACGACCCCGTCCTCCACGTCGTGGACCGAGTAGGCGATGTCGTCCGACAGGTCCATGACCTGCGCCTCCATCGTCAGCCGGCCCTTCATGTCCAGCCACTCGAACACGCGCAGGTCGTCCTCGTAGACGCCGAACTTCGGGGTGTCCCGCTCGCCGCGACGCCACGGGTACTTCACGCACGACGACAACGTCGCGCGGGTCAGGTTGAGGCCCACGCTGCGGCCCCGGGCGTCGAAGGTCTTGGCCTCGAGGCGCGACAGGATCCGCAGCGTCTGGGCGTTGCCCTCGAAGCCCCCGATCGACGCGGCGACCTCGTTGAGCGCCGTCTCGCCGTTGTGCCCGAACGGCGGGTGCCCCAGGTCGTGCGACAGCGCGGCGGAGTCGACGATCTCGGGGTCGCAGCCGAGGCTCTTGCCCAGCTCGCGCGCCACCTGGGCGACCTCGAGCGAGTGGGTCAGCCGGTTGCGGACGAAGTCGTCGGTGCCGGCGCCCATCACCTGGGTCTTGCCAGCCAGGCGCCGCAGTGCGGAGGAGTGCAGGATCCGCGCCCTATCGCGCTCGAAGGAGGTGCGTCCCGAGCGCTTCGCCGGCTCGGGCACGACCCGCTCGCGCGCCTCGCTCCCGTACCGGTCCACGCGGTCACCCTAGCGAGCCGCGCGCATCCCGGGACTCACCAGCGACCATTGCGGGGCCGCGGCTGGCACGTGGGGCAGCGGTAGGACGAGCGGTTCATGAACGGCTCGCGCACGATGAGGTCGCCGCAGCGGTCGCAGGGCCGCCCCTCCTGGCCGTAGGCGTTCAACGAGCGGTCGAAGTAGCCGCTCTGCCCGTTGACGTTCACGTACAGCGCGTCGAACGACGTGCCGCCCTGCTCGAGCGCCATCGTCATCACGTCGCGCACGTGGCCGATCAACTCGGTGGCCTCGGCGATCCGCAGCCCCTTGGTGTTGCGCGCGTAGTGCAGGCGGGTGCGCCACAGCGCCTCGTCGGCGTAGATGTTGCCCACCCCGGAGACCAGCCCCTGGTCGAGCAGAGCGCGCTTCACTCCGGTCTGGCGGCGGCGCAGGCGGGCGACGAACGCCGCGTCGTCGAACGCGGGATCCAGCGGGTCGAGCGCGATGTGGGCGATCTCGGTGGGCGGATCGGTCTCGCTGACCGACATGCCCCCGAAGATCCGCTGGTCGGCGAAGCGCAGCTGACGTCCGTCGTCGAGGTCGAAGGTGATACGCAGGTGACGCGGCGGCGGGGCGTCGGGATCGGAGATGAGGGCCTGACCGCTCATCCCGAGGTGGGTCAGGATGCTGGAGCCGTCGTCGAGCGCCAGCCACAGGTACTTGCCGCGGCGGTGGGCCGACTCGACCCGCCGGGCGACGAGGCGGGCGACGAAGTCGGAGGGGCCGGGGCCGTGGCGGCGCACGGAGCGCGAGTCGAGCACCTCCACCGCGGTGATCGTGCGCCCGACCACGTGGTCGTCCAGGCCGCGCCGGACGACCTCGACCTCAGGAAGCTCGGGCACCGTCGGGGTTCGGGGCTGGGGCGGTCGCGGCGGCACGCTCGCTTATGGCACGCCACGCGATCTCGGCGACCATCTGCTCGGCGTCCTTCTTGGAGCGGCCGGTGCCGCCGTCGAAGCGCTCGGCGCCCAGCACGACGGAGGCGGTGAACGTCTTGTCGTGATCGGGGCCGGTGCCCTCGAGGACGTAGGCGGGCACGCCGAGTCCGTGCAGCGCCGAGATCTCCTGCAGCGAGGTCTTCCAGTCGAGGCCGGCACCCATCTGGGCGGCGTCGGCGATCACCGGGTCGAAGATCGCGTGGATGACGTCGGCGGCGCGCTCGATGCCGAACTCGACGAAGACCGCGCCGAGCACGGCCTCCATGGCGTCGGAGAGGATCGAGGGCTTGTTCCGGCCGCCCGAGGCCTCCTCGCCACGACCGAGACGCAGGTGGTCGCCGAGGCCGAGGGTGCGCGCGACCTCCGCCAGGGCCTTCGCGCTGACGACCGCCGCGCGCAGCTTCGCCAGCTGGCCCTCGGGCAGGTCGGGGTGGCCACGGAACAGGGTCTCGGTGACCACGAGGCCGAGCACCGAGTCGCCGAGGAACTCCAGGCGCTCGTTGTTCGGGATCTGGCCGTTCTCGTAGGAGTACGACCGGTGAGTCAGGGCATGCGTGAGGAGCTCGGGGTCCAGATCAGGGACCCCGAGCGTCTCACTCAGTGCCGCGAGCTCGGGCACGTCGTGCAGGTCAGAGGACCTGACGACGCTCACCGCGCGCGCCGTACTGGCCGCACTCGGCGCAGGCACGGTGGGAAATCACCTTGCCGTTGCATGCCGGGTTCGCGCAGTCGACGGTGGCGACAGCCGTCGTCTTCCACGCAGAACGGCGGTGCCGGGTGTTGCTGCGCGACATCTTCCGCTTCGGGACGGCCACGGTTACTCCTCAGGTCGTTCGGTCAGGTGGGTCAGCGCCGACCATCTCGGGTCGATCGCGTCACCGTGTGTGTGGTCGGGATCGTCCGCGAGCCGGGCCCCACACTCGGGGCACAGTCCCGGACAGTCCGGATCACACAACGGGTTGTGCGGCAGTGCGAGCACCACCGCGTCCCGCAGGACGGGCTCGAGGTCCAGATACTCGTCCTCGAGGGCCAGTTCGTCCTCGCCCGCGTCCTCGTAGAGGTAGAGCTCCTGGAAGTCGCAGTCGAAGTCCTCTTCGACGTCCCTCAAGCAGCGCACACACTCGCCGACGGCGTGGACCGAGGCGGTTCCGGTGGCGAGAACACCGTCCATCACTGCCTCGAGCCGAAGCTCCAGACCGATGGGCGAGCCCTCGGGAACACCGAAGACCGGAAGACCGAGGTCCGCAGGTGCCTCGAGGACGAGATCGTACGACTTCTCCGTACCGGGTCGACGTCCCAACACCTGGGTGTCGAACACGAACGGTCGGGAAGCCACGTCAAACCCCTCATCGAGTGCACCGAAGAACCACGGCCAGCAAACGGGCCAGCGTCAATCCTACCTCGCCGCGCCTCGGGGAGGCGAATCGGTGTCGGTCACCTCCTCATCATGGCCGACCGGCCGGGAGAAGCGACACCGGAAGCGTCGGTCCCGGGTGGGACGCTGGCCCCATGGAGGCCAAGGACGAGGACCGGTTCGGGTCGATCCTCCACGCCGACCTCGACGCGTTCTACGCGTCGGTGGAGCAGCGCGACGACCCCTCCCTGCGCGGGCGCCCGGTGATCGTCGGCGGTGGGGTCGTCCTGTCGGGCTCCTACGAGGCCCGGGCGCGGGGCGTGCGCACGGCCATGGGCGGCCGCCAGGCGCTGCGGCTGTGCCCCGAGGCGGTGGTCGTGCCCCCGCGCTTCGACGCCTACGTCGCGGCCAGCAAGGCCGTCTTCGCGATCTTCCGCGACACCACTCCCCTCGTCCGTGGGCTGTCGATCGACGAGGCGTTCCTCGACGTCTCCGGGCTGCGCCGACTCCGGGGGCCCGCCCTGCCGATCGCACGCGAGCTGCGGCGCCGGGTGCAGGACGAGACGGGTCTGCCGATCTCCGTGGGCCTCGCCCGCACTCCCTACCTCGCCAAGGTCGCCAGCACGCTCGCCAAGCCCGATGGGCTGCTGGTCGTACCGGTCGACGGCGAGCTGGAGTTCCTGCACGCACTGCCCGTCGAGCGGCTGTGGGGCGTGGGCGACATCACCGCGGCGAAGCTGCACGCCGCCCGCCTGCGCACGGTGGCGGACGTCGCGCGGCTGACCCCCGGCGAGCTGTCCGCGATCGTCGGGCGCGCCGCGGGTCACCACCTCCACGCGCTCGCGAACGGGCACGACGCCCGCCGGGTCGAGCCCGGCCCCTCACGCCGGTCGATCGGGGCGCAGCACGCGCTGGGCCGTGCCTCGTTCGCCGAGGCCGACCTCGCGCTGCTCGCGCTGTGCGACAAGGTCGGACGCCGCATGCGCCGGGCGGGCCGGACCGCCGCGACCGTCACGATCCGGCTGCGGTTCGGTGACTTCCGTCGCTCCACGTCCTCGCGCACGCTCCCCCGGCCCACCGAGAGCACCTCGGTGATCTCCGAGGTCGCCCGCGCCCTGCTGGCGTCGCGCCGGGCCGACATCGAGCGGGACGGCATCACGCTGGTGGGCGTCGCGCTGTCGGGACTCGACGACCACGGCGCCCAGCTCGTGCTGCCGCTCGACGACGAGGCCGATCCCGTGCTCGACCAGACCCTCGATCGCGTCGCCGCGCGGTTCGGGAACGCCGCGGTCCGGAGAGGGAGTCACCTCGGGCGCGGCTGGGAGCCTCGGTCGCCCGTGCAGTGACGGGTCAGGGGGTCAGTGCCCGAAGGCCGCGTCGAGGGCGTTCATCACGTGCTTGGGCACAAGGCCGTTGACGTCGCCGCCGTGGCGCGCGACCTCCTTGACCAGGCTTGACGCGATGAACGTGTAGTCCGGCGAGGTGGGGATGAAGACCGTGTCGATCCCCGTCAGGTTCCCGTTCATCTGGGCCATCTGGAGCTCGTAGTCGAAGTCCGAGACGGCGCGCAGGCCCTTGACGATGGCCTGGACGTCGTTCTGCGCGCAGTAGTCGACGAGCAGTCCGGCGTAGGAGTCGAGCGTGACGTTCTCCAGCTCGGAGGTCGCCTCCGCGATCAGCTCGATGCGGCGCTCGATCGGGAAGAGCCCCGCCTTGCTCTCGTTCACCAGCACGACCACGACGACCTCGTCGAACAGGAACGAGGCTCGCTCGATGATGTCGAGATGGCCGTTCGTGATGGGGTCGAAGGAGCCGGGGCACACCACGCGCGTCATGTCAGTGACCGTACCAAAGGCGCGTCTCGCCGTAGGACTTGTCCCGCAGCGCGTCGAACCCCTCGGGCCACGTGAACTCGTCGCGGCTCGAGCGCTCGACCACCACGACGGCGTCCTCCACCAGGGAGGGGCGCAGCGCGGCGACGATCGACGCCACCTCCTCGGTGGGCACGGCGTACGGAGGATCGAGGAACACGAGATCCCACGGGCCGCTGTTCGCAGCCACGTAGCGCTGGGCCGTGACGCGGTGCACGCGCGCCGACGCGCCCAGCTCGGTGACGTTGCGCTGGATCGTGCGCGCGGCGCGCGCGTCGGACTCGACGAGGTCGGCGTGCGCGGCCCCGCGCGAGACGCACTCGAGCCCGAGCGCCCCCGAGCCGGCGAACAGGTCGAGGACCCGGAGTCCGTCGAAGCCGCCCAGCAGCGAGTTCAGGGAGGCGAACACCGACTCGCGCACGCGGTCGGAGGTGGGGCGGGTGCCGTCGCCCGCTGGCGTCGTGATGCGGCGGCCTCCCCACCGCCCGGCGATGATCCGCGTCATGCGGCCAGCCCACCGATCCGCCGCTGGTGCTCGCTCATGCCCGCTCCAGGTAGTCGGCGCGCTCGGACTCCTCGAGCCGGCGGATCGACGCCTCGAGGTCGGGCGGCACGTCGCCCGATGCCAGCGCGGCCACGGCGGCGTCGCGCGCGTCGGCGATGACCTGCTCGTCGCGCACGACCGACAGCAGCCGCAGGCTCGACCGGACACCGGACTGGCGCGCACCCAGCACGTCGCCCTCGCGACGCAGCTCGACGTCGAGCTTCGAGAGCTCGAAGCCATCGGTGCTGGCGGCCACGGCGGCGAGGCGCTCGCGGGCCGGGGTGCCGGCGGGCGACCCCGTGACTAGCAGGCACAGCCCCGGCTCGGAGCCACGGCCCACCCGGCCACGCAGCTGGTGCAGCTGCGAGACGCCGAAGCGGTCGGCGTCCATCACGATCATCATCGTGGCGTTGGGGACGTCGACGCCCACCTCCACCACGGTCGTGGCCACGAGGACGTCGACGTCGCCCGCGGCGAAGGCCGACATCACCGCGTCCTTCTCGTCGGCGGCCATGCGACCGTGCAGGCGGCCGACCCGCAGGCCGGCGAGGGGCCCCTGCTCGAGCGCCTCGGCCAGCTCGACGAGGCCGACCGTGGGCCGCTTCTGCTCCTCGTCGTCGTCCTCGGGCGGCTCGACGTCGTCCTCCGCGACGGCCTCGCCGATCCGCGAGACCACGACGTAGGCCTGGCGCCCGCGCGCGACCTCCTCGTGCACGCGTTGCCACGCGCGCTCGAGCCACGTGGGCTGCTCCGCCACGGGCACGACGTTGCTCTGGATCGGCTGGCGGCCCGCGGGCAGCTCGCGCAGCGTGGAGACCTCGAGGTCGCCGAACACGGTCATCGCGATCGTGCGCGGAATGGGCGTGGCGGTCATGACGAGGACGTGGGGGCTCACGCCGTCGGCCGCGGCCGCCCGGTCGGAGAGCGCCGAGCGCTGCTCGACGCCGAAGCGGTGCTGCTCGTCGATCACCACGAGTCCGAGGTCGGCGAACTTCACCGTCTCCTCCAGCAGCGCGTGGGTGCCCACGACGATCCCGGCCTCGCCCGACACGATGTCGAGGAGTGCCTGCTGGCGGGCCTTCGCCCCCATCGAGCCGGTGAGCAGGCGCACGCGCGTGGCCTCGTCGGCGCCGCCGAGCATGCCGCCCTTCGCGAGGTCGCCGAGCATCCGCTCGATGCTGCGGTGGTGCTGGGTGGCCAGCACCTCGGTGGGCGCCAGCAGCGCGGCCTGTCCCCCGGAGTCGACGACCTGGAGCATGGCGAGCAGGGCGACGATCGTCTTGCCCGAGCCGACCTCACCCTGCAGGAGCCGGTGCATCGGGTGCGTGTCGGCCAGGTCCTGGTCGATCTCCCCCGCCACCTGCGCCTGGCCCGCCGTGAGCTGGAACGGCAGCCGCTGCTCGAACGCCACCCGGATCCCGTCGCCGCGACCGGGCCGCGCGAGTGCACGCCGCTGCTGCGAGTCGGTGCGGCGGCGCGCGAAGACCGCCTGGACCTCGAAGGCCTCCTCGAAGCGCAGCCGGGTCTGGGCGAACACCCAGTCGGCGCGCTTGCGCGGGCGGTGGATGTACTCATAGGCCGTGGGGGCGTCGAGCAGGCCGCGCTCGCTGCGGACCTGCTCGGGGATCGGCTCGGGGAAGACGTCGACGACGTCGAGCGCCACCTGGACGGCTCGCTCGACGTCCCACGTGGTGAGCCCACCGCCCGCGGGATAGATCGGCAGGGCGCCGCCGCCGCGACCGAGGTCGGCGAGGGTCTTGCCCTCGGGCAGCTCGCGCATGTGGGGCGACGCCAGCTGCAGCCGTCCCTGGTAGACCGAGACCTCGCCCGACAGCAGCTGCTGGCTGCCGACGGGCGTCTTGGAGACGACGTACTGGTTGAAGAACACCGCCTCCATCGTGGCTTTGCCGTCCGACAGGGTCACCACGACGCGGAACTTGCGCGGGTTGCTGCGGAACGAGAGTTTCTTGACGTCCAGCACCGTGGCGACGAACGCGACGACCTGGCCCTCCTCGAGCTCGTTGAACGAGTCCGGGTGCTCCAGGTCGATGTACCGGCGCGGGAAGTGGCGCAGCAGGTCGCCGACGGTGCGGTGGCCAAACGCCTTCTCCAGCTTCTTGGCCGAGTCCCCCACCACCTTGGACAGGCGGGTGTCGAAGTCGATCGCGGTCATTCCACCGCCAGGAAGAGCGGGTAGGTGCCCTGGTCGCCGTCGATCGTCTCGACGTCGACGTGCGGCGCCTCCTGCTGGACCCGCGCGGCGATCCGCTCGCTCGTGGCGGGGTCGCAGTCGCGTCCGGTGACGAGGGTGACCATCTCGGCGGTCGCGAGATCGAGGCGCTGCAGCACCTCGAACGCGACGTCGACCTGCGAGGACCCGATGATCGCGAAGTCGCCGTTGACCACGCCGAGCACGTCACCGGCCGAGCACGGGCCCGCCATCGTGATGCCGTCCTCGACGGCGATCGTGACGGCACCGTGCCGGGTGGCGCCCGCGGCGTTCGACATCGCCACGACCACCACGTCGAAGGGACGGCCCGGATCGTGGACCGCGAGGGCCGTGAGCGCCTGGACCTGCACGGTGGTGGGCAGCACGGCGACCCGGGCGCCGGCGTCACGTGCCGCGGATGCGGCCGCCTCGAACATCGCGATGTGACCGGCGCGGTTGGGCAGGAGGATCACCTCGTCGGCGCCGCTGTCGGCGATGGCGTCCGCGACCTGGGCGACCGTGAGGGACGAGCCGGGCGAGAAGTGCAGCGCGGTGCCACCCGCCCGCTCGGTGAGCTCGGCCAGGCCGGGACCGGTGACCGCGCTGATGATCACGCGACCGCCCGCCGGCGCGACGGGACGGGCCATCTGCTCGGCGAAGTGCGTGACGGAGATGCGGAACGGCGAGCCGGCCGCGATGCCGGCCTCGATCGCCGCGCCCACGTCGTCGACGTGCACGTGCACGTTCCACAGCCCCTCGCCACCGATCACGACCAGCGAGTCGCCGAGCGGCTCGAGCGCGTCGCGGAGTCCGGGGATCCGGTCGTCGGCGGTGCGCAGCAGGTACATCACCTCGTACGAGGGCCCGTCCTCGCCGAGGTCGGACCCGGGCTCGACGATCGGCACCGGGACGGTCGCGGACCGCGGCGTGGGCGCGCGGCCGGTGAGCGCGAAGGCGACGGAGTCGAGCACGACCACGAGCGCGCGACCGCCGGCGTCGACGACCCCAGCCCGCGCGAGCCTCTCGAACTGCGTGGGCGTGAGCGCGAGCGCCTCGCGGGCCGCCCCGGCGGCCACGTCGAACACGCGCCGCGGGTCGTCCTCCGTGGACGCGGCCTCGCGCGCCGCCCGCGCCGCCGACGCCGCCACCGTGAGGATCGTGCCCTCCTGCGGGCGGCCCACCGCGGCGTAGGCGGCCGTGGAGGCGGCCTCGAGCGCGTCGGCGATGTCGTGGGAGCTGAGTCCGTCGAGGCACTCGCGCAGGACGCGCAAGCTGCCGAGCACCAGCTCGGCCAGGATCGTGCCGCAGTTGCCCCTCGCTCCGATCAGCAGGCCCTCGGCGAAGGCGCGCATGACGTCGACCGACGACCGCTCGGCCGGCAGCGCGTCGATGGCCTCGACGCCGGAGACGAAGGTGAAGTAGGCGTTCGTGCCGGTGTCGCTGTCGGGGACCGGGAAGACGTTCATGGCGTCGATCTCGTCCCGCGCGACGGCCAGCATCTCGGTGCACAGCCGGGCCCACGCGTCGAAGCGCTCGGTGTCGATCCGCAGGGCCATGGGTCGAGACTATCGGGCCGACGCCGGACTCGATTCGCGCTGGTCGTGTCGCGTCAGGTATGCTCGAGAGGTTGTATTTTTCCCCCGAACGAGTTCAGGAGTGGTCGCCGTGGCAGCCGTCTGCGATGTGTGCGGCAAGGGACCGGGCTTCGGCCACAACGTGTCCCACTCGCACCGACGCACCAAGCGTCGTTTCGATCCGAACATCCAGCGCGTCCGCGCCGTCGTCGAGGGCACCCCGAAGCGGCTCAACGTCTGCACCGGTTGCCTGAAGGCCGGCAAGGTCTCGCGCTGAGACGCTCAGATCTTTCGTGAACAACGGCGGCCCTCGGGCCGCCGTTGTTCGTTTCTGCCCGGCCCTCGCGCATCGTCGGCGCCGCACCCCGCGTCGGTCTATCCTCGCGGAGTGACCCGAATCCACGCCTTCACCGACGACGTCCTCGCCGATCACGACGCCGTCGCCGTGGCGCAGCTCATCGCCTCGGGCGAGGCCAGCCGCACCGAGGTCCTCGAGGCCGCCCTCGCCCGCATCGACCGGGTGAATCCGGTCCTCAACGGGATCAGCCACGACGACCGGGCCCGGGCCACGATCCGCGCCGAGGACGTCTCCGGAGACGGCGGACCCCTCGCCGGCGTGCCGAGCCTCATCAAGAACAACACCGACTACAAGGGCCTGCCCACCCAGCAGGGCTCCGCGGCGGTGCCGCCCGAGCCGGCGGAGTCCCACGAGGAGTTCACCGAGCAGTTCCTCTCCACCGGCGTCACCGTCGTCGGCGCCACCACCCTTCCGGCCTTCGGCCTGACCGCCTCCACCGAGTTCGTCGACCGCGAGCCGACCCGCAACCCGTGGAACCCGGCCTACTCCTCCGGCGCCTCGTCGGGTGGCTCGGCGGCCCTCGTCGCCGCGGGCGCCGTGCCGATCGCCCACGGCAACGACGGCGGCGGCTCCATCCGGATCCCCGCCGCGGCGTGCGGGCTCGTGGGCCTCAAGACCACGCGCAACCGCCTGGCCCCGGCCAAGGAGATGAAGGACGCCCCGCTCGACATCGTGGCGAACGGCGTCCTCACGCGCAGCGTGCGTGACACCGCCGTGTTCCTGGCCGCCGCCGAGAGGTACCGCCCGGTCCCCCGCCTTCCGCGGGTCGGCCTGGTCGAGGGTCCCTCGGCGCGCCGGCTGCGGGTCGGCCTCGTGACCGAGACGCTCAACGGCGTGCCGCTCGACGCCGACAGCGCGCGCGAGCTGCGCCGAGTCGCCGAGCTCGTCGCCTCCCTGGGGCACGTGGTTGTCGAGATGCCGATCCCCGTCGACGCGGCCTTCGAGCGCCACTTCGTCCAGTACTGGCGCACGATCGCCTTCTCCCTGGACTACGCCGGCCGATTCGTCGTCTCCCGCGACTTCGACCGCAGCAAGGTCGATCCGTTCACCCGCGGCCTGGCCCAGGCGTTCATCCGCAGCTTCTGGCGCACCCCGGGCGCGATCAGGGCGCTCAAGCGGTCGGCGCAGTCGTACAGCGAGATCTTCGCGGACTGGGACGTCGTCCTGAGCCCCACGCTCGGACACGCCACGCCCGAGCTGGGCTGGCTCGACCCGGGCGTCGAGTTCACGGAGGCGTTCGAGCGCCTGCGCACCTACGTGGCGTACACACCTCTCAACAACGCCTCGGGCGGCCCGGCGATCAGCCTGCCGTTGGGTCGTACCTCGAACGACCTGCCGCTGGGCCTGCACTTCTCGGCCGACCACGGCGACGAGCGCACGCTGCTCGAGCTCGCCTTCGAGCTGGAGGCGGCGTCGCCGTTCGCACGGATCCAGGACTGACGCCTCAGGTCACCCCTCGGCTTCAAGCACTCAGGTCCAGTGCTTGTGGCCGGTGCCGCCCTCGTACGGGGCGCCGGCCACGGTGACGCCCTCCCCTGCGCCGACCGTGCCGATCTTCGTCCAGCCGTCGGGCAGGGTCGCCCCGGCCGCGAAGGTGGCGGCCAGCGCGTAGTCGTCGCCGCCGGTCAGCACGAACGTGAGCGGGTCGACGCCGCCGAGCGCTCCCGCCACCGTCTGCACGGCGTCGAGGACCGTGAAGGCGGCAGGGTCGAGGTCGATGGCGACCTTGCTCGCGCGCGCCACGTGGCCGAGGTCGGCCAGCAGCCCGTCGCTGATGTCGATCATCGAGGTCGCACCGGCGGCGGCGGCCGCGGGACCCGCCGCGTACGGAGGGTGGGGTGCGCGGTGCTCGTCGACGGCCGCCTTGGGCGACCGGAAGCCGCGGCTCAGCGCGCCGTACCCGGCCGAGGCGAGCCCGAGGGTGCCGGCGTAGGCGACCTGGTCGCCGGGCTTCGCGCCCGCGCGGGTGACCGGACGCTCGGCATCGCCGAGGGCGGTGATCGACAGGATGACCTGCTCGGCGGCCGACATGTCGCCGCCGACGATCTTGGCGCCGACCTTGTCGCACTCCTCGACCATCCCCTTGACGAGGTCGGCGACCCAGGAGACCGGCAGGTCGCCCGGTGCCGCGAAGGCGACCAGCAGGGCCGTGGCCACGCCACCCATGGCGTTGATGTCGGAGAGGTTCGCGGCGACGGCCTTGCGCCCGATGTCGGCGGCGGTGGACCAGTCGCGGCGGAAGTGGCGTCCCTCGACGAGGATGTCGGTCGCGGTCACGTAGGTGCCGTCGGCCGTGGCGATGTGCGCGGCGTCGTCCCCCGGACCCACCAGCACGTAGTCGCTGGTGCCGAGTCGCCCCCTGACGAGGTCGATCAGCCCGAACTCGCCCAGTTCCGCAATCGTCTGCTCGCTCACAGGGTCATTGTCTCAGCCGACCGCGTCGGACCGAGGCGACTGCGATAGCGTGTCCCGGGCCGAAAGAAAGCAGGTTCCCCGATGGCCGTTCACGCCTACATCCTCGTGCAGACCGAGGTCGGCAAGGCCGCCGACGTCGCCGCCGCGATCGCCCAGATCGAGGGGGTCGCGCTGTCGGAGGACGTCACCGGTCCCTACGACGTCATCGTGCGGGCCGAGGGCCCCTCGGTCGACGAGCTCGGCACCTTGGTGGTCTCGCAGATCCAGCGCGTGCCGGGCATCACCCGCACGCTGACCTGCCCCGTCGTGCGGATCTGATCCCTCGCGGACCTGAGTCCGCGAGGGTCAGTCGACCTCGGTGACGACCGACTGGATCTCGCCGACCTCGAGGTTCTGCGGGGCCGAGGTTCGGTCGATCGGGGCCGGCAGGTCGATCGTGCCGGCGGGCGTCGTGATGCGAACGTCGTACGCGACCGACACGGACACGTCGAACGCACCCGAACGGGCGTAGGCGTGCTCGACCGCGCCAGACTGGCCGACCGAGGCGCCCTCGATGCCGACGCCGCTGCCCGAGCGACCGTCACCGAACGACCAGGACACCGTGCCCGGGGTGAACTCCACCGGGATCTGGAGGCCGAGGATGTCGACAGTGACGGTGGTGGCCTGCGCCTCCGCGGCGAAGTTCGTCGGGATGTTGACGTAGGACCGCTCGGCCGGCTCGATCACGAACGTGGGCGTCGGCGCGAGAGCCAGGGCTCGTTCCATGATGTCCTCGGTGGTGATCGTCGGGGGCTGGCTCTCGTCGGGGTCGTCCGAGCCGCGACAGGCGACGCCCCCTCGGGAGAACTGCTCGTCGATGGCGAGGTTGTCGGCGCCCATCCGGCGTTCGAAGGCCCAGTACCGGAAATCTCCTTCGGGGCACCCTGAGGAGAAGCCCGTGCACGCGACGTCGGCGATCGTCTCGTAATCATCCACGCCCCGACCGGTGGCGGTCACGGAGTTGATGCTGCAGTAGGGAACGTAGACGCGCTGCGTCCACGGCACGGGCACGCTGATGGCGCCACCACCGCCGCCTCCCCCATTGCCCGGGTTGCCCTGCTCGCCGCCCTCGGAGCCGCAGACGTCGACGCCGCCGGAGCCGGCCTCGCCGCCCCATCCACCGGGGCAGTCGTCGGCCGCCGCGGGCGCAGCGGTGGACAGTTGGAGCGCTGCCACGAGGCCTGCGAGCAGGACCGTGGCGGACAGGAGCGCACCGACGCGGCGCGCGAACGAGGTCAGCCCAGTTGGTAGCGCAGCAGCACCCATTGGTCGTCCTTCCACTGAAGATCGGCCGTGAAGGGCAGTGCCTTGGCCGCGTCGATTCTCGTCGTCTTCTTCTCGCCGTCGGTGGTGACCACGGACTTGCCCGCCGGCACGTCCATGGCCAGTTTCACCTGGTAGAAGACATCGTCGTTGATCACGGGCTTCTCGGCCAACTCGTAGGTGACCGGGCCCGACAGGATCGACTGCTTGTTGATCTTGCCGTTGTCGTGGTTGTCGGCCCACTCACGGCAGGTCTCGCAGGCGCCGAGCTCGGCGATCTCGGTCAGGGCGGGCACGTCCGAGGTGGCCATCATGTAGAAGACCGTGTCGGCGGCGAACTCGGCGAACGCCAGCGCGCCGGCCTCGGACTGCTCGTCCGCGGGTCGCTGCGGCTTGACGTCGGCGGACCACGCCGCCTCCGTGGTGGGCGCGGAGGTCGTGGCCGAGGCACTGGGCTTCGGGTCCGCGGGGTCGCTGTCGTCACTGCCGCACGCGGCGGTCAGGCCGAGCGTCAGCACGAGGGCAGCACCGGCGAGGGTCTGGCGCATGGAACTCCTTCGGCACGAACCGAGACGCCCGGCCCCACGAGGGAGCCGGGCGTCGAGGTCAGGTCAGCGAGGCGACTGAAGGGGCGTCAGCACGGGGTGCTGATCGGCTTCCTTCGCGCCCTCGGCGAACTTGTTGTGCTGGAAGGCGACGTCGGTTCCGGCGTTCGAGAACGCCTGGCACAGCTGCGTCAGCGCCTGCTTGAACTGGATCCAGGCCTCGTTGAACTCCTTGGCGCCGGTGGACTGCCACTCCTCGTTCGCCTGATTCAGGGACGAGTCCACGTTGGTGATCATCGTGTCCGTTTCCTGCATCGACTTGTTGAGCGTGTTGTACAGCGCGTAGAGATCTTCGATCCGAGCTTGCACCATGGGTTTGTCTCCTTCGTGAGTTCGTCCCCCGATTTATTCGAACGCAGGGACCAGGATGCTGGCCACGAGCGTATCGGACAGATCGCCCGATGGCAGCCCTACCCGACCATTGGCCATAGCCCGTTGTGACCACGTCGGGCTGACGGCGTCGGCGATCGGCGCTACGCTGGGCCACGCCGAAGCAACCATCGCCGGGGGAAACGATGACACCTGAAGACACCGAGGACAAGACCGAGCCGAACCTGTTCCGCAACACGCTGCAGTCGGCGAAGACCACCGTGACGACGTGCGGGAACAACGTCTACTCCGGTTACGGGTCACCGCTCGACGCGATCGCGAACCCGCTCGCCAACGGCGGCTGGGTCTGCACCGAGGCCGACTCCTGGATCGCCGAGCTCAAGGAGCAGTGCACCGGCATCCCCGAGGCCTTCGACGACGCCGTCTCCACGATCCAGGCCCGCATCGGCTCCGAGCCCGACAAGGTGCCCGAGAACGACTGGCGCGGCAACAACTGGCCCCGCCAGTGGCGCATGCAGAGCATGTACTGAGAGGCCCTCATGACCACCGTCACGATCAAGATCGACGAGATCGGCGCGGCGATCACCGCGATGCAGGACCTCTCCACCGAGGTCCAGTCGCAGGCCGCCGTCGCGCGATCCGCCTCCCCGATCGGCCTGCCGAGCCTGTCCGACAGCTCCCTGGGCAAGAAGACCCGTTGGCTGGACGACCACCTCGAGGACCTCACCACCCGGCGCGACCTCGCGATCCTGCTCGACCGCGAGGGCACCGGCTCGGCCACCTACTCCGTCACCAGCGACACGCTCTCCAGCGTCAAGGAGATGCTCGGCCAGGAGCTCGCCTCGGCGGCCGCCGACATCGATGCCAACTCCGACGAGGAGGACCTCGACCACATCGCCGGCCTGCTGGAGACGTGGAACGAGGATCCCGACGTCATGGCGGCGATGTTCACCGAGCTCGGGCCCGACGGCACCGTCGGCTTCATGGCGAACATCTCCTCGGCGATGGGCTATGGCGGCGTCGCCGACCCCGAGAAGTACACCTCGCTGGCCGAGGAGTTCCGCACCGGCCTGTCCACCGCCTCCAACGCGCCCGGCTTCCCCGCCGAGTCGTTCGGCGAGGAGATCGTGCGGTACAGCTGCGCTCCCCTGCTCACCGACGAGGAGCAGCAGGCCTTCTCCGAGGAGTACGGCATGGGGATGAACGGCGCCAACATCCTCACGTACCTCATGCAGGACACCACCTACGACGACGACTTCCTGCTCGGCGCGGCGCGCACGCTCGACGGGTTCGAGCGCATGGCGCAGGACGGCCCGCTCACCGCGCAGGACTGGTACAACCACAACGGTCACGGTCCGCTGCCGACGAAGGACGAGTACGACGGCTGGTACGACGACCCGATGGCCGCGATCATGCACAACTTCGGGGAGAACCCCGAGGCCGGCCTGACCTTCTTCACCGAGCCCACCGAGGACGGCTGGAACCGCCAGACCTACTACTTCAACG
Source organism: Aeromicrobium sp. UBA7512 (assembly GCF_002476985.1). Taxonomy (NCBI): domain Bacteria; kingdom Bacillati; phylum Actinomycetota; class Actinomycetes; order Propionibacteriales; family Nocardioidaceae; genus Aeromicrobium; species Aeromicrobium sp. UBA7512. The sequence continues at coordinate 44,140 of NZ_DLNK01000004.1, forward strand.
ACCGCGAGTGGAAGGCCGACGGCTACGGCGGCATCTCGCACGCCGTCGAGGGCATCGGCACCTCCGAGGCCAACCTCACCAGCGATGCCGAGGCCACCACCGGCCTGGTCTCGCGCTTCCTCGACCAGGTGGCGAACAGCGACGGCTTCAACCCCGAGGACGCCAAGGCCGCGTCGCCGCACATCGCCGACCTGCTGAAGTTCTACATGCCGGCGGTCGACACCGCGCTGCGCTTCCCGAACGAGGACGGCGACGGCGGCTCCAAGAGCCTCACGATCGACAACCTGGGCACGTTCGAGCACTACCCGATCCTGTTCAGCGACGACCTCGACTCCCTCATGCAGGTGGCGTTGGGCACGCCCGACGGCATGCAGAGCATCGCCGAGGGCACGGGCGCCTACCAGCAGACGCAGGTCAACAACATCGCCGCGGCGCTCGAGGCCAACCCCGACGATCCCGACCTGCGCATGCAGCTGCGCGACGTCCTCCAGCGCTCGGCCGCCCTCCAGGGCTTCGCCGAGTACTCCGTGGGCCAGGTCGAGATCGAGGGCGCCGAGAGCCGCGACGCCCAGCGCCAGGCCTTCATCGACCTCGTCGGCGACGCCGCGGGCATGGTCCCGCTGCCCGGGGCCGACGTCGTCGGCGACTGGGGCAGCAAGCTGATCGACTTCGGCTACAGCCAGGCGGTCGACCTGGGCAAGGACGCCGGCGGCGACGCCTTCACCTCCGAGGGTGCGGCTGCCACGGACAACGCCAACGACCGTGCCGCGGCCGGCACGAACCGGGTCAAGATCCAGGCCTACCTCGCTCTGGTCGAGTCCGGCGTCATCCCCCGCGACGAGGTGCCCGACAGCTTCTTCGAGAACGGGCGGCTCATCAACGCCGGCGACATCCCGGCCGACGAGATGTCCAGCTACGCCCAGTCCGCGATGTCGGGCGTCAGCTCCTACGCGTCGAACAACGACCTCGAGGGCCCCTACCGGGACGAGTTCCTCGAGTACTACGGGCCGGCGGGCGAGTGACGGTGCGACGACTGCTGATCGGCGCCGTCGCGGCCGCCGCCCTCCTGGTGGGCTGCGCCGACGAGGAGCCCGAGGGCGGCACCGACCGCGACGACGTGCCCGCCACGCTGCTTCAGCGCGAGGACCTGCCCGAGGTCGAGAAGGTCACCACCGACGACCGATCGGTCCTCACGCGGACCAACTGCGCCGCGATGGAGGGCGAGTACAACCTCACGATCACCGACTCCGACGACGTCAGCGCCCTCTACGTCCTCGCCGACGGCGACCAGGTCAGGTCGTCGCTGCAGGGACCCGCGCAGAACCAGACCACGATCGACCCCACGATCGACCAGGTCGACGCGGCCATCACCGAGTGCCTGACCGCGGAGATCCCGAACGGGAGCTTCGAGCGCATCGAGGGCCTGCCCGACGGCGCCATCGGGTTCCGCACAGTCCAGGACACGTCCGAGGGCCCGCAGACCACCGAGCGCGTCTACGCCCCGGCCGACGACGACACGGCCGTCGTGGTCACCGTCGACCACGTCGGCGAGGGCGAGCCGTCGGTCTCCGCGGCCGAGCTGCTGCCGCAGGCCGTGCAGCGCGCCCAGGGCTGAGTCGGGCAGGGCTGAGTCAGGCCTTCGCCACCTGAGCGAACTCCTCGGCCGCGGTCTGGAGCGCCTCGTCGTCCACCGAGGCGTCGAACGTGAAGCGCACCGCGGTCTGGGCGGTCTCGCGGTCGTGACCCATCGCCGTGAGCACATGGCTGGGCTCGTCGCTGCCGGCGGCACACGCCGAGCCGCTCGAGGTGACGATTCCCCGCGCGTCGAGGTCGACCAGGATCGACTCGCCGCTACGGGGTGACTGGGTGAGGACGAACGACGCGTGACCCGGCAGGCGGTGCTCGCGGTGGCCGGTGAGCTCCGCGCCCGGGACGAGCTCCTCCACCAGCGCGACGAAGCGATCCCGTCGCGCGGCGACCTCCACCGGATCGCCGTGGCCGAGCTCGAGCGCGGTGGCGATGCCGACGGCGCCGGCGACGTCCTCGGTGCCGGAGCGCCGGCCGTCCTGCTGCGCACCGCCGTGCACGAGCGGCTCCCACGCCTGGCGCCGGTCGACCCACAGCACCCCGACGCCCTTGGGCGTGCCGAGCTTGTGCCCGCTGAGGCTCACCGCGGTGACGCCGAGGGCGCGCGCGTCGAGGTCGAGCCAGCCGGCCGCCTGCACCGCGTCGGTGTGGAACGGGACGCCCCGCTCGGCGGCGACGGCCGACAGCGCGGCGATGGGCTGGACGGTGCCGACCTCGTTGTTCGCGTACTGGATGCTCACGAGGGTGGTGTCGTCGCGCAGGGCCGCGCCGAGATGATCCGGATCGACGAGCCCGTCGGCGTCCACGGGCAGCGCCGTGACCTCGAACCCGAGCCGGCCGAGCCAGGCGGCGGACTCCAGCACTGCCGGGTGCTCCACGGCGCTGACCACGACGTGACGTCCGCGCGGGTCGGCCAGGGCGATGCCCTTGATGGCCGTGTTGTCGGACTCCGTGCCGCCACTGCAGAACGTGACCTCACCGGACCGGGCCCCGAGCACCGTGGCCACGCGACGGCGCGCGTCGTCGAGAGCCCGGCGCGCGGTGGCCCCGACCTCGTGGTGACTGGCCGGGTTGCCGAAGTCGCGGGTCAGGAACGGCCACATCGCCTCCAGCACCTCGCGGCGCACCGGCGACGTGGCGGCGTGGTCGAGGTAGATCACGAGAGCCGCACGTCCAGGCCGAGGTCGAGGTTGCTGACCGAGTGCGTCAGCGCCCCGACGCTGATGACGTCGACGCCCGTCTTCGCGATCTCCGCGATCGTGCTGAGGTCGACGCCGCCCGAGGCCTCGACGAGAGCCCGACCGGCCACCAGCTCCACCCCACGGCGCAGGTCGTCGAGCGCGAAGTTGTCGAGCATGATCGTGTCCACTCCCCCGGCCAGCACGGGCTCGATCTGGTCGAGCCGGTCGACCTCGACCTCGAGGTGGGTGGTGTGCGGCAGCTGCTCGCGGGCCGCGCGGATGGCGGCCGTGACGTCGTCGACGAGCGCCAGGTGGTTGTCCTTGGCCATGACGGCGTCTGACAGGCTGAAGCGGTGGTTGTGGCCGCCGCCGCACCGCACGGCGTGGCGCTCGAGCGCGCGCAGGCCCGGCGTGGTCTTGCGGGTGTCGACCACGCGCACACCGGGTCCCGCGGTCTCCACGTAGGCGGCGGTGAGCGTGGCGATGCCACACATTCGCTGCACGAGGTTCAGCGCGATGCGCTCGCCGCGCAGCACGGCGCGCGCGTTGCCGCGCACCGTGGCCAGGCGGTCGCCGGCGGCGAAGCGCGCCCCGTCCCGGAGGTGAAGCGTGACCTCCGCCCGAGGGTCCAGGGCGGTCATCGCGACCTCGACGACCTCGCCGCCGGCGAAGACACCCGGCTCGCGGGCCACGAGGTCGGCAGTCGCGGTGGCGTCGCGCGGGACGAAGACCTCGGAGGTGAGGTCGCCGTGCGGGGCGTCCTCGTCGAGGGCGGCCTCGACGACGCGCAGGATCTGGCGGCGCTCAAGCATGGCGCACCGCCACGAGCGTGGAGTGGCGCGCCTCACCGGGCTCCGCCCCGGGGAAGTCGCGGCGGAAGTGCCCCCCGCGCGACTCCTCGCGGGCCAGGGCGCTGGCGACCACCGCGCGGGCCACCCACCACAGGTTCGCGTCCTCGGCGGACTTGGCGTCGATCGGCGCCGGCGGCGCCCAGTCCGCCAGCACCGCGGCCGCGTCAGCGAGGCCGGCACGGTCGCGCGACAGCCCGGCCGAGTCCCACATGAGCTGCTGGAGATCGGTGCGCCCGAACGCCTCGTCGCCCGGTTCGACGTCCAGCTCGATCGGCTCGGCCCACGCGCCGCCGAAGGCCGACTGCACCTCGGCGCGACCGAGGATCGCCTCGCCGACGCGGCTGCCGTAGACCGCGCCCTCGAGCAGCGAGTTCGACGCCAGCCGGTTGGCGCCGTGCAGTCCGCTGCACGCGACCTCGCCCACGGCGTACAGGCCGGGGACGCTGGTGCGGCCCCAGACGTCGGTGCGCACGCCTCCCATGACGTAGTGCGCGGCAGGCGTGACCTCGATCGGGTCGCGCGACCAGTCGAGGCCCTGCGACCGCACGACGGCGTCGATCGTCGGGAAGCGCTCGGCCAGGAACCGTGCACCCAGCCGCGTGGCGTCGAGCCGCACGGGGGCCCCGCCCTGACGCTGCATCTGCTCGGCGATCCCCCGGGCCACCACGTCGCGCGGCGCCAGCTCGGCGTCGGGGTGCACGTCGGTCATGAAGCGGTGGCCCGTGGCGTCGACGAGGACCGCGCCCTCGCCACGCACCGCCTCGGACACCAGGTGGTTCCCCGGGGTGGCCAGCGACGTGGGGTGGAACTGGTGGAACTCGAGGTCGGCGACCACGGCACCAGCGCGGAGGGCGATCGCCACGCCGTCGGCCGTCGCGACGGCGGGGTTGGTGGTGCACGGGAACAGCTGCCCCGCGCCTCCGGTGGCCAGGACCACGGCGTCGGCGGCCAGGAACTCGCCGCCGAGGAGGCGCACGCCGGTGGCGCGGCCGGACTCGACCACGACGTCGACGACCGTGGCGTTCTCACGGACGGCGACCGGTGAGTCGGCGAGCCGGGCGATGAGGGCGGAGGCGATCGCCGCACCGGTGGCGTCGCCGCCGGAGTGCAGGATCCGCTCGTGGGAGTGCGCGGCCTCGAGCCCGAGGGCCAGCTTCCCGCCGGCCCGGTCGAACGGCACACCGCGCCGGATGAGCGCGGCCACCGCGGAGGGCCCGTCGGCGCACAGCACCTCCACCGCGTCCTCCTCGCACAGGCCGGCCCCGGCGACGAGCGTGTCGGCGACGTGGGACGCGACGGTGTCCTCGGGCGAGGTCACCACCGCCACGCCACCCTGGGCGACGGCGGTGTTGGACTGGTCGAGCCGAGCCTTGGCCACGAGCGTCACCTCGACGCCCGGACGGGAGACGAGCTCGAGCGCCGTGGTCAGTCCCGCGACGCCGCTGCCCACGACGACGACGTGCGTCATGTCAGTCGGCCTTCGGGAGGGCGGCGAGCATCCGCTCGAGCGCGACCTTGGCGTGGACGGCGACGTCGTCGGTCACCACGATCTCGTTGCGGACCTCGCCCTCGACCAGGCCGTCGAGGACCCACGCGAGGTAGCCCGGGTGGATCCGGTACATCGTCGAGCAGGGGCACACGACCGGGTCGAGGCAGAAGACCGTCTTGTCGGGGTGCTCGGCCGCCAGCCGGTTGACGAGGTTGATCTCGGTGCCGATCGCGATGACCGAGCCGGAGGGCGCCGCGGCGACGAACTTCCTGATCGCGTCGGTCGACCCGGCGGCGTCGGCGGCGTCGACCACGGCCATGGGGCTCTCGGGGTGGACGATCACGCGGACGCCCGGGTGCTGGGCGCGGGCCTGCTCGATCTGGGCCACGGTGAAGCGCTTGTGCACCGAGCAGAACCCCGGCCACAGCAGCACGCGGGCGTCGCGCAGGACGTCCTCCTCCACCCCGAGACCGGGACGGCGCGGGTTGATCATCGGCATCTGCTCCAGCGGCACGCCCATGGCCTTGCCGGTGTTGCGGCCGAGGTGCTGGTCGGGGAAGAACAGCACGCGGCGGCCCTGCTCGAAGGCCCACTCCAGCACGGTGGAGGCGTTGGACGAGGTGCACACGATCCCGCCGTGGCGGCCGCAGAACGCCTTGAGCGCGGCCGACGAGTTCATGTACGTGACCGGGACGGTGTCGTCGTCGCCGTAGAACTCGGTCAGCGCCTCCCAGGCGGCCTCGACCGACTCCTCGTCAGCCATGTCGGCCATCGAGCAGCCCGCCGCGAGGTTCGGCAGGATGACGCGCTGCTCGGGACGGGCCAGGATGTCGGCCGTCTCGGCCATGAAGTGCACGCCGCAGAAGACGATCGCCTCGGCGTCGGGGCGGGTCAGCGCCGCGTTGGCCAGCTGGAAGGAGTCGCCCACGAAGTCGGCGTACTGAACGACCTCGTCGCGCTGGTAGAAGTGCCCGAGGATGACCAGGCGGTCGCCCAGGGTCTCCTTGGCGGCACGGATGCGGGCGTGCAGCTCGGCCTCCGGCATGCGTTGGTACGCCGCGGGCAGCTGGCCCGGGCGGGTGACCGGAGCCGGGATGACGTCGTCCTCCGACGCGCCCGGACCGTAGCCCGGGAACCGGTCGAACTCCCACGGCTGCTTCGCCAGCTCGGCGTCGCACGTGTCGCCGGGCGCCGTGACGATGAGGTCGTTGATCGAGAGGGTCATGCTGTCTCCAGTCGGTAGAGCGCCGGCGGCCGGTGGCTGGTGCCGGTGACGTGACGGCCCGTGGCGACGATGCGCGGGTGGGCGAGTGCCTGACGGCGGAAGTTGGCGGGATCGAGGCGAACCTGGCGGACGGCCTCGTGCACCTCGCGCAGCTGGGCGATCGTGAACTCCTCGCCCGTGAACGCGTGCGCGATGTCGGAGTAGGCGATCTTGGCGCGCAGGCGGTCGAGCGCGTACGTGACGATCGCGTTGTGGTCGAAGGCCAGGGCGGGAACCTCGTCGGCGACGAACCACTCCACGTTCTCGCCGTCGATCGCCCGCGCGTCCTCGTCGGGCCGCACGAGCGCCCAGTAGACGATCGAGACGACCCGGTCGGGCGAGCGGTCGATGCCGCCGAAGCTGTAGAGCTGCTCGAGGTACGACGGCTCGAGCCCGGTGGTGCGGCGCAGGGTGGTGCGCGCCGACGTGACGAGGTCCTCGGCCGGCTTGAGAGGGCCACCGGGCAGCGCCCACTGGCCGAGGAACGGCTCGCGGATGCGCTTGACCAGCGGCAGCCACAGCGTGTCGCGCCCCGTGGTGGGGTGCGGGCGCAGCGCGAAGATCACCGTGGACACGGCCAGCTCGATGCGTTGCTCCATCACACCCACCTCCTTAGGGTCAATGCGACACTAAGGGGTAGTTATGGTCATGTCAACCCTAAGTCCCGAGTCGTGGTCGTCCGATGATCTCGAAACTCCCCCGCAAGCGGGAGGTGCCCCCAGTCTCGCTGCGCTCGCCCGCTACTCGATCGCCGGTGGTCGAGCAGAACAGCGAGGAACGAAAGCCGGTGGTCAAGTATCACGGCGAGGAACGAGCCGGCGTATCGAGACGACGGGCCCGGGTCAGAAGTAGTCGCGGATGAGCACCGGGCCCGACGGCGGCTCGAACGCCTCGGGCTGCAGGACGAGCAGGTCGTAGGGACGGTGCTCGCGCACGCGGTGCTCGGGCAGGACGTCCGTCAGCTCGGTGCCCGAGGTGTCGAAGCGGATCGTCGGGGTCACGCTCGAGAAGGTGCCGAACATCCACAGCAGCGAGTCGCGCGCCGCGCCGTCGGTCCACACGAGGTCCTCGACCTCGACGTGGGCGTCCCCGCCGACCCCCGCGGACCGGTTCCAGGCGCCGTACGCGACGGCACGACCGCCCTCGTCGAGCGCCAGGGTGACTCCCGTGGCGTCGTCCAGCCACGCGTCGTGGTCGAACTCCACCGACGTGCGGGTGAGCGGACCGTCGTGGCGACCGGCCCACTCGGCGTAGATCCGCTGGAGCGTCGGCACGTCGTCCGTGGTCGCCCGTCTCAGCTCGTGCCGCCGCTCGAACCGGTGCAGGGTGGGCGCGTCGACCTCGATCGTGTCCATCGCGCCGACCGTCCGGTACCCCAGGCTCGCGTAGATCCCGGGGGCGCTGGCGAACAGCGTGGCGATGACGTCCCCCTGCGAGCGGGCGTCGTCGTGCAGGCGCTCCATCAGCGGACGCAGCAGCCCACGGCCGCGGAACTCCGGCGCGATCGCGACGCCGCCGACGCCGCACGTCGGCACCTCGCGCCCTCCGAACCACGAGGCGTACGGCTTGCGCGTGGTGGTGGCCGCGAGCCGCCCGTCGACGAACAGCCCCCAGCGCTCGTACGCCGGGTGCTCGACCCGGTCGCCGCCCAGCGTCGATGTCCCGAATGCCGGAAGTCGCACGGCGACCAGCGCGTCGCGGTCGTCCTCGGTCAGTCTGCGGATCTCCATGGACCCGACCCTAGGCGAGCGCTCAGCGATAGTCGCGGGACCGGTGGCCGCTCGGCACCGCCGGGTCGATCAGCCGCTCGAGGGTCTCGGCGACGAGGTTGACCGCGCCCTGCTGGTGCTCGAGGCGGCCCCGGATCACCACGGCGGCGCTGGACCGCGCCACGGTGCGGTGCCGCTGCCACACGGCGTCGAACACCACCACGTTGAGCATCCCGGTCTCGTCCTCGAGGTTGAGGAACGTGACACCTCCGGCGGTGTACGGCCGCTGGCGGTGGGTGATCAGTCCTGCCACCTTGATCCTTCGGTCCGATTCGTGATCGGCCAAGGAGCTCACGGCCAGGATTCCCGCCGCGTCGAGCATGGCGCGCAGGTGCGCGAACGGGTGCTCGCTCGGCGAGATCTTCGTCGACTCGAGATCGGCGAGCGTCAGCTCGACGTCGCTCATCCCCGGCAGCATCGGCGGCGGCGCCACGATGGCCGTGCCGGGCAGCTTGTCCTGGCCGTCGGTGTAGCCCGCGTTCCAGATCGCCTGGCGCCGGGTGAGGCCGAAGTCGTCGAAGGCGCCGGCGGTGGCCAGCTGCTCCTGCTGGGCCCGGCTGAGACCGCACCGCCGCACCACGTCGGCCATGTCGGCGAAGGGGCGCTCCTGGCGCGCGGCCACGATCCGCTCGGCGTCGGCCGAGCCGATCCCCTGCACCGAGGTCAGCCCGAGGCGCACCGCGTGGTGACCGTCGCGCCGGTGCTCGGCGAAGTCGGGCGCGGCGGAGGGGTCGAACTCCCCCACCGGCGGCTGGTCGGGGTGCGCACACGACGCGCGGCCGGTGGGACCGGTCGGGTCGCTGAGCGGCTCGAGGTCGGCGTGGACGCCCGACCGCACGATGTCGGGACGGCGGACCTCGACCCCGTGGCGTCGCGCGTCGGCCACGAGCGACTGCGGCGAGTAGAACCCCATCGGCTGGGCGCGCAGCAGTCCGGCCAGGAACGCCGCCGGGTGGTGCAGCTTGAGCCAGCTGCTGGCGTAGACCAGCAGCGCGAAGCTGATCGCGTGGCTCTCGGCGAACCCGAAGTTCGCGAACGCCTGGATCCGCCCGTAGATGTCGTCGGCGAGGTCGCCGGTGATCCCCTTCTCGGCCATCCCCCGGTACAGCTGGTCGCGGAGACGGTCGATCTTCTCGATCCCCCGCTTGGACCCCATGGCCCGGCGCAGCAGGTCGGCCTCGTCGCCGGTGCAGCCGCCGAGCACCATCGCGATCTGCATGAGCTGCTCCTGGAACAGCGGGACCCCCAGCGTGCGCTCCAGCACGGGCTCGAGCACCGGGTGCGGGTAGGTGATCGGCTCCTCGCCGAGCTTGCGCCGGATGTAGGGGTGCACGGCGCCGCCCTGGATCGGGCCCGGGCGGATCAGCGCGATCTCGATGACCAGCTCGTAGAACCGGCGCGGGCGCAGTCGCGGCAGGGTGCCGATCTGGGCCCGGCTCTCGACCTGGAACACCCCGATCGAGTCGGCCCGGCACAGCATGTCGTAGACGCCCTGCTCCTCCTTGGGCATCGTGGCCAGGCTCCACCGCTCGCCGACGCGCTCGGCGACGATGTCGAAGGTGTGCTGGATGGCGCCGAGCATCCCCAGCCCGAGCAGGTCGAACTTGACCAGGCCCATGTAGGCGCAGTCGTCCTTGTCCCACTGCAGCACGGTGCGGCCCTCCATCCGGGCGCGCTCGATCGGGACGACCTCGCCGACGGGGCGCTCGGTGAGCACCATGCCGCCGGAGTGGATGCCCAGGTGGCGCGGGGACTTCATCGCCTGCTCGGCCAGGCGCACCACCGGCTCGGGGATCGCGTCGGCCTCCTGCTCGGGCGCGTCGGTGCGGACGGACGACCACGAGTCGATCCGCTTGCTCCAGGCGTCCTGCTGGCCCACCGAGTGGCCTAGGGCCCGGGCCATGTCGCGCACGGCCGACTTGGGCCGGTAGCTGATGACGTTGCAGACCTGGGCGGCGTTGCGGCGGCCGTACTTGTCGTAGACCCACTGGATCACCTCCTCGCGCCGGTCGGAGTCGAAGTCCACGTCGATGTCGGGCTCCTCGTCGCGGGTGGCCGACAGGAAGCGCTCGAAGGGCAGGCCGTACTTGATCGAGTCGACCGCCGTGATCTCGAGGGCGTAGCAGACCGCGGAGTTGGCCGCCGAGCCCCGGCCCTGGCACAGGATCCCGCGGCTGCGGGCGAACGCCACGATGTCGTGGACGATGAGGAAGTACCCGGCGAAGTCCTTCTCCTCGATGACCGCCAGCTCGCGCTGGAGCCGGGCCTCGGCGGTGTCGCGGTCGGCGGCGTAGAGGCGGTCGGCGCCGCGACGCACGAGCTCGCGCAGCCACGTCATCGGCGTGTGCCCCGGGGGCACCTGCTGCTTCGGCAGCCGCGGCGAGGCCTTGCGCAGGTCGAAGGCACACGCGTCGGCGATCTCGACCGAGCGGGCCACCGCCCCGGGCCACCGCGCGAACCGCTGGGCCATCTCGGCACCGGAGCGCAGGAAGGCCGGCGGGGCGAGCCAGCCGTCGAGCTCGGCCAGGCTGCGACGCGCCCGGACCGCGGCGAAGGCCTGGGCCAGCCGGGCGTCGGCGGGCCGAGCCGCGTGGACGTTCCCGGTGGCGACGGTGGGCAGGCCGAGGTCGGCGGCCCACCCGGCCAGCGCGTCGTTGGCGGGTCCGTCGCCGGGGCCGCCGTGGTCGGTCAGCTCGACGACCACGTGCTCGCCCCCGAACAGGTCGACGAGCCGGTGCAGGCCCGCGATGCCCTCGCGCCGGACCCAGCCCTTGCGGCACCCGGTGAGCACGACCCAGTGGTCGCGGCCCCGCTCGGCGAGCTCGGTCAGGTCGTAGACCGGCCTGCCTTTCTCGTCGCCCGCGAGGTTCGCCTCGGTGATCGCCGAGGCCAGCGCGTGGTAGCCCTGCACGCCGCGCGCCAGCACCAGCAGGTGGTCGCCCTCGGGATCGGGGACGCCGTTCTGCGGACCGGGCAGACCCAGGGACAGCTCGGCGCCGTAGACCGTGCGGAGGCCGTGCAGCTGGGCCGCCTCGGCGAACCGGGCCGCGCCGCTGAAGCCGTCGTGGTCGGTGAGCGCGAGGGCCGACAGCCCCAGGTGCACCGCTTCGCGCACGAGCTCCTCGGGGTGGCTCGCCCCGTCGAGGAAGCTGTGGTTGCTGTGGCAGTGCAGCTCGGCGTACGGGACCACCGCATCGGGCGCGGCGGGCACCTCGGGGGCCTGGTAGGCCCCACGCTTGCGCGAGAATGCCGGACCGTCACCCCCGTCGGGCAGCGGCTGCGCGGGGTCGCGCCACCGGCCCGACAGCCGCGCCTCCAGCTCACGCCACGAGATGTCAGGGTTGTTCCAGCCCATCAGGACCTCCCGAACCGCTGGCAGTGACGTTCGCGGGGGCCCTCACGGCGTGTCGACCCCGCCAACGTCACTGCCAGCGCTCCGGTCGGCTCAGTCATAGCGGGCCTCGGTCCACCAGTGGCCGTTCTCGACGACCATGAGCCAGGCGCTGCCGTCGACGCCGACGACCTGGAAGCGGGCCACGCGCCGGGCGGCGGCCTCGTCCCACCAGTGCTCGTCGACCGGCCACGGCCCGGCCCAGGCCGCCACGGGCTGCCAGGCGGCGTCGACGCCGGCCCGGAAGCGCGCCGGACGCCCGGACAGCGCTCCGCGCCCGCTGACGCTGACCGGCATCCCCTCGGCGCCCACCACCTGTGCGGGCGCGGGCTCGGCGAACACCGTGGCCGGCGCCGGCGGCGGCACGCTGCCCGGCCACGGCCGGTCGCGGGGCCGCTGGGCGACGGGACGCTCGCCCCACGCGGCCGACAGCCGGCGGTCGGACGGTCCCCGGCCGCCCTGCACCCCGACCGAGCGGACCCCCTCGGGGCCCACCAGCGCCTGGACCCGCGCCACCGACCGCTCCACCTGGTCGTCGGGCCCGCCCCCGAACAGGCTCTCGGCATGCTTCCCGAGGGGTTCGACCTCCACCGGGACGCAGCGCACCGCCACGACGGGCCCGCCGGGAGGGGCGGCCGACAGCTGCCACCGGACGCGGTCGAGCACGTCGACCGACCCGAACCACCGGGGATGGCGCCACAGCCGGCTGGACACCTGGGGCTCCCCCGCCACCTCGGCGTCCACCTCGATCCGCAGGGTGGAGCAGACCAGGCCCGCCGCGTCGAGCCGGCGGACGAAGTCCTCCACGGTCTGGCGGGCGCTGAAGACCACCGCATCGGCGCGCTCCAGCGCCGGCTCGAAGCCCACCGACGCCACCAGCTCGGGCGGCGGGGTCCGCCGCGAGATGCGGCGCACCTCCTCGCCCCGGGACCAGCGGTGCATCAGGGCCCCGTGGGCGCCAAAGCGGGCCAGCACGTCGGGAGCGGGCAGGGCCGCGAACTCCCCCACCCGGCGGATCCCCAGCCGGCGCAGCACCGTGACGAGGTCGAGTCCGGGCGCGGCCGGGCCCGCGGGAGCCGGCACCTCCAGCACCTCCACGGGCAGGTCGCGCAGGAAGTCGACGTTGCCACCGGGCGCCACGATCACGCTGTCCTGCGCCGGGGCCCGGCGTGCGGCCAGCTCGGCGACGAAGACGCCGTCGGCGATGCCGAAGCGCACGTCCCACACCCCGAGCCCGACGAGGTGCTCGGCCATCACCGCGACCGCCTCGGGCTCGCCGCCGTAGTACCGCTCGGGCACCGACAGCGCACACAGGCCCGGCCGCAGGGGTGCCACGCCGGGGCTGAGCTCCTCCAGCGTGGTGACGACCTGCTCGAAGGCGCGGGCGTCCACCTCGGGGCGGTGGTCGCAGACCACCAGGTCGGGGCAGCGCGACTGGGCGTCGCGGCGACGCATCCCCCGGCGCACGCCGAGCGCGCGCGCCGCGGGCGTGCAGGCCAGCACCACGCCCTTGTCGAACACCGCCAGCGCGGGCGAGGGCTCGCCACCGCCGCGCGCCGCCTCGGCCAGCTCGCCCTGGTGCACGAGCGCCGGCCAGTCGGGCACCCACACCACCATCGTGCGCATCAGCCCGCCACCTGCTCCATCGACGACCCGAGGCGGGAGTCACGGTCCGCCGACCGGCCGAGGGCTACCGGGGCGACGTGCAGCTCGCGGCTGGGGAACCACAGCCGGCGCGAGCCCGTGACACGGCCTCCGCGCTCGACCTCGACGGTGGCCTGGCGCGCCACCAGGTGCCCGTGCCCGTCCTGGGGCCCCGCCCAGACCGTGTCGCGCAGGCGCAGCCGGGCATCGGCCCGCGGCCAGTCCCCCACGGCCACGAGGACGCCTTGGCGCCGGTGCAGCCGGGCCCTCAGCCGGGCGACCTCGCGCTCGGGCAGTGTGACCCGGTCGACCATCACCACGCCGACCGCGTCGACCAGCGCACCCAGCACCGAGGCCGGGTCGGTGCCCACGTCGGGCACCCACACGGTGCGATCGAGGTCGACCCCCACCTCGGCCGCGGCTTCGAAGCCGACCCGGTCGCTGCCGGCCATCGCGCACCAGGCGCCGTCGCGGGACGGGCCCGCCATCAGCAGCAGGGCCAGGCTGGTGGAGTCGACCGCGTAGCTGCCGCCGGGCTGCAGCGCCAGCAGCCCCGACAGCGCCGGATGCGTGGGCATCGACAGCACCGACGGACGTCCCTGCATCCGGCCGATCTTGGCCCGCAGGTCATCGACCAGGGCGGCAGGAGGGACGGCGAGACTCACCCCTCCATGATCGAACACCTGTTCGAAGGAGTCAACACGAACCCCCACATCGGAGACGACACCGCGGGTGGTAGGCCCTCAGGCCCACCACCCGCGGTGAGGTGTCCGCACGGTCAGCGCGAGAGCTCGATGGATCCACCGGGGATCGCGTCGAGCAGCCGGCGCGTGTACGCCTGCTTGGGGTTGCTGTAGACCTCGTCGACCGAGGCGTGCTCGACCAGCTTGCCGCGCTCCATCACCAGCACGTCGTCGGCGATCTGGCGCACGACCGCCAGGTCGTGGGTGATGAACAGGTACGACAGGCCCAGCTCGGCCTGCAGGTCGGCCAGCAGCGACAGGATCTGCGCCTGGACCAGCACGTCGAGCGCGCTGACGGCCTCGTCGAGGATCACGACCTCGGGCTGCAGCGCCAGGGCACGCGCGATCGCGACGCGCTGGCGCTGGCCGCCGGAGAGCTCGTTGGGGAACCGCTGCGAGACGCTCCACGGCAGCGAGACCTTGTCGAGCAGGTCGCGGACCCGCGCCTCGCGCTCGGCCTTCGAGCCCATGCCGTGCGTGCCCAGCGGCTCCTCGATCGCCCGGAAGATCGTGTACTGCGGGTCGAGGGAGGCGTACGGGTTCTGGAACACCGGCTGCATCTGCCGGCGGAAGGCCAGCTGCTGCTTCTTGGTGCGCAGGGTCGAGATGTCGACCCCGTCGAACTCGACGGTGCCGCTCGTGGGCTCCAGCAGGTCGAGCACCATGCGCGCGACCGTGGACTTGCCCGAGCCGGACTCGCCCACGATGGCGGTGGTGGTGCCGCGGGGCAGCTTGAACGAGACGTCGTCGACGGCGACGAACTCGTTCTTGCGCCACGGGGCCGAGCCGGGGATGCTGAACACCTTCCGCAGGCTCTTGGCCTCGAGCACGATGTCGGAGCCCGCGCCGAACTCCGACTCGAGCTGGGCGACCTCCCCGGCCAGCTCCTCGGCGACCTCCTGCGCCTGCTCGCGCACCTCGGCACGTTGCTGCGACAGCAGCCGCTGCGAGGCCAGCGACGGGGCGCTGGAGATGAGGCGCTTGGAGTAGGGGTGCTGCGGATCCTGCAGGATGTCCAGCGCGGGACCCGACTCGACGATCTGGCCCTTGTACATGACGACCAGGTGGTCGGCGCGCTCGGCGGCCAGGCCCAGGTCGTGCGTGATCAGCAGCACCGCGGTGCCCAGATCGGCGGTCAGCTGGTCGAGGTGGTCCAGGATCTGCTTCTGCACCGTCACGTCGAGCGCGCTGGTCGGCTCGTCGGCGATGAGCAGCTTCGGCCGGGCGGCCAGGCCCATCGCGATGAGCGCGCGCTGGCGCATGCCGCCACTGAACTCGTGCGGGTACTGGCGCGCGCGCTGCTCGGCGTCGGGCAGGCCGGCCTCCTCGAGCAGCTCGACGACCCGTCGCTCGACGTCCTTGCCCTTGACCACGTCGTTGGCCACCAGGACCTCGGCGATCTGCTTGCCCACCTTGACGAGCGGGTTCAGGTTGCTCATCGGGTCCTGGGGCACCAGGCCGATGCGCGAGCCGCGGACGGCCAGGATGTCCTTCTTGCTGGACTGGGCGATGTCCTTGCCCTCGAAGAGGATGGACCCGCCCGTGACCCGGCCGGTGCCCGGCAGCAGGTCGATGATGGCGTGAGCCGTGGTGGACTTGCCCGATCCGGACTCGCCCACGATCGCGACGGTCTGACCGGGGTAGACCGTGAGGTTCGCACCGCGGACGGCGGGGATGTCCTCCTTGTTCTGACGGAACGCGACGTGCAGGTCGGTGACCTCGAGCAGCGGGGTGGCGTTCATTCGCGGTTCCTCGACTTCGGATCGAGGGCGTCGCTCACGGCGTCGCCCAGCAGGATGAATCCCAGCGACGTCAGGGCCAGCGCCGAGGCGGGCCAGAACATGACGCCGAGCCGCTCGCCCGAGCGCACCTGGTTCTGCGCGGCGGAGATGTCGTTGCCCCACGAGACGATGCTGGTCGGCAGGCCCAGGCCCAGGAACGACAGCGTGGCCTCGGCCACGATGTAGACGCCCAGCGACACGGTCGCCAGCACGATCACCGGGGCCAGGGAGTTCGGCACCACGTGGCCCCACAGGTTGGCGCGGCGGGTCTTCCCGATGGCGCGCGCCGCGTCGACGAACTCGAGGTTCTTGACCTCCAGGACGGCACCGCGCGAGATGCGCAGCACCTGCGGCCAGCCGAACGCCGCCAGGGCGAACACCACCGTGAGGATGAAGCCCCAGTAGCCGCGGTCGGGCCACAGGTTGTTGATGATCGACAGGCCGACCAGCGCACCGAGCAGCAACGGGATCGCGAAGAAGATGTCGGCCACGCGGGAGATGAACGTGTCGGACAGGCCGCCGTAGAAGCCGGCCATCGCCCCGAAGAGCACACCGGGGATGGTGACCACGAGCGTGCACAGGAAGCCCACCAGCACCGAGGCGCGGGCGCCGTAGATGGTGCGGGCGAACACGTCGTAGCCCTGTTTGTCGAAGCCGGCGATGTGGCCCTCGCTGGGGCCCTCGAGGCTGCGGCTCAGGTCGGCGCGCGTGGGGTCGATGTCGGTGAACAGCTGCGGGAACAGCACGACGATCGTGACGAAGAACAAGATGACGACCGAGACCCAGAAGATCCAGTTCTTCCGCAGGCGCTTCCACGCCTGCTTCCACTGGCTCTCGGGGCTGCGGGACTCGTCGAACGCACCGGTGTCCGCCAAGGGCGTCACCTCGACGGGAGCGACGAAGCGCTCCTGGCCGGGCAGGGTCTTCGGGGGGAGGTCGATGGGGAACTCAGGCATAACGGATCCTCGGATCGAGCCAGGCATAGAGGAGATCGACGATCAGGCTCATGACGATGTAGATGAGGACCATCACCGTGACGACCGAGACGATCGTGGGGCCCTCCTTCTGCTGGATGGCGCGGAAGGCGAGGTTGCCCAGACCGGGGATGTTGAAGATGCCCTCGGTCACGATGGCGCCGGCCATCAGGGTGCCCAGGTCGGCACCGAGGTAGGTCACGACGGGGATCAGCGAGTTGCGCAGCACGTGGCGCCGGTTGACCTGGCCGTCGTTGAGGCCCTTGGCTCGCGCGGTGCGCACGTGGTCGGCGGTGAGGTTCTCCACCACGGAGGTGCGCGTGAGGCGCAGCACGTAGGCGAAGGACACCAGCCCCAGGACGAACGCCGGGATGATGAGGCGGTCCCAGCTGGCGTCGCCGCCGACCGTGACCGGGGCCCAGCCGAGCTTGACGCCGAAGATCAGCTGCATCGTGAAGCCGAAGACGAAGATCGGGACCGCGATGACCAGCAGCGAGGTCACCAGCATCGTGGAGTCGAAGAGCTTGCCGCGCTTGAGGCCGGCGTAGAAGCCGGCGGCGATGCCCAGGACGCCCTCGATGATCAGCGCCATGAACGCGAGCTTGAACGTGACCGGGATGGTCTCCGCGAGCAGCTCGCTGACGGGGCGGCCCGAGAACGAGACGCCCAGGTCTCCTTGCGCCGCGTTGCCCAGGAAGAGCAGCCACTGCACCAGGAACGGCTTGTCGAGGTTGTACTGCTGCTCGATCTCGGCCCGGACCGCGTCGGAGACGGGCTTCTCGCCGAACAGCGCCACGATGGGGTCGCCGGGCATGGCGAAGACCATGGCGTAGATGAGCAGCGTGGAACCCAGGAGGACTGGGATGGCCTGCAGGATCCGCCGGCCGATGTACCACCACATAGTTAGGAACCTCCGCAGCACGAGGGTCGACCCGTGCATCGATTAAGCGTACCTTCGGCCCGCGGGTCGAGCGCGCGGCCGGGTCGCCTTCGGTCATGAGTGTGGGGCGGCACCGGGTTGGTGCCGCCCCACATCAGCGAAGCATCACTTGGTGATGTTCTGGTATTCCGGCTTGTTCTGCCAGTTGAACTCCACGTTCTCGACACCCGTGGCCGCGACAGCCGCGACGTTGGTGTTCCAGAGCGGGAGAGCCGGGAGCTCCTTCATGAGGATCCCCTGGGCGTCAGCCAGCAGCTTGGCCTGCTCGTCGCCCTCGGCGCTCAGCGCGTCGGACAGCAGCTTGTCGAACTCCTTGTTGGAGTAGTCGCCGTCGTTCGAGCCGGCACCCGTGCCGAAGATCGGACCGAGGTAGTTGTAGACCGACGGGTAGTCGGGCTGCCAACCGGTACGGAACGCGGTGCCGATCGTGCGGTCGGTGACCTTGGTGCGCAGCTCGGCGAACGTGGCGTAGGCCTTGGGCTGGGCATCGATGCCGAGGTTGTTCTTGAGCTGGTTGGTCAGCGCCTCGACCCACTCCTTGTTGCCCGGGCCGTCACCGTTGTAAGCGATGACGAACTTGCCGGACCACGGAGCGATCGCGTCGGCCTCGGACCAGAGCTTCTTGGCCTCGTCGGCGTCGAACTCCAGGACCTCGGCACCCTCGATGTCCTCGGTGTACTCGGGCATCAGCTCGGAGCTGAACTCCTTCGCCGGCGAACGCGTGCCGTCGAAGATCTTGTCCGTGATCTCCTTGCGGTTGATCGCGCGGCTCAGGGCCTGGCGACGCAGGTTGCCCTCTTCACCGGAGAAGTGCTCCAGCGACTCGGGGATCGTGATCGTGCTGTTGACCGTGCCGGCCGCCTCGAACGCCTGGACCGAGTCGTCGGTCTTGAACGTCGTGAGGGCGCTCGGCGGAGCCTGGTCGAGCACGTCGAGGTTGCCCGCCTGGACGTCGGAGTAGGCCGAGTCCGGGTTCGTGTAGAACTTGAACGTCACGCCGCCGTTCTTGGCGGGGCGGTTGCCGTCGTAGTCCTCGTTGACGGACATGACGGCCTCGACGTTGTTCTCCCACGAGTCGAGCTTGTAGGGGCCGTTGCCGATCGGAGCCTTGCCGAACGCCGCCATGTCGGCGAACGCGGCCTCGGGCAGCGGGAAGTAGGCCGAGTAGCCCAGACGCAGCGGGAAGAGCGCCTCGGGGTTCTTGAGCGTGACCTCGAAGGTCTTCTCGTCGACGACCTTCAGACCCGACATCTCGGTGCCCTTGTCGAGGATGATGCCCTCGTCGTCGGTGCCCTCGATGGGGTAGTAGAAGTAGGAGGAGAGCTGGGCGTTCTCAGCCGCGGCACCGTAGTTCCACGCCTTGACGAACGACTCGGCCGTGACCGGAGTGCCGTCGGTGAACTGCCAGTCCTTGAGCTTGATCGTCCAGACCTTGTTGTCCTCGGACTCGATCGACTCGGCGACCTCGAGCTCCTGGGAGCCGTCAGCCTTGTACGAGACCAGGCCCGCGTAGATCAGGTCGATGATGTTGCCGCCACCGACCTCGTTCGTGTTGGTCGTGACCAGCGGGTTCTGGGGCTCGGTGCTGTACGCGGTGATGACCGCATCGGTCGAATCCGAACCGCCGTTGTCGTCGTCGCCGCCACTCGAGCAGGCCGCCAGGGTGAGGCTGGCAACTGCGGCGAGGGCGACACCTGCGAGGGCTGAACGCCGAGTTCGCATGTATTTCCTCCTGTGAAGGGCGTACGTGGTGAAAACGTGCAATGTACGCGCGTGATTCATAGGTATCACCTGCAAGGTGTCCCAGCCCACTCCGCGCGGCCGACTTCACCGAACTGCAACCAAACGTCGCAGCCCGTCGCGAGCCCGTGGACGGGCCCGGAGGGAACGACGGCGGCCCCGCTCCCGGGTGGGAGCGGGGCCGCCGAGCGGGGGCTGGATCAGCCCTTGCGCTTGTTGATCTCCTCGGTCGCCTGCGGCAGGACCGACTTGAGGTCACCGACGACGCCGAAGTCGACGAGCTCGAAGATCGGCGCCTCCTCGTCCTTGTTGACCGCGACGATCGTCTTGGACGTCTGCATGCCGGCGCGGTGCTGGATCGCACCGGAGATGCCGTTGGCGACGTACAGCTGCGGCGACACGGTCTTGCCGGTCTGGCCGACCTGGAACGTGTGCGGCTTCCAGCCCGAGTCCACCGCGGCGCGCGAGGCGCCGACAGCCGCACCGAGGGCGTCGGCCAGGGCCTCGACCTCGGTGAAGTCGCCGCCGGTGCCACGGCCGCCGGAGACCACGATGGCGGCCTCGGTCAGCTCGGGACGACCGGTGGAGACGCGCGGCTCCGAGGCCACGATCTTGACCTGCTTGGCCGAGTCGGGGACGTCGAACGAGACGGCCTCGACGGCACCGGCACCCGCGGTGGCCTCCGGGGCGGCCGAGTTCGGCTTGACCGCGATGACCGGAGCACCCTTGGTGACCTGCGCGGCGACGGTGAAGTTGCCGGCGAACGCCATCTGGGTGGTGGTGATCGAGCCACCGTCGACGGTGACGTCGACGGCGTCGGTGATCAGGCCGGAGTCGGACTTGAGCGCGACGCGGGCCGCGATCTCCTTGCCCTCCGAGGACGACGGCACGAGCACCGCGGCGGGCGCCTTGTCGGCGACCAGCGCGGCCAGGGCCTCGGCCTTGGGCGCCACGAGGTACTCCTCGAACGCGCTGTCGGCGTAGGTGTAGATCTTCTCCGCGCCGTACTCGGTCAGGACGCTGGTGTCCGCGTCGCCGAACACGACGGCCGACGGCTCGCCGATGCGACGGGCGATCGTCAGGAGCTCCAGCGAGGGCTTCGTGACCTTGCCCTGGGGGGCTTCGATCAGAACGAGAACTTCACTCATTGATTCAGGCTCCTACTCACACGAACTTCTTGGACGCGAGGAACTCGACGAGCTTGGTGCCGCCGTCTCCCTCGTCGGTGACGATCTCGCCGGCGGTGCGCGGCGGGCGGGGGGTCGTGGACTCGACCTTGGTCCAGGCGTTGTCGAGGCCGACCTCGGCCGCGTCGATGCCCAGATCAGCCAGGCTCCACTCCTCGACCGGCTTCTTCTTCGCGGCCATGATGCCCTTGAAGGAGGGGTAGCGGGCCTCGCCCGTCTGGTCGGTGACCGACACGACGAGCTTGCCGGTGGCCTCGATCTGGTGCGTGGCGGCATCGCCGTCACGACGGATCTTGACCGTGTCGCCGTCGACCGAGATCTCCGACGCGAAGGTGATGGCCGGAAGGCCCAGGCGCTCGGCGACCAGCGTGGGAACGACGCCCATGCCGGCGTCCGTGGAGCCCATGCCGAAGAACACCATGTCGTAGTCGAGCTTCTCGATGGCCTTGGCCAGGACCAGCGACGTCGCGAACGCGTCGGATCCGGCGATGGCGTCGTCCTCGACGTGGACGCCGGCGTCGGCGCCCATCTGCAGGGCCTTGCGGACCGCGTCCGAGGCGTCGGCGGGGCCGACGGTCAGGACGGTGACCTCACCGTCACCGGCCTCGACGACCTGCAGGGCCTGCTCGACCGCGTACTCGTCGAGCTCGGACAGAAGCCCGTCGACGTTCTCACGATCGACAGTGTTATCAGCGTCGAACGTGCGGTCCGCCGTGGCGTCCGGCACGTACTTCACAGCGACAACGATCTTGGTCACGAGGACCCTCCTGTGAATTCGGGGCGCGGGAGACGGTTTGACCACCCGCGAGTTATCGGGTCCACCTTGCCACGCGAAGCAATTCGCGGGTGAGGCGACCCTTCCTGACTTTGATGTTACCGAAAGGTAACGAAGGCGGACATCCCAGCGGCAGTGGGATGGGTCACCTCCCGGTGAAGGTGGCCTTGCCGGGCCCGTTCTCGACGAAGGAGCGCATGCCGTCGGCCTGGTCCTGCGTCGCGAACAGCGCGCTGAAGCCAGCGCGCTCGATCTCCAGACCCGTCTGCAGGTCGACCTCGAGGCCGCGGTCGACGACGTCCTTCGCGGTGCGCAGTGCGATCGACGGCCCGCCCACGAACTGCGACGCCCACGCCACGGCCCGGTCGTGGACCTCGGCGGCCGGCAGCACCTCGTCCACGAGGCCGAGGGCGAGCGCCTCGTCGGCACCGACGAACCGGCCGGTGTAGATGAGGTCCTTGGCCTTCGAGGGACCGATCAGGCGGGCCAGGCGCTGGGTGCCGCCCGCGCCGGGGATGATGCCGAGCAGGATCTCGGGCTGGCCGAGCTTGGCGTCGTCGGCGCAGAACCGCAGGTCGGTGGCCAGCGCGAGCTCGAGTCCGCCACCGAGGGCGAATCCCGTGATGGCCGAGACCGTCGGCTTGCCGATCGCGGCGACGGCCCGCGTGAACTCCTGCAGCAGGTGTCCGTGGCGGAACATCTCGGGGTAGCCCATGTCGGCCATCTCCTTGACGTCCGCGCCCGCGGCGAAGACCCGCTCGCCGCCCCACACCACCACCGCGGCGACGTCGTCGCGGCGATCGGCCTCGCGCGCCGCCTCCAGCAGCTCGGTCTGGACCTGCGCGTCGAGCGCGTTCATCTTGGGCCGGTCGAGGCGGATCGTGCCGACGCCGTCGGTCACCTCGAGTCGGACGAATTCGGCCATGATGGAGCCTCCTGTGTGGGTTGGGGCGAGCATAGGACAGCGTCAGGACGGCGAGCCGAGGGCCCGGAGCGGCTCGCCCGCGAGGCGATACGTCCGCCAGTCGGCCAGGTCCACGGCGCCGAGAGCCTCGTAGAACTCGATCGACGGGGTGTTCCAGTCGAGCACCTGCCACTGCAGGCGGCTGTAGCCCCGTTCGACGCACACCTGCGCCAGTCGGGCCAGCAGCGCGTGACCGAGTCCGGTGCCGCGGTGCGCCGGGTCGACGAAGAGATCCTCGAGGTAGATCCCGTGCACCCCGTCCCACGTGGAGAAGTTGAGGAACCACACCGCCAGGCCGACGACCGCGCCGTCCACCTCGGCGACGTGCGCGAACAGTGCGGGCCGCTCGCCGAAGAGGCGCTCGTGGAGCATCGGCTCGGTCAGCACGCACTGCTCGGGAGCGCGCTCGTACGCCGCGAGGTCGTGGACGAGGCGCACCATCGCGGCGACGTCGTCGGGGGTGGCAGGGCGGATCCGCGGATCGGTCATGGGCCCGATTCCATCACGACGGCCGGTAGCCTCGGCCAGGTGACCGAGCCTGCCGACTCCTCCCCCACCCTGCGCGACGACGACCTCGTGCTGGAGCCCACCTCCGGCGCCGACGACCTGCACGGCTTCGCCGCCATCTACGGCGGCGACCGCATTGGCACCGTGGCCCTGCAGAGCGCCACGGGCAAGGCCGGCCGCCAGCTGGGGTCGATGCGCTGGAACTTCTCGTCCGGGCCCGGCGCCATGGTGGCCAGCCGGGCCCTGCGGATCGGCGTGGAGTACGCGTTCGACCACTTGGGATGGACCCGGATCGAGGCCAGGGTGCCGGCCGACGACACCCTCGGCCTGCGGGCCGCGTCGATCGCGGGGCTGCGACGCGAGGGCATCGCGCGGTCGCCCGGGGGCGAGCCCGACCTCGTGCTGCTCGGGCGGATCGTCGACGACCCGCCCGCCTTCAGCCGCGACGGCTTCGTCGCCATCCTCAACGCCGGACTCCCCCGCAAGCGCGTCATCGGTCAGGGCATCCTGCGCGACCGCGACGGGCGCGTCCTGCTGTGCGAGCTGACGTACAAGCGCGAGTGGGACCTGCCGGGAGGCGTGGTCGAGGTCGGCGAGAGCCCCGCGACCGGCCTCGTGCGCGAGCTGGAGGAGGAGCTCGGCATCACGGTCGAGGTCGAGGGCCTCGTGACGATGAACTGGCTCCCGGCGTGGAGCCGCTGGGACGACGCGTGCCTGTTCGTGTTCGACCTCGGCGTCGTCGACGCCGACCTGGTCGAGCAGATGGTCCTGCAGCGCACCGAGATCGCGGCCGTGCACTGGTGCGACCTCGACACGGTGCGCGAGCGTGCCACGCTGGCCACCACGGAGCTGCTCGAGTCGCTCGCCGACGCGCCGCTGCCCGCCTACCGCGAGGCGCCGCGCCAGCCCGACCCCGTGCGCGACCAGGCGCGCTGACCGCTCAGAAGAGAGCGGCGGCCAGGGAGCGACGGGCCAGCGCCACGCGAGGATCGGCCAGACCGACCACCGTGAACAGCTCGAGCAGGTGCTCGCGGACACGGTCGCGGTCATCCTCCGCCGTGCGCTTGACGAGCTCGATGAGTCGCAGGAAGGCGTCCTCGACGTGTCCGCCGGTGACGTCGAGATCGGCCACCAGCAGCTGGGCGTCGACGTCGTCCGGGGCGTCGGCTGCGGCCTGCCGCGCCTGCTGCAGGTCGGCGCCGGCCACGCGCGCGTAGAGCCTCGTGGCCGCCAGCCGCTCGGCCACCTCGGTGTCGCCGGGGGTCTGCGCCAGCAGCGCCTCGTACTCGGCGATCGCGGCGTCGAAGTCGCCGCGGGAGTAGGCCTCGTCGGCGGCGGCGAAGCGCGGGTCGTCCTCGGGCTCGTCGGGGGCCTCGACGGGAGCGCCCCCGGACGGCTGGGCACGGCCGTTCAGGCCGTTCTGCTGCGCGAGCCTCACGAGCTCGTCGAAGAACCGCTTCACCTCGGCGTCGTCCACCGTGCCCTGGAACAGCGGCACGGGACGGCCCTGCACGAGTCCCACCACGAACGGCACGGCCTGCACCTGGAGCGCCTGGGCGATGCCGGGGTTGGTGTCCGCGTCGACCTTCGCCAGCTGCAGCGCTCCGCCGTACGCGGACGTGGCCCGCGCGAGGACCTCGTTGAACTCGACGCTCTGCGGGGAGCGCGGCGACCAGACGCTCAGCACGACGAGGTGCTGCATCGAGGACTCGACCACCTGCTGGAAGTCGGCCTCGGTGACGTCGATGACGTAGACCGCTCCCTCAGGAGCGGGAGCACCCCCGCCGGACGGGGTCGTGGGACGCGGCGTGGCCAGCGAGGAAAGGTCGAACGCACCGGGCTGCGAGAAGCTCATGGCGACAGTCTAGGAAGCCCGGTCACAGGCCGCGGATCGGCTCGGTCCGTTCACCCTCGTCGGGCCCGCCGTCCAGCGGCCTGTCGTACCTCGCGCTCATCATCCGCTCACGCCGGCGGTTCTCACGGTTGACGGCGTTGTTGATCTCACGGTCGACCGCCAGGATGTCCGGCACGAACTTGATCTCGCGCAGTCCCTGCTCCTGCGCGGCCGACTCGAAGACGAAGTGGCCGTAGCCGAGGGCGCGGCCCCACATCGTGCGCGTCATCGTCATGTCCAGGATGCGGTTGATCGGCATCGTCGCCACCCGCGCGGTCAGCACCCCGCTAAGCCGGACGACCCGCCAGTTCGTGACGACGAAGACATCGCGCCACTCCACGAACGCGCGCACGGCCGCCGCGGCCGTGACGACGAGGGACGCGAGCCACAGCGCCTGGGCCGGACCGGAGTTCCAGTGGAACAGCAGGACCACGAGGCAGCCGAAGGAGGCCAGCGCGGCGGCGGGCAGGGTCCAGTAGACGGCGACGTGCTTGGGCACGATCTGCAGGACCCGCTCGCCGCTGCGGGGATTGAGGCGCTGGTTCAGCGCGACGTGGTTCTCAGGATCGGGGAACGGCTCGCGCAGGCGTCGCCAGAATCGCGCCGTGACCGGCGGGGGCGCCGTCTCGATCGCTGGTCTCTCGGTCATGACGAGGTCCTCACAGGAGCTCGGACACGAACACCCCGACCTGTCCGAATGCGCCGATGGCTGCGTCGAAGGCCCCCCGAACGGCCGTCGCGGCGTCCTCAGGCGTGC
Source organism: Aeromicrobium sp. UBA7512 (assembly GCF_002476985.1). Lineage (NCBI taxonomy): Bacteria > Bacillati > Actinomycetota > Actinomycetes > Propionibacteriales > Nocardioidaceae > Aeromicrobium > Aeromicrobium sp. UBA7512. The sequence goes on from NZ_DLNK01000004.1 coordinate 69,578, forward strand.
TGAACAGGTAGTAGAGCCCGAAGCCCACCACGAAAAGGATCACTGCCTTCTTCACCACGCGCACATGTCTACCGGAATCGCGGGCCCGAACCGGGGACGCCGCGCGGAAGACTTCTACGCGTCGGATTCGGCCAGCAGGGTGTCGGCGGCCGAGAACGGGTCGATGTCGCCGGCGAAGGCGCGGGCGGCGAGTGCGTCGAGCTCCTCGCCCCCGTCGACGACGAAGCGGCGCCGCACCTGGTCGAGGGCGATGGCCTGGATCTCGCGACGCAGTCGATCGGTGCGCCGGCGCGCCAGCTGGCCGGAAGCACGCAGGTGGGAGGCATGCTCCTGCAGGTGGTCGACCAGCTCCGGGACTCCGGTGCCCTCGGTGGCCACGGTGAGGTCGATCGGACGCTTCCAGCCGTCCTGGCGGTCGGACATCGACAGCATGGTGCGCAGCTCACGGCGCGTGGTGGAGGCTCCGTCCCGGTCGGCCTTGTTGATGCAGAAGATGTCGCCGATCTCGAGGATCCCGGCCTTGGCGGCCTGGATGCCGTCGCCCATGCCGGGCGCCAGCAGCACGACGGTGGTGTCGGCCAGCCCGGCGACCTCGACCTCGGACTGCCCGACGCCGACGGTCTCGAGCAGAATCACGTCGCAGCCGGCCGCGTCGAGGACGCGGATGGCGTGGGGCGTGGCCCACGACAGGCCGCCGAGATGGCCCCGGCTGGCCATCGACCGGATGTAGACGTCGGGATCGGTGGCGTGGTCCTGCATCCGGATGCGGTCGCCCAGCAGCGCTCCCCCGCTGAAGGGCGAGGTGGGATCGACCGCGAGGACGCCGACGCGACGGCCGCGGGCGCGCAGCTCGGTGACCAAGGCCGACGTGGTGGTCGACTTGCCCACGCCGGGCGAGCCGGTGAGGCCGACGACGTGGGCGCCGCCGACGAGCGGGGCCAGCGCCGCGCTGACCTCACGCAGGTGGTCGGACTCGGTCTCGACGAGGGTGATCAGACGCGCCACCGACCTGGCCTCGCCGGCTTGCGCCCGCGAGACCAGGTCGGTGACGTCGACGTTCCTGGGACTCAACTCCGCAGATTCGGGTGAGGGCCGATCAGGCCTGCGGGACCCGGATGATCAGGGCATCGCCCTGGCCACCGCCGCCACACAGCGCGGCCGCACCGGTGCCGCCACCGCGACGCTGGAGCTCCAGCGCGAGGTGCAGGACGATGCGCGCACCGCTCATGCCGATCGGGTGGCCGAGCGCGATGGCACCGCCGTTGACGTTGACCTTGTCCTCGCTCACGCCGAGCTTCTCGGCCGAGACGATGCCGACCGCGGCGAAGGCCTCGTTCAGCTCGAACAGGTCGATGTCAGCGACGTCGATGCCCTCCTTCTGCGCCGCCTTCGCGATGGCGTTGGCGGGCTGCTCCTGCAGCGTGGAGTCGGGGCCCGAGACGTTGCCGTGGGCGCCGATCTCGGCGAGCCACGTCAGGCCCAGCTCCTCGGCCTTGGCCTTGCTCATGACGACCACGGCGCAGGCGCCGTCGGAGATCTGGCTGGCCGTGCCCGCGGTGATCGTGCCCTCCTTGGAGAACGCGGGACGCAGGCGGCCGAGCGACTCGGCCGTGGTGTCGCCGCGGACGCCCTCGTCGGCGCTGACGACGACCGGGTCGCCCTTGCGCTGCGGGATCTCGACGGGGACGATCTCGTCGTCGAACACGCCGTTCTTCTGCGCCGCGGCGGCGAGCTGGTGCGAGCGCGCGCCGAAGGTGTCCTGGGCCTCACGCGACAGCGTGTCGGTCGCGGCGTTGCGCTGCTCGGTGAGCGAGCCCATCGCCTGGTCGGTGAGCGCGTCCCACAGGCCGTCGTACTCCATGTGGTCGAGCATCGTGACCTTGCCGTACTTGTGACCGTCGCGCGAGCCCGTCAGCAGGTGGGGCGCCTGGGTCATCGACTCCTGGCCGCCGGCGACGACGATGTCGTACTCGCCGGCGCGGATCAGCTGGTCGGCCAGGGCGATCGCGTTGATGCCCGAGAGGCACACCTTGTTGATGGTGATCGCGGGGACGTCCAGCGGAATGCCGCCCTTGAACGCGGCCTGGCGGGCGGGAACCTGCCCGGCTCCGGCTCCGAGGACCTGGCCCATGATCACGTAGTCGACCTGGTCGCCGTTGATGCCGGCCCGGTCGAGGGCGCCCTTGATCGCGACGCCGCCCAGGTCGGAGCCGGACAGGGTCTTGAGGCCGCCCTGCAGGCGGCCGATCGGGGTCCGTGCCCCGGCGACGATGACGGAAGTGGTCATGAAACGTGCTCCTTCGGTGCGTGCGTTGGGGTCACTGTACCCATGGGTACGGAGTGCCTGACCGGACGTGGGTCACCTCACATCACGGGGGTGAGCTCGGGCTCGGGCCCGAAGCGGAATCGGCGCCCGCTGATCTCGCTGACGTCGATGACGACGAGGTTGTACTTGAGCGTCGGTACCCAGGAGTGCAGGTCGGCCAGGTCGAGCTCCTGCGCCTGCGCCTCGGTCTCGATCTTGCGGGCGGTGCCCTTCAGGACGACGCTCGTGGCGCCCTCCGCCGTGACCTCGTCGACCTCGAAGGCGACGTGGCCGTCCAGCACGACGCCCATGAGCTTGGTGCCCTCGGCCGTGCGGAAGGCGATGCGGCGCCCGGCCAGGGCGTAGTTGACGGGGAAGATCTCAGGCTGTCCCAGGACCGTCAGCGCCAGCCGCCCGAACGTGTGGTCGGCGACGAAGTCCCACGGCTCGTTTCCGGTCATCTCGGTGATCGCTGTGGTGTCCATACCCCATTGTCACCCCGGGAGCGGTCCACGCGCAGGGCCCGCAGAGCCCGTACTAGGCTGCCCGGCATGACCAGCGAATCGCTCGTTCCGGGCCACCTGCTCACCGCCATCGATCACGTCGGCATCGCCGTGCACGACCTCGACGACGCCATCGAGTTCTACTCGCGCGTGTTCGGCCTCGAGTCGATCCACGAGGAGGTCAACGAGGAGCAGGGCGTCCGCGAGGCGATGCTCGCCGTCGGCGACTCCGGCTCGTGCATCCAGCTGCTGGCCCCGCTGAGCGAGGAGTCCACGATCGCCAAGTACCTGGACCGCAACGGACCGGGCGTGCAGCAGTTGGCGTACCGTGTCACCGACATCGACGCGGTCTCGACCACCCTGCGCGACCGCGGCGTGCGCCTCCTGTACGACACCCCCAAGCGGGGCACGTCCGACAGTCGCGTCAACTTCGTTCACCCGAAGGACGCCGGAGGCGTCCTCGTCGAGCTCGTCGAGTCCGCCGCCACGCACTGATCGGCTCGCGGACCCCGACCCCACTCCGGCTCGCGGGACAAGTTTCCCGCCAGTAACATCACCGCAGACCACCTGCAATACCGACGCGAAGGATCCCCCGTGCAGCACATCCTCGACGCCATCATGTCCGGCGACCGCACCGCAGAGACGTACCAGAACCTCGAGCTCCCCGAGACCTACCGGGGCATCACCGTCCACAAGGACGAGCAGAACATGTTCGAGGGCGTGGCCACCCGGGACAAGGACCCGCGCAAGAGCCTGCACCTCGACGACGTCCCCCTCCCGGAGCTGGCTCCGGGCGAGGCCCTCGTCGCCGTCATGGCCAGCGCGATCAACTACAACACGGTGTGGACCTCGATCTTCGAGCCCGTCTCGACGTTCGGGTTCCTCGAGCGCTACGGCCGTCTCTCGGAGTACACGAAGCGCCACGACCTGCCGTACCACGTGGTCGGCTCCGACCTCGCCGGCGTCGTGCTGCGCACGGGCCCGGGCGTCAACGCCTGGAAGCCTGGCCAGGAGGTCGTCGCTCACTGCCTGTCGGTCGAGCTCGAGAGCCCCGACGGCCACGACGACACGATGATGGACCCGCAGCAGCGCATCTGGGGCTTTGAGACGAACTTCGGCGGCCTGGCCGAGCTGGCCATCGTGAAGTCGAACCAGCTCATGCCCAAGCCCGCGCACCTGACGTGGGAGGAGGCGGCCTCGCCCGGCCTGGTGAACTCCACCGCGTACCGCCAGCTGGTGAGCAAGAACGGCGCCAACATGAAGCAGGGCGACGTCGTGCTGATCTGGGGCGCCTCGGGCGGCCTGGGCTCCTACGCCACGCAGATGGCCCTCAACGGCGGAGCCATCCCGGTGTGCGTCGTCTCCAGCCCCGACAAGGCCGAGATCGTGCGCTCGCTGGGCGCCGAGCACATCATCGACCGTTCGGCCGAGGGCTACAAGTTCTGGAAGGACGAGCACAACCAGGACCCCAAGGAGTGGCAGCGCTTCGGCAAGAAGATCCGTGAGCTCACCGGCGGCGAGGACCCGGACATCGTGTTCGAGCACCCGGGCCGCGAGACCTTCGGCGCCAGCGTCTACGTCACGCGCAAGGGCGGCACGATCATCACCTGCGCGTCGACCTCGGGCTACATGCACCAGTACGACAACCGGTACCTGTGGATGAACCTGAAGAACATCAAGAGCTCGCACTTCGCGAACTACCGCGAGGCCTACGAGGCCAACCGCCTCATCGACAAGGGCCTCATCCACCCGACCGTGTCGAAGGTGTACAAGCTCGAGGACACCGGCCAGGCCGCGCTCGACGTGCACCACAACAAGCACCAGGGCAAGGTCGGCGTGCTGACGCTGGCGCCCGAGGAGGGCCTGGGCGTCACCGACGAGGAGAAGCGCGCCAAGTACCTCACGGAGATCAACCGCTTCCGCGGCATCTGATCGCCGACATGACGCGAGTCCGCGGGCTGGATGCCGCTCGTGGACTCGCGCTCGTGGGCATGGTGGTCGCCCACCTCGACACCCGGATCGACTTCGATCCGGGTGTCGCTGCGTCCTGGCGGCACGTGGGCGACGGGCGTGCCGCCGTGCTGTTCGTCGTGGTGGCCGGGTTCTCGCTGGCGCTCACCACCGGCGGGACGCGACCCCACGCCGGCGAACGCCTCGCCGACGACCGGCTGGCCATCTTCGTGCGCGCCGCGGTGCTGGCCGCACTCGGCGCCTTCCTCAGCGCCCTCGGCACCCCCGTGGCCGTCATCCTGGCCTCGTACGCCGTGTTCTTCGTGGCGGCGCTGCCGTTCCTGCGGGCGCCCGTGCCGGTGCTGATCGGCGTCGGCTCGCTGCTCGGCATCGCCGGCCCCGTGATCATCGCGTGGCTCGTGGAACGGGTGCCCGAGCTGACCACCAGTCCGATCGGCGAGCTGTTCGTCGGCATGCCCTATCCCGCGATCCAGTGGACCGGCTTCCTGCTGGTCGGGCTGGGCCTCGGCCGCCTGCGGATCGGCCGGTCCACCCTGCTCGCCGTCGGCTTCGTGGGCCTCGGGGCCGGCATCCTCCTGCACCAGCTCATGCTCGATCTCCTGCAGCGCACGCTCGCCGACCCCGCCGCTCGCGAGAGCCTCGTCCTGACCACCCTGACGTCGGACCACCGCTCGCAGAACCCGGTGGAGGCGGCGTCCGTCCTGGCGATCTGCGTCGCCGTGCTGGCCCTGCTGATCGCCCTCACGCCGCAGGCGCGCGGACTGACGTATCCCCTGGAGTCGGTCGGGCGCATGGCGCTGACGCTCTACGTGGGCCACATCGTGGCCTACTGGGCCGCGATCCAGGTCGACCCCGCGCTCGAGTCCGGCTCGGGCGCTCTGGCCCTGTGGACGCTCGGGGTCGCCTTCGTCGCAGCGAGCCTGTGGTTCCTGCGCTTCTCCCGGGGGCCGCTCGAGTGGGCACTGCACCGGATCGTGCGGGCCACCCTGGGACCGCGCGACGGCCTCAGCGCGGCTGGTCCCTGAACACCGCCGTGGTGCGATCGGCGTAGGCCGAGGAGTCGGCACGCTCCATCGGACCGTCCCACTCGCGCGGAAGCGGCACCTGGGCCTGCGGGTTGAGGCGGCTCACGATCTCGTCGAGCACGCGCTCGGTGTCGCCCACCCAGAGGTGCTTGGCGCCGTCCACGGCGATCACCTCGGCCTGCGGGACCGCAGCGAAGCGCTCGCGCGCCTCGGCGGGCCGGAGGTAGTCGTCCAGCTCGGGGACCAGCGCCGTGAGCGGACGGCCGTCGGCTGCCCACGCCTCGAGGTGCTCGGGCCGGCTGAACCGCAGGGGCGGCGACAGCAGGATGGCGCCGGCCACGTCGGGCTCGAGCCCGTACATGAGGGTCAGGTCGGTCCCGAAGGACCAGCCGACCATCCACACGTTCGGCAGCTCGGTGAACTCGGCGTACTCGATCGCCGCGGCGACGTCGAAGCGCTCGCCCTCGGCCCGGTCGAACTCGCCCTCGCTGCGTCCTCGCACGCTCTCGGTGCCCCGCGTGTTGAACCGCAGCACCGCGATGTCGGCCAGGGCGGGCAGGCGGTAGGACGCCTTGCGGAAGACGTGGCTGTCCATCATCCCGCCGTGGGTGGGCAGCGGGTGCAGGCAGATCATCGTGGCGACGGGATCACGATCGGCGGGCAGCGCCAGCTCCCCCACCAGCGTCAGTCCGTCGGCGGTCGTGAGCTCGATGTCCTCGCGTCGGGCGGGAAGCACCGACGATCCCGTGATCTTCACACGTCCATCCTGCCCGAGCCGGTGACGCGGCGACGGGCGGCCGTCAGGACTGCCGCTGCCAGCAGTGCTGGTGCCAGTGGCGGCGCTCGTTGATCCCGTCGGACTCCAGCAGGCTCGGCACGTCGGGCCACACCACGAAGTGCGGGGTCGACGGCGGGATCAGCTGGTCGCAGCCGGGACAACGGTACGCCGACGAGGACGTGGCGCCGGTGATGAAGCGCTGCCAGAAGTCGCCGGCGCGGCGGTGGACCAGCTCCTCACGCCGAGCCGGGGGCTCGCGACGGGCGGCCCGGGCGGCGGCTGCCTTGCGACGCGACATGGCCCCGATCGTACCGATCGGGGCCATGCGCGAGCTGCGTGCGGGTGCTGCTCAGTAGGTGTGGAAGCCGGCCTTGGTCTTGCGGCCCAGCCGGCCCTCGGCGACGACCTTCTTCAGCGACTCGGCGGGCTGCCAGCCCTCGTGGCCGAACGTGTCGACGAGCGTCTGCTGGATCGCCAGCGAGACGTCGTTGCCGACCACGTCGAGCAGCTCGAACGGGCCCATCGGCAGCTTGGTCTCCTTCATGGCGGCGTCGATCTGCTCCATGGAGGCCGCACCGGACTCCTGCAGCAGGATGGCGTCGTTCAGGTAGGGGAACAGCAGCGCGTTGACGATGAAGCCCGCGCGGTCGCCGCACGAGACGGGGTGCTTGCCGGTGGCCAGGCACAGGGCGCGCACCGTCTCGTCGACGTCGGGGTCGGTGACCTCGGTGGTGACGACCTCGACCAGCTTCATGACCGGAGCGGGGTTGAAGAAGTGCATGCCGATGACGTCGGCCGGGCGAGCCGTGGCGTCGGCGCACGCCCGGATCGACAGCGAGGAGGTGGTGGTGGCCAGGATCGCGCCCGGCTTGCAGATGCGGTCGAGGTCGCGGAACAGCTGGAGCTTGATGTCGAGCTCCTCGGCGATCGCCTCGACGACGAGGTCGACGTCGGCGAGCGCCTCGCGCTCGGTGGCTCCGGTGAGACGGCCGAGCACGGCGTCCTTGCCGGCCTCGTCGAGCTTGCCGCGCGCGAGGGCGCGGTCGAGGTTCTTCGTCACGTAGGCGACGACGCCGTCGAGCTTCTCCTGCGAGCGACCGACGTAGACGACGTCGTAGCCCGCCTGCGCGAAGACCTGGGCGATGCCCGAGGCCATCGTGCCGGTGCCGACGACGCCGACCGAGGCGACGGGGCGCTTGACCTCGGGCACGGGGGTGCCGTCGGCGCCCTCGCCGGAGAACGAGGCGCCGGAGTCGGCGATCTCGACCAGCGCGGGGGCCGGGCGGTGCAGCGGGTCACCGGTCTGGGCGAACTGCTCGGAGAGACCGTCGACGACCGTCTTCGCGCCGAGTGCGTCGATCAGGGCCAGCGGACCGATCGGGTAGCCGCAGCCGAAGCGCATGCCCGCATCGATGTCGGCTGCCGTCGCGTAGCCGTCGCCGTACATCGTCGCGGCGTGGTTCAGGTACGGGAAGAGCAGGGTCCGCGCGATGCGGCCCTTCTCGTCGTCGGCGGTGATGCTATCGACGATCTCTGCCATCAGATTCTCCTTGGAGGCTTGGCCCGCCGGTGCTGCTTCCCGCCGAGCGTTCGTGAAAGGGTAGCGTGACAGCACCGATGTCTCGATGGGAGTCCCATGTCCTCACGTCTCGCCGCGACGGCCGTCGCGCTCGTCCTGTTCACCGGCCTGGCCGGGTGTGCCAAGGAGGAGCCCGCGACGCCCAGCGACCCGACCTCGGCGACGCCCAGCGCCACCGTTCCGTCGCAGGATCCGCGGGCCGATCTCGTGGGCTCCTGGCGCGCCGACGAGGCCGACTGGACGGTGCACTTCGCGGCCGACGGCACGTTCACCGAGGACTTCGAGGGCAACGTCGACTTCCGTCGCGGCGCCTACCGGGTCGAGGACGGCATCGTCTACCTCGACGGTGACGACGGCGAGACCACCGAGGGCGAGCTCTCGGGCGACACCATCAACTTCAAGCTCGGGATGCTCGAGCGCCTGTGAGGATCGTCGTCGCCCGCTGCCAGGTCGACTACGCCGGACGCCTGACGGCCCATCTGCCGCTGGCCCTGCGCGTCATCATGGTCAAGTCCGACGGCTCCGTGCTGGTGCACGCCGACGGAGGCTCCTACAAGCCCCTCAACTGGATGAGCCCGCCGTGCACGCTGCGCGAGGGAGTCGCCGAGGACGGCGTGCCCGAGTGGACCGTCACCGCGAGGAAGACCGACGACACGCTGCGCATCCGGCTCGAGGAGGTCATCCACGACTCCGAGCACGAGCTGGGCGTCGACCCGGGCCTGCAGAAGGACGGCGTCGAGAAGCACCTCCAGGAGCTGCTGGCCGAGCACACCGTCGCCCTCGAGGAGGGCATGACGCTCGTGCGCCGCGAGTACATGACGGCGATCGGTCCGGTCGACCTGCTGTGCCGCGACGCCGCCGGCGCCTCGGTCGCCGTGGAGATCAAGCGCCGCGGCGAGATCGACGGCGTCGAGCAGCTGACCCGCTACCTCGAGCTGATGAACCGCGACCCCAAGCTGCGCCCCGTGCGCGGCATCTTCGCCGCCCAGGAGATCAAGCCCCAGGCCCGCACCTTGGCCAAGGACCGCGGCATCGACTGCGTCGTCGTCGACTACGACGAGCTGCGCGGACTCGACGACCCGAGCCTGCGCCTGTTCTGACCTCCGGGGGACGTGGTCTCGATACGCCGCTCGTCCCTCGCGAGCTACTCGACCACCGGCTACCGAGCCGGGGCGGCCTGCTGACCGGTGATCGAGCCAGGGCGAGCTACTCGACCACCGGCTACCGAGCTGGGGCGGGCTGCTCGACCGGTGATCGAGTAGCAGGCGAGCGCAGCGAGACGCGTATCGAGATCAGGCGCGCTAGCGGGTGCAGACCCGCAGGTCGGCCCACACGGCGCGGTGGTCGCTGCCCTTGATGTCCTCGGTGCCGTTGCCCTGGACGGTCAGCCCGCGCACGAGCACGTGGTCGATGTCGGCGAACGGCGGGTAGGCGCGGTTCTTGGGCCACGTCGCCGTGGGCCACAGGCCCGCCGTGTCGTACATGCCGCGCTTGGCGTCGCGGAAGGCGGCGTGGGCCGAGGAGGCGTTGAAGTCGCCCGCCATCACGAGCGGCCGGCCGCGGTTCGCGCGCTGCCACTCCCCCAGCTCGAGAAGTCCCGCACGCCAGTCCTCGAGCCACTGCTCGATGGGCGGCTTCGGGTGCACCGCGCGCACCAGGACGGGCGTCCCGGCCACGTCGACCGACAGGGCGGGCTGCTGGAAGGTGTCGGCCTCGCCCGCCGGCACCTCCACCCGGGTGGCGCGGTACCGCGACAGGATCGCGGTGCCCTCGGTGTCGCGGCCCTCGACGGTCTGCCCGGTGCGGTGTGTGAAGCGGCTGCCGGACTCCGTGGCCGACAGCGCCGCGATCATCGGCTCGGTCGCCTCGGCCAGGACCAGGACGTCGACGTCATGGCGCTGCACCGCGGCCGCCAGCTGGGCCACGTCGGCCTCACCGTAGAACGCGTTGAAGGTCATCACCGACAGGCGGGACTCCCCCGCGTCGCAGGCCGGCCGGTTGCTGACATTGAGGATCGTCACGAGCGCCACGGCGATCACCACGGCGTTCGCGCCCAGGGCGAGCCACGCCCGCGTGAGCAGGCTGAGGACGATGCCCACGACGGCGAGCACGATCCACAGCCGGCCCAGCGCCTGGACCGCGGGGAGCCAGGACGGCTCGATCCTGTCGATCCACGGTGTCGCCGCCAGCAGCAGCAGCGCCACGGCGACGACCGTCAGCAGCGCCCGGACGACCCTCACGACGTCAGGCGCCCGCGATCGGCGGCGCGGTGGGGTCGGAGCCCTCGCCGGTCTCCTCGCGCGCGATCCAGTCCTCGATGCGCTCGTAGTCGTCCTTCGAGCGGGTGACGACGGCCAGCAGGTCGCTCATCTTCGCGACCTCCTCGACCTGCTCCTTGATGAACCACTGCATGAACTGGTCGGAGGCGAAGTCGTTGTCCTCGCGCGCCAGGCGGGTGAGCTCGTTGATCTGCGCGGTCACGCGCTTCTCCTGCTCCAGGGCCGCCGCGACCGGCTCGACGACGTCGGCGAAGTCCATCCGCGGAGCGGCCAGGGCGGGAATCACGACGCGCTGGTCCTGGTCGAGCAGGTACTGGACCATCATCATCGCGTGGTCGCGCTCCTCGAGGGCCTGCGCGTAGAACAGCGCGGCCATCTGCGGCATGGTGAGCGCGTCGTAGTACGTCGCGATGCCGACGTACTGCTGGTGCGCGCTGAACTCGTGACCGATCTGATCCTGCAGGGCCTTCACGAACTGCTCGGAAGCCATGTTTCCTCCTCTGGCTAGGTCAGCCTAACCTTCGCGCTGTACCGTGGTGGGTGTGCCGAAGCCGCCGAAGAAGAAGTGTTGCGTGAGCAAGCCGCGCTGCAAGCGCTGCCCGATCCGCATGATGGCCGAAGGCACCCTCCCCGACGGATACACCGTCAAGAAGCGCAAGCTGGTCAAGGTCAAGAAGAAGGACAAGGACAAGAAGAAGTCCTCGAAACCCTCCAAGACCAAGACCAAGCCGTTGGCCGCCTGATCACTTCGACTGCTTCGATCACGCCGAGCCTATTGGTCCGGACCCGCCGTCGCCACGAAGGACAGGCGAGCCTTCGCGCGCCTGTCCTCTCGTGATCAGACCGGCAGGTCGTTGGCCTTGCGGATCTCGTCGACGACGCGCGACATGATGTCGGTCATGCCGAAGTCCTTCGGCGTGAAGACCGCGGCGATGCCCGCGGCCTCGAGCTTGCGGCCGTCGGAGTCGGGGATGATCCCGCCCACGATGATCGGCACGTTCGTCAGGCCGGCGTCGGCCAGGCCCTTCTGGACGTCGGGCACGAGCTCCATGTGCGAGCCGGACAGGATCGACAGGCCCACGACGTGGACGTCCTCGGCGACCGCGGCGGCGACGATCTGCTCGGGCGTCAGCCGGATGCCCTGGTAGATGACCTCGAAGCCGGCGTCGCGGGCTCGGACGGCGACCTGCTCGGCACCGTTGGAGTGCCCGTCGAGGCCCGGCTTGCCCACGAGGAAGCGCAGGCGTCCGCCCAGCTCCTCGCCGGTCACGCGCACCTTCTCGCGCACGGCGGTCAGTTCGGATCCGGCTTCGGCCACGCCACTCACTCCTGCCACGCCCGTGGGCGCCCGGTACTCGCCGAAGACCTCGCGCAGCGCCGCGGACCACTCGCCCACGGTGGCACCGGCGCGCACGGCGTCGAGCGTGGCGGCCATGAGGTTCTCGTCGGTCTTGGCCTGCTGCTGCACGGCCTCCAGGGCCGCGTCGACGGCGGCCTGGTCGCGCTGGCTGCGCCACTGCTGGACGTCGGCGACCGCGTTCGCCTCGGCCTTCGGGTCGGCGACCATGATGGCGGCGTCGAGGTCGGCCGTCAGCGGCGACGGCTCGGTCTCGACGAAGCTGTTGAGTCCCACGACCTTCATCTCGCCGGACTCGATCCGCGCGCGGCGCTCCGCGTGCGAGGTGACCAGCTCCTGCTTCATGTAGCCCGAGACGACGGCGGCGACGGCGCCACCCATCGCCTGGACACGGTCCATCTCGGCCTTCGCGCCCTCGACCAGCTCGTCGACCTTGGCCTCGACGACGTGCGAGCCGTCGAAGATGTCGCCGTACTCGAGCAGGTCGGACTCGTAGGCCAGCACCTGCTGCAGGCGCAGGGACCACTGCTGGTCCCACGGCCGCGGCAGGCCCAGCGCCTCATTCCATGCCGGCAGCTGCACGGCACGCGCGCGGGCGTTCTTGCTGAGCGTGACGCCCAGCATCTCCAGGACGATGCGCTGGACGTTGTTCTCGGGCTGCGCCTCGGTCAGGCCGAGGGAGTTGACCTGCACGCCGTAGCGGAAGCGGCGCATCTTCGGGTCGGTGACGCCGTAGCGGTCGCGGGTGATCTCCTCCCACAGCCGGCCGAACGCGCGCATCTTGCACATCTCCTCGACGAAGCGCACGCCGGCGTTCACGAAGAAGGAGATGCGGCCCACGACCTGCTCGAACTGGTCTTCGGGCACCTGGCCGGAGTCCTTGACCGCGTCGAGGACCGCGATCGCGGTGCTCATCGCGAAGGCCAGCTCCTGCACGGGCGTGGCCCCGGCCTCCTGCAGGTGGTAGCTGCAGATGTTCAGCGGGTTCCACTTCGGGATGTTCGCGACCGTGTACGCGATCATGTCGGTGGTCAGGCGCAGCGAGGCCTCGGGCGGGAACACGTAGGTTCCGCGCGACAGGTACTCCTTGATGATGTCGTTCTGCGTCGTGCCGGCCAGGGCCGACGCGTCGACACCCTGCTCCTCGGCGGCCACCTGGTACATCGCCAGCAGCCACATGGCCGTGGCGTTGATGGTCATCGACGTGTTCATCTCCGAGAGCGGGATGTCCTCGAAGAGACGACGCATCGCACCCAGGTGAGGGATCGGCACGCCGACCTTGCCGACCTCGCCGCGCGACAGGACGTGGTCGGGGTCGTAGCCGGTCTGCGTCGGCAGGTCGAAGGCGACCGAGAGACCGGTCTGGCCCTTCGACAGGTTGCGTCGGTAGAGCGCGTTGGACTCGGCTGCGGAGCTGTGGCCGGCGTAGGTTCGCATCACCCACGGGCGATCAGGCTGCACTGACATGCGGCAAGGGTACCGCTGGCCCCGGACGTGCGAACGACGGTCCACCCAGCGTTCGCGCCCGGGCGTGGCTCAGGCGCCGGAGCGATCGCCGCCGGGGACCCAGAGCACGTCGCCGCGCTCGCGGTTCGCGTAGCGGCCGAGGATGAACAGCAGGTCGCTCAGCCGGTTGAGGTACTTCGCCACGAGCACGTTCACTGTGTCGCCGTGCTCCTCGATCGCGCGCCAGGCGGCACGCTCGGCGCGACGCGTCACGGTGCGCGCCACGTGGAGGTGGGCGGCGGCGAGAGTGCCGCCGGGAAGGATGAACGAGTCCAGCTTCGGGGTGACCTCGTTGAAGCGGTCGCACCACTGCTCGAGCCGCTCGACGTAGTCGGGCTCGACCCGCAGCGGGACGTACTTGGGCTCCGCGACGATCGGGTTGCCGACGTCGGAGCCCAGGTCGAACAGGTCGTTCTGGATGTGCGTCAGCACCGCCGTGACGTCGGCGTCGAGCTCGCCCGTGGCCAGCGCGACACCGATCTGGCTGTTCGCCTCGTCGACGTCGGCATAGACGATCAGCCGCACGTCGTTCTTCGACGTGCGGCTGAAGTCGACGAGGTTGGTGGTGCCGTCGTCACCTGTTCGGGTGTAGATCTTCGTGAGGTGAACCATGGGTTCACCCTAGAGGTGTGGCCTCAGCGGCTCACATCCAGTCGATCGCCTGAACACGGATCTTGATGCTGGAGGTGTCGTCCGCCTGGGCGGGCGACGCGACCGTACCGGCGGCGACAGCGAGGGCGAGGAGGACTGCAGCGATGAGCTTCTTCATGTCATCAGTGTGAGGGTTAAGCGAGCGCTCGGCAACCGAAACGGCCAGGTCCGCCGCACCAGTTCAGGTCACAGGACGTTGTTGACGCCGCGCCCGGGCGGCGAGGACTCCAGCCACGAGAGCAGCCCGGTGAGCGAGTTCGGGCTCAGCGCGAACTGCTCGATCCCCTCGGCGTTCTCGGTGCGCACCACGATGTGCCCGTCGTGCAGCGCGTACGCCTCGGCACCTTCGGGCTGGCGGCGGCCCTCGATGAGCACTCCCCCACGGACGAACCGGTGTCGGGGACGCGCCGAGAACGAGAAGGTGCGGTACCAGTCGATGGCGTCGTCGCGATAGACCGCGACGCCGAGCACCCAGCCGGAGGCTGAGTGCTCGGCGCCACGGTTCACGCTCAGTTCGAAGGTCACGCCCTTGCGGGCGATCCAGCGCCGCCGAGCGACGAGCCCGCCGAGGAACAGCAGGCCCAGCACGACGATGATCGCGAGGGAGTCGACCAGCCACAACCAGAGCGGCATCGATCACTGCCTCGCGATCACCATCAGGACGCCTTGCCGATGAGGCGCAGCTTCGCCTCGGCACGGCGGACGGCGAGATCGTCCTCGGACGACCGGGCCTTCTCCAGCTCAGCCTGGGTGGCCGACTCGTCGACCTCGTCGGCGAGGAACGTGTCCTCGGACAGGATCGACACGCGGTCGGCGGCGACCGAGATGAACCCCTCGGCGACGGCGGCACGCACGGTGTCGCCCTCGACGGGGAAGATCTCGACGACACCGGGCACCAGCAGCGACAGCAGCGGCGCATGGCCGGTGAGCACGCCGATGTCGCCCTCGGCGGTACGGGCGATGACCTCACGGGCCTCACCCGACCACACGACGCGGTCTGCGGCGACGAGCTCGATCTGCAGTGTCATGTCAGCGGACCTCAGAGGTTCTTCTGGATGTCGGCCCACTTCTTGTCGACGTCGTCCAGACCGCCGCACATGAAGAACGCCTGCTCCGCCACGTGGTCGTAGTCGCCGTCACAGATCTTCGTGAAGGCGTCGATCGTCTCGTCGAGCGGGACGGTCGAGCCCTCGATGCCGGTGAACTGCTTGGCCACGTAGGTGTTCTGGGAGAGGAAGCGCTGGATACGACGCGCGCGGGACACGATCGTCTTGTCCTCCTCGCTGAGCTCGTCGACACCGAGGATCGCGATGATGTCCTGGAGCTCCTGGTTGCGCTGCAGGATGCCCTTGACCCGGTTCGCCGTCGCGTAGTGATCGGCGGCGATGTAGCGGGGGTCCAGGATGCGCGACGTCGACGTCAGCGGGTCCACGGCCGGGTAGATGCCCAGCGACGCGATCTCGCGGCTCAGCTCGGTCGTGGCGTCCAGGTGGGCGAACGTCGTGGCCGGGGCCGGGTCGGTGTAGTCGTCGGCGGGCACGTAGATCGCCTGCATCGAGGTGATCGAGTGACCACGCGTCGAGGTGATCCGCTCCTGCAGCACGCCCATCTCGTCGGCCAGCGTGGGCTGGTAGCCCACGGCCGAGGGGACGCGACCCAGCAGGGTCGAGACCTCCGAGCCGGCCTGGGTGAACCGGAAGATGTTGTCGATGAACAGCAGCACGTCCTGCTTCTGGACGTCGCGGAAGTACTCGGCCATGGTCAGGGCCGACAGGGCGACGCGCAGACGCGCTCCCGGCGGCTCGTCCATCTGGCCGAAGACCAGCGCCACCTTGTCGAGGACGCCCGACTCCTCCATCTCGACGATGAGGTCGTTGCCCTCACGGGTGCGCTCGCCGACACCGGCGAACACCGACACGCCGTCGTGGTCCTTGGCGACGCGGGCGATCATCTCCTGGATCAGCACGGTCTTGCCGACGCCGGCACCACCGAACAGGCCGATCTTGCCGCCGAGGACGTACGGCGTCAGCAGGTCGATGACCTTGATGCCGGTCTGGAACATCTCGGTCTTGGGCTCGAGCTGGTCGAACGCGGGCGCCTTGCGGTGGATGCCCCAACGCTCCTGGACGTCCCAGGTCTCACCCTCGGCCAGGTTCATGACCTGACCGGTGGTGTTGAAGACCTTGCCGAGCGTCTGGTCGCCGACGGGCACCGAGATGGGCTCGCCGGTGTCGGTGACCGGGGTGCCGCGGACGACGCCGTCGGTGGGTCGCAGGCTGATCGCGCGGACCATGCCGTCGCCGATGTGCTGCGCGACCTCCAGGGTCAGCGTCTCCTTGGTGCCGGCGACCTCGGTGTCGACCAGCAGGGCGTTGTAGATCTCGGGCATCTGGTCGGCCGGGAACTCGATGTCGAGCACCGGGCCGATGACCCGGGCGACGCGGCCGGTCACGGCGGCCGAGTCCTTGGTGGTCTCTTCGACGGTTGCAGTCATGGTCTCTTCCTCAATCGGACTGGGAGGCCTCGGCGAGCGCGTTAGCGCCACCCACGATCTCGCTGATTTCTTGGGTGATGCCGGCCTGGCGAGCCTGGTTCGCCAGTCGGGTGTACTTCTCGATCAGGTCCTGCGCGTTGTCGGTCGCGGACTTCATGGCCTTCTGTCGCGCGGCGAGCTCGGAGGCCGCCGCCTGCAGCAGGCAGGAGTAGATGCGGCTGTAGAGGTACTTCGGCAGGACCGCCTCGAGCACCTCGGCCGCACTGGGCTCGAACTCGTAGAGCGGAAGAACCTCGGACTCCTCCGGGGACTCCTCACCCTCGACGATCTCGAGCGGGAACAGGCGGATCGCCGTCGGCTCCTGCACCAGCATCGACTTGAACCGCGTGTAGACCACGAAGAGCTCGTCGATCTCGGGCGCGTCGCTCGCCTCGTCCTCGTCGGACTCGTGCTGGGCACCGCGCGAGATCAGCGCATCGCCCATCGTGCGGGCGTCGTCGTAGGTCGGCTTGTCGGAGAAGCCGGTCCACGAGGTCTCGAACGGACGCTGGCGGAAGTTGAAGTACGACTCCGCCTTGCGGCCGGCCAGGAAGTACGTGACCTCCTTGCCCTCGGCACGCAGACGCTCGGCGAGCTGCTCGGTCTCCTTCAGCACGCTCGAGGCGTACGCGCCCGCCAGACCACGGTCGCTGGCGATGACGAGAATCGCGGCGCGCTTGGCGTCGGGGTTCTCGGTCGTCAGCACGTGGTTGACGTTGGAGTACGTGGCCAGGGCCGACACCGCACGCGTGAGTTCACGCGCGTACGGTGCGGCCGCGGCCGCGGCCTGCTGGGCCTTGATGATCCGCGACGCGGCGATCAACTCCATCGCACGCGTGATCTTCTTGGTCGACTGGGTCGACCTGATCTTCGCGCGGTACTCGCGGAGTGAGACTGCCATCGTCAGCCTCGCTTCTGTCGGACGATCTGCTCCTGCTCGACGTCCTCGTCGGCGAGGGCGTCGAACTCTTCGTGCCCGGCCTTGATCGACTCACCGTCGCCGGTCTCGAACTGGTCGAGGAACGAGTCGTAGGCCTCGTCGAGAGCCTGGGCGCTGGAGTCCTCGAACTTGCCGCTCTCGCGGATCGCGTCGAGCACCCCGGGGTGCGAACGCTTGACGTAGTCCTGGAACTCGGCCTCGAAGCGGTGGATGTCCGAGACCGGCACGGCGTCGAGCTTGCCGGTGGTGGCGGCCCAGAGTGAGACGACCTGCTTCTCCATCGAGAACGGGTCGTACTGCGCCTGCTTGAACAGCTCCATGAGGCGCTGGCCGCGGGCGAGCTGGGCCTTGGACGCGGCATCGAGGTCGGACGCGAACATCGCGAACGCCTCCATGGCGCGGTACTGGGCGAGCTCGACCTTGAGCGAGCCGGTGACGGCCTTCATCGCCTTGGTCATCGCCGAGCCGCCGACGCGCGACACCGAGATGCCGACATCGACCGCGGGACGCTGGTTGGCGTTGAACAGGTCCGACTGCAGGAAGATCTGACCGTCGGTGATCGAGATGACGTTGGTCGGGATGTACGCCGACACGTCGTTGGCCTTGGTCTCGATGATCGGCAGGCCGGTCATCGAGCCCGCGCCCAGGTCGTCGCTGAGCTTGGCGCAACGCTCGAGCAGCCGCGAGTGCAGGTAGAACACGTCGCCGGGGTAGGCCTCGCGGCCCGGCGGGCGACGCAGCAGCAGCGACACGGCGCGGTAGGCCTCGGCCTGCTTCGACAGGTCGTCGAAGATGATCAGGACGTGCTTGCTCTGGTACATCCAGTGCTGGCCGATGGCCGAGCCGGTGTACGGGGCCAGGTACTTGAAGCCGGCCGAGTCCGATGCGGGGGACGCGACGATCGTCGTGTACTCCAGCGCGCCGGCCGCCTCGAGGGCGCCGCGCACGCTGGCGATGGTCGAGCCCTTCTGACCGATGCCGACGTAGATGCAGCGGACCTGCTTGCTCGGATCGCCCGACTCCCAGAACTCCTTCTGGTTGATGATCGTGTCGATCGCGATGGCGGTCTTGCCGGTCTGGCGGTCACCGATGATCAGCTGGCGCTGGCCGCGGCCGACCGGGGTCAGCGAGTCGATCGCCTTGAGGCCGGTCATCAGGGGCTCGTGGACGCTCTTGCGCTGCATCACGTTCGGCGCCTGGAGCTCCAGGGCGCGACGCTCCTCGATGCCGGTGATCTCGCCGAGGCCGTCGATCGGGTTGCCGAGCGGGTCGACGACGCGTCCGAGGTAGCCCTCGCCCACGGGGACCGAGAGAACCTCGCCCGTGCGCTTGACCTTCTGGCCCTCTTCGATGCCGGCGAAGTCACCGAGGATGACGACGCCGATCTGGCGGACGTCGAGGTTCAGCGCCAGACCGAGGGTGCCGTCCTCGAACTCGAGCAGTTCGTTGGCCATCGCTGAGGGAAGACCCTCGACCTGCGCGATGCCGTCGGCCGCCGACGCGACGATGCCGACCTCTTCGGCCTCGCCCTGCGTCGGGGTGTAGTCCGACACGAACTTCTGCAACGCGTCGCGGATCTCCTCCGGACGAATCGAGAGTTCAGTCATGCTGTGTGCCTGCCTTCTTGTGCGAACGGTGCGTTCTGGTCAGCCTGCGATGCGCCGGCGTGCGGCCTCGAGGCGGGTGGACATGGTGGCGTCGACGACCTCGTCGCCCACGGAGACGGCGATGCCGCCGATGACGGACGGATCGACCACGGTGTTGAGCTGGATCTCCCGTCCGTAGCGCCGCGAGAGCGCATCGGTGAGTCGCTGACGCTCGGTGTCGTCGAGGTCGTACGCGACGCGAGCCACGGCGACGAGCCGGTCCTCACGTGCGGCGACCTGGCGGCTGAACGCCTCCAGGACCCGCTCGAACGAACCGGTGCGAGCCACCGCTGCCTGCGAGAGCAGGGCCAGGGTCGAGTCGGAGGCCTTGCCGCGGAACACGTCCTGGAGCAACGTGGTGCGGGCCGAGGCCGGGACCGACCGGTCGGAGACGACCCGTCGGAGCTCGTCGGAGTCGTGGATGACCCGTCCG
Source organism: Aeromicrobium sp. UBA7512 (assembly GCF_002476985.1). Lineage (NCBI taxonomy): Bacteria > Bacillati > Actinomycetota > Actinomycetes > Propionibacteriales > Nocardioidaceae > Aeromicrobium > Aeromicrobium sp. UBA7512. The sequence goes on from NZ_DLNK01000004.1 coordinate 89,084, forward strand.
GCCTCGAACAGCTCGTTCTCCAGGATGTCGCCCTGGCCGGCCTCGTCGGCGGCGCGGGTGTAGGCCGCGACGCCGGCGATCTCGAGACCGTCGGTCAGGTCACGCCCCGCGGCCCAGCGACCGCTGACGGCGCTGGAGAGCACCGTGAGCGTGTCCGCGGCGACCTTGCCCTCGAAGATGCCGGCGGCGAGCGTGCGCTTGCCCTCGGCCTCGGTCGACGGATCGGTCAGAACGCGTCGGGCGGCCACGGCCGAGTCGAGCGCCGAGACGATGCCGAAGAGCTCGGCGCCGACCTGGGCCGCCGACGCACCCGGGACCGCGGCGACCGCGGTCAGGGTGTCGTCGAGCGACTTGGCAGACGATCCACGCATCAGTTGGCCGACCCCTCGAGTTCGTCGATGAAGCGCTGGACGGAACGACGCTGCGCGTCGGTGTCGGCGAGGGACTCGCCGACGATCCGGCCCGCGAGCTCGGTGGCCATGCCGCCGACCTCGGACTTGAGCTGCGCGATCGCCTGCTGGCGCTCGGCAGCGATCTGGGCCTGCGCCGCCGAGACGATGCGCGCGGACTCGGCCTGAGCCTGCTCGCGCATCTCGACGACGATCTGGGCACCCTGCTCGCGCGCCTCCTCACGGATGGCGGCGGCCTCGTGCCGGGCGTCGGCCAGCTGCGCGGTGTACTGCTCGAGCGCGGCCTGGGCTTCCTTCTGCGCCGACTGCGCCTCCTCGATCCCGCCCTCGATCGCGGCCGTGCGCTCGGCGTAGGCCTTCTCGAAGTTGGGAACGACGTACTTCCTCACGAGGAAGTACAGAATCGCGAAGACGACCAGCGACAGCACGACCTCAGAGAGGATCGGCACCAGCGGGTTGTGCTCCTCGCCTTCGGCAGCCGTGGCGAGAATCGTGGAGTACATCAGTCAGTTCCTGACGTTGTCAGAGGACGAAGGCGAGCGCGATGCCGATGATGGCCAGAGCCTCGGCCAGGGCGAAGCCGAGGATCGCGATCGACTGGAGGCGGCTCTGGGCCTCGGGCTGGCGGGCCACGCCGTTGATGTACGCGGCGAAGATCAGACCGATGCCGATGCCGGGGCCCACGGCCGCCAGGCCGTAGCCGATCATGTTCAGGGAGCCGAGGGTTTCGAGATCCACGGGTTTTTCCTTTCGTTGACGACGCACGAGCGCCGTCGGTTAGCGAAAACTGAGGGTTATGGAGTTGTGACCGACGATCAGTGCTCGTCGGCGAGTGCCCCGCCGATGTACATCGCGGACAGCAGGGTGAAGACGTAGGCCTGCAGGAACAGCACCAGCAGCTCGAGGAAGCTCACGGCGACGCCCATCAGGAAGGACAGCACGCCGACCGGCGCGTACCAGGGGTTGCCGGAGTCGAGGATGAGGTAGGCAGCGCCCGTGGCGAACAGGATCAGCAGCAGGTGGCCGGCGAACATGTTGGCGAAGAGACGCAGTGCCAGCGTGGCCGGGCGGACCAGGATCGTGGAGAGGAACTCCAGCGGGATGATCAGCGCCAGGATCGGGCCGGTGATGCCGCCGGGGATGCAGACGTGGCGCAGGTAGCCGCCGAAGCCGTGCTTGGCGATGCCGACGCCGTTGTAGATGACCCACACCAGCAGGGCGATCGGGACGACGAAGCCAAACCGGGAGAACGACGGGAACTGCAGGAACGGGATGAGGCTGAAGTAGTTGTTCACCAGGACGAAGGTGAACAGCGTGAAGAGCAGGGGCACGAACTTGAGGAAGTCGTGCGAGCCGATCGAGTCCCGAGCGACGCCGTTGCGCACGAACCCGTAGACGTACTCGCCGGCGAACTGCAGGCGGCCCGGCACGACGGCCTGGCGCTTGGACGCGGCCCAGAAGAAGCCCACGATCAGCGGCACGGAGAGCGCCAGCAGGAGCATCGGCTTCGTGACACCGAGGTCACCGATGTGGAAGACCGGCGGGAGTTCGAAGCTGCCAGGTCCCGGAGCGGCGAAGCCGCCCTCGGAGTCCGAGGCGGCGTTCAGCACGGTGGTCGTCACGGCGGACAATCGATCACCCTTCTGTGGCGTCGAGCCCCTGTCGGCCCCGACGTCGGTCGGCAGTTCACGCGGATCAGCTCTCGCGTTGCGCCATCGCGACGGTGTAGATGCCCAGTGCGGCACCCACCACCACGCCGATGGCGACCATGAACGACGTGTCCCACCATCGGTCGAGCAGGAACCCTGCTCCACCGTAGAAGATCACTCCCCCGGCCACACGACCGAAGGCGACCCACGGGTCCTGCGGTGGGGGTGCGTCGTTCATTGCACCCCGAATCTATCAGGGACGTTTGCAGCCGCTGCAGGCAGGTCGTGAAACTTTTCACTTCGTCGGCGCGGCCCCGCGCGGGCGCCCCGTACGAGCGCCCGGAACGTTCAGTCCCGAGGCGTTTCGCCCGGTTCGGCGGGCTTCTGCTCGGGCAGGTCGTAGATCGGGGTTCGCTCCCGGGTGGCGTCGAGGACCCGGGCGCCGAGCCACACCATCGTGGTGGCGATCACGGTGACCGACACCGACTCGGCGTCGATCGGACCGGACTCGCCGGCCGAACGCCGCAGGACCACGAAGAGCGCGAACAGGGCGACGACCTTGGTGAGGAAGAAGATCATCGCGAACATCAAGGACAGCGCAGGCGTCGCCTTGGCGACCGGGCCGAGCACGGTGGGGGTCGCACCGAAGAACCCCAGCACGATGACCCCGCCGATCAGGGCGCCCACCACGCCTTCGGTGCCGACCACGAGGCCCGCCACGACCGTGCACACCGCGATGGTGGCCAGGCCGGCGCGCAGGGCCCAGCGACGCGGGCTCACGACCACACCTTCGACTCGAGTCGGGGCAGGAGGAAGATCGCCGCGGTCACCAGGGCGGTGAGCAGTGCGATCACCACGAAGAGCTGCCAGCCGCTGAACAGTCCGATGGCCACGACGCCGAAGGCGACCAGGGCCGCGGCGGCGTACATCAACAGGACGGCGCGCCGGTGCGAGTGCCCGATCTCGAGCAGCCGGTGGTGGATGTGCATCTTGTCGGGGCTGAACGGCGACCGGCCCGCTCGGGTGCGGCGCAGCACCGCCAGGCCCATGTCCAGGAACGGCACCATGAGGACCGCGAACGGCAGGACGAGCGGCAGGATCGCCGCCGGCAGCAGGCTCGAGTCGGCGCCGCCGATGCCCTCGGACAGGCTCGTGGCCGGGAACTGGCCGGTGAGGCTGATCGAGGAGCAGGCCAGGACGAAGCCCAGCAGCATCGAGCCCGAGTCACCGATGAACATCCGGGCCGGGAAGAAGTTGTGCGGGAGGATTCCCAGGCACGCGCCCGCGAGGGCGATGGTCAGGATCGCCGCCGCGACCGCGCGGGTCTCGCCGTTCTCCACTGCCAGGACGAAGGCGTAGACGAAGAAGGCGATCGACCCGATGGCCGCCATGCCGGCGGCCAGTCCGTCCAGCCCGTCGACGAAGTTCATGGCGTTGGCCGTGGCGACGATGAGGAAGACCGTGAGGATCATCGCCTGGGCCTGGTCGAGCCCGAGGTAGGTGTTGGGCAGCGGCAGGTAGACGAAGTGCAGGCCCATGGCGACCGTGATGACGCCCGCCAGGACCTGCCCGGCGAACTTGCTCAGCGCGTCGAGCTCGAAGATGTCGTCGATGATGCCCACCAGGCAGATGACGCAGGCGCCCACCAGCACGGCGCGGACGTCGGCGAACAGCGACGGGTCGCCGCCGGACAGGAAGGGCAGGTGGGTGGCGGTCAGGTAGGCCGCGACGAGGCCGCCGAGCATCGCCGGCCCGCCGAAGTACGGCGTGGGGATCGCGTGCACGTCGCGGTCGCGCACCTGGGCGACGGCGCCGAGCTGCTGGGCGGTCTGCCGCGCGATCGACGACAGCAGGTAGGCCACGCCGATCGCGACGCCGAAGATGACGAGGTACTCACGCACCGGCTCCACCGCCGGCGGGCTCGATCGTGTTGTTGAAGCCGTGGAGGGTGGCCAGGTCGATCGCGCCCTCGCGCAGCACGCGCGGCACCGGGCCGGTGACGTCGAGGATCGTGGACGGCGTGGAGCCGGCCGACGGTCCGCCGTCGAGGTACACCCGCACGGAGTCGCCGAGCATCGCCTCGGCCTCGTCGACCGTGGTGGCCGCCGGCTGCCCGCTCAGGTTGGCGCTGCTGACGGCACTGGGTCCGGACTGGCGGAGCACGGCACGCGTGCGCTCGTCGTCGGGGACGCGGACCGCGACGGTCCCGTGGGTCTCCCCCAGGTCCCAGGTGAGCGACGGCTGAGCCCGGAAGACGACCGTGAGCGGGCCGGGCCAGAGTTCCGCGAGCATCGTCTGCAGCCACGCGGCGGGACGCTCGGCCACCAGCGCGTCGAGGGTGACCGGGTCGGCGATGAGGACCGGCGGCGGCATGTCGCGCCCGCGGCCCTTGGCCTCGAGCAGGCGGGCGACGGCCGAGGGGTCGAAGGCGTCGGCCGCGATCCCGTAGACCGTGTCGGTCGGCAGGACCACCAGCGCCCCGTCGCGCAGTGCCGAGACAGCCGCCTCGACGCCGCGGTCGAGTTCGGTCGCGCAGTCGAACCTCATGACCCCAAGGTTAGGGGTCGACACCGGCACCCACGGCGTCGGCTGCCGGGAGACGGATCGTTAGAATCGTCAGGATGCGTTCCTCCAGGCCGGTCCCGACCGTCGTGACCCCATGACCCCGTCCCCGACGCTGGCCGCGCTGTTCGCCCTGTGCTCCGCGCTCGGCTTCGCGTTCTCGACCTCCTTCCAGCACCTGGCCGCGGGACGCGTCCACCTCACCGTCACGCACCCCCTGCTCGTGCTGCTGCAGCTGCTGCGCAGCCCGCGCTGGCTCGCCGGCAGCACCATCGGCCTGATGGCGTGGCTGCTGCACGCGGTCGCGCTCAACCTCGGCACCCTCTCGCTCGTCCAGCCGATCATCCTGCTGGGCGTCGTCCTCGCGGTCGTCGTGCGATCGTCGCTGGACCGCCGGTGGCCGAGCCGGAACGAGCTCGTGGGAGTCACCGTCACGATCGCCTCGCTGATCGCCGTGGTCTCGGTCGCGGACACCAGCCACGAGGGCGCGACGGCGCCGACCTCCTGGATGCTCGCGGTGGCGGGCACCGGCGTGGCGATCGCGCTGGTGGTGACCCGGCTGGCCAACGAGCTGCCCCGGCGCGGCATGGCGGCGTTCGTGCTCGGGATGACCGCCGGCATGCTCTTCGGCATCACCGCCTGCCTCATGAAGGTCGTGGGCGAGGCGATCAGCACGCACGGCGTCCCGGGGTTCCTCGGCACCTGGTCGCCCTGGGTGCTGCTGTCGTGCGCGTTCCTGGCGATGTCGCTCAACCAGCGGGCCTACCAGTTGTCGCGCCTCTCGCACTCCATGCCCGTGCTGAACGTGACCTCCGTGCTGCTGTCGATCGTGCTCGGATCGGTGCTGTTCCAGGAGTCGCTGCCCACGTCGCCGGGGACGCTGGCGCTGCAGGCGATCGGCCTCGTCGGCATCGGGTGGGGCCTCTACCGCATCGCCGACGCCGGCCCCCGCGCGCGCGTCGCCTGACTCCCCCGCCCCCCCAACCGCGAGTGGCGCAATTTCGCCCGCCACTCGCCGAGT
>NZ_DLNK01000004.1:94946-96103 GCF_002476985.1 Aeromicrobium sp. UBA7512
CCACTCGCCGAGTGGCGGGCGATTCTGCGCCACTCGCGAACCCGGTTTGCGCCACTCGAGGGCGAACTGTGGAGGAGCGTTCGACGCCGGAGCTCTCGCGCCCGACGCTGGCGCGATGGAACCGATCCTGCACCGCGACGCCGCCGCGTACGGGCTGACTCCCAAACAGCTCCGCCGCCGGTCGTTCGCCCACCCCGTCAACGGCGTCGCCGTCGCCTCCAGCGAGTCCGACGACCTCCGCACCCGCACGATCGCGGCGCTTCGCGTGATGCCGACTGACGCCGTCGCGACCCATCTGACTGCCGCTGTGTTGCGCGGCTGGACGGTGCCCCGGGGTGTACGCATCCCGGTGATCGTCTGCACGAACGGCGAAGCGCCCCACCTGGACCGTCGCGGCGTCTACGTCCGGCGGTGTGCCATCCCGGCTCGCCATCGGACCGCCGCCGGTGGCGTTGCCATCGCGTCGCCCGAGTGGACGGTCATCGAGCTCGCCGAGACGCTGAGCCTGGTCGACCTGGTCACGGTGATCGACTCCGCACTCGCCGCCGGGCACACGACCGTGCCGCACCTGCGCGAGGCGCTCGTGCCCGGTCGGCGCGGCGTCCGCGTGCTCCGCCGGGCGCTGACGTACTGCGATGGTCGGAGCGAGTCGGCAGGTGAGTCCGCGCTGCGCCTCGTGCACACGCTGAGCGGTATCGCGGTCGACTCGCAGGTCGAGTACCGCGAGCACGACGGCACGCTGCTCCTGACACTGGACCTGCGGGTGCGGGGCACGTCGTACGCGCCGGAGTTCGACGGGGCCGACCACCGCGACGCCTCCACTCATCGAAGGGATCTCCGGCGTGAAAGGCTGCTGCACCGACTCGGGATCCGTCGAGCCGGCTACACCTTCGTGGAGATCTGCCGCCAGCCCGAGGAGATCGTGCGGATGGCTGCCGAGGCGCTAGGGCGACCGCAGGCCTTCAGCGCCGCCGACGCCCGCGCCGAGATCCAGCGGTCGAGTCTCACGCGCGAGGGCCACACAGCGTTGGAGAAGCGGATGACGCGCTTCATGCGGTCGACCTCGCCGCGTGCTCGCGCCTGACGTCTCGAGTGGCGCAAACCGGGGGCACGAGTGGCGCAGAATCGCCCGCCACTCGACGAGTGGCGGGCGAATT
>NZ_DLNK01000004.1:96299-132558 GCF_002476985.1 Aeromicrobium sp. UBA7512
CTCGACGAGTGGCGGGCGAATTTGCGCCACTCGCGGTCCGGGGGCGCGGTTCGGGGGCGGTTCTGAGTGGCGCGGGGTCAGGGGCGGCGGGCGGTGACGAAGCGGGGCCGGTCGGCGAGGTCGGCGTGGTCGCGGACCTCGGCCCAGCGCGAGGTGAAGACGGCCGGGGCGCTCTCGCCCTGGGCGTCGGCGTGCTCGGCGCCGACGCCGCCGCCGGAGCGCAGCAGCCGCCAGGCGACCTGCTCGACCACGCGCATCGCGTCGAGGCCGTCGTCGCCGGACCACAGCGCGAGCTGCGGATCGTGGTCGCGGGCCTCCGGCGCCACCGACTCCCATGCGTCAAGCGGGATGTAGGGCGGGTTCACCACCACGACGTCCACCGTGCCGTCGAGCTCGAGGAACGCGTCGGCCATGTCGCCGCGACGCAGGTCGACCCCGGTGCCATCGAGGTTCTGCATCGCCCAACCGTGGGCGGACTCGTCGAGCTCGACGGCGTGCACCCGCGCCTCGGGCACCTCGTGCACCACCGAGAGCGAGATCGCGCCGGAGCCGGCGCACAGCTCGACGACGACGGGCGGGCGCCCCTGCTGCTGCAGGACCTCGCGCGCGGCGTCGATCGCCCACCCCGCGAGGAGCTCGGTCTCGGGGCGTGGCACGAAGACGCCAGGACCCACCTCGACGTCGACGTAGCGGAAGGCGGCCGTGCCGGTGATGTGCTGCAGCGGGACCCGGCGGGCGCGAGCCGCGATCATCTCGAGGTAGGTGCGGCGCTGGACGTCGTCGACGCGCGCGGTGAGCGTGAGCAGCGCCCGCGGCGTGCCGGTGACGTGACTCAGCAGCACCTCGGCGTCGTGGCGCGGGGACCCGACCCCACCCTGCTCGAGCGTGGCGGCGGCCTCCTCCAGCAGGCGGCGGGTGCTCACGGGCGGCCCTCGAGTGCCGCGAGTCGGTCGGCCAGGTCGGCCTCGACCAGCGAGCCGATCACGTCGTCGAGGGCGCCGTCGATGACCTGGTCGAGGTTGTAGGCCTTGAACCCCGTGCGGTGGTCCGAGATCCGGTTCTCGGGGAAGTTGTAGGTGCGCACCCGCTCGGAGCGGTCGACCGTGCGCACCTGCGAGCGGCGCGCGTCTGAGGCGGCGGCGTCGGCCTCGGCCTGCGCGGCGTCGAGCAGGCGGGAGCGCAGGATGCGCATCGCCTGCTCCTTGTTCTGCAGCTGCGACTTCTCGTTCTGGCAGCTCACGACGATGCCGGTGGGCAAGTGGGTGATCCGCACGGCCGAGTCGGTGGTGTTGACGCTCTGCCCGCCGGGTCCGGACGAGCGGAAGACGTCGATCCGCAGGTCGTTGTCGTTGACCTGGACGTCGACGTCCTCGGCCTCGGGCAGCACGAGGACGCCGGCCGCCGACGTGTGGATCCGCCCCTGCGACTCCGTGACGGGAACGCGTTGGACGCGGTGCACGCCGCCCTCGAACTTGAGCTTGGCGTAGGGCGCCTCCCCCGGCTCGGGGGTGCCCTTGGCCTTCACCGCGGCCGTGACCGACTTGTAGCCGCCGAGCGTGGTCTCGGTGGAGTCGAGCACCTCGACCTTCCACCCGTGCCGCTCGGCGAACCGCGAGTACATCCGCATCAGGTCCGCGGCGAACAGCGCCGACTCGTCGCCGCCCTCGCCACCCTTGATCTCGAGGATCACGTCCTTGCCGTCGGCGGGATCACGCGGGACGAGCATGCGCTCGAGGCGCTCGGCGAGCTCGGGGACGCGGCGTTCGAGGTCGGCCGCCTCCTCGGTCATGTGCAGCTCCTGGGCGGCGACGAGGTCCTCGCCGGCGTCCTGCCACTCGCGGTAGACGCGGATGATCGCCGTCAGCTCGGCGTAGCGGCGTCCGAGGTCGCGGGCGCGGCGCGCGTCGGAGTGCACGGCGGGGTCGGCCAACTGCTGCTCGACCTCGGTGTGCTCGCCGATCAACGACTCGACTGCTTCGAACACGTCGTCACCTCCTGCGCTCGGGTGCCCGGACACGACAACGGCGCCGGTCGCTCCATCAGAGCGACCGGCGCCGGAGAAGTCCTACTTCTTGCCGTAGCGCTTCTCGAACCGGGCGACGCGGCCGCCGGTGTCGAGGATCTTCTGCTTGCCCGTGTAGAACGGGTGGCAGGCCGAGCAGACATCGGCGCGGAGGGAGCCCTCGGTGGCCGTGCTGCGGGTGGTGAACGAGTTGCCGCAGGTGCAGGTGACCTGGGTCTCCACGTACGCGGGGTGGATGTCCTTCTTCATGATGTCCTCTCGTGGGGTCGCCGGGTCGGGACGCGGGTGCGGACCGTGAACCGGAACCAAGGATTGATTCTGCCAGTGGCACCTTGCATAACCCAAATCGGGCCCGGGGTGTTCCCCTGTCCTCAAATCCCGGGGCACCGCCTACTATGACCCTCATGGGGACCGGGAGACTCAAGACCATTGCCATCACGCTGGTGATGCTCGTCGTGATCGGCGGCGCCGGGGTCTACATCGCCACCGAGTACGGCCGCAGCCGTGCCATCACCGTGATCGCGGCCGTCGGACTCGTCGCCGCGCTGGCGTGGGTCATCCTTACGATCGTCTCGATCATCACGGCCACCAGCGCCCGGCGCATCCTCACCGAGGAGGACACGACGCTGCGCAACGAGCAGCGCCCCGTCGCCCGTCGCACGATCCTGCCCGGCGACGACAAGCAGGTCGGACGGCGCCGCAAGGACCCCAGCGGCTCCTGACCGGCAGCGATCAGGCCGGAAGCAGCGCCTCGATGTCCTTCGCGATGTCCTCGGGGCTCGTCGTCGAGCCGTAGCGCTTGACCACCGTGCCCTCGGTGTCGACCAGGAACTTGGTGAAGTTCCACTTGATCGCACCTCCGAGGACGCCCTTCTTCTCCGACTTCAGCCACTGGAAGAGCGGGTGCGCGTCCGAGCCGTTGACCTTCACCTTGGAGAACATCGGGAACTGCACGCCGAACTGCGACTCGCAGAACGTGGCGATCTCGTCCTCGGCGCCCGGCTCCTGACCGCCGAACTGGTCGCACGGGAAGCCCAGCACGACGAAGCCGCGATCGGCGTAGGTGTCGTAGAGGTCCTGCAGGGGTCCGTACTGCGGCGTGAAGCCGCACTGCGAGGCGGTGTTGACGACGAGCGCGACCTTGCCGCGGTAGTCGGCGAGCTGCTGCTCCATGCCGTCGATCGTGGTGGCGCTGAAGTCCCAGGCGGTGGTCATGTGGCGAGCCTAGCGACGAAGGCCCGGCACCCTTGCGGGAACCGGGCCTTCGAGGCTCAGCAGGTGGCGGCGCGGCGGCCGCGGGCGATCAGTTCTCGCCGTTGCTCGCACCGCCGGGCATCGTCTTGTTGATCTCCATGAGGAACTCGACGTTGTTCTGCGTCTTCTTGAGCTTGCCCAGGATGAGCTCGAGGCCCTGCTGGCCGTCGAGGCCCGAGAGCAGGCGGCGCAGCTTCCACACGATGGCCAGCTCGTCGCGGGCCATGAGCAGCTCCTCGCGACGGGTGCTGGAGGCGTCGACGTCGATCGCCGGGAAGATCCGCTTGTCCGCGAACTCGCGACGCAGGCGCAACTCCCAGTTTCCGGTGCCCTTGAACTCCTCGAAAATGACCTCGTCCATGCGCGAGCCGGTCTCGATCAGCGCGGTCGCCAGGATGGTCAGCGAGCCGCCGTCCTCGATGTTGCGCGCCGCGCCGAAGAACTTCTTCGGCGGGTACAGCGCCGAGGAGTCGACGCCGCCGGACATGATGCGTCCGGAGGCGGGCGCAGCCAGGTTGTAGGCCCGGCCCAGGCGGGTGATGCCGTCGAGCAGCACGACCACGTCGTGGCCCAGCTCGACGAGGCGCTTGGCGCGCTCGATCGCCAGCTCGGCCACGGTGGTGTGGTCGGAGGCCGGACGGTCGAACGTGGAGGCGATGACCTCACCCTTGACGGTGCGCTGGAAGTCGGTGACCTCCTCCGGACGCTCGTCCACCAGGACGATCATCAGGTGGCACTCGGGGTTGTTCTCGGTGATCGCGTTGGCGACCTGCTGCATCACCATCGTCTTGCCCGCCTTGGGCGGCGAGACGATGAGGCCGCGCTGGCCCTTGCCGATCGGCGAGACGAGGTCGATGACGCGGCCCGTCAGGCCACCGGCCTGGCCCTCGAGGCGCAGGCGCTCCGAGGGGTAGAGCGGCGTCAGCTTGGAGAAGTCGACGCGGCGCTTGGCCTCGTCGGCGTCCGACCCGTTGACCGAGTCGACCTTGACCATCGGGTTGAACTTCTCCTTGCGCTCGCCCTCACGGGGCTGGCGCACCTGGCCGGTGATCGCGTCACCGCGTCGCAGGCCGAGCTTGCGCACGAGCGCCATCGAGACGTAGACGTCGTTCTCGCTGGGCAGGTAGCCCGTGGTGCGCACGAACGCGTAGTTGTCGTGGATGTCGAGGATGCCCGCGGCCGGCACCAGGACGTCGTCCTCGGTGAAGGTGGGGTTGTCCTCGAGGCCGCGGCCCGTGCTGCCGCCGCGGTTGCGGCCGCGACGGTTGCGACGGCGTCCGCCGTCGTCGTCCTGGTCACGGTTCTGGTCGCGGTTCTGGTCGCGGTTCTGGCCGCCACCCTGGGTACGCTGGCCGCCGCCCTGGCGGTCCTGGCGATCCTGACGGTTCTGGTTGCCGCCCTGGCGGTCCTGACGATCCTGGCGGCCCTGGCCGCGGTTGCCCTCGCGGTCGCCGGACTCGCGGTCGCGACGATCGTCCTGACCCTTGTCGGCCTGCTTCTCGCCGCGCGAGCGGTCGTCCTGACCCTTGTCGGCCTGCTTCTCGCCGCGCGAGCGGTCGCCCTGGCCCTTGTCGGCCTGCTTCTCACCCTGCGAGCGGTCGCCCTGAGCCTGGTCGGACTGCTTCTCGCCCTGCGAGCGGTCGCGACGGGTCTCCCCCTGGTCGGACGTCTCGGCCGGCGCGGCGGTCTCGGCGGCGGCGCTCTCGCGCGTCTCGGCCTGCTCGACCGGCGCGGAGGACTTGGGGGCACCGGCGGCGCGGCTGGCGCGCGCCGGGCGCTTCGTCGTCCTGGCCTTGGTCGTGGTCTCGGCCGGCACGTCGATGAGCGTGTCCTGGCTGTCCTGGCTGTCCTGGCTGGCACGGGGCGCCTCGACCGGCTTCGCGTCACCGCGGGCGGTCTTGATGGCGTCGATCAGCTGACCCTTGCGCATCTTGGCGGCACCCTCGATGCCGAGGCCGGCGGCGATCTCCTGGAGTTCGGCGATCACCTTTCCGCCGAGCGCTCCCCCGGTCTTGCGGGGGGCCTTCGCGGGGGCCTTGTCGGCACCGTCCGCGGGCGTGGGATCGACCGTGGTTGATTCCGTCACACGTTGTCCTTTTTCGGGAGGCCACGCTTCCTGGGTGGGCGCCTATCGGGTTGGCCGACGTCGCGTCTCGTTCAGGTTCGCCCGTATCCGACGGGCTGAGAGGTGGCATGGTGTCGGGGAGAGAGACTCGACTCCGACAACTTCACTGTAACACGCACTCAGGACCGGAAGTGCGCGCCTTCGGGCGACACGCGCAGTTCGCGTCGAGCCCATCCCGCCGGGCTCCAGGCCTCGAGTCCGTGCGCGAATGCCAGCACCGTCGGGCCGGCTCCGGAGATGACCGCGGGCACGCCCTCGACACGCAGCTGGCGGACCAGCTTGTAGGAGTCGGGCATCGCCTCGGCGCGGTACGGCTGGTGCAACCGGTCCTCGGTGGCCGAGATCAGCCGCTCGGGCGCGGAGGTGAGTGCCGCCACCAGCAGGGCCGTGCGCCCGGCGTTGAAGGACGCGTCGCCGTGCGGGACCTGCTCGGGCAGCAGGCCGCGGGCCACGGACGTGGCGACCGGTTCGGGCGGGACGAACACGGTGACGTCGGCCTCGACGTCGAGCCGCAGCGACTCGGCCGCGGCGCCCTCGATCCACGAGATGGTGAAGCCGCCGAACAGCGCCGGTGCGACGTTGTCGGGGTGACCCTCGAGATCGGTGGCCAGGCCGAAGAGCGTGGTGTCGTCGACGCGCTCGTCGCCGCCGACGACCAGGGCGCGGGCGAGTACGACCCCCGCGGCGATCGCCGCGGCCGAGGAGCCCAGGCCGCGGCCGTGGGGAATCGTGTTGCGGCACGTCACGTGCAGGCCCGCCGGCTTCTCGCCGAGCAGGTCGAACGCGGCGTCCATCGCGCGGTACAGCAGGTGGGTCTCGTCGCGCGGGACCTCGTCGGCACCCTCGCCCTCGATGTCGAATGTCAGGCCCGAGGTGGTGACCTCGGCCGTGACCTCGTCGTACCAGGACAGCGCCATCCCGAGGGAGTCGAAGCCGGGTCCGAGATTGGCGCTGGTGGCCGGGACCCGGACGGTCACCGGCACGTCGACGAAGGTCATGCGAGCCCGGCCGCCTCGGCGGCCGCGTGCACGTCGGCGTCGACGACCGTGTCGACGATCGAGCCGATCTGCGAGAGCGGCGTGTCGATGTCCTTGAGGCCGTGCCCGGTGACGGTGACGGTGATCGTCAGGCCGGTCGGCACCTCGCCCGCCTGGACGGCGGCGAGCAGACCGGCGACACCCGCGGCGGACGCGGGCTCGACGAAGATGCCCTCGTGGCGCCCGAGCTCGCGCTGGGCGTGCAGGATCTGCTCGTCGCTGACGGCGTCGATCCGGCCGCCCGACTCGTCGCGGGCGTTCTCGGCCAGCGTCCACGAGGCCGGGTTGCCGATCCGGATCGCGGTGGCGATGGTCTCGGGGTGGGTGACGATCTCGCCCCGCACGAGCGGCGCGGCGCCGGCGGCCTGGAAGCCCCACATCCGCGGACGCGAGGAGGCGTCGCCGGACTCGTGGTACTCCACGAAGCCCTTCCAGTACGCGCTGATGTTGCCGGCGTTGCCGACCGGGAGGACGTGGATGTCGGGGGCCCGGCCGAGCACGTCGACGATCTCGAAGGATGCGGTCTTCTGACCCTCGAGGCGCATCGGGTTGACCGAGTTGACCAACGCGACGGGGTACTCCTTGGCCAGCCCGCGCGACATGTTCAGGCAGTCGTCGAAGTTGCCGCGGACCTGGATGATGTCACCGCCGTGCATGACCGCCTGGGCCATCTTCCCGGCCGCGATCTTGCCCTGGGGCACGAGCACGATCGGGGTGAGCCCGGCGCGCGCGGCATAGGCCGTCATCGACGCCGAGGTGTTGCCGGTGGAGGCGCACACGACCGCCTTGGCGCCCTCGGCCACCGCGGCGGAGATCGCCGTGGTCATGCCGCGGTCCTTGAAGGAGCCGGTGGGGTTGTTCCCCTCGACCTTCACCCAGACGTCGCCGCCGACGAGGCCGGACAGCCACGCCGAGTGGATGAGCGGCGTGCCGCCCTCCCCCAGCGACACGACGGTCGCGCCCGGCTCGAGCGGGATCCGGTCCCGGTACTCCTCGATGACTCCGCGCCACGGGCTGGCCATCACGACACTCCTTCGACTCGCATGACCGACGAGACCCCGCGCACCATCTCCAGGTCGCGGAGCTGACGCACCGTCGCCGCGAGTGCGGCGTCGTCGGCCTCATGGGTGACGACGACGAGTTGGGCGTCGCCGCCGCGGCCCTCCTGGCGGACCGTCTTGATCGAGACGTCGTGGACGGCGAACGCCTCCGCGACGGCGGCCAGCACACCCGGACGGTCCTCGACGTCGATCTGGACGTGGTACCGCGTGCGGGCCCGGCCGATGTCGAGCACCTCCACCTGGGCGTGCACGGTCTCGCCGGGGCCGAAGACGCCGTCGACGCGATGGCGGGCCACGGTGACCACGTCGCCGAGGACCGCGCTCGCGGTGGGTGCACCGCCGGCGCCGGGGCCGTAGAACATGAGCTGGCCGGCGGCCTCGCTCTCGACGAAGACGGCGTTGTAGGCGCCGCGGACGCTGGCCAGCGGATGCGTGGCCGGGATCATCGCGGGGTGGACGCGCACGGACACCGCGGTGCCCTCGGGGTCGATCTCGCAGATCGCCAGCAGCTTGACGACCGAGCCGATCTCGGAGGCCGACGCCACGTCGGCGGCGGTGACCTCGGTGATGCCCTCGCGGTGGACGTCGGCGATGGTGACGCGCGTGTGGAACGCCAGACCGGCCAGGATCGCAGCCTTGGCGGCGGCGTCGAAGCCCTCCACGTCGGCGGTGGGATCGGCCTCGGCGAACCCGAGGCGCTGGGCCTCGTCGAGCGCGTCGTCGAAGCCCGCGCCGGTGGTGGTCATGGCGTCGAGGATGAAGTTGGTGGTGCCGTTGACGATGCCCAGCACCCGCTCGACCCGGTCGCCGGCGAGCGACTCGCGCAGCGGGCGGACGATCGGGATGGCACCGGCGACGGCGGCCTCGTAATAGAGGTCGCGCTCGGCCTTGACCGCCGCCTCGTAGAGGGTGTCGCCGTCCTCGGCCAGCAGGGCCTTGTTCGCGGTGACGACCGACGCGCCGCTCTCGAGGGCGGCCAGGATGAGCTCGCGGGCGGGCTCGATGCCGCCGATGACCTCGATGACGACGTCGAGGTCGCCCCGCGTGACGAGGGCCTTGGCGTCGGTGGTGAACAGGTCGGAGGGGATGTCGAGGCTGCGCGTGCGCTCGAGGCGGCGGACGGCGATCCCGACCAGCTCGACCGGTGCACCGACGCGGCGGCCGAGCTCCTCGGCGTCGCGCAGGAGGAACCGGGCGACCTCGGTGCCGACGACACCACAGCCGAGCATCGCGATGCGGATCGGGCGGGCGGGAGCGGACGTGGTCACCGGGCAAGACTAGCGGCGACGCGCTGCCGCCCGTGCCCCTGTCCGCGCCTGCGCCGATCGGCGCGGGGAGGGCGTCAGGTCACTCGACGTCGAGGGCGAGCAGGTCGTCCTCGGTCTCGCGGCGCAGGATGAGCCGCGCCTCGCCGTCGCGCACGGCCACGACCGCCGCGCGCGGCACGTGGTTGTAGTTGCTGGCCAGCGAGCGGCAGTAGGCCCCCGTGCCCGGCACGGCCAGCAGGTCGCCCGCGGCGATGTCCGAGGGCAGGAACTCGGACTTCACGACGATGTCGCCGGACTCGCAGTGCTTGCCCACGACGCGGGCGAGCACCGGGCGGGCCTCGGACTCCCGCGACGCGAGGGTGCACGAGTAGTCGGCGCCGTAGAGCGCGGGCCGGATGTTGTCGCTCATGCCGCCGTCGACCGAGACGTACATCCGCGAGCCGCCGCCGTCGAGGCCCACGGCCTTGGTGGTGCCCACCTCGTAGAGCGTGAAGGTGGAGGGCCCGGCGATCGCGCGGCCGGGCTCGATCGACAGCTGGGGCACGTCGATCCTCAGGGCGGCGCACTCGTCGGTGACGATCTTCACGATCTCGCGGCCCAGGTCCTCGGCGGGCCGGGGGTCGTCCTGAGTCGTGTACGCGATGCCGAAGCCGCCGCCGAGGTCGAGCTCGGGCGCGGTGACGCCGAGCTCGCGGGCGATCTGCTCGTGCAGGCGCAGCACGCGCCGCGCGGCGACCTCGAAGCCGTCGGTGACGAAGATCTGCGAGCCGATGTGCGAGTGGAGACCGAGGAACTCCAGGCCGTCGGCGGCCAGTACCCGGCGGACGGCCTCGAGCGCGGCGCCGTCGGAGATGGAGAAGCCGAACTTCTGGTCCTCGTGCGAGGTGGAGATGTACTCGTGCGTGTGCGCCTCGACGCCGGCGGTGACCCGCACCATCACGGGCGCGCGCACGTCGAGCTCGGCACTGAGGGCGGCGAGCCGGTCGATCTCCTCGAACGAGTCGATGACGATGCGGCCGACGCCGACCTCGAGGGCCCGGCGCAGCTCGGCGACGGACTTGTTGTTGCCGTGGTGGCCGATGCGGGCGGGCGGGAACCCGGCGCGCAGCGCGACCGCCAGCTCTCCCCCGGTGCACACGTCGAGGTTGAGGCCCTCCTCGGCGATCCAACGAGCCGTGGCGACGCACAGGAACGCCTTGCCGGCGTAGTAGACGTCGGCGTCGGGGAACGCCTCGCGGAAGCCGCGGGCCCGCGCCCGGAAGTCGTCCTCGTCGACGACGTAGAGCGGGGTGCCGAACTCCTGCGCCAGGTCCGTGGCCGGCTCCCCCGCGATCGTGAGCACGCCGTCGATCTTGCTGACGTTGGCCGACCACAGGTGCGGCACGAGCTCGTTGGAGTCGTCGGGCTCGCGCAGCCACTCGGGGCCACGGGTGCCGGCCTGACCGTGCAGGGCGCCTGCCTCGTGCGATCGCATCATCACATCCGTTCCGGCGCCGAGACGCCCAGCAGGTCGAGCCCGGTGGCGACCACCTGGCGCGTGGCCGCGACCAGCACGAGCCGGGCGCGGTGGGTGTCCGTGGGCTCCTCGTCGCCCTGCGGGAGGACCCGGCAGACGTCGTAGAACTTGTGGAACGTGGAGGCCGTGTCCTCGAGGTACCGGGCGACGCGGTGCGGCTCGCGCAGCTCGGCGGCGCGCGCCACGACCCGCGGGAACTCGGCCAGCGCGCGCAGCAGGTCGCCGGCGCGGTCCTCGACGAGCAGCGACGGGTCGAACCGGTCGAGGTCGGCGGTCAGGCCGAGGTCGGCGCCGTTGCGGATGATCGACGACAGCCGGGCGTGCGCGTACTGCACGTAGTAGACGGGGTTGTCGTTGCTCTTGCGCGTCATCTCGGCGACGTCGAGCGTGAGCGGCGAGTCGGCCGGGTAGCGGATCAGCGTGTACCGCAGCGGGTCGACGCCGATCAGGTCGATCAGCTCGCGCAGCGACACGATCGTGCCGGCGCGCTTGCTGAGCTTGAGTTCCTTGCCGTCCTGCATGATCTTCACGAGCTGGCCGATCAGGACTTCGATCTGATCGCCCGGGGTGTCGCCGACGCAGGCCGCCATCGCGTTGAGGCGCCCGACGTAGCCGTGGTGGTCGGCGCCGAGCAGGTAGATGCAGGTGTCGAAGCCGCGGTCGCGCTTGTCGACGTAGTAGGCCGTGTCGGACGCGAAGTAGGTGAGCTCGCCGTTGCCGCGCAGCAGCACCCGGTCCTTGTCGTCGCCGAAGTCGGTGGTGCGCATCCACGTGGCGCCCTCGGACTCGAACAGCCGGCCCTGCTCGCGCAGCTTGGCCATGCCGCGCTCGACGGCGTCGGACTCGTGCAGCGAGCGCTCGGAGAACCAGACGTCGAAGTGGGTGTTGAACTCGGCCAGCTCGGACTGGTGCTCGCCCAGCTGCAGCGCGTAGCCGGCCTCGCGGAAGGCCACCAGCTGCTCGTCCTCGGGCAGGCTCGTGATCGACGGGTCGTCCTCGACGATCCGGGCGGCGAGGTCGGCGACGTAGGCGCCCAGGTAGCCGTCCTCGGGCGGCTCCTGGCCGTGGGCCCGCGCCATCAGGGAGGCACCGAACTTGTCCATCTGGTTGCCACGGTCGTTGATGTAGAACTCACGGGTGACCTCGTCGCCCGCCGCCGCCATCACGCGGCCGATCGCGTCGCCGACGGCCGCCCAGCGGGTGTGGCCGAGGTGCAGCGGACCCGTGGGGTTGGCGCTGATGAACTCCATGTCGATCTTGCGGCCGGAGGGCGGCGCGTGGCCGTAGGCCTCCCCCGCCTCGAGGACGTGGCGCGCGATCTCACCCTGAGCCCCCGCGGCGACACGGATGTTGAGGAAGCCGGGGCCGGCCACCTCGGCGCCGGCGATGCCGTCGGACGCGGCCAGCTCGGCGGCGAGCAGCTCGGCGAACGCGCGCGGATTCATGCCGGCCTTCTTGCCCAGCTGCATCGCGATGTTCGTGGCGTAGTCGCCGTGCTCCTTGACCTTCGGTCGCTCGACGCGGACCTGGGCGGGGACCGGGTCGGGAAGGGTCACGCGGCCCGCGTCCACGAGGGACGTCAGGGCGGCGACGATGGCGTCGGAAAGCTGGTCGGGGGTCACCGGCACAGCCTATCTGCGTGCGCTACTGCCGGGATTCGAGGACCCGGCGCACGGTCGCGACGAGCGTGTCCGGGTCGAACGGCTTCGTGACGTAGTCGTCGACGCCCGCCGCCGCGGCGCGGTTGAGGTCGATCTGCTGGCTCTGGGTGGACACCATGACCAGTCCGACGCCCGCGTAGCGCGCATCGGCCCGGATGCGCGTGATGGCGGTGACGCCGTCCATGCGCGGCATCATCATGTCCATCGTGATGAGACCCGGCAGCTCGTCGAGGTTCGCAAGGACGTCGAGACAGTCCTGTCCGTCCTCGGCCTCGATCACGTCGAAGCCTGCCAGTTCGAGGTTGGTGCGGATCAGGAAGCGAATGGACGCCGTGTCGTCGACGACCAGCACGGTGGGGGGCACGGCTACAACCTACTCGTGCGCTACCGTTGGTCCCCGCGGTATCCCACACCGCGAGCGGCCCCCGTAGCTCAGGGGATAGAGCACCGCCCTCCGGAGGCGGGAGCGCAGGTTCGAATCCTGCCGGGGGCACGCTGGCACCACCGAGGTCCGTCCGTCGAGGGCGGACCTTCTGCTTTTCCCCGGCCCGATCGCGATTCGTGAACATGGTACATGGTGAAGTAGACTCACGATGTGACCCGCGAACCGACGACCGTGCTCGACAAGCTGCTGCACCTCTCGTCGCTGATGGCGTCCGACCTGAGCCGGTTCGAGCAGGAGTCCGGACTCACCACGGCCCGCACCCACGTGCTCTGGATGCTCGGCCTGTCCGGCCCCAGCACGCAGCAGGCGCTCGCCGCCGCGCTGGAGGTGACGCCGCGGAACGTCACCGGGCTCGTGGACGGCCTGGTCGCGTCGGGCCATGTCACCCGCGAGCCGCACCCCACGGACCGCCGCGCCATCCTGGTGACCCCGACCGAGATCGGCGAACGGACGATCCGCGACCTCCGTGAGAGCCACGCCGATCTCGCGCGACAGCTCTTCGGCGACGTTCCCGAGCGCAGGCTGGCCGCGTTCGAGTCCACGCTCGACGAGACCATCGCGACTTTCCTGCGACTCATGCAGGAGAGCACGTGACCACCCGGCGGCTGCTCGGCCTGGCGCGGGAGGCGCTGCTGCTGGAGCTCGCCCTCTACCGCTCCCTCGTCCGCTGGATCGCCCGCCGTCCGGACGTGCCGGCCGGTGCGACGCCGATCGGCTACGCGCAGCTCGTCGGCCCGATGCTGTGGCTGTGGATCTTCGGCTCGGCCACCGAGACCGTCGCGGTCGAGCTGGTGCTGCGCCACGTCGACGCCGCGTGGGCCGACGCCATCCGGCTTCCGTTGCTCGTGCTCGGCATCTGGGGCGTCCTGTGGATGCTCGGGCTGCTGGCGTCCTACCGGGTCCGCCCGCACCTGCTGCACGACGACCGGCTGCGGCTGCGCTGCGGCGCCCGCACCTGGGTCGACGTCCCGCTCGCCGCGGTGGCGGGGTGCCGGCTCGTCGAGCACGAGATGCCGGGGACGATCCGCTCCGTGCACCACGAGGACGACCTGCTGCTGCTCGGCGTGAGCGGCCGCACCAACCTCGAGCTCGAGCTCACGGGTGTCACCACGCTGCGCTCGTCCAAGGGCGAGCTCGTCGCGGACCGGGTGGGCTTCTGGGTCGACGCACCGCGTGAGGTCGCACGCGAGATCGCACCGCTGATCTCCGCTCGTCCGTGAGCCGCGGGTCCTTGTTGCGGGCGCCGCGGCGGTACTAGGTTCGGACGAACCTCCCCCGTCGAGAGCGAGCCCGTGGATCCAGACCCGTCGCAGCAGCCCGCGGTCGTCACCGCGTCCGGACTCCGCATGTCGTACGGCACTCGGGAGGTCCTCAAGGGCCTGGACTTCGAGGTGCGCCGCGGTGAGGTGGTGGCCCTGCTGGGCCCCAACGGCGCCGGGAAGACCACCACCATCGAGATCCTCGAGGGGTTCCGCAAGCCGTCCGACGGCGCGGTGCGCGTCCTCGGCGAGTCGCCGCTCACGGCCGACGAGGCGTGGCGCTCACGGGTCGGGGTGGTGCTGCAGTCGTGGCGCGACCACGGCCGCTGGCAGGTGCGCGAGCTGCTCGAGCAGTTCGGCTCGTACTACGCGCCGTACGCCACGCCCGACCACGCGTGCCCCTACGGCACCGACGAGCTGCTGGACCGGGTCGGCCTGACGGCCCAGGCCGGGGCGAAGGTCAAGTCGCTCTCGGGCGGCCAGCGGCGCCGGCTGGACGTCGCGATCGGCATCGTCGGCCGGCCGGAGATGCTGTTCCTCGACGAGCCGACGGTCGGCTTCGACCCCGTGGCCCGCCGCGACTTCCACGCCCTCGTGCGCCGGCTCAGCGACCTGGAGGACACCACCATCCTGCTGACGACACACGACCTGAACGAGGCCGAGAAGCTCGCCGACCGGATCCTCATCCTGAACCACGGACGCATCGTGGCCGACGGCAGCGCAGCCTCCCTCGCCGAGCAGATCTCGGGCACCACCGAGGTGCGGTGGGTCCATCACGGCGAGGCCCACGTGCACACCACCGCCGACGGCACCGACTTCGTGCGCGACCTCCTCGCTCGTCACCCCGACGGGATCACCGACCTCGAGGTCCGCCGGTCGACCCTGGAGGACACCTACCTGGCGATGGTGGCCCGGCACGAGCAGTCCGACGAGCCGCGGGAGGTGGTCGCATGAGCGCCGTCGACGTCGCCGTCCGCTCCGGGATGCGGCGCGGGTGGATCGAGTTCCGCAACAGCCTCCGCGCACCCGAGGACCTCATGTACTACGTGCTCCTCAACGGGATCCTCGCCGTCGTGCTGTACCTCAACCGCGACAACATGATCGAGGACGCCGACATCAGCGTGGCCCACTTCATCGTGCCCAACGCGCTGGCGATGATGGTGGTCTTCGGCGCGGCCTACGGGCTGGCCACGGTGGTCGTGACCGAGCGCGAGGACGGCACCCTGCTGCGCGCGAAGAGCGTCCCTCGAGGCATGCGCGGCTATGTCGTGGGCCAGTCCGCGCGGGTGACCTACGAGACGATCTTCGGCTCCGCGATCATCCTCGCGGCCGCCACGGCTCTCGTGGACGGCCTGTGGCACCGCGGCGTGCCGGGATTCCTCGGCGTCGTGGCACTGATCGTGCTGGGCCTGCTGGCCTGCGCGCCGATCGGCTTCGTGCTGGGCTCGATCTTCAAGAACCCCCGCTCGGTGGGCGGCTGGGGCATGGTCGTCATCGGCGCCCTCGTCTACGCCTCGGGGATCTTCAGCACGGGTGGACTGCCGCGCTGGGTGGAGGTCGTCGGGCAGCTCTTCCCGCTGCACTGGCTCGCGGCCGGGATGCGCGCGGCACTGCTCCCCGACTGGGCCGCCACCCTCGAACCCGGCGGGGAATGGCGAGTCTGGCAGGCGGTCGCGGTGCTGACGGTGTGGGCCGTGATCGGGATGGTCCTGGCTCCGCGACTGCTGCAGCGCATGGCCCGCCGGGAGTCCGGATCGGCCGTGGCGGCGCGCCGCGACAAGGCCCTCACGCGGGTCTGAGCTCGGGGCGGCACGTCGGGGCGGAGGCGACGCCTCGCGCCGTTTCCACCACAATGGTCCCGATGCCCGACACCACGAGCGCGACCCACCAGGACCTTCCCGCCCTCCCGGAGCCGTGGCGCGCACGGGTTCCCGGCTACGCCGACATCGACGCCCTGGTCGCCCTGCGACGGCTCGACGAGCTGCAGGGGACGGGCGAGGCCCACGTCGATCCGGCCGGGATCGAGTCCGAGGTGGCGGGGCAGGCGAGCTGGACCCGCCGGCAGCTCGTCGCGGTGGGCGACGACGACGTGCCGCGCGCCTGGATCACGGTGCACGACCGGGCCGCCGGGCGAGCGCTGATCTGGGGCTACTTCGACCGCGACGTGGAGCAGATCGACGCGATCGCGGAGGCGTTCTACGCCTGGGCCGAGGATGCCGCCGTCGCGATGGCCCGCTTCCGCGGCGTCACCGCCACCCGGCTCGACGAGAGTCCCTTCGCCGGTGACACGCGCCAGGCCGGCTGGCTGAGGCAGGCGGGCTACGCCAAGCGCCGAACGTGGCTGCACATGGAGCGCCCCGTCACGGCGGACGAGGCGTCGCTCGAGCCCCGCGCCGGCGTCACCGTCCGGCCGGTCGAGCGGCACGAGAACGGGATGCCCGTCGCCGCGGACCTGCAGGTCGTGCACCAGATGCTCGAGACATCGTTCCAGGACCACTTCAACTCCTACCGCGAGAGCTTCTCGGAGTTCGTCCAGCGACTGCGGGAGGATCCCGGCCACAGCTGGGACCACTGGTGGCTCGCGTACGTCGACACCGACGGCGGCCATCACGTGCCGGCGGGCACCGTGGTGTGCTCGTCGAGCGCGGCCCCCGAGGGCGGCACCCCGGGCACCTACGTGGAGTACATCGGCGTGAACCGGGCGGCACGCGGACGAGGGGTGGCGAAGTCGTTGCTGGCCACCGTGATCGCCGACGCGGCCCGCAGCGGTCGGGATCGGGTGTCCCTCGAGGTCGATGCCGACTCCCCCACCAAGGCCGACGAGCTGTACCGCTCGCTGGGCTGGGAGACCGACTACGTCACCGAGTCCTGGTTCAAGGACCTCGACCTCAGCTGACGGACCCGCCCGGACTCGTCCGCTCCCGCAGCCACGTGGTCGTCCCCGGCGCCATCCCCCGAGACTTCGGAGTGCGGTCGACCGGGGTCACGATGAGCGCCTCGTCGCCGGGCAGCGACCACTTCAGCGCGTGGTAGACCACCGAGAGCGTCTCGGTGCTCTCGATGAGCAGCAGGCCCGGCGCGATCGGACGCGCCTCCTGCCACGGGCCGTCGAGATCGTCCGGCTCCGCCTCGGTCCACGCCAAGTACACGGTCACGCGCCCATCCTGCACGCGGCCCCGAGGACCCGCTCGCCGACACCGCCCGGAGTCGCCAGTGGCGCAAACCGGGGTCACGAGTGGCGCAGAAGTGCCCGCCACTCGCCGAGTGGCGGGCGAAACTGCGCCACTCGCGGATCCGGCGGCGGGCTCAGCTCAGGCCAGCAGGGCGAGCGCCGCGCGCACGATCTCGTCCTCGCCGAGGAGCACCTGGTCGGAGGCCGGTCCCAGCGGGATGAAGCTGTCGGCGCTGGACACGCGCGCGATGCGGCCCGGGTGGCGTCCGGCGACCAGGGCGCTCACGACGCCCTCCCCCACCCCGCCGGAGTGACGGGTCTCGTCCACCACGAGCACCGCGTCGAAGTCGCGGCAGGCGTCGACGATCCGCTCCTCCGGCAGCGGCGCCAGCCAGCGCAGCTCGACGACGGTCGCCTCGATGCCCTGGGACCGCAGGACCTCCGCCGCCCGCAGGCTCATGAAGGTGCCGTTGCCGAACGTGACGAGCACGACGTCGCGGCCGCCCCCGTGCACGCCGAGCTCCCCCGGAGCGATGACCGCACCGTCCGAGGCGGCCGCGGTCCACAGGCCGTCGCCCTCCTCGTGCAGGTCGCGGGAGTGGTAGCGCGCGATCGGCTCGAGGTACACGCACACCTGTCCCTGCCGGGCGAGCTCGTGGCAGGCCCGCAGCAGTCCCGGAGCGTCGGCGGGATGGCTCGGGACCGCCAGCACCAGTCCGGGGATGTCACGCAGGACGGCCACCGAGTTGTCGTTGTGGAAGTGGCCGCCGAAGCCTCGCTGGTAGGCCAGTCCGGCGACGCGGACCACCATGCCGTTGCGGTACTGGCCGGCGGAGAAGAAGGCGAGCGAGGCGGCCTCGCCACGCAGCTGGTCCTCCGCGTTGTGCAGGTAGGCCAGGTACTGGATCTCGGGAATCGGCACGAACCCGGCCAGCGCCGTGCCCAGGGCCGTGCCCAGGATCGTCTGCTCGTCCAGCAGCGTGTCGAAGACGCGCTGACCGCCGAAGCGCTTGCGCAGGCCGCGGGTCACGCCGTAGACGCCGCCCTTGACCGCCACGTCCTCCCCGAAGACCAAGGTCTCGCCGTGCTCCTCCAGCAGCTCGGCGAGCGTGGCGTTGATGGCCTGCGCGAGCGTGCGTCGCGGACCGTCGGCCGGCTCCCCCGTCACCGAGGCGACGGACGGCAGCGCGAGCGGCGCCGTGACGGCGGCGCGCGACTCCAGGCGCGCCTCGCCGATGATCGCCTCGGCCCCCTCCATGACGGTCCGGCGCATGTCCTCGTAGGCGTCGAGCGCCTCGGCCCCGGTCATCGCGCCGGCGTCGACGAGCGCCCGGGCGGTCGCGACGAGCGGGTCGTGGACGTGGTCGGCCTCGATCCGGCGCCGTGTGCGGTAGGCGATCTCGGTGTCCGAGCCGGCGTGACCGAGGAACCGGACGGTGCTCAGGTGCAGCACCCCTGGCCGACGGCTGGACCGCACCTCGTCGAGCGCGTCCCGCGTCTGCGCCAGCAGGCCGACCGGGTCGTCCCCGTCCGCGGTCCGGTAGCCGATCCCGGGGAGCCGCTCCAGCATGGCGCCCGGCCAGCCCACGGGCGACGCGGTGCTGATGCCGATCCGGTTGTCCTCGCACACGAACAGCACGGGGCACTCCAGCCCCCGGTGCGTGAGGTAGGCCGCGGCGTTGAGCGCACCGACGGCGGTCGAGTGGTTGACCGAGGCGTCGCCGAAGCTGCACAGCACGACGGCGTCCTCGGGCCACGCGGTGTGTCGGCCCAGCCTCCGGGCGAAGCCGAGCCCCAGCCCCAGCCCGACGGCGCGCGGCAGGTGCGAGCTGATGGTGGAGGTCTGCGGGATGATGCTGAGCGCCGGATGGCCGAAGACCTTGTGCCGCCCGCCCGACATCGGGTCGCTGCGGGCGCTGGTGAGGCTCTGCAGGATCGCCCGGACCCCGTCGTCGCGTCCGGCCTTGGCGGACCGCGCCGCGTACAGCCCGCCCGAGCGGTAGTGCAGCAGCGCCGG
Source organism: Aeromicrobium sp. UBA7512 (assembly GCF_002476985.1). NCBI lineage: Bacteria > Bacillati > Actinomycetota > Actinomycetes > Propionibacteriales > Nocardioidaceae > Aeromicrobium > Aeromicrobium sp. UBA7512. Next base: position 115,138 of record NZ_DLNK01000004.1, read on the forward strand.
GTCGGTGACCTCCGACAGCAGGCCGAGGGCCGCGTTGCTCTCGTGCCCGGCCGAGCCGATCGTGTAGTGCCCCTGGCCCTGCGCCTGCAGCCAGCGCGCCGCGAAGTCGAGGTGCCGGCTCTGGACTTGGGCGGCGAACAGCCGACGCAGCGCGTCCACGTCCACGTCCCGCTCCACGCCGGGATCCGTACGCAGCTCCGGCAGCACGCGGACGACGTACTCGTCGATCGTCTCCATCAGTGACTCAGCGCCTCACCGACGGCCCGGGCGATCGGCACGTGGGCGACGGGCCCGTGACCGGGCAGCAGGAGGTCGGCGTCGAGCAGGGCGAGGTCCGGCAGCGTCGCGCGCAGCCGGGCCGTGTCGTGGTGGAAGAACGCGTCGATCGCCTGCGGGCCCTCGACCGGGCTGAGCGAGTGCCCGGTCACGAGCGCGTCCCCCGTGGCCACGGCACGCTGCTCGGGGAAGTACAGCGCCAGGTGCCCCGAGGTGTGGCCCGGCAGGTGCAGCGGAACGGGCGAGCGGGCGATGTCGAGCGGCGTGCCGGGCGTCACCGCCTCAGCGTGGTCGACCCGCGGATGCCCGGACGCGCCGAGGCGGGCGATGCCCAGGGCCCAGCGCAGCACCCGGGGCCGCCAGGCGCGCACGAGGACGTCGGCCGTGGTGGCGCTCTCGACGCGCTCGCCCCGGAGCATCGGCAGCTCCTCGGCCCCGGCGAGCACCCGCACGCCGCGGGCCGCCAGCGCGGGCATCGACCCGGTGTGGTCGACGTGGTTGTGCGTCACGACGAGGGCCTCGACCTGCTCCATCGTGACGCCGGCGCGGCGCACGGACTCCTCCACCAGCGCGGCCTGCCCGGGGTAGCCGCAGTCCACGAGCGCCGCGCGCCCGTCCTCGACCAGCACGATCCAGTTGACGAACTCGGTGTGTGCGAACCAGATGCCGTCCGCGACCTCGGTGACCTCCACGGCTCGAACCTAGGAGCCCGTCCGGGCGCTGTCCACGGACGCGCCGTGCAGACCTGTCCAAACGTGGTTAGCGTCGAGAAGGAACACCCACCTGAGCACCATCACCCCAGCCACAGGAGGCCCCTCATGCCCACTCGTACTGCACGCACCGCCTGGGACGGCGGGTTCGAGGACGGATCCGGCCAGGTCGAGCTCACGTCCTCGGGCCTGGGCACGTTCGAGATGTCGTTCCCGAAGCGCTCGTCCGACGACGGCGGCGGCGCCACCAACCCCGAGGAGCTCATCGCCGCAGCGCACAGCGCCTGCTTCACGATGCAGCTGACGGCGCTGCTCGGACGCGCCGGCGCCACCGTGAACGCGGTGGAGACCTCGGCCGACGTGACGCTCGGCCCGGACCCCGACGGCGGCTTCCGGATCACCCAGATCACCCTCACCGTCAGGGCCGAGGCCGAGGGGATCGACGCCACCGAATTCCAGCAGGTGGCCGACGAGGCCAAGGAGACGTGCCCCGTCAGCAAGGCGCTCGACGGCGTCGACGACATCACCCTCGACGCCACCCTCGAGACCGTCTGAGTCCGCCGGACGTCCCATGGCGTCCGTTCATCGACGGGTTCCGTGACCTGCCTGCGTCGCCGTAGGCCCGCGCGTTACCCTGTGATGAGTCCACCATCCGTGCGCGATCACGCGAGCGATTTTCCCCGGAAGAGGCGATTCAGGCCGTGGCCGAGTCCTCCCCCACCGCGTCGGCGACCGACGCTCCCCATCCCGACTTCGGCAGCAACGAGTGGCTGGTCGAAGAGATGTACGACCAGTTCACCGCCGATCCGTCCTCGGTCGGCGATGAATGGGCCGACTTCTTCCGCAAGGGAGGGTACGGCTCCAACGGCGGATCCAACGGCGTGACCGAGAGCAAGGCCTCCCCGCCGAAGTCAGAGTCGTCCGAGACCCGGACCGACGAGCCGGCGCTCGAGCCCTCCAAGCAGCAGGCCGAGAAGCCGGCGACGCCCGAGAAGGCTCCGTCCGCACGCGCGGCCGAGGAGAAGAACCCGCCGGCTCCGGCCCAGGCGCCGCCCACCCCGAAGCCGGCCGAGAAGAAGCAGCCTGCCGCGGCCAAGGCACCCGCGAAGGACAAGCCGGCCGAGCAGCCCGCCGGCCCCGGCGAGGTCGAGAAGGTCATCCTGCGTGGCGCCGCCGCGCGCACCGCCACCAACATGGACGCCAGCCTCGCGGTCCCCACCGCCACGAGCGTGCGCTCCGTGCCGGTGAAGCTGCTGTTCGACCAGCGTGTCGTCATCAACAACCACCTCGCCCGCGCTCGCGGCGGCAAGGTCTCGTTCACGCACCTGATCGGCTACGCCGTCGTCCAGGCGGTGAAGTCGATGCCCGAGATGAACACCGGCTTCGAGTACAACGAGAAGGGCAAGCCGGTCCAGCTGAACCCCGAGCACATCAACTTCGGGCTCGCGGTCGACGTCCAGAAGTCCGACGGCTCGCGCCAGCTGATGGTGCCGAACATCAAGGCCGCCGAGACGATGGACTTCGCGCAGTTCTGGCGCGGCTACGAGACCATCGTGCGCAAGGCCCGCGACAACAAGCTCGAGGTCAGCGACTTCCAGGGCACGACCCTGAGCCTGACGAACCCCGGTGGCATCGGCACGAACCACTCCGTGCCGCGCCTCATGGCCGGCCAGGGCCTCATCGTGGGCGTCGGCTCGATGGACTACCCGCCGGAGTTCCAGGGCGCCTCGGCCGACACGCTGTCGCAGATGGCCGTGTCGAAGATGATGACCCTCACGTCGACTTACGACCACCGGGTCATCCAGGGCGCGCAGTCGGGCGAGTTCCTGCGTCGCGTGCACCAGCTGCTGCTGGGCGCCGAGGGCTTCTACGACGACATCTTCACGTCGCTGCGGATCCCCTACGAGCCCATCCGCTGGGCCCAGGACATCTCGGTCAACCACGACGACGACGTCGACCGCCAGGCCCGCGTGCTGGAGCTCATCCACTCCTTCCGCGTTCGCGGTCATCTGATGGCCGACACGAACCCGCTGGAGTACCGCCAGCGCACCCACCCCGACCTCGACATCGCGTCGCACGGCCTCACCCTGTGGGACCTCGACCGCGAGTTCCCCGTCGGCTCGTTCGGCAAGGCCTCGGGCAAGCGCTTCATGAAGCTGCGTGAGATCCTGGGCATCCTGCGCGACTCCTACGTGCGCACGATGGCCGTGGAGTACATGCACATCCAGGGCCCCGAGGAGCGCGCCTGGTTCCAGGAGCGCCTGGAGCGCCCGCACGTCAAGGAGCCCCGCGAGGAGCAGCTGCGCATCCTGCAGAAGCTCAACCAGGCCGAGGCCTTCGAGACCTTCCTGCAGACGAAGTTCGTCGGCCAGAAGCGCTTCAGCCTCGAGGGCGGCGAGACGATGGTCCCGCTGCTCGACGAGATCTGTGAGGGTGCTGCTGCCGACGGCCTCGAGGAGGTCTGCATCGGCATGGCGCACCGTGGTCGCCTCAACGTGCTCGTGAACATCGCCGGCAAGGACCCGGCCAACGTGTTCCGCGAGTTCGAGGGCAACATCGACCCGCGCACCGTCCAGGGCTCGGGCGACGTCAAGTACCACCTGGGCGTCGACGGCGAGTTCACCTCGGTCCGTGGCGACACGATCAAGGTCTCGGTCGCGGCGAACCCGTCGCACCTCGAGGTCGTCGACCCGGTCCTGGAGGGCATCGCCCGCGCCAAGCAGGACGTGCTGAACCGCGGCGAGGAGTTCCCGGTCCTGCCGGTCCTCGTCCACGGTGACGCAGCGTTCGCGGGCCAGGGCGTCGTCGCCGAGACGCTGAACCTGTCGCAGCTGCGGGGCTACCGCACCGGCGGCACGGTCCACGTGATCGTGAACAACCAGGTCGGCTTCACCACGAGCCCCTCGGCGTCGCGGTCCTCGACCTACTGCACCGATGTCGCCCGGATGGTCCAGGCGCCGATCTTCCACGTGAACGGCGACGACCCGGAGGCCTGCATCCGCGCCGCGCAGCTGGCCTACGAGTACCGCCGCACGTTCCACAAGGACGTCGTCATCGACCTCGTCTGCTACCGCCGTCGCGGCCACAACGAGGGCGACGACCCCAGCTTCACGCAGCCGCTGATGTACGACACGATCGAGAAGAAGAAGTCGGTGCGCAAGCTGTACACCGAGGCTCTCGTCGGCCGTGGCGACATCACGCTCGAGGAGGCCGAGGAGGCGCTGAAGGGCTACCAGAAGCTGCTCGAGCAGAACCTGGCGAAGGTCAAGCAGGCCCAGCACGACTCCGGCTACTCGCGCACGCCCGACTACCCCGAGAAGCCGTACGACGAGGAGCTCGTCACCGCGATCACCCCCGACACGCTCAAGGCCGTCTCCGACGCCTACACGAACGTGCCCGAGGGCTTCACGGTGCACCCGAAGGTGCTGCCGCAGCTGCAGCGCCGCGCGGCCTCGATCACGGCCGGCCCGATCGACTGGGGCACCGGCGAGATCATCGCGATGGGCTCGCTGCTGCTCGACGGGCGTCCCGTGCGTCTCGTCGGCCAGGACTCGCGCCGTGGCACGTTCACGACGCGCTTCGCCACGATCATCGACCGCAAGGACGGTGCCGAGTGGACCCCACTGCAGCACGTGGGCGAGGACCAGGCGTCGTTCTACATCTACGACTCGCTGCTGAGCGAGTACGCCGCGCTCGGCTTCGAGTACGGCTACTCGGTGGCACGTCCCGAGGCGCTGACGATGTGGGAGGCCCAGTTCGGCGACTTCGTCAACGGCGCCCAGTCGGTCATCGACGAGTACATCAGCTCGGGCGAGACCAAGTGGGGCCAGAAGTCCGGTGTCGTGCTGCTGCTGCCGCACGGCTACGAGGGCCAGGGCCCCGACCACTCCTCAGGACGCATCGAGCGCTTCCTGACGCTCGCGGCCAACGACGAGATGACGATCGCCCAGCCGTCGACGCCCGCGTCGTACTTCCACCTCCTGCGCCGGCAGAACCTGCAGTCGCAGCACCGTCCGCTCATCGTCTTCACGCCGAAGTCGATGCTGCGCAACAAGCTGGCCGCGAGCCAGCCGGAGGACTTCACCTCCGGCACGTTCCGTCCGGTCATCGGTGACGACACGGTGGATCCCAGCCGCGTCGAGCGGGTCATCCTGTGCTCGGGCAAGGTCACGTGGGACCTGATGACCGACCGCAAGAGCCGCGAGGGCGACAACCCCCGCACCGCGATCGTGCGTCTCGAGCAGCTCTACCCGCGTCCGCTGGCCGAGCTCAAGGAGGAGATCGCGAAGTACCCGAACGCTCGCGAGATCCGCTGGGTCCAGGACGAGCCGGAGAACCAGGGTCCGTGGCCGCACGTCGCGCTGTACCTGCGCGACGCGCTCGGTCTGCCGATGAACCCGGTCACCCGCCCGGAGTCCTCGGCTCCGTCCGTGGGCTCGCACTCGGTGCACGTCACCGAGTTCAAGGACCTGATGAACCGGGCCTTCGCCTGATCCGACGATGTACTTCACCGATCGAGGCATCGAGGAGCTGACGGCCCGCCGCGGGGAGGAGGAGGTCTCCTTCGCGTGGCTGGCCGAGCAGTTCTCGATCTTCGTCGACCTCAACCCCGAGTTCGAGGTGCCCGTCGAGCGGCTCGCCACCTGGCTGGCCCGCCTCGACGACGACGAGGACTGACACCGAGCACGCCGTCCGGCCCCGAAGTGCCCGCCACTCACCGAGTGGCGGGCACTTCTGCGCTCACCCCGCGGACCGTCCTGCCGCAGCCGGTGTCGGTAGCGGCCACTACGGTGCTGGCGTGGACTTCGATCAGCCGCCCGTCGTGCGCGTCACGGGCGTGGAGCCGGACGACTGGTCCGCCTCGATCCCCGCGGTGCGCCAACTGGCGCGTGACGGCCTCGACCTGGGGCCGGGGGTCACGTTCCTGGTCGGGGAGAACGGCTCCGGCAAGTCCACCCTCGTCGAGGCGATCGCCGTCGCCTACGGGCTGTCGCCCGAAGGCGGCTCTGCCTTCGGCCACCACCAGACCCGCGAGACCGAGTCGTCGCTGTGGAGGAGCCTCACGATCCAACGCGGGGTGGGCAGCGGCAGATGGGGGTTCTTCCTGCGCGCCGAGACGATGCACGGCTGGTACTCCTACCTCGCGGACCATCCGGGCGGCAATCCTCACGAGCCCGACTTCCACGCGATGAGCCACGGCGAGTCCTTCGTGGCGTTGCTCGAGCACCGCTTCGACGGGACCGGCTTCTACTGCCTCGACGAGCCGGAGGCCGCCCTCTCGTTCTCCAACACGCTCGCCCTCATGGCGACGCTCGACCGGATCACCCGCGACCGGGGCCAGGTCCTGTGCGCGACCCACTCCCCCGTCCTGGCGTCGCTGCCGGGGGCGCGCATCCTCGAGGTCGGCGCGTGGGGCTGGCGCGAGACCGCCTGGGAGGATCTCGAGGTCGTGCACCACTGGCGCGCGTTCCTCGACCGGCCCGACCGGTACCTGCGGCACCTGCTCGACTGACGTCCCCGGAGCAGCGGCCCCGGCTCAGCGGGTGAGGACGATCTTGCCGAACACGTCGCCGTCGATGACGCGCTGGAGGCCCTGCGCGGCGTCCTCCATGGGGATCTCGGCGTCGATCAGGGGCTTCGTGCCCGTGACGGCCATGAACTCGGCCAGCCGGCGCAGCTCCTCGCGCGTGCCCATCGTGGAGCCGTGGACGCGCATCTGCTGGAAGAAGATCCGGGTGAGCTCGGCGTGGGACGGGGCGTCGCCCGAGGTGGCGCCGGAGATCACGAGCGTGCCGCCGGGGCGCATCGAGCGGACCGAGTGCGACCACGTGGCTGCTCCCACGGTCTCCATGACGGCGTCCATCTTGACCGGCAGACGGGCACCGGACTCGAACACCTCGTGCGCGCCGATCTCGAGCGCGCGCCGGCGCTTGTCCTCGTCGCGGCTGGTGGCGTAGACGCGGAAGCCGGCCGCGCGCGCCAGCGTGATCGCGGCGGTGGCGACGCCTCCCCCGGCCCCCTGCACCAGCACGGCGTCGCCGGGGACGAGGTCGGCCTGGGTGAACAGCATCCGGTAGGCGGTCAGCCACGCCGTGGGCAGGCACGCGGCCTCGGCCATGGACAGCCCGGCGGGCTTGGGCACCACGTTGCGGCGCGGCACGGCGACCTTCTCGGCGAACGTGCCCTGGTGGCGCTCCGAGAGCAGCGAGCGCCGCGGGTCGAGCGTCTCGTCGCCCACCCAGTCGGGATCACTGATCACCGCGTGCACGATGACCTCGTTGCCGTCCTCGTCGTAGCCGGCGGCGTCGCATCCCAAGATCATCGGCAGCGCCTCCTCACGCAGGCCAACGCCGCGCAGGCTCCACACGTCGTGGTGGTTGATCGAGGCGGCCTTGACGGTCACGGTGGTCCAGCCGTCCGGCACCTCGGGATCGGGCCGCTCACCCACCACCAGGCCGTCCAGCGGGTTCTTCTTGTCCATCGAGGCGGCGTAGACGGCGAACACGAGCGATCTCCTGGGGTCGGGGCGACAACTACGGGAGCGACCCTAACCGGATCGCACTCCGCCCGTCGGCGAGGGTGGGCCGATCAGTAGGGGCGACGCGCCAGGCCGTCACGCCGGGCCGTGTCGGTGACCGCGCGGGCGACCGCCTGCGACACCCGGGGGTCGAACGGCGACGGGATGATGTGGGTCTCGGACAGCTCGTCGTCGTCCACGAGGTCGGCGATGGCGCGGGCCGCGGCCAGCTTCATCGACTCGGAGATCGTCGTGGCGCGCACGTCGAGCGCGCCACGGAAGATGCCCGGGAACACCAGCACGTTGTTGAGCTGGTTCGGGAAGTCGGAGCGTCCGGTGGCCACGATCCGCGCATGGCGGTTCGCGACGTCGGGGTGGACCTCGGGGTTCGGGTTGGCCAGCGCGAAGATGATCGCGTCGGGGGCCATCTTCGCGACGGCCTCCTCGGGCACGGTGCCGCCCGAGACGCCGACGAAGACGTCGGCCCCGTCGAGTGCGTCCGCGACCGATCCGGGACGCGCCCAGTCGGCGGTCTCCTCGGCCAGGAACCGCTTGACCTCGTTGAGGTCGTCGCGCGCGGGCGTGATCACGCCAGTGCGGTCGACGACGCTGATCTTGCGGACCCCCGCCGAGCGGAGGATCTTCGTGATGGCCACGCCCGCGGCGCCGGCGCCGGAGATGACCACCTTGATCTCGTCGGGCTCGCGGTCGGTCAGGCGCAGCGCGTTGTAGAGGCCGGCGAGCACCACCACGGCGGTGCCGTGCTGGTCGTCGTGGAAGACCGGGATGTCGAGGCGCTCGATGAGGCGGCGCTCGATCTCGAAGCAACGAGGGCTGGAGATGTCCTCCAGGTTGATGCCGCCGAACGTGGGCGCGAGCCGCACGATCGTCTCGACGATCTCGTCGGTGTCGGTGGTGTCGAGCGCGATCGGGATGGCGTCGACGCCACCGAACTGCTTGAACAGGATCGCCTTGCCCTCCATCACCGGCATCGCGGCGGCGGGGCCGATGTCGCCCAGGCCCAGGACGGCGGTGCCGTCGGTGACGACGGCCACGGTGTTGCCCACCCACGTGTACTCGTGCGCGACCTCGGGGTCGGCGGCGATGGCCTCGCACACCTTCGCGACGCCCGGCGTGTACGCCAGCGACAGGTCGTCGGCGTCGGCCACGGGTACCGTCGAGGCGACCTCCATCTTTCCGCCGCGGTGCAGCGAGAAGACAGGATCATCGTGTTCGGTGAGCGTCATGAGCAGGTCGGCATCGATCGGGTCGAGTTGGGTGGACATGGTTCCTCGCGCAACGTGGGACTACAGGTGCGGGCGGCGCCGATCCGGCTGCCGGTTGCGGTGTCGTTCCGCGGGTGAGGACGGGGTGTGCCCCAGCGTCAAGTCTCGCACACGGGTCACGCCTCGTAGTCGTCGGCCAGCGCCCGGCGGGCCGGCCCCGTGGCCAGGCATCCGAGCACGACCAGGGCCGATACGGCGATCGCCAGCGCGACCGCACGGTTGTCGCCCGTGTTGGGATCGGGATGGCGCAGCGACCAGGCCAGTCCGAGACCGATGAGCTGGGCGACCACGGCCGGGCCCCGGGCGACGTGGGCACCGCGGGCGAGACCCACCGCTGCCGCCACGAGGCCGGCGCCGACCAGCAGCAGCAGGATCCCGATCCCGACCCCGACGGCGATGCGCCCGGGAACGAGTCCGCTGAGGTCGAGCACAGCCAGGACGAGGAAGACCAGGCCTTGGAGACCCACCACGACGGCGGCGATCAGGAGCGGGACGCGGGAGGAGACAGACACGGTCTCAGGCTAACGCTGCGTGAACGCAAGCATTTTCAATGTTACGAGTATGTGACGTTTCCCTCAGAATCGGTCGGTCCACATCTGTTGTGGAGTGTGCAGAACCTTGCGAAACTGGACGAGCGTGCGCCCCGGTGCGCGGTTTCCCCCACTGCAAGCAGCCAAAGGAGTCATCCGTATGGATTGGCGACATCGTTCGGCCTGTCTGGACGAAGATCCGGAACTGTTCTTCCCGATCGGCAACACCGGCCCGGCGATCCTCCAGGTCGAAGAGGCCAAGTTGGTGTGCCGTCGTTGCGACGTTCGCGAGCAGTGCCTGCAGTGGGCCCTCGAGTCCGGCCAGGATCACGGCGTGTGGGGCGGCCTCAGCGAGGACGAGCGCCGCGCGCTCAAGCGGCGCAACGCCCGCGCCCGCATTCGCACCGCCTGATCGGGCTCACAGCCCGAACGCGATCGTCACGGTCGTGCCGCCCGACGGCATCGACTCGTAGTCCAGATCGCCCTTCAGCTCCCCCCGCACCAGTGTCGACACGATCGACAGGCCCAGGCTGAGCGTCGGATCGAAGTCGTCCGGCAGCCCTCGGCCGTCGTCACTCACGCGCAGCCGGATCCGTCCACGGATCCGGTTCACCGCGAGCATGACCCGACCGCCCTCCGGCCCGAACGCGTGCTCCGCCGCGTTCTGCACGAGCTCGGTGAGCGTCATCGCCAGCGGCGTCGCGATCTCGGCAGGCACGAGCCCGAACGAGCCCACCCGCTCGGCCTTCACCACGCCGCCGCCCACGTCCAGCACGGTGCGCAGTAGCGTGTCCGCGATCGCGTCGAACTCGACCGACTCGTCGAACGACTGGCTCAGGGTCTCGTGGACCAGCGCGATCGATCCCACCCGCCGCTCGGCCTCCTGCAGGGCCTCACGCGCGGCGGGGATCTCCATCCGGCGGCTCTGCAGCCGCAGCAGCGCCGCCACGGTCTGCAGGTTGTTCTTCACCCGGTGGTGGATCTCGCGGATCGTGGCGTCCTTCGAGACCAGCTCGCGCTCGCGCAGCCGCAGCTCGGTGACGTCGCGCAGCAGGATGAGCGAGCCCGTCGCCGCTCCCCCGCTGCGCAGCGGCATGATCCGCAGCAGCATCGACGCGCCGCCGCTCTCGATCTCGGCCTCCGCCTCGCCGGCCCCGAACAGCGCGCTGAAGGGCCGGTCGGCATCGGCGCCGATGAGGCGGGTCGTCAGGTCGATGAGGTCGGCGCCGCGCAGGTCGCCGGCATAGCCCAGCCGGCGGTAGGCCGAGAGGGCGTTCGGACTCGCGTAGGAGACCAGTCCGTCGGCGTCGGTACGCACGAAGCCGTCGCCCACGCGCAGGGAGTCGGCCAGCTCGGACGGGACGCCCGGCAGCGGGAACTCGCCCCGCTGGATCATCTCGAACAGCTCCTCGCTCGTGCGCTGGTACGCCGACTCGAGGGCACCCGCGGCGCGGCGGTCGGTGGCGGGCCGGCGCGTGACGATGAGCGCGATCCTGCGCCCGGCCCACATGACCGGCACAGGCGCCTGGACCACCACCGCACCGTCGGCCAGGACCTCGTCGTCGATGTCGGACAGGTCGCGCGGGACGAACGTGCCCACGACGTCCTCGAGCAGCGTGGTGGGGCCGGTGGTCGGGCGGATCTGCGCGGCCGCCCACATCCCCTTCTCCTCGGCGTCCTCCACCCACAGCACCAGGTCGCTGAAGGACAGGTCGGCGACGATCTGCCAGTCGGTCACCAGCAGCTGCAGACGGTCGATCTGCGCGGTGGTCAGCGCCGTCTGAGCGTCGGCGATGTCTTCGAAGGAGGGCACGTTCCGAGCCTAGGGCTCCGTCGGAAGCGACTCGCGGGTAACCTGCGTCACATGACCGAAGACCAGCAGCAGGACGCCACGTTCCCCGAGCCCACCGGGCCGCACGGCGGCCACCACGCACTCGACGTCGCGCGCGCCCACGGCGCCGAGGCGATGTTCACCCTCTCGGGCGCCCACATCTTCCCGATGTACGACGCGGCCGTGAAGTCCGAGCAGCCGATGCCGATCATCGACGTGCGTCACGAGCCGTCGGCCGTCTTCGCCGCCGAGGCCATCGGCAAGCTGACGCGCACCCCGGGCCTGGCCGTCCTGACCGCCGGCCCGGGCGTCACCAACGGCGTCAGCCCCGTGGCGCAGGCGTACTTCTCGGGCTCGCCGCTGGTCGTCGTGGGCGGTCGCGCCGCCGCGTCGACGTGGGGCACCGGCACCCTTCAGGAGCTGGACCACCCGCCGATCTTCGAGACCATCACGAAGTCGGCCACCACGGCGCGCAGCCTGGCCGACATCGCGCCCGTCGTCGACGAGGCGTTCACCCTCGCCGGCTCCTCGCACCGCGGCCCGACCTTCGTCGACATCCCGATGGACGAGTTCTTCAACTCCGGTCCGGTGGAGCACGTGTCGACCGGCCCTTCGAAGGACCGCCTCGAGCCCGATCCCGACGCCGTCGCCCGCATCGTGCGGCTGCTGGCGCAGGCGCGGCGTCCAGTCGTCATCCTGGGCAGCGACGTGTGGTCCGACCACGCGGAGGAGGCCGCCCTGCGCTTCGTGCAGGAGACCGGCATCCCGGCGATCGCCAACGGCATGGGCCGCGGCATCGTCCCCGGCGGCCACCCGAACCTCGTGACGAAGGCGCGCTCGCGCGCCCTGGGCACCGCCGATCTCGTCGTGGTCGTGGGCACGCCGCTCGACTTCCGGCTGGGCTTCGGCCGCTTCGGCGGCAAGGAGGGCGGCGACCCCGCCGTCACGGTGCACGTCGCGGACTCCCCCGGCCAGGTGTCCACGCACGCGTCGCTCGGCGGCTCGGTCGCCGGCGACCTCAGCCTCGTCTTCGACGCCCTGCTCCAGGGACTGCAGTCGGGCACGTCGCGTCCCGACTGGACGCCGTGGCTCGGCGAGCTGCAGGACGTCGTCGCCTCCGCCGTGGAGCGTGACTCGGCCCTGCTCACCGCCGAGGCGGATCCGATCCACCCCGCCCGCATCTACGGTGAACTGCTGCCGCGGCTGGCCGACGACGCGGTCGTGATCGGCGACGGTGGCGACTTCGTGTCGTTCGCCGGCAAGTTCGTCGAGCCCCAGCGACCCGGCGGCTGGCTCGACCCCGGACCGTACGGCTGCCTCGGTGCCGGCCTCGGCGCGGCGATGGCTGCCCGCATCGCCCGCCCGTCCAGCCAGGTCGTGCTGCTGATGGGCGACGGCGCCGCGGGCATGTCCCTCATCGACGTCGACACGCTCGTGCGTCACAACCTCCCGGTCGTCATCGTCGTGGGCAACAACTCGGCGTGGGGCCTGGAGAAGCCCCCGATGCAGATGCTCTACGGCTACGACGTGGCCGCCGACCTGGCGCCCAACACCCGGTACGACCAGGTCGTCGAGGCGCTCGGCGGCGGTGGCGAGTTCGTCACCGACCCGCGCGAGATCGGCCCCGCCCTGGACCGCGCGTTCGCCTCGGGCGTGCCCTACCTGGTGAACGTCGCCACGGACGTCAACGCGCTCTACCCGCGCAACACGATGGGCGTGTGAGCGTGGCCGGCGACGCGGGTCACGCCAGCGTGACCCACACCGTCGGGCCCGAGCACACCGCCCGCGCGGTGGGCAGCGGCGACCTCGAGGTGCTCGGGACGCCGGTCCTGCTGGCCTGGCTGGAGGAGGCCACGTGCGCCGCCCTCGACCTGGAGGACAGCCAGACCAGCGTGGGCACCCGCGTGGAGGTGCAGCACCTGGCCGCCAGCGGGGTCGGCGCCACGATCACCGCCACGGCCTCGCTCACCCAGCGCGACGGGCGGATGGTGATCTTCGAGGTCTCCGCACGCGACGGCAACGAGGTCCTCGTGGCCAGTGGCCAGGTGCGCCGCATCGTGGTCGAGCGCGAGCGGTTCCTGTCCCGTGTGCCCCCGGTCGACTGAGTGTGCGAGACTTGATGGTCAGCGTTTTGAGGAGGAACCATGGGCAAGACCGGTCGCAAGCGCCGGGCGCGTCGCAAGAAGGGCGCGAACCACGGTAAGCGCCCCAACGCGTGAGAACGCGCCGATAACGCACGAAACCCCATCCAGCGGATGGGGTTTCGTCGTCTCCAGGTCAGGGTGACTCGGTGCGGATCTCCACCTGGATCGTGCGGATCTGGAACATGACCTTCTCGCGCAGCGGGGTGGGCGCCACCTCGGTGCACGACCGGCCGACGAGCGCCTTGACGATCTGCTCGAGGTGGTACTCGTTCAGGCAGTCGGAACAGTCGTCGAGGTGGGACTGGATCTCGTCGCAGCTGGCGGTGTCGATCTCGTGGTCGAGGAAGACGTAGAGGTTCTCCAGCGCCTTCTCGCAATCGGGTCCTTCGCAGCTCACTTCGCGTCACCTCCAGCAGGAACCTTCATACCGCGCTCGCGGGCGTAGTCCGTGAGCAGCTCGCGCAGCTGACGCCGTCCGCGGTGGAGCCGCGACATCACGGTGCCGATGGGCGTGTCCATGATCTCCGCGATCTCCTTGTAGGGGAACCCCTCGACATCGGCCAGGTACACCGCGTAGCGGAAGTCCTCGGGCAGCTGCTGGAGGGCGTCCTTCACGTCGGAGTCGGGCAGGCGCTCGAGCGCCTCCATCTCCGCCGACTTCAGCCCCGAGGAGCTGTGGGCCGCCGCCGCCGCGATCTGCCAGTCCTCGACCTCGTCGGTCACCTGCTGGGGCTGGCGCTGCTTCTTGCGGTAGTGGTTGATGTACGTGTTGGTGAGGATCCGGTACAGCCAGGCCTTCAGGTTCGTGCCGGGCTTGAACTGGTGGAAGGCGCTGAACGCCTTGGCATAGGTCTCCTGCACCAGGTCTTCGGCGTCCTGGGGATTGCGGGTCATGCGCAGAGCGGCCGAGTACAGCTGGTCGAGGAAGGGAAGGGCGTCGGCCTCGAATCGGGCTTGGCGCTCCTCCGTGGTCTCGGTCGACGGGTCCACGACGGTGTCGTCAGTCATCGTCGCCCAGCCTACTGCGGCAGGACGTACGGGGCATGCGAGCATTCAAAACCTCCTGCTTGGTCAAACGGCTCGCGGCGCCCCGCTATTCCCCCTCGAGCGGAAGCGGCTCGACCAGCTCGGGGCCGTTGTTGCGCACGTTGTTGACCTCGGTGGACACCGGCCACGTGTCCAGCACGCCCGGCGTGGCCGGCACCAGGTGCTCGAGCGCCTCGGGCCACGGCTCGGCCGCCAGCCAGTGCTCGGCGACCTCGGCACCGACGATCAGGGGCGCGCGGTCGTGGATGCGCCCGTCCTCGCCCTCGGCCGACGTGGTGAGGATCGTGTAGGTGAGCAGCCACTCCCCTTCGGGGTCCTTCCAGAACTCGTAGAGCCCCGCGAGGCCGAGTCCGCCCTCGGCGCTCATGAAGAAGGGCTGCTTGGGCGGGCGCTTCGCGCCGGGCTCCGCCTCGGGCTGGTACCACTCGTAGAACCCGTCGGCCGGGACGATCGCGCGCCGCTTGGCGAAGGCCGACCGGAAGGACGGCTTCTCGGCGACGGTCTCGCTGCGGGCGTTGATGAGGCGGTTGCCGATCGAGGGGTCCTTGGCCCACGAGGGAACCAGGCCCCACTTCGCGGTGACGAGCTCGCGCCGGGGGCCGGCGTCACCGGAGCGCGCGACGACGAGGGGCGCCAGCTTGGTGGGCGCGAGGTTGAAGTCGGGTCCGGTGTCGACGAACAGGTCGCCCAGATCGGCCTCGAAGTCGTCGACGAGGGTGGTCGGGGTCCGGGACGTCGCGTAACGGCCGCACATGCGACCCAGCCTAGGCGCGACGACCGACGCTCCGGCCGCCCGGCGGGTTCCGCCACACCCGAGATGGGGGCGGACCCCGCCGGTCAACCGGTGAGTGCGTCGAGCACCCAGGTCACGTCCTGTGCGACCGGCGGCAGCAGCTCGAGCCACACCCGGGGCGGGGGCGACTCGAACGTCCGGCGCAGCAGGACGGTGACCAGGCTCAGCGTCGGCTGGTCCAGCCGACGTCGTTCGGCCAGGACGCAGAAGCGTCGTGGGCTCAGCTGTGCGATGACCTCGTCGCCCGGGAACACCGTGCGCAGGGCGACGCTCACGTCGACCGCGTGCAGCGCCTGCTCCAGCACCTGGCCGGCCTGCCGGGGCAGCTCGACCACGACGAGACCGTGACGGTCCGTGACCGTGGAGTCGTCCCTGATCGCCCCGCGGTACAGCCCGTCCAGGCTGTGCCGCAGGTGCGCCAGGGTCGACAACTGGGTCAGCGGGTCCTCGCACGACGTCTCGAGCTGCAGCGCCCGGGACGTCTCGGCCCACGCCACGGCAACCCCACGGACCATCGCGAACGACGGTTCGAGGCCGTCGAAGGCCCTCTCCACGCGGTCGAGGACCTCGTGGAGTGGAACTCCGAGAGACGCTGCACTCGCTCCCACCTCGTGTGCAACGTCCACTGCGTCCACCTGACCGGCACGGACCGCCGAGTCGAGGTCGACATAGCTGACGTCGAAGGGGTTCATCCGTGCCTCCTCTCGCAAGGGTCGGGCGTGGTCGCCGTGTGACACCTAGGGGACGGTTCACCGGGGCCCCCATGACGCGACTTTCCGCACGGATCGTGGGTAACGGCGAGTTCATGCAGTCGCCGCCGGGAAAAAACGGGCCCGTGACTAGTCACAAAGGGCCACAGGAACCACGGACAGCAGCGCGAACGACACCTAGACTGAGGAAGGTGGCCGGTCGTGGTCACGCGTAGGCACCCACGCGACCACTCGGGAAAGGGGCAGGCAGTGACCATCGACGCCTCCTCCTCTGCCCTGGGTCATGAGCGGAGCGACGCCGATCTGCTGACCGCCGTCCGCGAGGGCGACTCGGCGGCGTACGGCGACCTCTACACCCGGCACCAGGCCGCGGCGCTGCGCCTGGCACGCCAGCTGATGCGCGGTGCCGACGCCGACGACCTCGTCGCGGAGGCCTTCACCAAGGTGCTGGTCACGGTCCAGAAGGGCGGCGGCCCGCAGGAGTCCTTCCGCGCCTACCTGCTCACCGCGGTCCGCCGGCTGCACGTCGACCGCATCCGCGCCGTCACCCGCGAGCGCCCCACCGACGACCAGTTCGAGCTGGACGGCCGGGTGGACTTCGTCGACACCGCCGAGCTCGGCTTCGAGCGCACCACCACCGCGGAGGCGTTCGCCTCGCTGCCCGAGCGCTGGCAGATGGTGCTCTGGCACCTCGACGTCGAGGGACAGAAGCCCGCCGAGATCGCGCCGATGCTGGGGATGAGCGCGAACAGCGTCTCGGCCCTGGCTTACCGGGCGCGTGAGGGCCTGCGTCAGGCCTACCTCCAGAAGCACCTCGTCCCGACGACGACGCCCGAGTGCCAGTTCGCGATCGGCAACCTGGGCGCGTTCGTGCGTGGCGGGCTGTCGCGCCGCGACGCCGGCAAGGTGCAGCGGCACCTCGACGAGTGCCGCGCGTGCATGGGCCTGTACCTCGAGCTCCAGGACTTCAACCACGGCCTGGCCGGCATCCTGGCCCCGGCCATCCTCGGCACCGCGGCCGCGGGATACCTGCAGGGCACCGGCGCCGCCGGCGGCCTGGCCGCTGCCGGGGGCGGCGGGAATGGCGGTGGTGGCGGTGGAGGTGCCGGTGCCGGCGGCGGAGCGGGTGCCGTTGGTGGATCCACGTCGGGCTTCATGGGCGTCCTGGGCACGATCGGCCCGGCCGGCATCGCCGCCGGCGCCGCGGCCAGCGTCGTCGTGATCGCCGGCGCCACCGCGCTCATCACCGTGGATCGTCCGCCGGCCGTGGAGAACACCACCCGCGCCGCTGCCCCCGGTGCTGCGGCCCTGCCCGGCGGTGCAGCCGCGGATGCGGCGGCACCCGACGTGGGCGCCCTCCCCGACCCGATGGTGTGGCAGGACCCCCCGGAGGAGGCGCCCGCCGACGGCGACGAGGATCCGCCGGCCGACGACCCGGCGATCGACGAGCCGTTCCCCGACGAGCCCCAGCCGCTGCCGCCCGTGCCGACCACCGAGCCGACCGCGGAGCCCACGACGGAACCGACCACGGAACCGACGACCGAGCCCACGACGGAACCGACCACGGAACCGACCAC